>CBDBZN010000039.1:0-45752 GCA_965213575.1 Chitinophagales bacterium | reverse complement strand
AAAGGTGCCGGTAACATTAATCCCTAAGCTGATGCTTTCGCCAAGATTGTTTTCACCACTTAGCCCGAGTGAACTTAACACGTTGGATGCTGCTTGGTTAACTGAATTTCCTATTTTTGATTTAGGTAAGGTGGCATCTATCTTATAGTTTATAGTTTGGTCTATGCCATTTGAGCCGGCGATATCCATTTTGATGCCTGCTGCTGTTAAGTCAAAAGGTTCTACCACTAATCTTCCTTCTTCTATTTTAAAATTCATATCAAACTTATCAGCCGCTAAACGTTTAATATCTTCATATTTCAACGCATCCCCAATTTTATCAGTAATAGGTAAACCTCTTATCACTAAATTTTTAACCAGCAATCTCCTATTCCAAATAAGGTTGGATAAACCGGAAGCATATCTTCTCCTAAATTACCTTCAATTTTCAATTTTGTATTAAAAGTACCTTCTGATGCTTTTGCAACAGGAGCTAAAAGTTGTACCGTATTAAAGGTGGTAAAACTTTTTTGAATGTCCATATTTAATAAGCTCATATCAAAATCAAAATAAGGTTGCTTCTTACGCTCCTCTGTGTTCGTACTGTACAAGCCAGCCATTGCTATATCTCCTCCCAAAAGGTTTAATGTTGTCTGATTAATTTTAACTTCTTCGTTTTTAACCACAACTGTTCCTTTAATATTAGATAGTTCCATATTGTCGTAAAGTACATTTTGCATGTCGGCATTTAAAACAAAATTAATACCACTTGGTACTTCAAAAACAGTTAATGGTTCCGCTACTTCATTGTTAGTAGATTGTCCTCCAGCCGGAGCTTCTTCGGCTGCTATCCATTCATTTGCATTAAAATAATTGGAAGCAACATTCATGCTCCCTGACAGTGTGCTGTCTACTAAAACATAGGCAACCATATTATTTATAGTACCATTTGCTATAACATCACTTTTTTGTCCTAATATCATATTCAAATCGCTAACTACAACAGTTTTAGGATTAAATGACATCTGCATATTGTTAACCTTGACATTAGGTAAATCAGTTGCTTTATAGTTTAAGTCTTTTACACCAAGGATACCGGCTAACATAAAATCTTGATACTGTTCTTTTTCAATACTTGAGTAATTCCCTTTTGCCTTAATGTCTACATCAATATTCCCACTCATTCCTTCCACATCTTCTAACGGTATAGCTTCTTGGAAACGGCCTAAATTAATATTTCCTTTAGCTGTCATATCTATAAAAGGATCAACAATAGGTGTTTTTAAAAATAAAGTCATATCGAAAGGTTCTTGGCCTAATTCAAAATGCATCTTAGGCATTTCTACCACCATGTTATTTAAGTCACCTCCCGGATTATTCACTAATAAGTTTAAGTTAATATTATTGATTGCTGTCGGCAGGTCAGGGTATTGAACCTTCCCATTATCTACAAACATATTGATGCCAAATGCCGGATAAGTAGTTTCATTAAAAGTACCTTTTGCATAACCTGCTAATCCCATCTCACCACTGGCTTTTACATCGTTAATATCCTTTGTATACACGCCCGGAACTAGTGATAATACGGTTGCAATAGATGGTTTATTTGTTTCAAAATTCACATCCATGTTAATATCTTCATTAGGCATGGTGACCCAGCCGTTAAATTTTAATGCTAATGCATTTACAGTCAGTTCATTTTCATCAAACTCATATTTAGCACTATCTAAATTTACTTTCAGCTTAGCATCGAATGTACTATGCACATTATTTAAATATTTTACATCATCAAATATTAAGGTGAGCGCTTCTATTTCCATCTCATTATCCAGATCAAATACGCTTTGCGTAAAATCACCTTTCATAGTGTAATCAAGGTTTTTTATCTCTGTATAAAGCGGCAAAGATGCATCATCATAAATAATATTACCATCTTTAATGGTAAATTTCTGTAAAGCTACTTCAAACTCTGTAGCCGCTGCAGACGTATCAGTTGCCACGCTATCTGTCTTTAAAGCAACATCCCAGTTAGCTGTTCCATCTTTTAGAACTTTAACATGTGCAATAGGCTCAACAATGTTGACGCCAATTACTTTTATATTTCCTTTAAGAATACTTATTAAGTCGACTGTAAAATCGAAAGATTTAATTTGTGCAAGGGTTGTTCCTTCAAAGGGAGCTTTATTTTCTACTAATACATCATTAATCTGAAAATAAAAATTAGGAAAACTTCTTAAAATAGATAATTCAAACTCACCAAAATCAACTTTAGCGTTGACCGCTTTGTTTGTTTCTTTTTTAACTACTGCTGCAATATCATCTTTGAAAATTATGGGAACAGCAATTGCTGCTACAATTATTAATGCGATAAAAATTCCTAGTCCGATTAATATTTTTTTTAACATAATGAAAGTATTTTTCTACTTTTAAAGTAATTTATCCACCTCGAAGTTATACATTTTTAACCTCAATCTTTAATTGTGACACCTGAAAGAGCAAAGAAAATTTATGCCGTGATAGAAAAAAAAACAACTTGACTTAACTGTTGTTTTAGAAAATGTAGATGATCCTCATAATATTTCAGCTGTGTTGAGAAGTTGTGATGCAACCGGTGTAAAAGAAGTATACATAATTACTAATCGCATTCTAGAAAAAGAAAAGCTTGGAAAAAGAAGCTCAGCCAGTGCAAAAAAAATGGCTGGACCTACATTTTTATGATGATGTTAAGACATGCATGGAAGTAGTTAAAAGTAAATATACCAGAACCTTGGGTACCTATTTACAAGGCGAATCTAAGAGTTTGTATGAATTAGACTTAAACGATTCTGTAGCCTTAGTGTTTGGCAATGAAAAAGATGGCATTTCAGAAGAGATGTTAAATTACTGTGATGAAAATTTCATTATTCCGCAAGTAGGCATGATACAAAGCTTAAATATTTCAGTAGCTTGTGCTGTATCACTTTATGAAGCCTTTCGGCAACGATCTGCGATGGGCAAGTTTGATCAATCTGCCCTCTCTCCTTCCGAAATTAAAGCTTTAGTAGAAGATTGGAGTGAGCGATGAGATAATTTAAACAGAACATCTCACACAACTTCTTTCTCCAACAATACCTGTTTAGCAGCTTCTAAAATTTGCGCTACCTTTTCTTTTGTTTCCGCTTCTGCATATACTCTAAGAACCGGCTCAGTGCCTGAAGGACGGATCATTACCCAACTTTCATCTTCAAAGAAAAATTTATAGCCGTCTGTTTGCTCGGTTCTCTTTACTTTGAAATTACCGAATGAATGATATACCCCATTTTTGCAATCAGCTATTATTTTTTGCTTAAGGGCTTCTTCTATATGAAGGTCATTTCGTTCAAAAGAGAAAGGCCCGACTATATCATATATTTCGTTAATCAATTCACTAATAGTTTTACCGGTTTCTGCCATAAATTCCATCAACAATAAGGCATTCCATATCCCATCTCTTTCAGGTATATGGCCTTTCACTGCTATTCCGCCGGATTCTTCTCCACCAATTAACACATCTTCCTCAACCATATGCCCGCAAATGTATTTAAAGCCAATCTTTGTAATTTCGTAAGGCAAATCGAACTTTTCGCATAACTTCTTAATCTTGTTAGAACAGGAGAAGGAAATTACTACTTTACCTGTCATACCTTTAAATTTATGTAGGTAATAGGCCAACAATAAAATCACATGGTGAGAATCAATAAACCGGCCATTTTCATCATACACGCCTATTCTATCAGCATCACCATCTGTTGCAAAACCAAATGATAACTGATCATCATTTTTGATTAATTCTGATAATTCTGTTAAATTCTTATGAAGTGGCTCCGGGGCTTGTCCCATAAAAGATGGATTGTATGTGGCATGTAGAAAAGTAGACTTGTCATTAAACAACCTCTTAGCAATACTTTGACCGGCCCCATACATAGCATCATAAGCTACGCCAATATCACTGGAAGCAATTTTATGCAAATCAAACTTCGCTAATGCATGATCATAATATAGTTGTTCTAAATCTCTGTATTCAATCAATTCTTCTCCATCAATTTTAATATCTTTAACTGCATCCACTGTTTTCGGTATTAAATTTTCAATCTCTGAAATGACATCCGGTAAAGAAGGCCCACCATAATTACCTTTTAATTTATAGCCATTATAAGAAGGTGGATTATGACTGGCAGTAATTACGATACCAATATCCGCATTTAGCAATTTAGTAGCTAAAGACACCATTGGAGTAGAACTGAACTTATCGGATATCACACATTGAATGCCATTTTGATTAAGCAATTCTACTACTACTTCTTGAAACATCGGTCCTCCAAACCTGCAATCATAGCCGATCACAACTTTAGGTTTGGCTTTTTTAGATGTAAGCCAATCGGCTGTTGCTTGTGTAACTCTTTTAAGATTTGCTACGGTATAAGTATCGGCAATAATTGCCCTCCAGCCATCTGTACCAAATTTAATTATCGACATAGTATATATTTTGTTTAACAAATAGTAATTTTACATACTATTCTTATACTGCAAAGTTAAGATATTTTATCAGCTAGGAAATTTAGTATTGAAATTTATTATCTTCTTTCTCATACTTACTATTTTTCTATTGTCTAAGATAAAGCTGAATAAATGATCAAATGCAATATCATATAAAACTTATTATAAATGATTGATACTTTTAGACACAAAGGACTACGAAAAAATTTAGTAAAAGAATTAAGAGAAAAAGGCATTCAGTCGGAATTAATATTAAGCGCCCTTGCAGCTGTTCCCCGGCACTTCTTTTTAGACAAAGCTTTTATTGAAGCGGCTTATACCGATCAAGCATTTCAAATTGGAGAAGGGCAAACCATTTCTCAACCTTATACGGTAGCCCGCCAAACAGAACTTTTAGAAATAAACAGGAATGAGAAAGTGTTAGAAATCGGCACAGGGTCGGGCTATCAAGCGTGTGTTTTAGCAGAATTAGGAGCAAGAGTATATACTATTGAGCGTCAAAAAAAGTTGCATGACAAAGTAAAGAAAACAATTGATAAAACAGGTTATAGAAATATCAAGTTTTTCTTCGGAGATGGTTATTTAGGCCTCCCATCATATGCTCCTTATGATAAAGCTATTGTCACCGCTGCCGCCCCTTTTATCCCTCAGCCGCTACTTGACCAGTTAAAAGTTGGCGGCATTCTAGTTATTCCTGTCAATGAGGGCAAAGCTCAACGAATGAAAAAAGTGATTAAAATCTCAGAAACGGAAACGGAAATAGAAGACCATGGGGCTTTTCAATTTGTACCTATGCTAGAAGGAAAGAATTGGTAATTTATCTTTTAGTAAACTTTTCAATAAAATATTTATTTTGTTCATCAATAATCTGCACAAAATATATTCCGGCTTTTAAACCGGACACATCTAAATGAGTTTCTAATGTAGTGGGTGTTATCACTACTTCTCCTAATATATTATATACATTGACTGTTGCATTTACAATATCTAACATATTAATATGAAGTACGTTTTTAACGGGATTGGGATAAATAGTAATCGAATGACTATTTTTATTTTGTATAAATGTCGTTGTTGTACCGCCACCACTAGTATCAGCAATCATTGGGATAGCATATTTTTCAGCTTGTAAAACTTCCTTTGAGATTGAATCTTGCACCATTACAATAGCTTCTAAAGCATCTGGATTCCATTCACTATTAATTGCAACCGTAGCTGTGAATAATATAGAATCACCAATTGTAGCAGGCAGTACAAAACTATTTCCGGTAACATTAAATAATGATTGCCTAAAAACATCATAATGAAATTTTTCACCATTCGGTGCACTGTAATCTATCGTATCTTCTGCTATCGCAGCGAAAAGACTTAAAGTGTTTTGAGGGTGTGTAGCTTCTGTTTTTATATTTACCATAATAGCAACAGAATCATTTCCTATCATATTAGAAGTTATCTTAATGCTCGCAGGGCTGGTTTGTCCGAGCGCATCCGTAAATAATGTAGAATCACTATAGTCTGCCCCTCCGGATATTACATTCCCTTGAATAACGAGTCTTGGTGTACCGTCGCCATACACGCCATAATAATTAGTCCTTCCGTCATTCTCACTTACATTATGCATATTAAAAAGACAATTTGAATAAGGTGAACTTGGGTGAATAGATAAATGTATGACCTCCGGGAAGTTATTAATATTTGTGTAAAATCCAGGATTTCGACTAGCGCAAAAACTACAACGAGTATTGGTAAAATGTTCTACCACCACCTTTTGAGGCACTTGAGCAAAAGTAGTTGAAGCAATAACAACAACTAATAATATTGTAAATGTTTTTCTCATAATATGGATTGAATTGTGTTCTTTTTAACAGTCAGGTAGCTTGAAAAGTTCATACTGAGCTTGTCGAAGCATCTGTTGGATTTGCAATTTTAGATTACGAGGTACGATCTGGAAATTTTTTAATATTTAGTTTTAAATGTTAATTGCTTAATTAATCCAGTAAATTATAAACTTATTTTTTCACCACCACCTGCCAACGAAAAGCCCATTTCCAGGTTACCTCATAATATTTAACTCCGACATGTTGTAGCATGTCTTGCAAATCTTTTTTTGTAAAAGCCCTTAATACAGAAAGTGGTGCATCATGCTGCACCAAGGCAGAACCATTAAATAAACCGGTTAATAATTTAATACTGTAATAAGCTAGCGGATGCCGATGAATATCATTAATAATCATCCCAATTTTAGCTCGTAAAATTATTTTTTTAAAAAGTATGACTAATTCGCTATTGGTAAAATGATGGCAAAATAAACTACAAATTGCTATATCAAAATTGAGTTGTTCAAATTTATTAGAAAAAACCTCCAGTTGTTGATAAGTAATTTCCGGAAAATGAGCAGATCTTTCTCGTGCATATTGGATCATAAATGGATTCGCATCTATGCCTATTAAATTAAATTTATAGCCATGTTTCCTTCCCCATTGAGCGATATTTCTTAGCCCGTCACCACCACCGGATCCTATATCTACTATAGTATGTGTATAATTTTGATCTTTTAAAAGTTTTTTTAGGCCGCTTATGGTTACCGAATGTCCGCCTAAATATTTGTTAATTATCGCGATTTCATCCAAATTCTTTGTCAACTCACCTCCCGATAAGTTAAAATCATCCATCAGTTCTTTTTGAGTCGAACGTGTTTTAAACATGATGCACGCTAAATATTCCGGATTCTAATGTGATTCCCGGCCCTAAGCCAATAGCTAAGATGCTTTCTCCATGATTGGCAACAGTAAGCTGTTCCATTAATCTTTTTAACACAAACAATATAGTTACAGAAGACATATTGCCATAATCTTTTAAAACTTCATAAGAATTATGCAGTTCACTTTTGTCTATCTCAAAGCTGGCAGCAACCGCTTCTAAAATACGTTTTCCTCCCGGATGTACCGCATATTGTGTGATTTCTTGGGATTCTATCTCAGCTCTTTCAAACAATTTATTAATTGCAGGGCGGAGATCGCTTTTAAGAAGCTTAGGTACATAAGTAGAAAGTTTCATTTCAAAACCAAAGTCTCTGATGTACCAAGCCATATCCGTTTTGCCTTCTAGTATTAAATCGCTGAAGAAATAATTTAAACCAATACTGCAATCAGCTTCATTAGGTTTCGGCTCTACTAATACAGCAGCTGCTCCATCACCAAAAATGGCATTGGCAATGTAATGGTCATCCATATGTTTTTTTTGGAAGTGAAGAGTACATAACTCTATATCTACGATCAATACTTTTGCTTTCTTCTCTAATCTGCATATTTTATCTGCTAATTTAAGTGCATTAAAGGCAGCATAGCAACCCATAAAGTTGATACAAGTTCTCTCAACATCAGTATTTAAATTCAATTTTTCTACTAATTGAATATCTAATCCCGGCGCATACATACCCGTGCAACTAACAGTGATTAAATGAGTAATGTTTGGTATTTGATCCTGCGTTATACAATTATTAACTGCTTCCGCAGACAGATCCAGAGCAAATTTTTCGAATAATCCCATTCTTTGTTCAATGGTTGGAAATGGCTCTAACGCTTCACCTGAAGGAAAGAAATCAAAATCATTCTTTTCTGTTCCGTAATCCTTAATAACACTATATCGGTAATCAATAGCTGATGCACCATATATAATATTTAATTTTCTAGTTTCTCGCTCATTTAACCCTAAATTATTTTGCATAAAACGTAAGACATCTCGCTGGTCAATTTTATGTGCCGGATTAGCAGTACCTATTTTAGTAATATATGAGGTGTCCATTTAAAATAATTCTATCTTTATTTATTATGATCTCAAAATCAACGATTCTACATTTAAGAATACCTTTTTCTATTTTTTTAATGCCTATATTTTGCTTTGCAGCGAGTCAATCTATTCCTTTTCGCTGGATTGATTACCTATTAATTTTTATTATTCTTCATCTACTTTTATATCCTGCCAGTAATGCTTTTAACAGTTATTTTGATAAAGACGAAAACAGTATAGGTGGATTAAAGTATCCTCCAAAAGTAACGAAAGAATTACTATTGGTTTCTATCCTGCTTGATTTATTTGCAGTTATACTAGGATTATATTTCAATATAACTTTTTCTATCTTGTTGCTGATGTATGGATTAATATCAAAGGCATATAGCCATGATAAGATCAGATTAAAGAAATATCCGATCATTTCTTTATTAACGGTAGCTGTTTTCCAAGGAGTATATTGCTACTTAGCCATCATTTTAGCATTTAACGACCTATCATTTAATGAACTTTTTCAATTACAATATTTATTCCCCGGAGTTTTAACAAGCCTTCTATTATTGGGCTCTTATCCTATCACACAGGTCTATCAACACGCTGAAGATGCCAGACGTAACGATTTGACATTTAGTCGATTATTGGGTATTAAAGGGACATTTATTTTTACAGGTATTTGTTTTGTTATCGCTAACATTGGGTTCTTTTTTTATTTAAATCAAGTTCAATTTGTAGTATTTCAGCTTTTTCTGCTGCCGGTGATCGGTTACTTTTTTATTTGGGCAATTCGCGTATGGAATGATGAAAATAATGCCAATTATGATGCGACTATGTTTTTGAGTAAATTATCATCTTATAGCTTAATACTATATTTTACGCTGATCACTTTCATGAAATTATAGTAAAATCTTACAATCGCAACTCGTAAATTCAACAAAGATGCTTCGACAAGCTCAGCATGACAATTCAATTGAAAATTCAATATTACATCAAATCGTACTTCGTAAATCTAAAATCATAAATTCAAAAAGGTTTCCCGTGCGTGCGACGAATAATTTGCTTGGTAAGAAAAGGAGTATGTTTTAAAAACTTCACAGTTAAGTCAGTTAACTGCTCATTCCCAAACAGCTTTTGAATATTTCTACCTAACCAAAGACGATGTTTGAATTCCATATTCCACTCGTTTTGATATCTTTGGTACAATTCATCCTTATTTATATGTTTATTAAAATATTGTATTAATAAACCGGATAACATCTTAGCTCCTCGAAAAGCCATTGCCATGCCGTTACCGCATAAGGGAGTTATCATGCCCGATGCATCACCACACATTAAAATATCTTCTTCAATCAACGATTTTGGCGCAAAGGAAATTTCACCAATTGTAAGTGGTTTTTTTAAATGAAAGGTGGCGTTCTGATATATATATTTTAAATGAGAATTTTGAAAAAAAACCTGCTGTTCCATGGAGGCAATAGAGCCATACTGCTTGAGATTAGCAGCAGTCGTCATTACGCAGAGGCAAAATTTACCATCCTCTATCCTACTAATACCTGCATATCCATCTTTAAAATTATGCAGTGCAATTTCATTATCAGGCAAGTCAATCGTAACATGATATTTGATGCCTATATATGGAGATCGTTTTTTAATATAAGTTCTATCTAGTGCTGTATCTATATTTGATCTTTTACCAAAAGAACCGACCACTACTTTTGCATAATATGTATCTTTATTAGTAGTACATACTAAGTACTTTACTTCTTTTTTGATTGAAAGTACATTTGTTTTTTGAATGATGATAGCGCCTGCAGAGGCTGCTTTTTTGTATAGTTCATAATCAAGGGTATATCTGCTGATTCCTATTCCTCCTAATTCCAATGGAACAGATAACTGACCGCCTTTAGAAGATGTTAATGTAAATTTGTTAATGTCTACCGCTCCTGCGGAATATAAGTCTATATGTAGAGCCTTTAAAATAGGAAGCGCTTCTTTAGATACATATTCTCCGCACACTCTGTGAAAAGGATATTCATGCTTTTCGACAACACAAACTTTTAGTCCCGATTTAGATAGTAAAACTGCGCTTGTCAAACCCGCAAGCCCTCCTCCAATAATTAAAACATCATAAATTGGCGGTATGTTCACATTAAGGAGTTGCTTACGCAGGTATTACAAAATTATAAAAAGTTAAATGCTATACTTCGCGTGGCGAAGCATCTGCAAATCGTATTTACTGTTTATTAAGCATTTTGTTCCTCTATAAAATTCACTTCTCCGGAGGCCAGAGAATAATAAGCGGGCAAGACTTTAACATCTTTCGACGTAGCATTTGCAATGATAGTAGACCGCTCATGAAGTTCTTTTACGGCAAGCTTCGCATTTTCTTTTACAATATCATTAATATCACTTTTCCCTTTTTCTCCGGCTATTTTCACCGCAGGCAGTATATGGCCCAACAGGCTATTTAGACTAGGTCCGTTATCTCCCCCTTTCATAGCAGCTCCGACAGCCCCACAAGATTCGTGGCCCATCACTATAACAAGTTTTACGCCTAAATGGGCAACTGCATATTCTATACTAGCCGTAACAGATTGAGAAGCTACGTTACCTGCTACTAAAACGGTAAATATATCTCCTAACCCTTGATCAAATATCAGCTCAGGTACTACTCTAGAATCCGCACAACTAAGAATAATGGCGAATGGTTCTTGTCCTTTTGTTAATGTTGACCGGTAATCAGGAGAGATGTGGGGATGCTGTAAATTCCCATTAGCATATCTTTGATTTCCTTCTTTTAATTTATTAAGTGCTTCTTTAGCAGATATATTATTCATATTTTATTATTTTATTATTGGTAAATAAACAATGCTTTTCTTCAAATGGTTTATTATGCTTTAAATTAATTAAAGTTTTTAAATATTATATTTATGATCAATTTAAATTATTATTTTCAGAAATATCATTCATTATCTCCTAAATTATTGAGTATCCTTACTGGCTTGATCGAATAAATACATATGAGAAAATTCCAAATTTTATCTAATCTCATCTGTGTCTTTTCTGTTTTTATTATTCTATTAGGGCTTATTGTTCTGATCGGATGGTATATTCATTCTGCTACACTTATTCAAATATCATCTTCTTTTGCGCCGATGCAATTTAATACTGCATTAGGATTTTTCCTTTTAGGGATCTCCTTGTTACTATTTCAAAAAAAATTAGAAACTGCAAGTATTGTAATAGGCACTCTAGTATTGCTATTAGGTGCATTAACATTAACTGAATATATTTTCAGCATTAACCTAGGGTTAGATGAATTTTTTATGAAACATTACATCGTTACTAAAACTTCACACCCCGGAAGGATGGCTCCCAATACAGCTTTATGTTTTACATTATCAGCATTTGCTATGATCTCACTTTCTCAAAAAACATTTAAAAGATCAAACTTTAGTGGGGTAATAGCTTTTTTAGTCTTTGGACTAGGATTAGTAGCATTTGCAGGTTATTTTATAGGAATGGAAGTTACTTATGGCTGGGGTAAACTCACCAAAATGGCTATTCATACTGCATTTGGATTCGTAATATCAGGTATTTGTATTACGACTATGAGTTGGATTAATATATCATATGATGAAGAAAAATTAAAACGTAAAATTCCAATCTGGTTATTAGGTTATGCTTCCTCACTAATAATCACGCTATTTTTAATTGACGTTGCTACCCCACTCGGAATTGCAGATGGCAGTTTATACATTATTCTTGTACTATTTGGATGGTTTATGGCAAAGCCTATTCATACAATTATCCTTGCACTTATTGCCTCTGCATTAATAATTATAGGATTCAATATGTCACCCGAAGGCAATTATATTGATATAGCGGTAATAAATCGCGGGTTGTCTATCTTTGCTGTGTGGACCACAGCTGTATTATTATATCTAATTAATTTAAGAGGTCAAAAATTAAATGACATTAATACGAAGCTATTAGAAAAAAATAAAGAGCTTGAACAGTTTGTTTATATTACTTCGCATGACTTGCAAGAGCCATTAAGGACCAACATAAGCATGATTGACCGTTTAAAAAATGAATATAAAGATAAGTTTGATGATAGAGGGAGTAAATATCTATTTTATATAAATCAATCTGCCAATAGAATGAGTAATTTAATAAAAGGTTTACTAGATTACTCTCGCATTGGCCTAAAAAGTGAGCTGGTGCCAGTTAATTGCAATAATATAATTAAGAATATTCAGTCTGACCTTCAATTGATTATTAAAGAAACCGGAACTCAATTTACGATACATACTCTTCCCGTTCTACCTGCATATGAAGTTGAACTCGGTTTACTTTTTCAAAATTTAGTAACCAATAGTATCAAATTCAGAAAAGAAAATACAGCTCCTCATATAAAAATATCAGCGAAGAAAGAAAAGCAATATTGGGTATTTAAATTCTCAGATAATGGCATTGGGATAGACTTTAAGTATCATGAGTCTATATTTATGATTTTTACCAGGCTCCACACCCAAAGTTCTTATGAAGGCACCGGCATAGGGTTGGCACATTGTAAAAAAGTTGTAGATTTGCACAAAGGAAATATCTGGGTAGATTCCGAAAAGGATAAGGGAAGTACTTTTTATATTAAATTGCCAAGCAAACCCCTATGAAAAAATTAAATTGCATCTTAATGATAGATGATGATGAACCAACTAATTTCTTAAATGAAATGGTTTTGGAAGAAGCAAAATGTGCTAAAAATATTGTAATTAAACAGAGTGGATTTGAAGGGTTAGAATATTTGAAATCTTCGAATGAAGGCAAATACCCTCAGCCGGATCTTATATTCTTAGATATTAATATGCCCGTCATGAATGGATGGGAATTTTTAGAAGAATATGAAAAATTAGAAGCAGGTCAAAAAGCAAAGTTCATATTAGTCATGTTGACTACTTCGCTTAACCCGGATGATGCTGTTAAAGCAAAAAAAATCGATAGCATTGATGGATTTAAAAGTAAGCCTTTAACCCAAAAAATGATCATGGAGATCATGAAAGAACATTTTCCGGATCATTTATAAAGTTTTCTATTTCTAAATTTAACAAGTTTACCTGCTGCTGTCAATTTCGATTAGATAAAGCTCAGAGGTATCTTTAACAATTATTAAATTAATAAGTTAATAATTGCTATTTATATCTTTTGTTTTCCATATTATACCTATTTTTACAAATATAATTTACATATTATAATTAATTAATACTTAAAATAAAAAAATCTCAATGAAATTTAGTGTATCAAGCATCAGTTTAGCAATTATATTTCTGACTGTGTCATCATGTGTGAGTAATAAAAAATACAGCGAAATGCAAGCTGACCTACAAAGCCAGCTGTCCAAATGTGAATCAGATTCACAACTTAAAAGCTTAAGGATTAGCAATTTGGAAGCACAAGTAGAAGATTGTAAAAATCTAAGAGATAAGCAGCTTAATCAAGTTGGAGACTTGACGGCCCTTTCTAAATCAGCCAATGATAATATTAAAGAAACGTTGTCTCAGCTTGAGAACAAAGATCAATATATTAAATATTTATTAGCCGCTAAGACCAAAGCAGATTCTATCAACTTAGCTTTAGCCGTAAATTTAAAAGGTGTTCTAAAAGATGGCATTGCTGATGAAGATGTAGAGATCAAAGTTGATAAAACAGTTGTTTTTATTAACTTATCTGATAAAATGCTATACAAAAGCGGTAGCTCAGAGTTAACATCACGCGCTGAAGAAGTATTAGGTAAAATTGCTCAAATTATAGAAACAAAGCAAGATATCGAAGTGATGGTAGAAGGCTATACTGATAACGTGTCTATATCTACTGAGTGTATTAAAGACAACTGGGATTTAAGTGTTAAAAGAGCTACATCAGTAGTGAGAGTTTTGCAAAATAAATATAATGTAGACCCTAATAAACTGATCGCTGCGGGACGTGGAGAGTACAATACTTTGGCTAGTAATGAAACAGCCGAAGGTAGAGCTACTAATAGAAGGACAAGGATTATTATCCTTCCTAAATTGAATCAATTTTACGATTTATTGAACCCTAAAAATGCCGCAAAATAATTTGTTTTGCGACTGGATAAATTTCTTTGGAATGTCCGTCTGTTTAAAACAAGAACTTTAGCTTCAAAAGCTTGTAGTGAAAATAAAGTACAAATAGACGGCTCCTTTTCCAAGCCTAAAAAAGAAGTCATAATAGGGAATATTTTATCAATTAAAAATATTCCCATATGGCGCTCTTACAAAATATTAAATATTCCAACAAACAGAATTGGTGCTAAACTGGTACAAGAGTTTATCGAAGAAACTACCAGTGCTGCTGATCTTACAGCTTTAGCAGAACTACAAGATATCAAAAGAATCAATCATAAGCTGGACATCAAAGGCCGGCCTACTAAAAAACTCCGAAGAGATATAGATCGGTTTAAGGAATAGTTCACATATTAGTTTAGAGTTTATAATTATTAACTCTAAACTAATTTATATTTTTACAGCAAATAAGCCTAAATGAGTATTTCTAAAAGTTATAATCCAAATGAAGTAGAAGATAAGTGGTATGCTAAGTGGATGGAGAACAAGCTTTTTAAATCTACCCCTGATAATCGAGAGCCTTATACCATCGTTATTCCTCCTCCCAATGTAACAGGCATATTACATATGGGGCATATGCTTAATAACACTATTCAAGATGTATTAATCCGCCGTGCCAGATTACTAGGCAAAAATGCTTGCTGGGTACCGGGAACTGATCATGCGTCTATTGCTACAGAAGCCAAAGTTGTCAATAAGCTCAAAGAAGAAGGCATAAACAAAGCAGATCTATCTCGAGATGAGTTTATGGACCATGCGTGGGAATGGAAAGAAAAACATGGTGGAATTATATTAGAACAGTTAAAAAAACTTGGAGCCTCATGCGATTGGGATAGAACGAGTTTTACCATGGATGAAAACTTATATGATGCTGTCATAGAAGTTTTTATTGATCTATATAATAAAGGCTTAATCTATAGAGGTGTAAGGATGGTCAATTGGGATCCGGCTGCTCAAACTGCTTTATCTGATGAAGAAGTCGTTCATAAAGAAGTACAGTCTAAATTATTTTACATTGATTATAGCATAGAGGGAAGTAATGTTAAAATAACAATTGCGACCACTCGCCCTGAAACAATTTTGGGCGATTCTGCTGTTTGCATTAATCCTAATGATAAACGTTATCAGCATTTAAAAGGAAAAAAAGCAATTATACCATTACTAAATAAAAGCATACCAATCATTTTTGATGATTATGTAGATATGGAATTTGGTACAGGATGTTTAAAAGTAACTCCTGCTCACGATATCAATGATTATCAATTAGGCATTCGGCATAATCTGGAAGTAATTGATGTTTTAAATGACGATGGCACTTTAAGTGAAGAAGCAAAACTATATATCGGGAAAGATCGATTTAAGGTACGGAAAGAAATTGCTAAGGAACTGGAAGCAAAAGGATATTTATCTAAAGTAGAAGAGCTGAAAAACAATGTCGGTTACTCTGAGAGAACTAATGCAGTCATTGAACCTAAACTTTCTATGCAATGGTTTTTGAAAATGGAACAGTTGTCTAAACCTGCTTTAGAACATGTGATGAATGATGATATTCGGTTTCATCCGGAAAAATTTAAAAATACTTACCGACATTGGATGGAAAATGTGAAAGATTGGTGTATTTCTCGTCAGCTATGGTGGGGACAGCGAATTCCAGTTTGGTATTATGGTGAAGGCACTCAAGATTATGTGGTAGCAAAAGATAAAGAAGCTGCATTTGAGCTGGTAAAAGAAAAAATTCAAAATTCAAAATTCAAAATTCAAAATTTAAGACAAGATGAAGATGTACTAGATACATGGTTCTCCTCTTGGCTGTGGCCAATATCTGTATTTAATGGCTTTAAAGATCCGAATAATGAAGATATCAACTACTACTACCCTACAAATGATTTAGTAACAGCTCCGGAGATCATGTTTTTTTGGGTCGCAAGGATGATCATTGCAGGATATGAATATAGAGGGAAAAAGCCTTTTAGTAATGTTTATTATACCGGTATTGTGAGAGATGAAAAAAGACGTAAAATGTCTAAATCCCTCGGCAACTCACCGGATCCAATTGATCTGATTAAAAAGTACGGTGCAGATGGTGTGCGGGCAGGTGTTTTATTTTCATCTCCGGCAGGCAATGATTTACTGTTCGATGAGAAACTTTGCGAACAAGGGAAGAATTTCTGTAACAAAGTGTGGAATGCTTTAAAACTCGTAAAAAATTGGGAGATTGAAAAAACAAGTAATGAAAATGATCAATTTGCTATTGAGTGGATGAATGCTAAGTTAAATAGCAGTCTGGAACAAATTAATGATCATTTTTCCAAATATCGCCTTTCTGATGCATTGATGGCTATTTATAAATTGATTTGGGATGACTTTTGTTCTTGGTATTTGGAAATGATCAAACCTGATTACCAAAAACCTATCAGCAAAGCTACGTATGATCATACCATTGATATTTTTGAAAAATTATTGCAGATTTTACATCCTCTCCTGCCGTTTATCACCGAAGAAGTTTGGCATGAAATCAGAACAAGATCCGAAGATGAATTTATCATGATTTCAGAATGGCCTTCTGTTCAAAATTTCGATGAATTTTATCTTAATTCAGGAGAACTGTTACAAGACATTACTACCAACATTAGAAACATACGAAACTTAAGCGGCATAAACTCAAAAGATAAGATCTCTTTATATATTAAAACAGATAATAGTGATGTTTTTAAAAACATTGAAGTTTTAATAAGCAAATTATCTAATGTAAATTGTATAAAATATACTGCTGCACCTCCCACTCAAGTTAAATCATTTAGGATCAAAAATTATGAATTTTTTATTCCTGTTAAAATAGATGAACAGGAAGAAAAAGCAAAATTAGAAGAAGAGTTAAATTATAATAAAGGGTTTCTTCAAGCTGTGACGAAAAAACTACAAAATGAAAACTTCGTTAAAAATGCCCCGCAAGCTGTCGTAGCCAAGGAAAAACAAAAAATGGAAGATGCTCAATCAAAAATTAAAGCTATTGAAAAGAGCTTGAATAAACTATAATAGTAGTAATGGGATTATTCAATAAAAATTAGATTCTTCTTACTATTCTTTACAATTGTAGAGGATAAATTCATCCAAGAGATAAACGTATAATCATATATATGTTTTGGTAAATCTAATTTTACAATTAGTTTATCAGAAGAAATATCATTTACATTGATCATAGGATATCGTCCAAATATTTGTCCAATATCAATTAATTTAATAATACCATTTGGCTGGATAGCGATATGAGCTTTCCCATCCTCATTTGTTTGAATTGTTTCAACCTGCACCGGCAAAGTGTCTTGTTTCATTTCATAACGGCCCGGCATATCAATATCATTATGGCTTATATATTCAGGTATAAACACCAAATCAAAATATGGAATCGGATGGCCATATTTATCGGTAATATATACAGATAATAAAGTATCGCTATCTTTCGTCTCATTTTGCGTGATTTCTTTTACCGGAACATAGGTAGATATATTTACGGGTTCTAGATAAATCTGTTTCTTATCAGCTTGCCAAGTACCTAAAGAAATATCAGCCTTCTTATCGCAACTTGTTAAATATACATAAGTAGAATCTTCATATAAGAAAAGCTTCTCTGTGCAAAGGCCTGTTTCTTTTTTATACTGCCTATAAATAGACTGGCTGTATACGATCGTATTTAATAGCAGAAAACTAAAAACGCATAGTTGATTTAAAATCATACACTCTAATACGTGAAATTTACTAGAATGTTGTAATTGCAGGTCAATTTCTATTCTCTAAAAACAAATAACATTGATCCGCACATTTTTCTCCATCAATTGCAGCAGACATAATACCACCTGCATATCCGGCACCTTCGCCGCAAGGATATAAGCCTTTTACATCGGGGTGCTGTAAAGTGATTTTATCTCTGGGAATACGGACTGGAGAAGAAGTTCTGGATTCCGGTGCATGTACAACCGCCTCATTTGTTAAATAACCATCCATTAAATTACCAAATTCTATAAACCCTTGTTGTAGTGCTTCATAGATGAAGGACGGCAATATCTCTTTTAAATTAACAGAAACTATACCAGGTACATATGAAGTTTTAGGTAATTCGTTTGATAGTTTTCCTTTAACAAAATCAACTAATCTTTGTGCCGGTACAGCTTGAGACTTCCCTGCCGCCTCCCATGCTTTATGTTCGATTGATTTTTGGAAATACATTCCCGCTAATGCCCCTTTGTCAGAAAATTCTTTAAAATCTTCTAAATTCAATTCTACTACTATCCCGGAGTTTGCAGTAGCTTGATCTCTTTTAGAGGGCGACCAGCCATTGGTAACTACTTCATTAGGCTCAGTAGCACATGGGGCAATGATACCTCCGGGGCACATACAAAAAGAATAAACACCTCTCCCATTGATTTGTCGTGCAAAATTATAGGGAGCAGGAGGCAAATACTCATTTCTGACAGCAGAACAATGATATTGTATTTTATCAATCAATTTTTGTGGATGTTCTACTCGTACACCCAAAGCAAAGGGTTTGGCTTCGATGGCAATTAATTTTTGTTCTAATAATTTAAATATATCTCTCGCCGAATGTCCGGTAGCTAAAATAATTTGATTACTGAATATTCTTTCTCCAGCCTCACTTACTACTCCTTTAATTGCATGATTCTTAATAATCAGATCAACTACTTTAGTATTAAAAAGTATTTTACCACCGCATTTTAAAATTGTTTCTCTTATTGCAGTGATTATCTGTGGCAACTTATTAGTCCCAATATGAGGATGCGCATCAATTTTAATATTTTCAGAAGCTCCATGAGCAATCAATACGTCTAGAATTTTTGTTACATCTCCTCTCTTTTTTGACCGAGTATATAACTTGCCATCCGAATAAGTTCCTGCACCTCCCTCTCCAAAACAATAGTTAGATTCCGGATTGACGATGTGGTCTTTATTTAACTTAGCCAAATCTCTACGCCTGCCTCTAACGTCTTTACCACGTTCAATGATGATTGGTTTTAATCCTCTTTCAATTAATTTTAATGCCGCAAACAAACCGGCTGGTCCTGCTCCAATAATAAGGACATGCGAAGCATTTGCTACATTTTGATAAGTAATATTAGAATCTGTATGTGGTTTATAATTTTCGTTAATGTAAATTTCCAAATTTAAATTTACTACTACCTTTTTCCTGCGAGCATCAATTGAGCGTTTTATAATTTTTATATGATAGATCTTTTCGGCAGGGATGTTAAGATAATTACTTATATAAGTTAAGAGCTTGTCAGCTTGTCCTGCTATATCGGGTGTAACTTGTATTTGTAAATTTCGAGGCATATCTATGCCTTAAAATTAGTTAATTTTATAAAATGTAGAGCATTTCGAATTTTTACAAAATAAAAATGCCTACTATTAAAGTAGGCATTTACTAAAAATTAATAACTGATTAGATTAATAAGCCTAATTCTCTGCAGAGATTTTTTGTAGCGTGCTTTCTAAAGAAGCTAATCGTCGTCTTTCTCTATCATTTTCAGCCCTTAAATTTTCATATTTTTTTCGAGCTTCATTTAATCTCTCCATTTTGTCATTATATTCTTCATCAGATATTGAACCTTCTTCTTTTTTGCGTTCTAATTTTTTTTCAGCAGTTTCTAATTTAGTATTAGATTCATTTAAATTCTTATTAGTTTCTTCAATCATATCTTCAGCTTCTTGAACTCTTTGTCTGATACGACTTTCAGCTTCAGCATAGTTTTTACCTTCAGTATCGTTAAATTCTCTGGTCAATATCCTTCGTTCTTCCGGAGTAAGTTTAGTCATCTTCCTTTCTACTTCTGCTCTCAACTCAGGAGATAAATCATTCTTTTGCCTATTAAACCTGCCCTCATTACTATCATCGTAGGTGTTTTCTCTGATAATTTCTTCATAGCGATTCTTTTCTTGAACATTCATGTTTTTGATCTCATCTTTCATCTTGGCTTTCTCTGCAGGCGTCATATTCTCTACTCTATTTCTGAAAGCATCTCTTTTATCTGCAGGTGTATTTTCGTACTTCATTCTCAACCAAGCTCGTTCTTCGGGAGTTAATCGTTGAGATTGGTTAGATAACCAAGATCGCTCTTGGTCATTTAACATCCTGTTATTATCTTGAGTTCTATCTTTAATAATTTCTCCATAACGATCTCTTTCTTGAGCATTCATGTTTTTGATCTCATCCTTCATCTTAGCTTTCTCTGCCGGCGTCATGTTGTCGATTCTATTTCTAAAAGCACTTCTTTTATCTGCCGGCGTATTTTCATACTTCATTCTCAACCAAGCTCGTTCTTCAGGAGTTAATCGCTGAGACTGATTAGACAACCATGTTCTTTCTTCATTAGTTAATATCCTGTTGTCATCTTGAGTTCTATCTTTAATAATTTCTCCATAACGATCCCTTTCTTGAGCATTCATGTTTTTGATCTCATCCTTCATCTTAGCTTTCTCTGCCGGCGTCATGTTTTCGATTCGATTTCTGAAAGCACCTCTTTTATCTGCAGGTGTGTTTTCGTACTTCATTCTTAACCAAGCACGCTCTTCAGGAGTTAATCGCTGAGACTGATTAGACAACCATGTTCGCTCCTGATCATTTAAGACATTATTATTGTTTTGAGTTTGAGTTCGAGTTTGAGTTGAATTTGGTGAATATACATCAGCATCTGTTTGTGCATAAGATGATGCAGTGACCCCAAAAAACAGCACCACGTAAGTGCATAATATTGATTTAATAAGCATGTTTATATATTTTATATTTCGTTAATTAATTTATCCAGTTCGTTGTTTAGGTCTTTAGATTCTGAAACTATTTCAGTAGTTACTTCATGAATGCTTCCAACGGTATCAGTTTTTTCGGATCCATTTATTTCTATAAAAGAGGTTTCGGCTTCTCCAAACTCGTCATTAGCTTCATTTTCTGAGTTATCCATTGAATTATTACAAGAAAAGCTTACAAATAAGCTTCCTATAAAAAGCATTGATAAAAGTTTCATATTAAATTTATTATAGTTATATATTGATTTGATTTAAATATCATAAAAGATATTTACAAAAATCATACCGATTTTTTCCAATTTGCTCGGTCAACGGGTGAGAATTGCCAAGGGGCACCATTGTTCTCTACATTTGTCAGCATCATATTCCATTCTGTAGGAGCATCGGCCGCTTCCATTATAAGATTCCTTCTCAGTTCATAAATAATAGATAAAGGATCAATATTAACGGGACATTCTTCTACACACGCTCCACAAGATGTGCAAGCATTAAGCTCTTCTTTTGTAATGTAATCTCCTAATAAAAATTTACCGTCAGAAAATTCTTTACCTGATTGTGCTATCCCTTTACCTACTTCTTCTGTACGATCTCGGGTATCCATTACAATTTTTCGAGGAGATAATTTTTTACCGGTAATATTTGCCGGACAAGCCGCAGTACATCGGCCACATTCTGTGCAGCTATAAGCATCTAACAAATGTTTCCAAGTTAAATCTTGTACATCTTTTGCCCCAAAACTCATGTCAGGTTCTGCCGGATTAGAACCCTCCTCTCCCACACTCGCCGGATCTAACATCAGCTTTACTTCTTTAGTAATATTATCCATGTTTCGCATTTTACCCATTGGCGGAAGTTTAGAATAATAAGTATTCGGAAAAGCTAAAAATATATGTAGGTGTTTAGAAAAAGGTATATAATTTAAAAATATAAAAATTCCAATAATATGGATCCACCACATAGCTCTTTCTGTACGCATAATACCCTCCGTACTCATTGATTTAAAAATTGGTGTGAAATATTGAGTGATTGTGAAAGAACCGGTTTGTATATAAGGCTCTACGCCTCTTTCTTGCAGCACTAAATCTGTCGTATTCATAGTAAGAAATGCGGCCATCAATGCAATTTCAAAATACAGAATAATATTAGCATCTCGCTTGGGCCAGCCTTTCATTTCTTGTTTCCAAAATCGTTGTAAACGAATGATGTTTCGCCTTATTAAGAAAATAACACAAGCTAATAATACTGTAACGGCTAAGCATTCAAAAAAGCCTATAATAAAACCATATATACCCGATATATATGGATAAAATATTCGATGCGTTCCCAGTAAGCCATCTATGATTATTTCTAAAATTTCAATATTAATGATTAAAAAGCCGACATACACAAAAAGATGTAAAATGGCGGGAATCGGTCTTTTAAACATCTTTTTTTGTCCAAAAGCAACTAAAGTCATTTTTTTTAACCGTTCCAAAGGCCGGTCGGCCAAATCAACATCCTTTCCTAGTTTTATATTAGCTATTATTCGACGGATGTTCTTACTGAAATATAATACAGTAATTATTAAAAGTAGTCCGAAAATGATCTGAGGTAGATATTCCATGCGGACTAAAATAGTAATTTATTTTAAGGTTTACTCTCAACTTGAGTTTATAGCTGATATTTAATAGCTGATAGATTATGCATAATATCAATGTAATCATATTACTATAAGGCATATATAAACTATAACTTTATAAATTTATTTTTAAGGATTGGGATATTATTAAAGTCAATAATAACCAGGGAATACATTCCGGATGGATAATTAAGTACTGAT
This sequence comes from Chitinophagales bacterium, assembly GCA_965213575.1. Taxonomy (GTDB): domain Bacteria; phylum Bacteroidota; class Bacteroidia; order Chitinophagales; family JAUHXS01; genus JAUHXS01. Next base: position 22,694 of record CBDBZN010000039.1, on the reverse strand, counting down.
ATATTTAATTTATTGGTAGGCTTAGAAATTATATATTTTTCAACTTCTATTCCCAACTGATCATAAATGATTATTTTACCCTTTATGTCATCACTAAAAGTTAAAATAACTTCATTAGTAACCGGATTAGGATAAATAATTAGGCCAAAGGAAGCGATTTCATTTAAACCTACATAATTACAACTACCATCATCAGTATTAGCTAACTCATTGAAATTAGTTGCTGTGGAATCTGTACAACCAGCAATTATAGGCACACAACTGCTATCATCTGTATTAGCAGAATCATTGTAGTTAAAAGCGGTGGAGTCAGTACAACCAAATATTTTAGCAATGCAACTACTGTCATCTAGATTGGCAGTAGAATTATAATTTAATGATGTAGAGTCTGTACAACCTACTATTACCTCTACTGAAAGCATTGAAAAAGCATCAATTTTACCATATCCCCAAGTATCACTGATGGTATCTCCCGTAAAACTATCTTGTACGGCATTATAAATTACAGCATTTCTAACTTCTTGAAAAGTAGCATTGGGATATTTTTCTAAATAAAGGGCGGCTGCTCCGGCTACAACCGGACAAGCAATAGAAGTGCCTCCATTTCTCATATGTTTCCCTCCTAAGGCAACTTTAGATCGCTGATTTGAAGATATTAATCCATTGATAAAACTTGCGGAGCCTGCCATAATGGAGGTGCCACCACTGGCTGTAATCTCCGGTTTTATTCTTCCATCTCTGGTCGGGCCCATACTTGACGAGCTATTTATATCCCCTACCGGTAAATCCGGAGCAATTCTAAGAACACTATCTATATCAAGATAACTGTAGCGATTACTGAAATTACCAACAGTAATTACATTTTCGGCACACGTCCAACTACTGGTAATAGTAGATTTTTTATCCGGAGCTTTATAATTGTTAATTTCCGGTACGATGGAAGCATCAGGCAATTCAGATGAGGTTACCATATTGGAAGTACCTATCAAGCCACTGTGTGTCCAAACATCAAACTTTCCACTTCCATACGTGGTAAATCGCCATAAAAAGTCAGTTGAATCAGTTGCTACGGCTATATTTATTTGATAAGTACTGCTATCATTAATATATTCAACTTCTGTATAAGCAATTCCTATTCTATCAAGAGAAATATTATATAAAGTATCTACCATCATTCCACCGGCATGGATCACTTCTTTAATTGTTCTAAAAGGTGTTTCACCTTGAGTACTATAAAATTTGTTATCTCCGCCTAATTTAAAGTTAACATCATTAAAATCAGCCGTATCTGACCAAAGATAAAACCAGGCGCCGGGTAAGGAAGGATTATATTTAAACCAAGTAAAATGATTTGTTGTAGTTACTTCGTATCCTAGATGCATTTGTTGTGTTCCGGCATTGCCTGCAGCAGCGACGATCACTCTACCGGGTTTTTCTTCCATCATGCTGTTCATTCCTTGAGCAATTAAATCTCGGCCATCTCGCGCACCAAAATAATTTCCGAGACTTAAATTAATAACACACGGCTTGCTTAAGGAATCTGCTTTTTTGAAAATATAATCTACCGCATCTAATACTTTACTATTTGTAAGGCCGGAAAAATTAGTTGCTACGATGATGATATCAGATTCGGGGGCGACACCCGTGTATTTACCAATTGCCATTCCGTTACTAGAGCCGATGGCTGATACATTTGTACCATGCCCGAAATAATCATTGTGCGTACAACTTCCATTGTCGATATCTTCTTTTGTCCATTCTATGCCATAACCATAAGGTTGAAGCGTGTCTCCACCGGCATCTTGATCCCAAATATATAATATCCTTGAGCTGCTGTCTTCATTCCAAAAGTCAGGATGCATAATATCAATACCTGAATCTAGATAGCCCATAACTACTCCTTTTCCTGTGTAAGGTTGATCTAACGGCTGAATACCTTGATGAACAGGCAGTACATTATTTACGCTCAATGAAGTATCTAATAAGGGTACTGCGCGATTAAAATCTTTAGCCGTTTCTTTAACAAAATTGTTAATTTCCAATGCGTTAACTTTATTGCCGGGTAAAGTTATTGCGCTTATATCACCGTGACTGTATTTGTAAGTTCCTCCGAGCCGATTGACTTCTTCTTTTATCTTTTTAGGGTCACCTTTTACTAATAAAGTTGTTTGTTGCTTAGCTTGTATTATTGGAGAAGCTGTATGTTGAGAAAATTTTTGAGAGAGGGATAAATTTTGAGCAAAGACAAAGGTTAAAAACAGAAAGAAAAAAAGAGCAAGGGCAAAATGTTTATTTAAAATAGAACTGAAAATATTAATCATAAACCAATAAAAATTTTATACTTAAAAGTGCTATAAGAAGCTAAATGAGATAAAGTTAAATACAATTATTATTTTTACGATATAATTCATATTTAGTTACGTTTAACGCATATACCCACCATGTCTTCACCCGATACTCTAATACTTAACAATACTCAGATCGAACAAAAAATCAATCGCATTGCTTATCAGATCGCTGAAAATAATTATGATGAAAAAGATATCTACCTTGTAGGAATACAAGGCAATGGCTTATTGTTAGCTGAGCGATTAGCTGAAAAGCTGCGAAATATCTCCCATTTAAAAGTAAATGTACATCAGTTATCTATTGATAAGAAGAAGCCTCATAAAACAACTGTTGAAATAAATAGTGATGTTATCAAGTTCGATAAAAATATTGTAGTGATAGTAGATGATGTTGCCAACACCGGCAGCACAATGACTTACGCTTTAAAGCCATTGATGGATATCAAACCTAAAAAAATACAAACTGTGGTTTTAGTTGATCGAAAGCATAAATTTTTCCCCGTTTGTATAGATTATGTAGGATTATCGCTCGCTACAACCATGAAGGAGCGCATTGATGTAGTGATATCGAGTTCGGGAAAAGCTGAGGCTTATTTGAGTTAGAATTGAGTTTTTTATCAAATTTTCCTCATAATCCGGAAACTGTAGTATCTGCCGGATTATTCTTTTGTTCAAAATCTTTTAATATATCTTCAGCGGGTTTACCTAAATATTTTAAAGAAAACTCTGCACTGCTAGCGAGCTCATGATCGGGATATTTACGTAAAAATTCACTATAGAACTGTTTAGCTTTTCCGAGATTTTTTAACTCGTTTTCATAAGTAAATGCTTTTAAAAATAAGCTTTGTGAAGCTTGCATAGAATTAGGATGATCTTCTTGAATATCTTCCCATAATTTTATTGCAGCATTAAAATCTCTTTTTAATCTGTATAAACTGGCTGCTTGAAACATAGCGTTTGGAGCTAAGCTATCCTGTTCAAATTCTGTATAAAAATGAGTATACGCAGCAATCGTATTGTTTATGGATTGCAAACTGGGCATAGCTTGGGTAGAATCTTTTAACATCTCTCCTCTAACCCGCTCAATATCTTCTAATGCTTGCTCTCTCGGAGACTGACAGGAAGATATAATAACTGTTAATCCTAAAATCAATAAAGAATAAAAAAAATTCATAAGGTTTGTTTTTTGATACAATAGCCTAAATTAAGTATTTTTTATCAAACCATTATCGTATTACATCCTCCCTTCTCCATAAATTGTAATCAATGATTTCTACTCTCTGATAGTAAAAAGCAATAATCTCATAGTATTTGAATCCTCTTTTCCCCATTTCATAAGCACCTTCTTGGCTAAACCCTACTCCATGGCCATATCCCCTTCCATAAAGATAAAGTGTGTCCGGCCCGGATATGTCAGGATATACATTTTCTTCCATTAAAAATAAGGTAGATCGTAAGCCTAGGTCTTTTCTTATGTCTGTTAAGGGTATAGGAACATCATTACAGTAATATTTCTTTTTTCGGGCGTATTCAACTTCACAATAAAAATCACTGACCGTATCATTTATTTTTTGGCTCAAGTATGTTTGCCAATCTTTTGTCGCTATTTTATACACCCAAGTGTATCCATCTCCCGTTATGGAAAAAGAATCTTCAACAGAACGTAAATAAGGTGCTTTCACCTGCCAAACATCTTCCACATTAGCGGTAAGCCCGCCACTATTTGCAAAAAACACAGCGTCAATAATACTACCTGTTTCATCAATAATAATTTCTTTACCGGTCATTCGGATAGCTTCTATAATATCGTTAGGAACATTCTCAATACCATGATAAACTTGACAATGAACCTGATCACATAAGTCATAGTGGTCTTTAATATGTTTAAAGGTGTTTTTAATAGCGTAAGTCCTGCTAACTACAGCCATAGCTTTTAGAAACTCATTGCCACGCAAGCCTGCTATTTCAGCAACCATAACTGATTCTAAATAATCATTTATGTCTATAATATTGGTAAGAATCAATCCGCCGGTGTCGTGCTCAACTAACAAATCACCTTTGTAAAAATATTCTTGTTCTGCTATTATTATCTTCATTCGGCTACCTTCGATAGCTGTCTTGACTATGAATGAAGAAGCTGAAATGGAGTCATTGTAATAAGCTTTCAAATAATCAGAAGAATTTTTAACATCTAATTTTTTATTAGCTGGTATGGTATATACTTCTATTCCGGCAGCATATATTTTTAACTCACTACTATCTTGAGAAGCTAATTGAAGTTTATTGATATCAATATTTCTTAGTATCCCGACATACAAACGTTCTTGAGCAAATAACTCGCTGACTATAATTACACAAAACCATATATAGAATAGCCTTCTGATAACCTATAAATATTGATTAATTAATGCAGCAGCTTTTTTAGAGGCTCCGCCTGCCCCAAGTTGCTTTTTCAATATTACGTATTCATTTAACATTGTTTCACGATGGTTACCGGTAAGAATTTTTTTTAATGCTACGGTTAAGTTCTGTGTTGTTAAATCGGCTTGAATTAGTTCGGGAACCACTTCTTTATTCATAATAAGGTTAACTAAAGAAATATACTTTACTTTTACTACTTGTTTACCAATAAAATAAGAAAGAAAACTTCCTTTATAGCAAACAACTTGAGGAATATTAAATAAAGCGGTTTCCAAAGTAGCTGTTCCGGAAGTTACCAAGGCAGCAGTGGCTTGTGATAATAAAGAATACGTATCTTCATATATAATAGATACATTTTTTTTTAAATAAAGTTTATATATTTCTCGATTTATAGTTGAAACTCCTGCAATAACGAATTGATAATTCTGAAATTTATCAGCTAGTGCAACCATAATCGGCAATTTCTTGATAATTTCCTGAGCTCTGCTTCCGGGCAGTAAAGCAATGATCGGCTTATTACTTAGAGCCTTACTTGAAGATTTATTAATAACCTTTTTATTTATGGCATCTAGTAACGGGTGGCCTACATAATCAACTTTATAATTATATTTTTTATAAAAAGCTTGCTCAAAAGGCAATATCACTAACATGTGATCAATGTCTCTTTTAATAGCTTGCACCCGAGACGATTTCCAAGCCCAAACTTGTGGCGAAATATAATAAAATGTTTTTATATTTTGTTGCTTTAAAAAAGTTGCTATTCGCAGATTAAAACCGGGATAATCGACTAAGATAACGGCATCCGGTTTAAAAAAAAGAATATCCTGTTTACAGCTTTTAATATTTTGCAAAATAGTTTTCAGATGAATTAACACCTCCCAAAACCCCATAAATGCTGCTTCCTTATAATGTTGAACGATCTCTACGCCGGCGGCTTGCATTTTATCACCGCCCCATCCTCTAAAAACTGCTTGATCATTTTGCAGTGTTAACTCCTTAACCAGATTAGACGCATGTAAATCACCGGAAGCTTCTCCTGCAATGATATAGTACCGCATGATTATACAAATATCATAATACCCGACAGAATAGCATAAAGAATAGTAACAATAATAACTCCTTTTACCGCCTTTTCATATCGTAAATAATTAAAAATATATACAGCGATTAAATTAATGATTACACAAATACTGATCACTTTAGCTAATACATCAGATATAAAAATATAGTTGAAATATTCATTCCAATCGAAATCTTGAAATTCAACTAATTTATAAATAAGTGCTCCTATGCCGGGCATAATTGTTCCGAATAACGCTCCAAGATAGATAGAATCATGTATTAAATATTTCTTTTGTGATTTCATAGAATTTCTATTTATGAGTTAGGGCTTTTCAATTTTATTATGTGGAATGGTAAAATAAAAGGTAGTACCTTTTTCAATTTCTGAAGTTAACCATATTTTCCCTTGGTGCCCTTCTACTATACGCTTACAAAGTGCTAATCCAATTCCCGTTCCTTCATATCTCTCATAAGTATGTAGCCTTTGAAATACGACGAATATTTTTTCAAAATAAGCTTTATCTATACCGATACCATTATCAGCAACACTAAATTCATAATGGTTATTAATGCTTTTACAATCTATTTGAACAATAGGATCTACATCTTCTTTTTTGAATTTAATTGCATTGCTGATTAAGTTATGAAAGAGCTGTTTCATTTGAATTTGATTTCCTAAGATAGTAGGTAAGTCAGTCGTAATTTTAACTTTAGCCTTATTTTCTTTGATATAAATTTTTAAATCTTTCAAAGCATATTCAACAGCTTCATTTACTTGTACTTTCTTAAAAACTTCATTGACATCCATTCGAGAATAACTAAGAAGATCATTGATCAGGGCTTTCATTCGTTTAGCGGCACCTGTTGCACCTTCTATATATTTAAAAGCATCTTTATTAAGCTGGCTAGAATATTTTTTTGTTAAAAGTTGCAAGTATCCTGTTACTACGCGAAGTGGTTCTTGCAAATCATGAGAAGCGATATAGGCAAAATGTTTTAACTCAATATTTGATTTTTGTAATTTATCAATGTTATCTGCAAGGTTTTTTTGGATATTTTTAAGTTCTGTAATATTGCGAGTGATTAATATGGCTTTAGTTACCTTATTTTCTTTAAATACAGGCGTAATATTAGTTGAAAAATACATCAATCCTACAGGAGTTTCTACTTCGCTGTTAAATTGAGCAGGTTCTTTACATTTAAAAACTTTTTTATGGGCTTCATCATAATCATTTACTATATCTTCAGCTATAAATCCCCGCCAATTAGCTCCGATTACATCTTTAAGTTTATATCCTTCTTCAACTTTATTAATATTAAGTATGGTAGAATCCTCATTTATAATAGTTATATAATCAACCGCTGAGCTGAATAATACATGAAACTGATTTGCATCTTCTTTAGTCTGTTCAATTTGCTTTTGTTGAGTAATATCTTTTATCATTTTTATGATATGTAATGGCAATTTATTCTCATCCCTAATTAATGAAACAGTTAAGTCTACGAATATTTCCTGACCTTCTTTACAGATGTACTTTTTTTGAATGTTATAATGATCTCTTTCACCATCTATGAGTAAACCATAAAGCTCTAGGCTATTATTTATATCATCCGAATGGGTAAATTGAGCAAAATTCATCTCTAATAACTCATCTTCATTGTAACCTAATAATTTCTGTAAAAAATTATTACTGCGGATAACCTGGCCTTGTAAATTGACAAACGCAATGCCAATAGGTGCATTTTTAAAAATGGCTTCGAAAGTAGTTATGTTATTTTCCAATATGTATGCTATTAATTACAAATATAAATGATACTTTTTACACATTTAAAATAAATATTAATGAAAGATCTTAATTATACTGTTTCGTACTTATATCTATACGAGATAAAATATTTCCTTTCCTAAACAATAAAATTAATAGAATTTATATCTTTGTGCCGGAGACGTGGCAGAGTGGTCGAACGCGGCGGTCTTGAAAACCGTTGTACCGCGAGGTACCGGGGGTTCGAATCCCTCCGTCTCCGCATCCTACCAATATTTATTAAAAAAGCCCTTAATTCTAATGCATTAAGGGCTTTTTTAATTTCTTTACATCTATTTACAATTAAACTCTATGTTATCATAAGGATCTTAAAAGTAGTAGGTGAATACCTACCCTCTTGAGAGTAAGGGAACTTGTAACAACTTAGATATTAAAATTTGTTTTTTAATATAGCGCTGTGCTGAATCGTCTACAAAACAAAAGAGCCCATGAATCAAGATTCACAGGCTCTTCATTAAGATAATCTAATTAATTAGAGATTAATACTGATCATATTCATTAAACCGATTACCTCCTTGTCTGGATTGTCGGCCATACGCACCTTCGCCATAGCTTTGATTACTATTTGATCTGTCATTATAATTAGATTCTCGGCCATAGTCAGAATTATTGCCACGGCTACCATAACCTTGATTACTGCTTCCGTATCCTCTACCTTGGTTACTTTGATTACCTTGGTTTCCATACATTTGACGTCCATAATTACCTTCATTGGAACCGCCATATCCACCGGTATTATAATTTTCTCGGCCATAATTCATATTATTACCTTGGTTGCTATATCCTTGGTTGCTTTCATTATATCCGCTGTTATATTGGCCTTGACCTTCAAAGCGATTTTGTTGAGAAGATCCATAATCAGAGCTTCTACCACGGCCATATCCTCTGTCAGAACCTTGGCCTAAGCCTTCGCTTCTGCTGTCATATCTACTGTTTTGATATCCTTGGTTACCATAATTTCGATCATTTGAAGAATTATTGCCACGATTATACTCATAGCTGCCACCTTGTCCGGAGTTAGAATACTGATTTTGATCTCTATCAAAGTTTCTTTGATTATACCAACGTGAAGTATGTTCACTACCTTCTCTAAACCCACGATCATAATCGCTATAGCTGCGCTCGTAATCTCTATTTCGATTATTTTCGTTGCTAGATCGATCATTATCGTAATCTGATTGAAATCTGCGGTTATTCTCTCTATTGTTTTGATCTTTCTCCTGATCTTCAGATTTATTTTTATTAGTATTAGATTTACTTTCTGTTAAGGAAGAAGAACTTTTTGAACTATCATTATCAGATTTTTTAGATTTATCTTTATTATCTTTATTATCATCTGAATTATCTGATTTATTACGAGTAGCTGTCGTACTACTTGATTTATCATCTGATCCTTTAGTCCCGGTTGAACTTTTAGAATCAGTGCTTGATTTTAAAGTTGAACTTTGACTATCATTTTTTTTATTTTTCGTATCCATGATTATTAATTTTTAAAGGTTAATATTAATGTTATAAATTCTAATAAATTATTTGACAACTTTAATACCAGTCAGGCATATATTATTAAATATCATTGATATATTGTTATTTTTCAAAGTTTTATGCATAAAATAAAACAACATCTTATTCATTTAGAAACGAGAAATAATTTTCTCATTTTGCAAATATTCTTACCCCTGATGTAGCGCAATGCATGCTATAAGTTAATCATATGCTATATATGTAAATGTAATTAGGACATGTAGCCGTAATTCAAAGTCATATTTATATTAAATACTTGGTAATAGGAGATAATTTTTAGATATGGCAGATATTTCCCCTGATTTGTAGCATTTATGACACATATAAATATTTGCAAATAAATCTACAACAGATTATATTACTATAATATACATATATAATGAATATTCTGCAGCCCCTATATATGATAATCAACATTATATATTTTAATATGGCATAAAATTTACATATTAAACTTTTAAAATCAAATTTAGTTTAATTAAAAAACGTATAAAAAATAAATTATGAAAAAAATTAGCCAATTATTATTGATACCTGTAACGTTATTAATAATAAATTCATGTGATGTTAATAGAAATAGAAATAATGAATGGCCAGAAAGTGTTGACGATGGTTATGAGAATGGATATAATAACAACGATAATACTACCAAACAATATATTCAAAACGATGATGATAGAGATCAGTATAATCGTACTAATGATGATGATCGATATAATCAAAACAACAATAACTATAATAATAGCAACCGTACTGGTGATACAACATCATATAATTCAACAAACATTCCTGACAATAAGCAATTTGTGCAAGACGCAGCAAGTGATGGAATGTTCGAAATAAAAGCCGGCCAATTAGCTAAAGAAAAATCATCAAACCAAAAAATTAATGAGTTAGCGCAGCTTATTATAACTGACCATCAAAAAGCTAATGAAAAGTTAAAAGAAGTAGCTCAAAAAAATAATTGGCAAATTCCTAATGAAATGATGCAAAAACACCAAAATAAATATGGAAAATTACATAATTATGCTGCAAATGATTTTAATAAAGAATATACTCAAATGATGATACACGGCCATAACGAAGTCATTGATAGATTTGAAAACATGGCGAATAAAACAGATAACCAAGACTTAAAAAATTGGATAAATAATACTATCCCAACTTTACGTCAGCATCTGAATAAGGCTCTAGAAGTTCAAAATAATTTAAATTCTTAATTTTAGGATTAACATATAGAAATTATTGATAAAAATCAGATATAAGTATTTATATATTTTATTATCAATAATTAACTAAACATAAATTTTGGATATTATCTTATCCTGATAATAATCGTATTTTACATATTTTATACGATATTAATCCAATATTGGAACCTTTATCATTATTTTTCGTATATAAATTAATATCTTCACGTTAAACTATATATTGAAAGAACTATATTTACTATTATTCTTATTATCCTTAAACATTAGCTCTGTATTTTCAGCTGTTACAGAAGAATTAAGAATTAAAGGAGTTGTTTTAAAAATTGCATCGGAAGCTACTTTGACAACTTCAGGTAGTACCGTATCAATCAATAATACTAATAGCGGCTTGGTAAAAGTTCAAACTGATGGCGTGATAATAGCTGATGGCGATGTCAATAACTTAAGCGGTTCCAGTTATCAAATAGACGGTCTTTTGCAAATTAAAGGCAATTGGATAAATGATGCAACTGCTAGTGTGGCATTAGTAGGAGCAGCTAGCGGAATGGTAGAATTTAACGGCAGCATCAATCAAAATATTGGAGGTGCGGTAACGACTATTTTTGAAAATTTCTCTATTGATAATTCTACCGGAGTAACACTAATTACCAACCAAACCATCTCTACCGGCCTATCTTTTACCGATGGTATCATTACTACAGGAGCCAATAGATTAGATATAACTGCTCCTACTGACGGCATGAGTGGTTTTGGGCCGGGTAAATATGTCTTTGGTAACTTTAGAAGATACGTGACTGCAGGCATTGAATATAACTTTCCGATAGGAACTGCTACTCAATTTGAACTGGCCGGGATGTACATCAACAGCGTGTCAGGCCTCAGTTATATCGATGTCGCATTTACCATAAGTGATGAAAATCCTGTCCCGGCAGGATTAATGGTAGACGGTGAAGATGTAGATGAGTTTTTAGATTATGGATATTGGAAATTTACACCAAACGCACTTCCTACTAACATTAATTATAATGTAACCATTCAATCAACCGGTCATACTGATAAAGGCGGCACGCAAGATAATTATGCCGTTATTACTGATATTGCAGGGGGTTGGGAGGATTTAGGGATACATTCCAACGCCACGCAACAATATACTCCAACAACAGTTTTAGCAAAAAGACAGGCATTAACAACATTAGGTGGTTATATTGTCGCTTATTTAGGAAGTGATTTATATATTCAACCGGCGGTAACTGACGAACTTAGAGTAAAAGGACTAATCTTTAATGTATCCGACGCTGCAACGGCAACTACTTCAGGTAGCAGCGTAGCTATCAACAATAGTAACAGTGGCATTATAAAAGTACAAGCAGATGGACTATTAGCAGCGGATGGAGATGTCAATAACTTAAGTAGTTCCAGCTACCAAATAGATGGCTTATTGCAAGTCAAAGGTGATTGGACAAATAATGCAACTGCTAGTGTTGCATTAGCAGGAGCAGTTAACGGAACAATTGAGTTTAACGGTACGGCTAACCAGAATATTGGAGGTGCGGTAACGACTATTTTTGAAAATTTCTCTATTGATAATTCTGCCGGAGTAACACTAACTACCAACCAAACCATCTCTACCGGCCTATCTTTTACCGATGGTATCATTACTACAGGAGCCAATAGATTAGATATAACTGCTCCTACCGATGGCATGAGCGGGTTTGGCCCCGGTAAATATGTTTTTGGCAATTTCAGAAGATATGTTTCACAAGGAATAGAATACAACTTCCCAATAGGCACAGCAACTCAATTTGAACTAGCTGGAATGTATATTAATAGTGTTACCGGCTTAAGCTATGTTGATGTAGGATTTACTGTAAGCGATGAAAATCCTGTCCCGGCAGGACTGATGGTCAACGGAGAAGATGTAGATGAGTTTTTAGATTATGGGTACTGGACATTTACGCCTAATATAGTTCCGACAAGCATCAACTACAACGTAACTATACAATCAACCGGCCATACTGATAAAGGTGGAAACCAAGATAATTATGCGGTTATCACTGATATAGGTGCTGGTTGGCAGAACTTAGGAGTACATTCCAACGCCACGCAACAATATAGCCCAACCACGGTTTTAGCAAAAAGGCAAGTCCTCACTACTTTTGGTGATTATATAATCGCTTATTTAGATGATGATTTATACATGCAACCTACAATAACCGAAGAGCTTAGAATAAAAGGCTTAATTTTCAACGTGCCGGGCACTGCAACGGCAACCACTTCAGGTAGCAGCGTAGCCATTAACAATACCAACAGCGGCATAGTTAAAATCCAAACTGATGGCGTGATAACAACTGATGGCGATGTCAATAACTTAAGTAGCTCTTCTTACCAGGTTGACGGCCTTTTGCAAATTAAAGGCAATTGGATAAATGATGCAACTGCTAGTGTTGCATTAGCAGGAGCAGCTAACGGAACAATTGAGTTTAACGGTACGGCTAACCAGAATATTGGAGGTGCGGTAACGACTATTTTTGAAAATTTCTCTATTGATAATTCTGCCGGAGTAACACTAACTACCAACCAAACCATCTCTACCGGCCTATCTTTTACCGATGGTATCATTACTACAGGAGCCAATAGATTAGATATAACTGCTCCTACCGATGGCATGAGCGGGTTTGGCCCCGGTAAATATGTTTTTGGCAATTTCAGAAGATATGTTTCACAAGGAATAGAATACAACTTCCCAATAGGCACAGCAACTCAATTTGAACTAGCTGGAATGTATATTAATAGTGTTACCGGCTTAAGCTATGTTGATGTAGGATTTACTGTAAGCGATGAAAATCCTGTCCCGGCAGGACTGATGGTCAACGGAGAAGATGTAGATGAGTTTTTAGATTATGGGTACTGGACATTTACGCCTAATATAGTTCCGACAAGCATCAACTACAACGTAACTATACAATCAACCGGCCATACTGATAAAGGTGGAAACCAAGATAATTATGCGGTTATCACTGATATAGGTGCTGGTTGGCAGAACTTAGGAGTACATTCCAACGCCACGCAACAATATAGCCCAACCACGGTTTTAGCAAAAAGGCAAGTCCTCACTACTTTTGGTGATTATATAATCGCTTATTTAGATGATGATTTATACATGCAACCTACAATAACCGAAGAGCTTAGAATAAAAGGCTTAATTTTCAACGTGCCGGGCACTGCAACGGCAACCACTTCAGGTAGCAGCGTAGCCATTAACAATACCAACAGCGGCATAGTTAAAATCCAAACTGATGGCGTGATAACAACTGATGGCGATGTCAATAACTTAAGTAGCTCTTCTTACCAGGTTGACGGCCTTTTGCAAATTAAAGGCAATTGGATAAATGATGCAACTGCTAGTGTTGCATTAGCAGGAGCAGCTAACGGAACAATTGAGTTTAACGGTACGGCTAACCAGAATATTGGAGGTGCGGTAACGACTATTTTTGAAAATTTCTCTATTGATAATTCTGCCGGAGTAACACTAACTACCAACCAAACCATCTCTACCGGCCTATCTTTTACCGATGGTATCATTACTACAGGAGCCAATAGATTAGATATAACTGCTCCTACCGATGGCATGAGCGGGTTTGGCCCCGGTAAATATGTTTTTGGCAATTTCAGAAGATATGTTTCACAAGGAATAGAATACAACTTCCCAATAGGCACAGCAACTCAATTTGAACTAGCTGGAATGTATATTAATAGTGTTACCGGCTTAAGCTATGTTGATGTAGGATTTACTGTAAGCGATGAAAATCCTGTCCCGGCAGGACTGATGGTCAACGGAGAAGATGTAGATGAGTTTTTAGATTATGGGTACTGGACATTTACGCCTAATATAGTTCCGACAAGCATCAACTACAACGTAACTATACAATCAACCGGCCATACTGATAAAGGCGGCACGCAAGATAATTATGCTGTTATTACTGACATCGGTGCTGATTGGCAGGATTTGGGTTCGCATTCTAATGTGACTCAGAATTATACCCCGACAACAGTGTTGGCATCCAGGCAGATATTGACAACCCTGGGCAGCTACATCATAGCATATTTAAGTGATGAATTGTATACCCAACCTTTAATCACAGAGGAGTTGAGAGTTAAAGGATTAACTTTTCAAGTTGCAGAGAATGCAACAACAACAACTTCAGGTAGTACCGTATCAATCAATAATACCAACAGCGGTATAATAAAAATTCAAACTGATGGGATGATAACAGCTGATGGCGATGTCAATAACTTAAGCAGTTCTTCTTACCAGATAGACGGCCTTTTGCAAATTAAAGGCAATTGGATAAATGATGCAACTGCTAGTGTGGCATTAGCAGGAGCAGCTAGCGGAATGGTAGAATTTAACGGCAGCGCCAATCAAAATATTGGAGGTGCGGTAACGACTATTTTTGAAAATTTCTCTATTGATAATTCTACCGGAGTAACACTAACTACTAACCAAACCATCTCTACCGGCCTATCTTTTACCGATGGTATCATTACTACAGGAGCCAATAGATTAGATATAACTGCTCCTACCGATGGCATGAGTGGTTTTGGGCCGGGTAAATATGTCTTTGGTAACTTTAGAAGATACGTGACTGCAGGCATTGAATATAACTTTCCGATAGGAACTGCTACTCAATTTGAACTGGCCGGGATGTACATCAACAGCGTGTCAGGCCTCAGTTATATCGATGTCGCATTTACTATAAGCGATGAAAATCCTGTCCCGGCAGGATTAATGGTAGACGGTGAAGATGTAGATGAGTTTTTAGATTATGGATATTGGAAATTTACACCAAACGCACTTCCTACTAATATTAATTATAATGTAACCATTCAATCAACCGGCCATACTGATAAAGGTGGAAACCAAGATAATTATGCGGTTATCACTGATATAGGTGCTGGTTGGCAGGATTTGGGTTCACATTCTCATGTAACTCAGAATTATACCCCGACAACAGTGTTGGCATCCAGACAGATATTGACAACACTGGGCAGCTACATCATAGC
Organism: Chitinophagales bacterium; assembly: GCA_965213575.1. GTDB lineage: Bacteria > Bacteroidota > Bacteroidia > Chitinophagales > JAUHXS01 > JAUHXS01. The sequence continues at coordinate 7,241 of CBDBZN010000039.1, read as the reverse complement.
ATATTTGAGTGATGAATTATATATACAGCCAACGATTAATAATGAGGTATTTATCAACAGAAATGTTTTAAGAATAGAGACAAGTACTAATTTATTGGCGGCGGGTATTAATGCAGATTTATTAATTGAAAATGGTGGGATTTTAAAAGTGGAAACCGGCGGACAAATTGAAATCGAAGGGAATATTACTAATGATGTTGGATCGTCTATTCAAACAAATGGATTAATTATTGCTAATAAAGACTTTATAAATAATGGAACAGGAAGCCTTGTATTAGCCGGAGGAACGACTGGTTCTCTTCAATTTGAAGGCCTAGGCGCAAATCAAATAAGAGGAACATCACCAACTATTTTAGAAAATCTAACTATGAATAATACTGTGGGTAATTTAACCATGGCCCATAAACTAGTTGTATCCAATCAACTAACACTTAATAACGGTATAATTATAACCGGATCTGACACTTTATTTTGTACAAGCACTAGCGCCGCTCATATTACAGGCCATTCTGCCAACAGTTTTATATATGGAACTCTTTATAAAGCAATAACTACCAATACAAATATTTATGCTTTGCCAATTGGTAAAGACGCAACAAGCAATGATTATCATCTAGCAGAGTTTTTAAATAATAATTTAACTGGTGTTAGTGCTTTAACTGCTTCCGTCGCTTCTATTATTGAGGCAGGAGCTGAAGTTGATGATAGTTTAGATAATTCTAAAGCCATTCAAGGTGGCGTAGCGTTAGAATTTATCCAAGAAACAGCAGAATGGACTATCAATCCAACGGGAACTGTAACCGGAGGAAATTATGGGATAAATCTTTATGTAGCAAACATCGCAGGATTAACAGCTGCTGAAAATGATCAATTTGCTATAGTAAAAAGGCCTTCTTCCTCTACTAGATATTTTGATTGGGATGCTTTCTCTTATACCACGAATGTACCAGAAGGAGGAAACCCAGGAAGAGTTTATAACGGTGGAAATGGGTTTGCTCAAAGAACAGGCTATACCAGCTTTTCAAATTTTGCTATCGCTAAGACATTAAATATGCCATTACCTATTGAATTATTATATTTTAATGCTACTGCAATTGATAGGTCAGTTAAACTTGATTGGGCTACAGCATTAGAGATAAATAATGATTATTTTACTATAGAAAGAAGTACTAATGGATATGATTTTGTAGAAATAGCAACTATCGCCGCAGTAGGTAATTCAACAGAAATAAATAAGTATAGTGATTTTGATTATGAACCAGAAGATGGATATAATTATTATAGATTAAAACAAACAGACTACGATGGCTCTTACAGTTATTCTCATATTCGTGTTGTGGAATTCATAGCAGATGATAATTTTTCTGCAAATGGTGGGATTTTAAATATATATCCTAATCCGGTAGCGTTTGATCAAAACGTAAACTTAATGCTTTCTAATTTTGGCCATGGAGAAAATGTTAATATTATAATTGAAGATATTACTGCTAAAACAGTATTAGAAACAAAGTTAACCATGAGCGAAAAAGGCAGTGCTTACTTAGAAATAAGTTTTAAACAAGCTTTAGCAAAAGGTATGTATACAGTAATAGCTAATGATGGCAAAAATTTATACACTAAAAAACTAGTTGTTTATTAATAATCCTGTAAATTCACATAATTATGAAAATGCATCAATTACCGATTAAAATGAATAAGATAATTATCTGCTTATCAATGAGTCTAATGTTATTTAGCAGCACTGATGCTCAGGTAACTATTAATGAAGATGACGCAGCAGGCGACCCTGCTTCAGAATTAGATATCCAATCTACTACGAAAGGAGTTATCTTTCCTGTAATGACGGTGACACAACGTGATGCACTAAAATCTCCTGCAGAGGGATTAATCATTTTTAACCGATCTGCAGGTGGTTATCACAATGTGTATGACGGCAATAATTGGCAGCAAATTAATAGAACAATTATTGAAGTAGCTACAAATCCAAGTACAGCAGGTACTGATATTGGCGTAGGCGTAGGTATTGCTGATCCTGACAATTCAGCCATTCTACATGTAAATGATACATTAAAAGGATTTCTCTTACCTAGAAGTGCAACAGGGCTACCCACTTCTCCGGTTACAGGTTTGATGATATATAATAAAATAACTAAGCAAGTAACATTTTATGATGGTTCAGATTGGAATGATCTAAGCTATACCTCAAGTAGTACTGGAGCAACTGGAGCTAATGCAGCTGCAGGCGTATTGATTGGTACGGGTACAATTGATGCATCGGCTAAAATGGAAGTCAAGACTTCAGCTAAAAAAGGATTATTAATTCCCCGTATGACGGATGCCCAAAGAAATGCAATTGAATCTCCTGCTGAAGGGCTTACTATCTATAACACAACTGCAAATCAAATACAATATTTTGCAGCTGCAACTTGGTTTCAGTGGAGCAATACTGTAACAGATTACGGTGAGACAATAAGCAATCCGGGGTTAAGTTGTAAAGATATTTATGACAATAATGGTGCAACACCCGGAACAGATGGCACTTATTTTATCGATCCTGATGGTGCAGGTGGTAATGCTCCTTATGAGTGTTATTGTGATATGACTAGAAATGGTGGAGGATGGACATTAGTTGTAAATACAGGCCCTAAAAATACTGTTAATACAGCTACTGGAAGTATTGGCGCTAAACCTATCCTACCCAGTCAATCAGGATATGCTAAATTTACAGACGCCGATGTTAATTTATTAAGAGGCACCGCATCTACTTCTATTATGTGGATTGAACGTCAAAATAGCTGCCAACCGACTAAAAGCATTTATTTCAAATCACCTTTGACATTTAACTCAGCAGCTACTAATGCGAATAATATTCAAACATATCATATCACTTATGCTGATGCAGTTAGTGGGGCAAATTTACAAACAGCCACTTCTCCTTATGGTAGTGCTTTTGATTCATGGTCAGGAGGAACTTCCGGTTATCAAATCATTTATAGCTATAATGCTGAGGGTTTTATTACTAACGGATGTAATAGCACATCGGTTTGTACGGCTAATAACCGATCAGAATGTAATGTTCTGCTATGGATAAAAGATTTTGATTAATACATTTTCCATAATTAGATTAAACAGTTGTAGGTTAATCTAATTATGGATTTTTCATTTCTTTTGCGAATATCTGAAAATGCTATATTTGTAATCATTATATTATTTGTATTGCAATACTAAAAAGTGCCTCATAACACTCAAATTTTAAAAAGCTGGCAAGAGTTAAAAGCCAATTGGCGTAATGACTTAATAGCCGGTTTGAGTGTAGCATTGGTAGCTTTGCCTTTAGGAATAGGTATTGCCCTTGCATCAGGTGCTCCTCCCATGTCGGGATTAATTCCTTCTATTATAGGAGGGTTAATGACTACCTTTATCAGAGGTAGTCATTTAGGTATAAATGGCCCAGCAGCCGGACTTATAGCTGTTACCCTCAGTGCTACAAAAGTATTGGGTGATGATATCATATCCGGATATCCTTATGTTTTAGCTGCCATCATTATATCAGGAATTTTACAAATGTTAATGGGGCTTTTTAAGATGGGCAAACTTGGGAGTATCCTCCCCTCCTCTGTTATTCACGGCATGTTGGCAGCTATCGGAATTATTATTCTTATAAAGCAACTGCCTATGGCATTTGGCGTATCGCTCCCTCCTACTTCTACCTTGCAATCTATTATTTCTATACCACAAATAATTTTTAATCAAAACCCTTTTGTTACAATAATTTCATTGAATACCCTTATGATCTTAATTTTTCATCCTAAGATTAAAAGCAAATTTATTCATTTCATTCCCGGTACTATTTGGGCTATACTGTTTGCTATACCATTTGTATATTTCTTTAATTTTTTTGAATATGGAGAAATATACTTTCTTAAAAAAGTACATGAAATTGGACCTTACTTATTGGTTAGGTTACCAGATAAATTAGCAAACAGCTTAATATTTCCTAACTTTTCTAAAATAGGAGAATTTCAATTCTGGATCATTGTAATATCTATCACTTTAGTTTCCACTATAGAAACCTTGTTGAGTTCTAAAGCAGTCGATAAACTAGACCCTTATCACCGTACTACTAACCATAATAAAGATTTATCTGCAATGGGCCTTAGTACTATTCTTTCAGGATTAATAGGAGGCCTGCCAGTCATCACCGTTATTGTTAGAAGTTCTGTAAATATAAATAATGGAGGAAAAACAAAATGGTCAAATTTTTATCATGGTGTAATAATTCTAGTTTTTGTATTAATCTTTTCAGGAATCATTCAAAAGATACCTTTAGCCACTTTAGCAGGAATTTTGATATTTACCGGATACAAATTATCAGCGCCTAGAATATATAAAGATGCCTACATAAAAGGCCCTGAACAGCTGGTAATATTATTAGCATCTTTAATAATAACATTGCTTTTGGGATTGATATGGGGTATACTAATTGGTACAGTTATAACCCTTTTTATTCATTTTATTTCTTCCAGATTATCTATTAAAAAGTTTTTTGTTTATCTATTTAATTCTTCCATGAATATCGTGCATCTCAATGAAGAAAACATTTACTATATTAAAATAAGAGGTATTGCCAATTTCTTACACATACCTAAATTGGAAACACAATTATTAAAAATCCCACCTAAAAGCAATACGGTTGTTGATTTTACCCACACTTCTTTAGTCGGCCATACTATGTTGGAATATATTCATGATTACCAGTATTTATACAATACTAATGGAGGAGCTTTAGATTTAACAGGATTAGATATTCATAGAGCAAGCTCTGATCATCCCGATGCATTGCACACTCAAGGTAGAATTAAAAGGAGAAAATCTATTACGTTTACTAAAAGACAAATTGAACTCCAAAATATGGCCGCCTACCACAAATGGACTTTCGATCCGAAAAACACTTGGAACATTAGTAATATAAAACAATTTCAATTTTTCGAAACCCGGCCTATTGAGTATAAAAGAAATATATTAACCGGGAAATATTCTGAACTTAATACTGCATGGGAAATTAGTGATATAACGTACGATGAAGGAGTTCTATTGGCTACAGAAGTATACCATACAACGGCAGAATATCTGACTATACCATTTACCTTGCCAAAATTTGTATTAGAGAAAGAGGTTTTCTTTGATAAATTAATGCAATTCGCAGGCTATGAAGATATTGACTTTAAAATTTTTACTGAATTTTCTAAAGAATTTACTTTAAAAAGCTCTGATAAACAATCTATTGAAAAATTATTTACTCCTGATCTGATTCGTTTTTTTGAATATGAAGATATTTACCATTTAGAATGTAACGGAAGTGCTTTATTATTGTTCAGAAGATTGCGTTTAGCCAGCCCGAGAGAAATTTTAAAAATGAATAAATTCAGCCATAACTTAGTAAGAAAATTATCCAGTGTTTCTTATCATAAAAATATTGAGAGATTCAAATAATATCATATCGTTATAAGTTTTACATATTATATTGGGTTAAGAATGTCTCAATGCAAAAGGTAATGAAATGAGAATTATTTATATAGGAATTTTGATTTCATATAGTCTTTGCAGCCTAGCGCAAGATCGATATTTTTCATTATCTACCGGTTGTACCCATAATAGTACATATGACGAAGGAATGTCATCTCGCGTATATAATGGCAGTGCCTTTCATTCGGGAATAGGGTATAACAAATTAAAAGACAGCTTATTAACCAACTTAAATCTATCATTTGATATAGGAGCTATTAGCCCTGGCAAAGCTAAAGGAGTAGCTCAATATTTAAAGAGCGAAATTGCATATTCCTTACAAAAACAAATTAGGAATTTGGAAGTTTCAAAAATGAATTGGTATTTAGGTGGAACATTTAATATATTAGGTGCTTACAGAGAAAATCGTTTATACTCAAATAATGCGTATAATTATGATTTTGCAACCTCATTAGGATTAACATCTTCTTTACATAAATATTTTACATTTAGAGACAGAACTTTTGTATTGTCCGGTAATTTATCTTTTCCAATGATTGCTTACGTTATTAGGCCTTCTTTTGCCTCTTCTATTCCTGAAGGATTTTTAGAAGGTAATTGGGAAAAACCGGTCAAAGCAACTTTACATAGTGGCAAAATTCAAACACTTAATGAGTTCTTTCGTATATCGACTGCCTTTCAGCTAAAGTATATGTTGAGTAATAATAATGCGATTGCAATAAACTACGCATGGGATTTTTATCATATTTCTCATACTCATGCAGTGAATTCCGGAAGTCAGTTTATTTATGGAACTTTATTATTTAATTTTTAATAGTGACCCCATTTAAAAATAACAAATGGCTGTTTATTCTTATTATAAGCAGCTTAGCCTGTGAAAAAGCTATTATTCAAAAAGATCCCGCAACAGACCCTGCAACAGTTTTCAATACTTTATGGAGTGAACTAGACCAAAAATATGCTCTTTTTGAAGTGAAGAATGTAGATTGGGATGCTATATATGTTACTTATGCTCAACAGATAGATCAAGACATGTCCTCTTTAGAATTGTTTGAAGTACTCGCCGATATGCTTGCTGAACTCAAAGATGGACATACTAATTTAGTCTCTTCTTTTAACTTTTCCAGGTATTGGCAATGGTACCTTGATTACCCTCAAAACTTTGATTATACCATTATTGAACGCAACTATTTGAAGGACAATTATGAAATAACCGGCCCGCTTATTAATAGAGTTATTGATTCAGTCGGTTACATATATTACGGTAGCTTTGGCAGTACGATTCAGCCTTTTCACATAGAATATGTGATCACTAAATTTTTAGCTTTAGGCGTCAAAGGAATTATTCTCGATGTGAGAGATAATTCCGGAGGAAATACTCAAAATGGCGATCTATTGGTAAGCAGATTTACAGATATTAAAACACTTGCATATTTAGAAGCTTACAAAGCTGGGCCTGCCCATAATGATTTTTATGATCCTATCAGTTTTTACAACGAGCCGCATGGTAATATTCGATATTTAGGAAAAGTTGCTTTATTAATTAATCGAAAAAGCTATAGTGCCACCAATCAATTTGCACAACAAATGAGCGTATTGCCAAATGTAATATTGATAGGCGACACAACCGGCGGAGGCGGTGGTGTTCCTATTAGTTACGAACTTCCTAATGGCTGGGTTTGTCGCTATTCTTCAACCAATTCAAAAACACCGGA
>CBDBZN010000038.1:0-117474 GCA_965213575.1 Chitinophagales bacterium | reverse complement strand
AATACAAACTGAAATATCCTTTCTCTACATCAAACCCACCATAAGCTTTTATAAAATTATTTAACTTAGTCATATCAGCTTTATCAAACTTGATATTTAAATCAAAGTCAGGAATTTTTTTAAGCGCATTTAAACGCATATCGACTGTTAATTGTCCACCTCCTAATGAAGTACCGGTAACATGTAAAGTAGAAGGCAATACTTCTTTAACATCTGAAGCATTAGATAAATTAAGTGCCAAAAGGTCAAAATCTTCTAAATAAACATCTACTACCGGGTCTGAGCCATAATCTTTATAAGTAATTTTTCCATTAATGATCTCAAACCTGTTAATTTGAAGTGGAATTAATTCTTTAACCGCTTCTGTCCAGTCAACTTCCTCTCCTGTTTGTGCTTCTGATTTTGCAGATGCCGCAACAAAATTAAGGATAGGTTTGGTTAATATCACCTCTCCTACTATGGAGCCTTTAAATAAAGCTTTCCACTGCACTGATAGATCTATATTTTGTATTTCTAAAAAAGGAATCGGAACATCAGAAGATGTTTGCACAAGCTTTACTCCTTCTATTTGATAGGCACCTCTCCAAAGCGCAATATCTATATCTTCCACATGTCCTTCATAACCCTCCAACTCATCCAAAGTTTTATTTACATATTTTAAAACAATTGTGGGAAGCAATAATCTTAAAGTAATAAGTAATACGACTATGCTGATTATAATAAAATATCTTTTTCTCATAAATATTTTTATAGGTTTATAATAGTAATAACTGTGCCATTACTTGGCATAATTTTAGTATACTACTTTGCAAATAACAACAATATTTTATGAAGTTAACACATATTAAGAATATATTATTATCAACTGTAAAAGGTTTTTCAACTGATAATTTAATGTACCATAGCGCAGCAATTGCCTTTTATACAATTTTTTCTTTACCTGCTATTTTGATATTGGTAATTTCTATTGCAGGATTTTTCTTTGGCGATGAGGCGGTTAGCAATGAAGTGGTTACTCAAATTGATGGACTTGTAGGTAAAGATAGTGCAAAAGATATACAAGACATCATTAAAAATTCTAGCCAATCAGCATCAAGCACATGGGCTCAAATAGTAGGAATAGGAACTTTACTTTTCGGGGCTACTACTGTATTTATATCTTTGCAGAGTGCACTAAATGCAATTTGGAGCGTAAAAGCTAAACCCGAAAAAAATATTTTAAAATTTGTGGTTAACAGATTTTTATCATTAGCAATGGTGGTTAGTATTGGTTTTTTATTAATGGTTTCTTTACTGTTAGATGCAATTCTAGCATTATTTATGGACTATATGCTTGCTAACTTTAAAGATATAATGGTTTATGTAGCAGAAATTGTAAATATAGTAATATCTATAGGGGTTATGACTTGTATGTTTGGTTTAATATTTAAATTTTTACCTGATGCGGAGATTAAATGGAAAGATGTATGGATAGGAGCATTAGTTACATCTCTTTTATTTGTAGTAGGTAAATTTTTAATTGGATTGTATTTAGGTAATAGCGATCTAGGTTCAACATACGGAGCAGCGGGTTCAGTAATCATATTGCTCGTTTGGGTATATTATTCTACAGTTATTTTGCTTTTTGGAGCAGAGTTCACTCAGTCTTATGTTCAAGAATATGGCAAAAAAATAATACCTACTGAAGGAGCAGTTAAAGTAAGAGAACAAGAAATTCCAAGAAATGAAGTCTTAACATAAGATGAGAATAATTATATTATTAATTGCATACCTCTCAGCTGCTTCTTGTGTATTTAGTACAGAGAATGGAGAATTAGATTATAGTAGTTATTATGCTAAAGGAGTACGCTTGTATAACATACGGGCTAAAATAAATAATGGTAGCCATGCAGATCAAATAAATATTGATAATGCCATCAAATATTTTAAGACTGCGATCATGAATAATAAACAAGAACGATTATCGACTATCTATTTATTAAAAAGTTATGAATTTAAAGGTAATTATACATTGATCTCCGACAATGATAAAAAGTATTTATTTGCAGACGGGAAAGAATTAGGTGAAAATATGATGCGCAAGTTTCCAAACGACCCGGAAATAAAATATTGGTATATGATCAACCTTGGGCGATGGGCCGAAACACAAGGGGTAGTAAAATCAGCTAAAGCCGGCGTAGCTGGCGACATCAAAGAAATGTGTGAAGATTTGATTAAAGCTAACCCATATTATAACGATGCAGGAGCGTATAGAGTTTTAGGCGGAATGTATTTAAAAGTTCCTTACATTCCATTTATCTTGACCTGGCCTTCAGATGAGAAAGCGGTAGAGATGTTAAGTAAAGCAAATAATTTAGCTCCTACTAATATTGCCAATAAATTAATTTATGCAGAAGCACTTTACGAAAATAAGGATAAGGACAAAGCGATTGCTATTTTAACATCTATTATCTCTACTACTCCTCGAAACGATAAATATTTAGAAGATAAACGGGTAATTAATCAGGCAAAAGAATTGCTGAAAAATTTCAGCTAAACTCTTACTCCTATCACACAAACATCATCTGTTTGGTTTATTTCGCCTTTCCAATTCATAAACTCCTGATCTAATAGTTCTCTTTGCTCTTCCATATGCTTATCATTTATTGAAAGAAGTAATTTCTTAAAGTTTTTTATCATATACTTCTTTTTAGGTGTGCCACCAAATTGATCGGGATATCCATCTGAAAAAATATAAAAACTATCTCCTCGTTGTAATTCAATTTCATGATTTTTAAATCTTTTAAGTTCTCCATTAAGATATGAACCAATAGGATGCTTATCTGCTTTAATAACAGTCAGCTCGTTATTTCGCACAAAAAATAAGGGATTATGAGCCCCCGAATATTGCAGCTTCATATTTTTTAAATCCAGCATACATAGTGCTATATCCATCCCATCTTTAACCTGATTTTCATTATGATTTCTTGAAAGCGTATCATTAACTGTTTTATTTAAACTGTCCAGAATATCTGAAGGTTTAATAAAGTTATGGCCATGTACTGCTTTATTTAATCCATTATGCCCAACCATACTCATAATAGCGCCCGGCACACCATGCCCTGTACAATCGACGGCAGCAAAAATTGTTTTTTGATTTATATTCTCCATCCAATAAAAATCACCACTGACAATATCTTTCGGTTTGTATAAAATAAAAGACTCAGCAATATATTCTTTTACCAACTTATGAGACGGCAGAATGGCATCTTGTATATATTTAGCATATTTTATACTGTCTGTTATTTTTGCATTTTTTATATCCACTAATTTTTTTTGCTGAGCAATTTCGTTTTTAGCTTTTCTTGTTTGCAGAAACCCGATAATGGAGATTATTGATAAAAGTAAAACCATAACTAATCCTACTATAAGTGTATTACGTTCAGAGACTTGTTTTTCAAGCTCTAATTGTTTTTGATTTAGCTTTACATTCTGCAACTCATTTTTGCTTTCTAATAATTCCAAGTATGCTTTTTCATTACGTAAAGCCATAATTTCATCTTTCTCTACTGCATTAGGGTATGCTACTAAAAAACTATCAAACGCAACTGTGGTATTTGCTTGCCTGGCTTGTTCAAATGCAAGTTTATTTCTTTCTGCAATTGCTTCTTCCAAAAACTTATTAGATTCTGGATAAGCCTCAATATATTCGTTATACGCATCTATTGATTTCGCTTGGCGGGCTAATCCTAATGCTTTAACATATAGTTTACTTTTAATTGGCTCTGTATATTTAGTATTGGAATATTTGAATAAAAACTCTTTATATCCTTCTATAGTATTTTCTACGGTAGCTTTTGTATAAAAATATCGTACTAACTTATCTTGTATAAATATAATATTTGCTTTTGTTATTCCTAACTCTCCTAATGCTGTGTTATTATCCGTTGTTAAAACTTCTGAAATATGCTGATATGCTTTTTCAGGTTTAAAAGTATTACTATTCTCTCTGGCATAAATTACAGCTAATCCATATTGGGCGACAATATCATTTGAGTCTTCACTTAATGCTTCTTTAAAAATACCCTCAGCTTTGTCATAATTTTCTCTCGAAAGCTGTTTTATTCCTTTATCGCTTCTTCCTGCAGTGAGTAATAATGAATATGACAACATTACTATAAAAAAAATAACGCAGGGTTTGATTCTAAATAAATTCAATTGATTTTAGTTTGTATTAGCTTATATACTTCTTCAGGATCCAGTTCAGAAACATCATCAATATCTTCACATATTTTCATCAATATTTCATTTTGAGCATTTCCCTTTTTCATAGCTTCTGCATACGGTATTTCTCTATGAAAAGTTACCATTGAATATTTAGATATATAATCAAATTTATTTTCTAATATATGCTCTAACTGTCGCTTTCGCTGAAAGACAGGATTAGCTACATGATCACGCATTTCAGTGAAGTTTTCTATAGCCAAGTCAGCGATTGCATCGGTATTTTCTTTTCTCATATTCTCATACTCCTGATATACTTTTGGCCAATCCTTTCCATATTTATCTATACATTGATTCAAATAAATGCAATCTTCAAAAGCGCAGTTCATTCCTTGCCCATAAAATGGCACGATAGCATGAGCAGCATCACCTAATAAAAGAGCTTTATCATCCATATGCCAAGGAAAACATTTTACCGTACCTAATTTACCGGTAGGATTATTTAAAAAATCATTTACTAAGTTAGGCATCATGGCCATAGCATCAGCGAATTGTTCTGCAAAAAATGCTTCAATACTGTGCTCAGTAGAAAGATTTGCAAAGTTATATTTTCCTTCATTTTTAGGTAAAAAAAGCGTACAAGTAAAATCACCATGTAAATTTGGTAAAGCGATCATCATATAATTACCTCTTGGCCATATGTGAAGGGCGTTTTTAGCAATTTGAAAGTTGCCGTCAGCACCTGCAGGAATCTCTAATTCTTTGTAACCATATTCTAAAAAGTCTACTTGTTCAGTAAAATCATCTAATTTAGCCATACTTTCCCTGATAGCCGAAGCAGCCCCATCTGCGCCGATAACAGTTTGTCCTTTTATGGTAATATCGGTCCTCGCACTAGCGTTGTTGAAAGATACTTTGCCGGAATCAATATTCATTCCTGTGCATTTATGATTAAAAAATATCTGCACATTATCAAAAGCTTCTGCTTTATCGATCAATTTGATATTTAAGCCGGTTCTAGAAATAGAATTAATATATTCAGTATCATTTTTGCCATAAGGAATAAAATTAACTTGTCCATTAACATCATGTATCATCCTGCCTTTCATGGGAATGGCATCTTTTAAAATATCTTCTGCAATCCCTACTTCTTCTAAAGCATGAATACCGCGAATAGAAAGCGCTAAATTAATAGACCGGCCTGCATCAACGTTTGCTTTACGTATATCCGGCCTTGCCTCATAGACTTCTACTTCAAAGCCTTTTTTAGCTAAATAAATTGCCATCAATGACCCGGAAAGTCCTGCTCCTACAATAATTATTTTTACAGATTTATCCTCTTTAGGCATATTATATATTTTTTTTAAGCAAATTCGCAAAGCGAAAAACATCTTCAAAACTGTTGTAAAGAGGAGTGGGCGCAACTCTTATAACATCGGGTTCTCTCCAATCACAAATTACGCCTTTTTCAGTAATCTGATCATACAGATTTTTGTCTGCTTTTTTTACTCTGATCGATAATTGACAACCTCGCTCACTTTGATCAGAAGGTGTAATAATAGAAATACGATCTGTAGGAATATCGTTGATTAAAAATTCAAGGTACCCCGTAAGCTGAGTAGATTTATCATTCAACTCAGCCATGGAAGTTTCGTTAAAAATTTTTAAAGACTCTACCAATGGAGCTGTAGAAAAAATAGGGACATTACTGAGCTGCCAGCCTTCCGCTCCTTCTATCGGATCAAAATCAGGCTCCATTAAAAAACGCCGTTCTTTATTATGCCCCCACCAACCGGCAAACCGAGGGAGTGACTCGTCATTTGCATGCCTTTCATGCACAAAACATCCGCCCACAGCACCCGGACCGCCATTCAAGTATTTATAACTGCACCAAATTGCAAAATCTAGATTCCAATCATGAAGTTTTAAATTAATATTTCCTACTGCATGTGCCAGGTCAAACCCTACTATACAGCCTTTTTGATGTGCTTTAGCAGTGATTTCTTTCATATTGAAGAATTGTCCGGTATAATAGTTGACTCCGGAGAGCATACATAAGCTGATGGAATCACCCTCTTTCTCAATAAGCTTGTTGATATCTTCTTGCCTGATAATTGTTTCGCCTTCTCTGGGTTTAATAATGATTAATCCATCTGCGGTATCGAAACCGTGGTATTTTATTTGTGACTTCACGGCGTATTGATCGGATGGAAAAGCGTTTTCTTCAATAACTATTTTATATCGCTCTTTTGTCGGTCGATAAAAAGAAACCATCATAAGGTGTAGATTGACGCTAAGGGTATTCATAGCGACAACTTCATTTTTCTTTGCACCTACAATTTTTGCAAGCGGTTCGGTAAGCAATTCTTCGTACGTAACCCATGGATTACGAGCATTCATGTGTCCTCGTACACCAAGCCTTTGCCAATCTTCTAATTCTTGGAAGATTATTTTTTCAACTGCTTTAGGCTGCAATCCTAAAGAATTACCACATAAATAGATTTTTTCTTTTCCCTCCTCATCTTTAGGGATATAAAAATTTTCTCTGAAACTGCGAAGTTCATCTATTTCATCATGCCGTTGAGCAAAGTCAATACTGTTTTCGAATAGCTTAGTTTCTACCATAGTGTTTTTATTATCGCTAAAATTAACGATTTTCAGAAGAAGAGGGAAATGAAAACCAGAGATTTGAAGTTATACCGATTACACATTCAATATAGCCCATTGTCAGTTTCCCCTTAATGTACTATTTTCATGTAGTATCGGCATTTATATCCAGAGTGAGCGGGTGACTGCGTTGTTACTTTAATAGCTTTTATTTCTTTCCAATAGCTTCGATAGAATAGTCACCCGCTCACTATATTATGCCGTTGAGCAAAGGGTAAGTTGTTTTAAAATAAGTATTGTTAAAAAATAGTGCGAGTAAAAATAATTACAGTAAGTCTAAATTTATTCATTTAATTATTGATATTTACATTAAATTCATAACCAATCCTGTTTATACACTACAAGTTATGGTCAAAATGCTTAGAAAAAAACAAATCATTCTAATTTTATTGCTTAATCTATTGAACATTTTTGTTTGTTTTTCCCAAAATGAGTGGGCTCCTATTGGTGCTAAATGGTATTATAATGGGGTTAAGGGGAGTCCACATGACCATTCATATGTTTTAGGAGAATCCATAGGAGACACTATTATTCAAGGTAAAATTTGTAAAGTTTTAAGCTATTTAAATTATTATAATGGAGAATTTTCTTCTTTTGGAAAACCTGAGTTTATTTATAGTGATAGTGATCGCGTATATCACTTTGACAAATTTTACCAATCTTTTTATACGCTCTATGACTTTAGTGCAAATATTGGAGATACTTTAGTTATTAGAGACTCTACATTTTTTGGAGTACTTCATTTAGAAGGAGTTGAATTTCAGGAATTTAGAGTAGTTGTATTAGATAAAGATACTATATTGGTTAATAACAAACCGCTCAGGAGGTTAATAACAAGTTTTGTATCTAATACTGATTTCTTTTTTAATTCGATAATTGAATATTTAGGAAGTACTACTATGTTTTTTGGCTCTGAAACTTCTCAGCCTTTACCTTATCAATGGTATGGTGGACTTCGCTGTTATACGGACGAAAATATCAATTATAAACCTGTTGAAACCTGTGAAGATACTTTAGCAACTAATGTTGGCATTCCAAACAATAGTTCTACAATTGAGCTATATCCTAACCCTGCTCAGGATGTGTTGTACATTAATAATTTATCTAAAGATAGGGAAGTTTTAATTTATGATAAGACAGGAAAGGTAATTATTCAAAAATATATATCTCAAAAAGATAATAAACTTGCTATAAATGATATACCAAAAGGTTTATATATTTTCAAGATTATATTCAATGATGTAATTTTACATAAGAGATTTTTTAAAAATTAACTTTCTATTGACTTCTCAATAATTATTACATTTAGATTATGTTTATTAAAAACATAAATTGATCTTACCTCCTATTATGACAAAATATATCCTGTTTGTATTTACAATTATTCATCTAAATGTTACCCAAGCTCAATGGTTAAACAGTTTACCCAACAGCCATCAATATAATGTTATTAAATTTTCAGGTAACCAAAAAGGCTGGATAATGGGAAATGAATGTATAATCGAGAAAACTGCTGATTTAGGTGATACATGGACTGAAACTCAATGTGATGTTTTGGTTGATATTAAAAATTTCCAATTTTTAAATGATTCTATAGGGTATGCAGTAGGCTTTAATTATATGAATCAAGCTTCTCCGGGAAAAGTTTTAAAAACAATAGATAGAGGAAATAGGTGGGATTCCATATTTACAACTTCCGGTTCTATTCAGTCAGTAAAATTCAAAGACTCTCAAACAGGATTTATGGTAGGTTCAGAAGGGATCTTTAATACGCATGATGGAGGAAGTAATTGGGATATCATATGGACTTTTTCTGAAGCCGGATTTCAATATGGCGAATTATTCTCTATAGCATTCCTTAACGATTCTATCGGTTTTGCTTCAGGGATTAAACGTGAAGATATTGATTTTTCAAATAGCCCATTACAAGGTTTTATCCTAAAAACGATCGATAGTGGAAGAAGTTGGCTTATCAACTATGAATCTTCAGGCACAGATTATTATCAATCATTACAGATTATAAGCGATTCGCTATGTAATATATATGCACATGATGGAAAGTCAGGAATATTAATATCAAATGATTGTGGAATTTCTTGGCATACCTATAGCATCTCAAATAATATCCTTAAAGGAATTTCGATAAGAGATATTTTCTTTACTTCAAAAGATACAGCTTATGCAGCTTTATCAACTAATCTAATTAGTACTTCCTCAAATGATTATAGTTTTTTAGAAATTCATAAAAGTACGGATGGTGGAAAAGTGTGGCATTTACAATATATTGATTCTTTTGCACAAACAAGTTCATATTTCACATTTGAAGATATGTATTTTATAGATGAAAAAATCGGATATGTTGTAGGGTATAAAAAAACGCTTAAAACAACAAATAGTGGCGGTTCCATTATTGTCTCTCATAACATTTCCAATTTAGATTTATATACACCTCCGAGTATTCATATAGCGTCTTCAAAAATGACTATTAGCTACAACCCCTCACATTCTTTGCCTTTAAATTGCTCTATCTATAATTTATATGGACAGTTAATACTTAAGCAAGTACTACCATATAATCCTCATGGTATTTATCATTTAAATCCTCAAATAAACAGTGATGGCGTTTATATTCTAGAAATAAATAATTACAAACAAAAATATATTAGCAAGCACTTTATTACATTAAATTGATCAATGCTGCGGTTTGAAGTTATATTCAAAGTGAGCGGGTGACTGCGTTGTTACTTTAATGGTTCTTATTTCTTTCCAATAGTTTCGATAGAATAGTCCCCCGCTCACTATATTAATTTAGGGAAGTTCATACTTCTCTGGTAACCGGCGAATGCGTAAGAAATGACAAGGAGACTTAAATCACATTGATAGACCGGATTTACGATCATTACAGCTCCCGGTTTTAGCTCAAATTGTAGCACAAAAAATAAATATTAAGATGATAATACTTTAAACTTAATAATGTCTTTATTGTTTAACTATCTTAGAATTGATTATTTCCCCATTTGCAAATAGGATATTTAGAAAATGTATGCCTTTGCCATAATGTTGCATATCAATTTTTGCATTTTTATCACTAATTAAAAGGTGATCTAATTTTTCTCCTAATATATTATAAATTGAGATTGCCTTTATTGGCCGATCATTCGAGATATTAAGAAAATCATTTACTGGATTCGGATATATAGATAACGATGGGTTGTTATTAACAATACTTCCTATTCCTACATCAGGTTGATTGATTAAAACATCACAAGCTGAATCAGAGAAATTATTTCCACCATGTACTTTTATAAATAATTTGACTATCAGTGTAACATCTTAGGCCTCCGTATGTAAAACTTTCATCTATAGCACAATATGGGTTAAAAATAAAAGTTTGCGTATTTCCGATCTTCTCAATTAATGTAAACTTTTTTTCTGCAGCCCCTCCTCCGTATTCATTCATATAGTAATAAGTTGCTTTACTATATTGAATTCTTAAATTTTGTCCATCAATATTAATAATCCCGATAGAATCAACTATTATTGGTGTCACGGAATCACAATGGTAATTTTCAATAGTAACATCTAGTGTATCCCCTGCCCTTAAGTTAAAATCATACATCAACTCAAAAGTGCTATCATTCCAGAAATAAACTCTATTACTATCCTCATAAATATATTCATTAGAATAATTCAACTGATTTCCATTATAATAAAATAATTTTTTAGTTACAATATATGCACTTTCACCTTTTAATAAAGTGTCTCTCCCAATAGAATATTTAATATAACCATGAGCTTGAAAGGGAACTTGTGCCTGATCATGAAAATACCAAGTAGCCCCAACTTCGTACATATTTTGGGCAAGAAGCATTGAACTACCTAATAATGTAGTTATACAAATCAATAAAACCTGCCTACTAATCCTCATATCTTTTGGAATTTAAGATTAAAAGTCTTCCCATCGGTTAATAAAATATTCAAAAAATATATGCCGTTCGTATACGTTTCTAGATTAATCGTTGGGTTTCGTTCTATGATAATTAAATGATCTAATTGTTTACCAAGTAAACTGTAGACTATTATTTCTCCTATTGCTACGTCAGTCGATATATTTATAATATCTCCAGCAGGATTAGGATATAATGATATATTTGACTCACTACTAATATATTCTATCCCTGTAGTAGGGTCATTAATCAGACTATCACAAGCCGCTTCCGAATACCACCTTTGCCACCATTCACTTTTATAGGTTACTTGACTATCTGTATAACATCTTAGCCCTATATAAGCGAAATTATCATCTACAATACAAGCGGGATCAAATATGAAACTATTTGCTATTCCTACATTTTCTATAATTCTAAAATTATAATTTTCATCAGATCCTCCATATATATCCTTAATATATATTGTCGAACTTACATCTTGTATTGTTAATTCCTTACCATTCACATTAATCACACTAATAGAAACAACTATTAAAGGGGTAACAGAATCACAATGATAATTTTCGATAGAAACATCTAATGTATCTCCTACATTAAGATTAAAATCATACATCAACTCAAAGGTGCTGTCATTCCAAAAGTAAACTTTCTCATTAACTTCATAAATATATTCGTCAGACCAATCTTCTGTTCTACCATCATAATAAACTCTATCAACAGCAACTATCTTAGCTACTTTCTCTGCCAAAATTGTATCTCCAACTATTTCATATTTTTCATATCCATTCGCTGGAAATTGACGCAGCTCCTGAATATTAAAATACCAAGTAGCCCCTACTTCATACATATCTTGAGCAGAAAGTGTTACATTAAGTAACATTAAGCATATCCAAATTAAATATTTCCTCTTCAACTTAATTCCTTTAGAACTTTATTCAATCTTATTTTAATATTGCAATAATGCTATTTTTTTTGCTTTAATCCAAATTAAATACTTACCATAATGCAAATATTTAATTTACGTTTTGGTGTAAACCTATTTTAGGACAAGACACTCTTTTGCAGCTTTGGATTGAGTGTTGAATTGAGTGGCTGCAAAATGTGCTTGCAAATTGGGCTGGTTTTATTCTTTTTTGAATACTGTTTCTGATTGATTTTCTGGTGTACTTGGGAATAATCCCCAAATAGTTAGTTCGTCTTTTTTTTTATTGAACAAAATTTTATGGTTACTTTCTCCGGCAAATGGATGAGAGAAATACATATTTTCTTTATTGTCATTAAGCCAATAAGATAATGTGTCGGTTGAAGTAGGTTTAAAAAAATAAACCGTTTCTTCTTCAAAAATCAACTTATGCTTGAATGAGTCGTCCGTTTGTTCAATCCAAGTGCCAATTAAGTCTGCTTTATCAGGAAACGCCTCTTTTTTGCAAGAGGTTAGTATCAATAAAGCCAAAAGATAAGTAAGAGCTATATTTTTCATGTTAATCTATTTTGTTATTACAAGTTCAATGGTTTCAATTTGTTCTTCCGTCTGTAATGTGCAACAATAAATTCCGGGTGAAAGGTCAATACCTTCAAGTTTTACTTGGTATGTACCTGCTTCATGTGGCGATTTATTATTGAGTTTATAAAATGGTCTTCCGCAATTATCATGAATCGAAATGGTCACTAATTCTGACTGATTAATCTGATATTCAATAGTTGTATTATCTGAAAATGGATTAGGATAGTTCTTTAAGGAGATTGAGGGTTGTTGATTCATATTATTTGAATTCGTTGAGGCATTAAGAGTGAGCGGGTGACTGCGTTGTTACTTTAATAGCTTTTATTTCTTTCCAATAGCTTCGATAGAATAGTCACCCGCTCACTTTATTTAATATTGGGCAGTTCTAAGCTTCTCCATAAAGCAGCGAATATGTAAGTTATGAAAAAAGGCTTTAATCACATTGATAGACCGGATTTACGATCATTATAGCTCTCAGTTTTAGCTCAAATTCTCTATCAATTTAAACTGTGCCGCATTAATAAATGCTAATATAAATAAGAAATAGTATCAAATTTGAATGCCGTCTATAGGACTAGAACATACGGTGATGTGAGTGACGTCTAATCGACCTAATTTTTAATCATAAAATATTTTTCATCTGGATAAGTAATTGTAATTTTTGCAGAAGCCTTTTCAAATGAGATATACACAAATCTATTTTTTTTATGTCGAAATATGGTTGAAGTTCCATATTCTTCTATATTGTTTTTCATAGTTAATGAATCAACCGGCGGAAGCTGTGTTTGCTGAGTGAGATCTGATTCGTGGATGGCACGATAAATATATTTCCACCTTTCAAGGTTGGTAATTACCGGATAACCGTCTTTCCATTCTTCCAGTTCGTTCATTACAATAAAACCTCTGTTTAAGAGATAATTTGCCTACATGGCAGAGTGGTCAAGATTGTCATAAAAATCCTTGATTTCGGTTATCAGTGTATCGTAAGGAGCATTCAGTGAATCGTAAGGAGCATTCTGAGCCATTACATTTATGCTTAGTGCAAATAATAAAATAATAATTGATTTTTTCATGACTTTAATTTTATGGCAAAACAGTGTAAAGATTCCCTGTTGAAGCGTTTTCAATTTTAATTATCCCAATCTCTTTTGAAAAGAATAGCTTAGTGTCTCCAGCTTCAAAAAGGTATAATTTATGATGTTCTATGGAACCAATCGTGAGGGAAATTGGAAAACTATATGAATCATGTCTTCCTGAAAAATTAAATTCAATTGGTGAGCCTTTGAAATATATCCCAATTTCAAAGGAATCATCAACCCCCTTTCTTATAAGAATTTCGCCTTTACAATTATTTGCTGAGAAATTATTTTCACCTTCTTGAACATAATGGTCATTAATACTTCCATATTTTTTATCCTGACTGTATTCCAATGACTTTTTAGATACTACAAAATTTAGTGTGTCTCCCGTCATTTCATTTTTCAACTTAAATTGCTCTCCTAGTTCATAAACAAGAAATGCTTGCTCATCAAGCGTTAAGTCATGAAAAATATCTTTGCTGCACGAGCTAAGTAAAAATGTAATAATTAACAAAATCATTGTTGTGCTAAAGCCAATGGATGTTATTTTTTTCATGATATAGATATTTATGGAATTAAAGTTAGTGTATCACTGGGATCAGAAAACCTTAGAAATCCTATGTCTTGAGAATAACATGTACGATTGTCACAGCTTGCATTTGAATAATTTACATTACCCAAAGTAATATTATTTGTGGTTGATGATACATCAAATTCTCCTATAAAAGCAGCATTAGGGTTAGGTGTGTTAATATTATACTGTATCAGGTTTTTTTGTTCTTCCAACGAAACTGCCCAAAATTTGCCTTCATATTGACGACCTGAAATAGAAGAAATATTTAATTCATAGGTCAGTTCTTCGTATTTTGTCGGACCAAAACACTCAGCACAATTTCGTTTCTTTTTTTCCAATTGTCTATCTTTTATGGTGAAAGTTAAAGTGTCACCAGTGCTGCTTATCATTGAGAATTTGTCTCCGGTGGAATAAACTTCAACCATTTCTAATTCAGAGTCGGTAAAAAAGTCCTTTTTAGTACAACCTGTTACTATAGTCAGGAAAAAGAATAGTATAATCATTGAAGTCATAAAATTGTGTTTCTTTTTAAGAGTTACTGTGAAAGCATATGTTTGGCAAGCGTAGCGGTCGTTTGTGTGTGGTAGCTTGCCAACCTCTCGCTTTTTGTCAATTTGTTCTATAGTATTTTTCATGTTCTATTGTTTTATTTGCTTGTCAACGATTTTGAACAAACTACTTCAACTTCTTACATATCCTCAGTAGTCAATATTGAAAGAAATCAGCATATTGTTATTAGGCATAGTATCTTTTCGTCATATTTAATAATACCATATTACAACAATTGCAATATTGCAAAAAAGTTTAGATCACTCAAATAATACACGTAAATTAAAAACCGATACAAAAAAAATTCTATCGCTATAACAAAGCAGTGAAAAAATATTTTATAATTTTGGACTTTATGAAAAGTTATACTAAAAATATTAAAATAACAACACAGTCAATTTTATTGAGTTTATTGATTCCTATGATTATTGGCTGTTCCAAGGAAAAACAAATAATAATTGAAAATAACTGGCAAGTTGAAAGCATAAAGGTTCATGCTGATTCCGCATTACAGTATCCTGCTCAGGGAAAAATTTATACATTGACTTTTGAAGATAAAAAAAGTTATGTGCTAAAATTGGATATTAACAAATGTTCGGGAAAAGTAAAATTTAAGAGTAACAACTCTATTGATTTTACAGATACTGAATGTACTGAAATATGTTGTGACTCCGATTTTGCTAAAAATATTGTTTATATTTTAACTGAAGTTGAAAAATATCAATTAACAGATTCAACATTAATTCTTTCTACAAAAAATAATAAAGTCATAAATTTAAAAGAATGATTATCACAGATTAATTGAGCAAACAACTTAAATAAAAAAACATTTATATTTGGTATAATAGCGGTCTATTACTATTTTATAAATCACATTGGTATTATACCCAAAGTGAGCGGGTGACTGCGTTGTTACTTTAATAGCTTTTATTTCTTTCCAATAGCTTCGATAGAATAGTCACCCGCTCACTTTATTTAATATTGGGGAGTTCTAAGTTTCTCCATAAAGCAGCGAATATATAAGTTATGAAAAAAGGCTTTAATCACATTGATAGACCGGATTTACGATCATTACAGCTCCCGGTTTTAGCTCAAATTCTCTATTCAAATTTGAATGCCGTCTAATTAGGACTAGAACATACGGTGATGTGAGTGACGTCTAATCGACCTAATTTTTAATCATAAAATATTTTTCATCTGAATAAGTAATTGTAATTTTTGCAAATACATCATTTTGACATTGTGATTTTACAAAATCAATAAGTTCGAATAGCATAGTTTTGATCATATCGTTTTAAATATGATTAAAATTAATGAATTTCAAGAGAAGGTAGAAATTAAATTATTTTTAAAATATTACATTATGTTTAAATTTTATATGTACGTTTACATTCGATTAATAATATTGCCTTATGAATTTTATTAAGCATTTTACTCCTTTACTAGTAATATTTTTAAATATTTTCTATGGTTATACTCAAAATGAGTGGGCTCCAGTAGGTGCAAAGTGGTATTATAATGGGGTTAAATATAGACCTCAGGATAAATCATTTCTCATGGGTGAATCTATTGGTGATACCACTATACAAGGGAAAGACTGTAAAATTTTGAAGTATACTAAATATTTTAATGGAGAATATACTGATTTTGGGAAAGAAGAGATTATTTATAGTGATAGTGATCGGGTTTATCACTATGATAAGTTTTATGATGAGTTTTATGTTTTATATGATTTTAGCTTAGAGGTTGGAGATACTTTGGTCGTCAGAGACTCAACATTCTTTGGGGTATTACATCTAGAAGGAAGTGAATTTTATAGTTTTCAAACAAAAATTATTCAAAAAGATTCTGTTGAGATTGATGGGGAATTTTATAGAAGATTACTGACTGACTATGTTGATCCATCTGATTTCTTTTTTATTGAAATCATAGAATTTTTGGGGAGTACCTCGTTATTTTTTGGCATGGAAGTCTTTTTACCCTTGCCATATCAATGGTATGGTGGACTCCGTTGCTATTCGGACGAAAATATCAATTATAAACCTGTTGAAACCTGTGAAGATACTTTGGCAACTAATGTTGGCATTCCAAACAATAGTTCTACAATTGAGCTATATCCTAACCCTACTCAGGATGTGTTGTACATTAATAATTTATCTAAAGATGCGGAAGTTTTAATTTATGATAAGACAGGAAAGGTAATTATTCAAAAATATATATCTCAAAAAGATAATAAACTTGCTATAAATGATATACCAAAAGGTTTATATATTTTCAAGATTATATTCAATGATGTAATTTTGCATGAAAGATTTTTTAAAAATTAGTTCGAAAATGAAATTCATTTTATTAATTCTACTTACGCTACTAACTGTGAATAGTTATTCGCAATTATTTGAAAAAGGAAAATTATATGCTGATTTTACTGGCAATAGATCAATTCAAGAAATTAATATTTCAATAGATTCTAGTTCGGTACTACTTGAAAATTTGTTCTCTGCACCAATTAGTGAAGTATTTGTCAATCAAAATGTTTATAGCATCAAGCCTGCATTTCCAAATACCTCAAGTCAATCTCTACTGAATACAGTTGAAATCTCTTGTGTTTGTGATGAAGAAATTTTAGCCCAAGACTTAAGTATTTTTAATAATGAATTTATTAATATTGAACAAATTCCCATCTACTATCCCACCTATACACCTAATGATTATTCAGGTGTAGGACCAGACTATGCACTCGAGCTTATCAATATTCTTAAAGCCTGGGATGTAACAAAAGGGGCTTCAGATATCAATATTGCAATATTTGAAAGTGAGGGCTTTGATATTTATCATGAAGATTTGGCCAGTCAGATTGCCTATATGGATGGAAATGTAATCCTTGAAAAGATTGAGGACAATCATGGTACTAGGGTAGCGGGATGTGCTGCTGCTGCGACAGATAATGGAAAGGGTAAAAGTGGTGCGGGATTTAATTGCAAGCTATGGTTATACAAAACCACTAATATTAATAAAATAAAAGAAGCTTCAGATAATGGTGTAGATATTATAAGCTTAAGTTTTGGTTCCATACATTCTAATTCTAGACATCAACAAATTTTCAATGAGATATATGAGAATGGGACAATTGTAGTGGCCTCAGCAGCAAATGGACCATGTTGGGAAAGACAGTTTTGCCCCCTAAGTCTCCAAATGATTGCGATCCTTGTACAACACCTATGAGTTGTAATGGTGGAAATGTAGGGGATGGAACTTGTAGAATTTTTCCAGCTTCGTATGATAACGTGATATCAGTTTCTTCCGTTGGTCACATAAATGATGTTGGATACATAGATCCCACATATGGAGCCAATAACTGGAAAGATGTCCATGAGGAAATAATTGGAGATCCAATAACTGCACATAGCCATAATGACAAAGTGGATATATGTGCACCAGGATATAATGTTTTATCTACTTGGCCGAATAATATGTATGCTGGAAATTGGGGGACTTCATTCGCTACTCCTAAGGTAGCAGGAGTTTGTGCATTAATGCTTTCAGCTAATCCATGCTTAACTCCAGATGAAGTAGAAAGCATTTTAAAAAGCACAGCGGTGAATATATACGCTATTCCTGAAAATGCCCCCTATGCAGGGAAATTAGGTGCAGGAAGGGTCGACGCATATGAAGCAGTAAAAGAAGCTGCACGGAGAGGTACTAATTACATTCAAAACAAAGTAATTACTGGAACTGCAACATGGTTTGGTATTTACGGTGTTTCAGCAGGTAGAAGTGTTATTGGAACTACACCTCAAGGTGATGTAGTAATTACTGATGGAGCTGATGTAACCTTTCAGGGGAAAGAAGCTGTAATTTTAGAAGATGGCTTTGAAGTTCAACTCGGAGGAAAATTTGAAATTATGACTGACCAAGATTTTGGTTGCGGTGGTGGTGGGACAGGTAATTAATTCTCTGGAAAATAATTTGTTTAAACCAAAACTCATAAATCATGCAAAAATTGACATTTAAAACTCTACTTATAAGCTTTCTATTGATTCCTTTCTATAATACCAGCTATGCTCAACTCAAAGTAAATATTGATGGCAATATTGGAATAAACTATGAACCACAGACTGGAATAAAAACATACATTAGCCAACCTAATAGTGTTTCAGGAAGTGTTGGGTTATATGTTGATAAAGCTACTCCAAACTTTCCTTCTAGTACAGGTTATGCAGTTAACGGTTCTATTATAAGTGGTGTAGGATATAGCTATGGTATGAGAGCTAGTGCTAATTCTCCAACCGTAAGTTCCAATGGCAGATCTTACGGTATCTATGCTGTTGCAGGAAATAGCACTTCTGGATTTAATTATGGTGTAAAAGGCTCACTTTATGGAACTAATGATGGTACGGTATATTTGGAAGTGTAAATACGTCTGATGTTTTCATTCAAGGAAAGTTTGCCGGATATTTTCAAGGAGATGTTAAAATCACAGGAAATGGTTGGGTCTATGGTTCTACTGTTATAACTTCTGATATAAACACCAAAAAAGAAATTCAAAAATTGGAAGCAACATATATTAATAAGATTAAACTGATTGAACCTATTAAATATAAAAAGAAAACACCTCAAGAATTGGGTTTATATCAAAGTGATACGGGCAATATTGTTCCAGATCTTACTCCAGAGGAAGTGGCTTTTTATGATCACATGCATATTGGTTTTAATGCTCAAGAAGTTAAAGAGTATTTCCCTGAGTTGGTTTTTAGAGGTCAAGATGGGTTTCTTGGCGTTAATTATGATGGTTTCATACCTATTTTATTACAAGCTATCAATACTCAACAAAGTACTATTGATAAGTTCAATAAAGATATAGTACGTCTTGAAAGTGAAATAGCCTTGTTCACAAGTGAATCTTCTAATAAAAATGCTGATCTAACATCTTATGAAGATTCAGAATTAGAGATTAATAATGTCGCACAGTTATATCAAAATAATCCTAATCCATTTAATAAAGAAACAGAGATTAAATTTTACATCCCTAAAGAATCAACTCAAGCTTTTTTACGTATTTATGATATGCAGGGTTTACAAAAACAAAAAATAGAAATTCAAGATCGAGAGACCTCTTTTATAATATTACAAAGTTCTTCATTAGCACCCGGCATGTATATGTATTCATTAATCATAGATGGAAAAGAAATTGATACCAAAAGAATGATTATCACTGATTAATTGTAAAAGTGAGCGGGTGACTGCGTTGTTACTTTAATGGTTTTTATTTCTTTCTAATAGCTTCGATAGAATAGTCACCCGCTCACTATATCTTGTCGTTGAATTTTTGAGCAGAAGCCTATTATTCAGGTTGGTATAACATCGGTCTACTCGGAGCGGCATCAGCCGTAAAATTAGGAATTTGAATTTGCAAGAAATATTGCCCATCCGACACCTCATCAGGAATGAAAGCCATCTCGGTTATTGTTTTAGTAGAAATATTATTTTCATCTACCTCATGAGAACCTTGGGGGATATTCCAATAAGCATGATGTACACTCAACTTACCATCATCAAACATTCTATCGACAGAAGGCGTATCCATAACTAAATGCTCTATACCAAGTTCATTGATGAATTCAATCGCTTCTAGCGTAAAAAAAGGAGCAGGATGCTCCATATACCTGCGAGATTTTTTTGAAGGATCATTAGGTAAAGTTCTAATGATTAATCCTATTAAAAAGTTTTTATCATAATTTGATAAAACTTCTGTTAGTATCTTTTTTGTAATTATCTGATCATCTTTTTCAAGAGGTGGGGTATAAAATTCGTTCTGTTGAGATGAATATTCAGGAGAAACGGTAATTAATGTCGCCGGAATTAATTCGTTTTTAAGTACCTCGTTGATATAAATTCGCTTATTAGTAATATGTCCTACGCATTCAGTATGAGTACCATTCAAATGAGTACAAAGTTGGTAGTTTTCAAAGTTACACCCTCCTCCTCTACGTGTATCTCCCACGAAACCATCTCCTTCAAATACCTGAGCAGCAGCTTTTGGAACATTATAAAGATTGGGTTGATCACCGTTAAAAATTAATGGGATAGAGAGGTCGATTGCTTTGCTAAAATCAACCTTGTAGTCTTTTTGGTTATATGTTATATGTATTTTCATTGTTATTCAGGAAGTAGGAACTTATCCCTTTTAAATACTGCCACCAACTATATTCTTTACTTTTATTAACATTTTCACCTCATCCATTTTCTTCATACTTCTGATTACTTAAATTCTCTGCTATAAAAATCGCTTCTTTTTTATCATTAAAAAAAGTTAACTACATCTACTTTATGGTTCTTATTTTCTGCCCACTTAAAGATAGCAACTCCACTCCTAGAATGAGAAAAGAAAATTTGTATCGTCTCATTTATCTTATTACACTCAGTAATCACCAATTCTATATCCCATTAACTCCAATTCTTTTTTATCGTTAATAAGATAATTAACAATAAGGGCTGAGCCAGATGATGGGCACCAAAGGCTAATGCTATAATCTTCGGGGCTTTTACTTCCATCTGAAATCATCAAAATATTGGGGTCGCTTAGCATTATTGATTTTCCCATTAAGTGGCTATTGGTTTTTACTGGAACTTCTTTTACAAAAGAGAGATTACAATTAGTTAGCCTACCCGAAGTGTCAATAATTGTAATGATACTTTTTTCCGATTGTTCATTCAAAAATTGCTTTGAGAAAATTGGTGTTTTTATCACTTCATTGAATGCAATACATAAATAGTTAGATTTTTCAACTTTTTCATTTATGCAGCTCAGAGTAAGCATGATATTGAAGATTAAAAATACTTGCAATTTATTCATCACCATACCATTCGCCACTTTTTGATTGGTATACCGTAGAATCACCTAAGTTAAGTCCGTACCAAACTCTAAAGTTTGCAGAATCCTCTGTTAACATATAATAGATAGGACCTTCTTCTTTTTCTTTTATTCCAATCTCATCTAATGAATTAGGATAACGAGCATTTGCTTCTTTAAACTCATATATTTTACTTACAATTTTTTGAGCTTCTACTTGCTTTTTATTTACGCACGAAGTAAAAAATATAAATAGAGAACTTAATACAACAATTGTTGTTAAATTATTACAGTTTACCATTTGTATCCTTTGCTTTTTTCTTTGAGTTACTTCCTGATGTATGCTTAGGGGATGTAGAGTAGTTTTGTTCATCCTCATTTTAGCTTTCTTTTTTGCTCAGTATTGCTTAAATCTGACCAAGTTGATGTTTCTTTAAGAGATATTGACTATTCCTAATACTATAAATTACATATCCATATAACCCATTAATTCTGCTTCCAAGCGTAACCTTAATAGCATTAGTGTCTATTTTTTCAACATTATAAATTTCGACCCAAAGTTGCTTTCCATCTTTTAACTCTTTATTATCTTTTACTCTTTTTACTTGATGAGCGCCTATCAAGAACTCACTACAATTATAAAAGTAGTTACCTGTATCCACTACAACAATATAATCGCCATCAAACCTGGTGATATGATAATATTTCTGAATAATATCTTCCCTTAATATGCTCTTAAGAAAATGGCACTCATCACTTTCAGCCACTTGATTGCATGCAAAAACACCCAATAGCAAAGTCATATTAATAACTAAAAATTTCATATGCTTTATTTTTGTGGTGAATTGGGTAAATCCTTAGACCTTTCTGTAGTCTGTGACTTTTCGTTAACAACATTTTTAGCATCCTGCATGTTGTCTATTCCAGCTCCAAACTCACTATTCTTATATACTTCAGATTCAAATAATTGACCTTTTTCACTTCCTTTGAAAATTTGGACTTTTTCACCATCTACATCAGTCAAGTCGTAAGTTACACCTTGATTATCGTCTGGGTTTCCATCTTGCCAATCTCCAAAGTGCACCGTTTCGTGTAACAAAGTACTACTTAACCATAATAAAGCAGCCTCTTTATCTTCAGGGTTGGAGCTATTTAGGTTATCTATAAGTTTTTGGCTTATTTGAATTACACCATCTTGTCCGCCTGTATAATATCCTTCCGCATTAAATGGTAACTTATCTACTATTTCTATAGTAGGACCTTTACCAAAAGTTAACAACCGTGAAATATCCTCTTGATTTAGTTGCCCGTATTTCATGAGACCATTCATAATATTTTCACTTTTTAATACATCATCCTTGATTTGCTTTTTCAAATATGAAGTAAACATTTCCGACTTACTTTGGTCTGCTGCACTAATTTTATATAGCCCACTTTTATCTATATAAAAAATTGGATTAGCTCCACTAAATAGATAAGGACTTTCCGCTGGAAATTTGTGAGCCAAAGGGTCAACTGACATTGCAAAAACCACAGGGTCAACTAAAACGCTGGTTTCGTTAGGTTCTAAATTAAAATCAGAAATGGTCTTTGCTTTAGTATCAAAAGAACATAGTCCATATTTTTCGATAGGTCGTTTTACATGAACTTCTTCCATCAATCCATGTGTAATGGTAAAATATCTTGCGTCCTGTGCCTTTTCTTCTCCATAAGGTTTAGGTGTAAGATCTTGTACTAAGATTTTAGAGTCGCCTTCTTTATGATTTGCTCCTGCATATATTTGATTATGCATATATGCTGGCATTTCAATGTAGCCAAGTTTATGCATTTGCTTTAATGTTGCCTCTTGTTTGTAGAAAACTTCACTCGTGTTAGCATTAGATTGTAAAGATTTCCAATCATTAATACTATTAACTTGTGCGTATTCGTATAGTGTTGTCTCATAAACTTGAGACTTGAGCAACATTGCACTTAGATTTAAAGGGTCATGCTTTAATGCTAGATTAGCACATAGCAATAAGAAATCATCTGCTTTATTACCAAATTTCTGCTCATACCCCTTTGCTAAATAAATTAAAGAAAGCGTTACAGATTCTTTAAGATTTAATGCTCTCATAGAAATACCACTCATCAATGCTACTTTGGTGGTATAAGTTAATGTTTGCAAAGTACCGTCATCAGGAAACGCCCTAGATACTAATTCTATATTATATATATCACCTCTTTTGTCCTTATGCTGAATGAAAACGTGTTGAGGAGCAACAGCAATTTGAGCATCCGTATTTAATCTTTCTGATAAGACTTTAAATAAAGCAGTTTGAGCGTAGCAATTGCCTTTTCGGTCTTGGGAGGTCAAGAGATTGGTTACTTGCGAATACGACCAGTTATTTAATCCAAACGGGTCATCCATTGGATATTCATACGGTAGATGTTGAAACTCATATTCTCCAACCTTTACAGTTAAAGTATCGGTCAGGTAAGAATAAATAGCCCAGTTCTTTAATAAATCTTCGCTATATGCTTTAGCTCTATCTCCTGAAAAGGTCATTTTAGTTAGGTCAATATGTTTGACCTTATGGTCTAGAAAACTATCAAAGTCAGGATTTTTATATTCTCCATCTATTAGATGTTTATTGGACTTTATTAAAGTTTCAATAAGGTTCGCATGAAAGTCTAAAGTCTGTTGAAAGCCTTTATAACTCAGTTTATTTCCCCAATAAGCATTTTCAGTTAGGAATACTGCCCTTTCAAAACTAGCTACTTGCTCACCCTCTAGCATTTCTTTGATTTCATCAAGAGCATCATAGAAATGTTGTTTCTCCTTATCGGTTTCATTCGCTTTGATACCTGTAGCTAATAGTGTTATACTGGCAAAAAGGCTCAATAAAATTTTATTCTGGAATTTCATCAGTTGGTTTATTGTTGGAAAAATAAGTTTCTTTTTTCTTTTGTTTGAATTTGACTAGCAATTTGCCACCTACCTTTTTTATCGTGCCGTTGAAGCATAGCTTCGTAAGCCTCTTCTGGAATTGGTTGGTAACCTAAAGAGCGTAAGTAATCTTCATTGGCAACAATTTTATTATATAAGGCTCTTGCTCCCTGAACATCATCCAAGTCCTTTAAATCATATATGCCATTTTTGCTTAAAAGGTGTAATAGTTCATTGGCATAGATTCCGCTTTTTAATTGCAAAGCTGCTTCATTTGCTTTGTTGGGAAAATAATTCAATGCAAAATCCACACAGCTATTAACAAATCTTCCGTCAGCAGTACCATATCTTTTATTGTGAAACCAAGCAAGATCAATTAAACAGGCGGCAACTATTTGCTGAGTGTTTAGCGTATCAAGATATAACCTGCTTCTAATAGCTTCAGTACGAATATGTAGGTCTTTCATATAAAATTGGTCTGACATCAACCAATCTGAAGTAGCCTCGTAGTTATGAATAGTACCTTGACTATCTCTAAACTTTATAAAGGAGTGAACAGGAGCATAAGACAAATAAACTTCTGCTCCTAATGCTTCTGCCAATATCAAATAAACAGATGGTAAGGTATGGCATTGACCTGTTCCAGTTGCCAACGTTTTAGACACATGATAATTTCTGGTATCTTTTTCACTTCGATTATCTATGTAATCATAGTAGAAAGGTAAATGACCTGTAGGGTTATTTACAAATCTAACATCAGATTTTGAAACCCCTTTGATGTATAGGGTATCTGCCATAAATCTTTGAAGAGCTTCGTGAATATCTTGGTTGCTACGAATATCTAAATTATTTTCTAGCATCCATTGTCTTATAAAGACAACTGATTGTTGGATTTTTCTTTCAAACTGGCTTCTATCTAAATACATATCACCATAAGCTGATTCTAAAGCAAAGTAGGCTTCTTTTATGGAAAGTGTTCTTTTACCTGTTAGCATCTCTTTCATAAAGTCTCTTGACTGTTCAAAAGGTCTAATAGCATTTTTATATTCAGTGGACTGCCAATAATTATCTGGCTTTTGAGATTCAATAATGTAAATTTTTTTAAGCAAAGAAGCCACTTTGCTCACTTGCTCATATTCTTTCACTTCCTCGCTTCTTTCTCCCATTTCAGCCATTGCTCTTATGCTGGCTTTTATTTCTGCATCAGTTGGAGGGGGTGTCATGCCCATACGCCTCATTATTTCTCTATTTTTTTGATGAATTGAAGAAGGTGTTTGGCTTCCATAACTTGATGGTCTAAACTGATTTGGGCTTACGTAAGTTGGATTAAAGGAGCCGAATTGAGGATTGGGAACTTGAGCAAAAACTGAGAAAGAAATGATAATAAGAGAAAATATAATTTTCATTCTTGGCTTTATCTATTACTTAACAAAGATGTAGGTTTTTCAATAATTAGCCAAATTATTTCATCTGTAATTTGCTGACAGATAAAAAATTAGGTATTTATACCTAGTGATTTGCTTTTAAATCTCTATTTCTTCACAAACCTTTCATCTGCTTCCATCGTAGTTCCACACTTTTTACAAGTCCTTAAATCTTTGGAGTTATAAAAAGCTTTAAACCTTGGAAGAAAATCCTTTTCTATATTAGTCAATTTAAAATAAGTTTCGTGAAGCATATTATTACAATTTTCACAGTACCACAACAATCCATCTTTATGCTTTTCCTCTCGCTTGAGCTCTATCACCAACCCAACAGAATTAGCAGACCTTCTTGGTGAATGGGGTACTTTAGCGGGCAACAAAAACATCTCTCCTTCTTTAATCGGTACATCAATAGCTTTACCATCTTCTTGAATACCTACTTCTATATCTCCTTCTAATTGGTAGAATAGTTCTTCACTCTCATTATAATGGTAGTCTTTCCTAGCATTTGGACCTCCAACAATCATCACAATATAATCTCCTGCATCAGCATATAGGTTTTTATTACCAACGGGTGGTTTTAAAATATCCCGATTCTCATCAATCCATTTTTTGAGATTAAAAGGTGCTTTAATTTTCATGATCAGCTATTTTAAAGGGTTATTTTTCAAGTTTTTTTCCCACCTCCACGCGCTATTCATCATTTCCTCAACTTCAATTTGAGGTTGCCAACTTAAAACCTTATTGGCTTTTTCATTATTTGCATAAATTGCCATAATGTCACCTGGCCTACGCTCAGCCATTTCATAATTAAGCTGCTCTCCGGAAACTTTTTCAAACGCCTTAATCACTTCTAGTACGGTAACACCATTTCCAGTGCCCAAATTAAATACTTCTGCACGAATGGGTGCTGAGGTTGACAAAGAATATTGCAAAGCCTTTGTGTGAGCACTGGCAATATCCATCACGTGAATATAATCTCTTACGCAGGTTCCGTCTTTAGTGTCGTAATCTTTACCAAAGACCTTCATTTTTTCAATCTTTCCAATAGCTGTTTGCGTAATCACCGGAACTAAATTATTAGGCTTTCCTAATGGCAACTCTCCAATCAAAGCAGATTCATGAGCACCGACAGGGTTAAAATACCTCAATAGGATAGTATTGGTATCATGAGCTTTGGAGTAATCTGTTACAATATGCTCTCCCATTTGTTTTGTTCTCCCATACGGACTTTCTGCCACACCCATAGGAGTTTGTTCGGTAACAGGTAGTGCTGTAGCTGACCCGTAAACTGTGCATGATGAGGAAAAAATAAAACTTTTAATATCATAATCTTGAACACATTGAAGAATATTCACTAATGAAGTTAAGTTATTATGAAAATATAATAAGGGCTCAGCAACGGATTCGCCTACTGCTTTATAAGCTGCAAAGTGGATTACTCCACTAATGTTTTTTTCTTTCTCAAAGACGATTTGCAACTTTTTAAGATCACAAATATCCACTTTGTAATTGGTGACTTGCTTCCCGGTTATTGTTTTTACTCTGTCTAAGATAGTTTCATTAGACTTACTATTATTATCTATAGAAACTACTTCAAAACCATTATTAATTAAATCAACAATAGTATGAGATCCTATATATCCACAACCGCCGGTAACTATAACTTTGCTCACAATCTTATTTAATCAGGTTCATTAAATATTCTCCATAACCACTTTTCAATAATGGTTCGGCTAGTTTTTTCAATTCTTGAGTATTAATAAATCCTTTTCTATATGCAACTTCCTCAATACAGCCAATTTTAAGCCCTTGTCTTTTCTCTATTACTTGAACAAATTGTGATGCCTGCATAAGAGAATCAAATGTCCCTGTATCTAACCATGCTGTTCCTCTATCTAGAATACCCACTTTAAGGTTGCCTTGTTTTAGATATGCCTTATTAACATCCGTAATTTCGTATTCGCCTCTAGCACTAGGCTTTAAATTTTTAGCAATTTCCACAACGGAATTATCATAAAAATATAAACCCGGTACGGCATAATTAGATTTTGGATGCATAGGTTTTTCTTCTAAATGAATAGCATTAAAATCTTCATCAAATTCCACTACCCCGTATCGTTCGGGATCTGATACATGATACGCAAAAACCATACCACCATCGGGATCAACATTCATCATTAATAAGTCTTCTAACCCACTGCCATAGAAGATGTTATCTCCCAAAATTAAAGCCACCTTATCATCTTTAATAAATTTTTCTCCTATAACAAATGCTTGTGCTAAGCCGTTTGGAACTTCTTGTATTTTATATTGAAATGAACATCCATATGATTTTCCGTCACCCAATAATCGTTCAAAATTAGGTAGGTCTTGCGGTGTAGAAATAATTAAAATTTCATTTATACCGGCTCCCATTAACACAGATAATGGATAATAAATCATTGGTTTATCGTAGATTGGCATCATCTGTTTACTCAAAGCATACGTGATGGGATGCAACCTTGTGCCTGCTCCTCCGGCTAAAATAATTCCTTTCATATATTTATCTTAAAACAGCTAGTGAAGTTACAAAAAATATAAAAGGCTATATGAAAACTTTTCAGCATAAAAAAGGCTAATAAGATTACTCTCATTAGCCTTTTTATTGAATTTATGTTTTTTCTAATTAAGCAGTAACCTCGCTCAAAACCTCAGCCATTGTTTTACCTATCACTGCAGGAGATTCCACAACGTGAATACCGCACTCTCTCATAATTTTCATTTTAGCTTCTGCAGTATCGTCTTTTCCACCAACGATAGCACCGGCATGTCCCATAGTCCTTCCTTTAGGAGCTGTTTGGCCTGCAATGAACCCAACTACTGGTTTTTTATTTCCGGTAGATTTAATATATTTTGCTGCCAGTGCTTCATAATTTCCGCCAATCTCTCCGATCATCACGATAGCATCTGTATCCGGATCTTCCATTAATAATTGCACTGCTTCTTTAGTAGGCGTTCCGATAATCGGATCACCGCCAATTCCGATAGCTGTTGAAATACCAAGTCCTGCTTTTACCACTTGATCTGCGGCTTCATATGTTAACGTACCTGATTTTGACACAATCCCGATTCTTCCGGCTTTAAAAACAAAACCCGGCATAATACCTACTTTTGCTTCACCCGGCGTGATCACGCCCGGACAATTAGGGCCGATCAACGTACATTCTTTATCTGAAATATATTCTCTGGCTTTTACCATGTCTTGAACAGGAATGCCTTCTGTGATAGCAATAATAACTTTAATACCTGCATCGGCAGCTTCCATAATGGCATCAGCAGCAAATGCCGGCGGCACAAAAATAATGGAAACATCAGCATTTGTTTCTTTAACTGCTTCTTCGACGGTATTAAAAACAGGTTTATCTAAGTGAGTTTGGCCTCCTTTACCGGGTGTTACGCCTCCTACTACGTTTGTTCCATACTCTATCATTTGAGAAGCGTGAAAAGAACCTTCACTTCCCGTAAAACCTTGTACAATTACTTTTGAATTTTTATTTACTAATACTGACATCTTTTATAATTTATGCTTTAATCAAATCTAATAAGGATATCCCCAATATGCAAAACTATCAAGCTTTTTTATAATTCTTTTTAGCTTGTTTTAAAAACTGGGAAGAAAATATGAAATCTTCCAGCATCTCATTATCTGCCATCATCAAATCCTGACTCGTTCCTAACCATTGTTTTTCCCCTTTATGCATATATAAAATATAGTCGCCAATCTGCATGACTGAATTCATATCATGTGTATTAATAAAGGTCGTAATGTTATATTCTTGGGTAATTTCTTTAATGAGTTGATCTATTACCATGGAGGTTTGTGGATCTAAACCTGAATTTGGCTCATCACAAAAAAGATATTTAGGATTTTGAACGATTGCACGAGCAATGCCTACTCTTTTCATCATCCCTCCACTTAATTCTGAAGGATATAATTTATTTACACCTGGTAAATTTACTCTATCTAAGCAAAAGTTTACTCTATCTTTCTTCTCTTTCTCTGACAGGTCAGAAAACATATTTAAAGGGAAAAGAACATTCTCCTCTACATTCATAGAGTCAAACAATGCCGTACCTTGAAAAAGCATTCCTATTTCCTTCCTGATCTCTTTTCGCTCTTTGGTGCTCATTTGAGAAAAATCCTTTCCATCATAAAAGATACCGCCACTATCTACCTCAAAAAGCCCAACCATACATTTCATCAATACAGTTTTTCCTGATCCACTCGTACCAATTACTAAACTGGTTTTACCGGGTTCAAAAGTAGCAGAAATGCCTTTTAATACATGATTTTTACCAAATGATTTATGAATATTTCTAAGTTCGATCATTTATAATAATAATTCTGCGATCATGTAATCAGAAAATAAAATTAAAATGCAACAATAAACGACTGCACGAGTACTAGATTGTCCTACCTCCAAAGATCCTCCAACTGTATAATAGCCCTGATAAGCCGAAACAGAAGTGATAATGAAAGCAAATGTAAAAGCTTTGATCATACATAAAACAATGTTGAATGGACGAAAAGTTTCTCTGGCTCCGGAAACAAAATCTTCAGCAGATAAAATGCCTGTAAGTGTTCCTGCCATTAAACCACCATAGATTCCCAAGAAAGCAGCAATGATGATTAGGCAAGGAATAACCGTTAATGCAGCAACAATTTTAGGCCCTATTAAATATCCACTAGTATTGACTCCCATTATTTTTAATGCGTCAATTTGTTCGGTTATCCTCATACTACCCAACTCTGAAGCTACACTCGAACCAATCTTTCCGGCTAAAACCAAGCAGGTGATAGTTGGTGCTAACTCTAAAATTGTCGAATCACTGACGATAGATCCTATGATGGACTTGGGAATTAACGCAGTAGTAAGTTGATAAGCAGTTTGCACGGTCGTGACTCCTCCTATAAATAAAGATATAATCGCTACAATGCCTAATGAGCCAATACCTATTTCACTCATTTGCCGCACTGTTTCTTTCCAATACAGCGAAAACTTTTCGGGTTTAACGAAAAGGCTCTTTAACAGCATTATATATTTTCCGAAATGATAAAAGAATGTCATTAGCTGATCGTATCAGGATTATAAGTAAAATTAAGATTTTTAAAGAGTAAACTTAGTTATTTTGCTATTTTTATAAAATATGAATAAAGAAAATAAAGTAGCGGTCATTACGGGAGCCTCTCGAGGCATTGGCAGGGCCATTGCATTTAAATTAGCAGAAGAGCAATTCGATCTCGCCTTATGCAGCAGAAATGAAAAAGATTTGCAAAAAGTTAAAAATGAGTTAAGTAATGCATTTCCAACTATACAGATTTTTGTCAAAGCATGCGATGTTTCTAATAAAATAAGTTTACAAGAATATACTACAGCTGTAGTTTCTCATTTTGATAGGATTGATGTATTAGTTAATAATGCGGGCTTATTTACTCCGGGAAATATCCATGAGGAAGAAGATGGAGCGTTAGAAAAAATGATTGAAACTAATCTTTATAGTGCTTATCGGCTTACTAAATCACTACTTCCTCATATGATTGCTCAAAAAGAAGGGCATATTTTTAATATTTGTTCTGTTGCCAGTATAATGGCTTACGAAAATGGAGGTTCTTATTCAATTTCAAAGTTTGGAATGTTGGGTTTTTCTAAAGTTTTACGAGAGGAAATGAAATCGTATAACATTAAAGTAACGGCAATGCTACCGGGAGCGACTTATACAAGTTCATGGAAAGAAAGCAATTTATCTGAAGAGCGATTTATGCGTCCGGAAGATGTAGCTTCATTACTTTATGACATATATAAAATTAATGATAGATCAGACGTTGAAGAAATTATCTTAAGACCCGTTTTGGGAGATATTTAATAACCTATCGTGATAGAAATACTACAACAATCTTGGCCATGGTATATTTCAGGACCACTCATATCGCTAGTAATGTTTCTAATGATTTATCAAGGAAAGTCTTTTGGTGTTTCCAGTTCTTTCAAGCATATGTGTGCTGCTTTAGGAGCCGGAAAAAACTCATCATTTTTTAACTACAATTGGAAATCAGAAGTATGGAATCTTTTATTTGTAGCCGGTGCTATACTTGGTGGAGTTATAGCACATTCTTTCTTATCTAATTCTGATAATGTAATAAATATTAGTCAAGAGACAGTTGCAGATTTACAATCATTAGGTATTAATGATTTTTCAGGTTTAATGCCTTCCTCAGTTTTTGAAATTAGTGCTTTAGGAAATTTCAGGAACTGGTTTATATTAATTATAGGTGGATTTCTAATTGGCTTTGGTACAAGATATGCAGGAGGATGTACCTCCGGCCATGCTATTAGCGGACTATCTAACTTACAACTTCCCTCATTAGTAGCGGTAATTGGATTTTTTATAGGAGGGCTTTTAATGACCTATATTTTATTACCTATAATTTTAAAGTTATGAAAGCTATAAAGTTCATATTGATAGGTGCTTTATTCGGAATCATTATGACTAAATCTGAAGCAATATCATGGTTTCGTATTCAAGAAATGTTCCGCTTCCAATCATTTCACATGTATGGTATCATATGTTCTGCAGTTATTTTAGGCATTATAATAATTGCAATAATTAAACGACTTCAGCTTAAAGATATAGATGGAGCAACTATTTCTATTGCTTCCAAGCCACCTAACTATCGAGCAGCTTTAATTGGTGGAAGTATATTTGGTTTAGGCTGGGCACTCACAGGGGCTTGCCCGGGACCTTTATATGTATTAATGGGAAATGGATATATAGCAATTATTATTACTATTATATCCGCTGTATTAGGAACTTATCTTTATGGTATTATAAAAGATAATTTGCCTCATTAAAAGATTGC
Source organism: Chitinophagales bacterium (assembly GCA_965213575.1). Taxonomy (GTDB): domain Bacteria; phylum Bacteroidota; class Bacteroidia; order Chitinophagales; family JAUHXS01; genus JAUHXS01. The sequence goes on along the minus strand of CBDBZN010000038.1, from coordinate 84,844 downwards.
ATATCTCTTTATGCTTGAGCGGTAGGGCCGCCAAAGTTCATAGGAATTCCTCCTTGCATGCCACTATCCGAATCTTTAATATCTCCATGCATAGCTTCATATTTATCGATATTATCTTCTAAAGCTTTCATCAATCTTTTAGCATGTTGAGGAGTCAAAAGTATTCTTGATTTAACTTTTGCTTTAGGCATGCCGGGCATCATTCTAACAAAATCAATTACAAATTCAGCATTTGAATGAGTAATAATAGCTAAATTGGAATATATTCCGTCAGCTATTTCATCAGATAGCTCAATATTTATCTTATTTTGCTCTTGTTGCTGATCTTTTTTTACCTCTGCCATAGAATTATATTTAAAAATAAAAGGCTACTATTTGTAGCCTTTTATTCTCTATTTATTTAACTGTTACTTCTTCAGCTTCTACTTCATGTACTTCCGTAAGCCTTTCTAATTCTTCTCTAGAACCAACTCTCATGTTTTGGAACTCTTTTATGCCTGTGCCTGCAGGTATTTTATGCCCAACGATCACATTTTCCTTAAGTCCTAATAAATAATCTTCTTTTGCTCCAATAGAAGCAGAACTCAATACTTTAGTAGTTTCTTGGAATGAAGCTGCAGAGATCCAGCTATCTGTACCTAAAGAAGCTCTAGTAATACCTTGAAGTAGCGGACTAGAAGTTGCAGGTGTCGCATCTTTGAATTCGACTACTTTTTGATCATTACGTTTTAACAGAGAGTTTTCTTCTCGTATTTGCCTCAAAGTAACAATTTGCCCTACTCTTAAATTAGCTGATTCGCCTGCCTTGGTAATTACTTTTTTATCGTAAACCCAATCATTTTCTTCAATAAAAGCAAATTTATCTACCGCTTCACCTTCTAAGAATCTGGTATCACCGGCATCTTCAATTTTAACTTTGCGCATCATCTGGCGAACGATTACCTCAATATGTTTATCATTGATATCTACACCTTGTAAACGATATACTTCCTGAATTTCATTTACTATATACTCTTGTACAGAAAACGGCCCTTCAATATCAAGAATATCTCTTGGCGTGATTGCTCCGTCTGATAAAGGTGCTCCGGCATACACAAAGTCTCCTTCTTGAACCAAAATATGTTTAGTTAGAGAAACCATATAAGTTTTTTGTTCTCCATCTTTAGATTCAATAATGATCTCTCTGTTACCTCTTTTGATCCCACCGAAGCTCACCACACCGTCAATCTCTGTAACAACTGCAGGATTAGATGGATTTCTCGCTTCGAATAATTCTGTTACCCTAGGTAAACCTCCGGTAATATCTCTTAATTTACCTAATGTTCTAGGAATCTTAACAAGGATCTGTCCCGGCTGAATAGTTTCCTTATCATCCACTACAATGTGAGCTCCTACGGGTATATTATAAGATCTTAGCTGATCGTTTTTCTTATTGATAATATTAATTTCTGGAATCTTAGTTTTGTCTCTGGACTCTATAACTACTTTTTCCCTGTGCCCTGTTTGCTCATCTGATTCCTCTCTATAAGTAGCTCCTTCAATAATATTATCAAATTTCACTTTCCCCTCAAATTCAGATACAATTACTGCGTTATAAGGATCCCAGCTACAAAGAATATCACCTTTAGAAACCTTATCTCCTTCTTTAACAGCTAAATGCGCACCATAAGGAACATGATTAGTAATAAGCATCCTATTGGACTTTTCTTCCATGATCTTAACTTCACCGGCACGTCCAAGTACAATATTTACTTTATCTCCATGATCATTTTTGTATTCTGTCGTTCTGATACCATCAAAAGAAACTGTACCATCAAACTTAGCTACTAATTGCGATTCAGAAGCCACACTAGATGCAGTACCCCCTACGTGGAAAGTACGAAGAGTCAACTGTGTTCCCGGCTCTCCGATAGATTGAGCAGCTATGATACCAACTGCATCTCCCCTTTGAGCTGTTCTTCCGTTGGCTAAGTTTTTACCATAACATTTTACACAAACCCCTCTTTGAGTTTCACATGTAAGCACCGACCTGATCTCTACTGTTTCGATAGAAGTATTATCAATCGCTTTAGCTACATCTTCAGTGATTTCAGTGCCCGCTTCAACTATTAATTCACTATCATTTAATGGATCGTAAACGTCTAGTAAGCTCGTTCTACCTAATATTCTATCATATAAAGGTTCAACAATTTCTTCATTGTCTTTTAATGCAGAAACAGAAATTCCTCTCAATGTTTTACAATCTTCTTCAGCAATGATAACATCTTGAGCAACATCTACCAGCCTTCTAGTTAAATAACCGGCATCTGCTGTTTTCAATGCAGTATCTGCAAGTCCTTTTCTCGCTCCGTGAGTTGAAATAAAGTATTCAAGGATAGAGAGGCCTTCTTTAAAGTTAGTCAAAATTGGATTTTCGATGATCTCGCCGCCGGTACTGCCTGATTTACGCGGTTTCGCCATCAAGCCCCTAATTCCACCAAGCTGTCTAATTTGTTCTTTAGAACCCCTTGCTCCAGAATCTAACATCATATACACAGAGTTAAATCCTTGCTTATCAGCGGAAAGGTCTTCCATCAAGCTACTGGTTATCTTGTTATTGGCACGAGTCCAAATATCAATTACCTGATTATATCGCTCATTGTTTGTGATCAATCCCATGTTATAGTTATCCCAAACTTCATTAACTTCTTGTTGTGCTTTATCAAGAATTTCTTGTTTAGTATCAGGAATTTTAACATCAGATAGGTTAAATGACAATCCACCTTTGTAAGACATTGAGAATCCTAAGTCCTTAATATCATCTAGAAATCTTGCAGCCCTAGGTACATCTGTATATTTGATTACATCACTAATAATAACCTTCAGAGCTTTTTTAGTTAATAAAGCATTAATATAACCTACTTCTTCAGGTACTACTTCATTAAATAATACTCTACCGGTAGTAGTCTCAATTAATTTACTAGCTAATTCACCTTTTTCGTTTCTAGCAATTGCTCTTACTTTGATATAGGCATGTAGATCTAATCGTCCTTCATTATGAGCGATTATAACTTCTTCAGCAGAATAAAATACCTTACCATCTCCTTTAACAGGCTCTTCTTTAGTAGTCTTTTTACCTTTAGTCATATAATAAAGGCCTAAAACCATATCCTGTGAAGGAATTGTAATAGGAGCACCATTTTGAGGGTTCAAAATATTATGTGAAGCCAGCATAAGCATATGTCCTTCTAATATAGCCGCATTGCTTAAAGGTACGTGTACTGCCATCTGGTCACCGTCAAAGTCAGCATTAAAAGCTGTACATACTAACGGATGAAGCTGAATTGCTTTTCCTTCAATTAATTTTGGCTGGAATGCTTGAATACTAAGCCTATGTAATGTTGGAGCTCTGTTTAACAATATTGGATGGCCTTTCAATACATTTTCTAAGATATCCCAAATTACAGGCTCTTTCTTGTCAACTAATTTTTTAGCTGATTTAACTGTTTTTACAATTCCTCTCTCAATCAATTTCCTAATTACGAACGGCTTAAATAACTCAGCAGCCATATCTTTCGGCAATCCACATTCGTGCAGTTGCAGATTCGGGCCTACAACAATTACAGAACGCCCGGAATAATCAACCCTTTTACCTAAAAGATTTTGACGGAAACGACCTTGTTTCCCTTTTAATACGTCACTCAAAGACTTTAATGCCCTTCCGCCTTCTGCTTTTACTGCATTAGATTTTCTTGAGTTATCAAAAAGAGAATCAACCGCTTCTTGAAGCATTCTTTTCTCATTTCTTAAAATTACTTCAGGAGCTTTAATCTCGATAAGCCTTTTTAATCGATTATTTCGAATAATTACCCTTCTGTATAAGTCGTTAAGATCAGAACTTGCAAAACGGCCACCATCTAATGGTACCAATGGCCTTAACTCCGGTGGAATAACCGGTAAATAATCAATAACCATCCATTTAGGATCATTATTAATCCGTAGGTTTGCATCTCTAAACTTTTCTACAACACTTAATCTCTTTAAAGCTTCTGCTTTTCTTTGTTGTGAAGTTTCGTTAGCAGCTTGATATCTTAAGTTGTAAGATAATTCATCAAGGTTAAGCCTTCCTAAAAGATCTTTAACCGCTTCGGCACCCATTTTAGCAATGAACTTATTAGGATCATTGTCTTCTAATTGCATATTTTCTTTAGGCAAAGCTTCAAGGATATCTAAATACTCTTCTTCTGTAAGTAGATCTAAATATTCAACCGTTCCCTCTTTAATACCCGGTTGAATAACCACATATCTTTCATAATAGATGATCGTTTCCAATTTTTTGGATTGAATACCTAAAAGGTATGCTGTTTTATTTGGTAAAGATTTGAAATACCAGATATGCATAACAGGAACCACCAACTTAATGTGTCCCATTCTTTCCCGCCGTACCTTTTTCTCTGTAACTTCAACCCCACATCTATCGCAAACGATGCCTTTATATCTAATCCTTTTGTACTTACCGCAATAGCATTCGTAATCTTTAGTCGGCCCAAATATTCTTTCACAAAACAAGCCTTCCATCTCTGGTTTGAATGTTCTATAATTAATTGTCTCCGGCTTCTTTATTTCTCCATGAGACCTGCTTAAAATATCATCCGGAGAAGCTAAAGTGATACTAATTTTTGAGAAATCACTATCTATTTGATTTTTTCCTTTTCTAAAAGACATATATAAATTTTATTTTATTTGTCGAATTTAAGATCTAATGCTAAACCTCTTAATTCATGAACCAATACATTAAATGATTCAGGTATATTAGAAGCAGGCAGATTCTCTCCTTTAACAATAGTTTCATAAGCTTTTGCCCTTCCAATAATATCATCAGATTTAATGGTAAGCAACTCTTGTAAGATATTAGATGCACCAAACGCTTCTAACGCCCAAACTTCCATTTCTCCAAGTCGTTGGCCTCCAAATTGAGCTTTACCACCTAACGGCTGCTGTGTGATAAGTGAATACGGGCCAATAGACCTGGCATGCATCTTATCATCGACCATATGAGATAACTTCAACATATAGATCACACCAACAGTTGTTTTTTGATCAAAACGCTCACCGGTTTCTCCATTATATAAGTAGGTTTGGCCCAATGAAGGTAATTCAGCTTTTTGTATATACCCTTCGATATCTTCAATGGTAGCACCATCAAAAATTGGGGTAGCGAATTTAACGCCTAATTTCTGGCCTGCCCATCCAAGTACAGTTTCATAAATCTGTCCAAGGTTCATCCTTGAAGGCACACCCAATGGATTCAATACGATATCTACAGGAGTACCATCTTCTAAGAAAGGCATATCTTCAGCCCTTACAATCTTCGCTACGATACCTTTGTTACCGTGGCGGCCGGCTAACTTATCCCCTACTTTTAATTTTCTCTTTTTAGCAACATAGACTTTTGCCAATTTTAACACGCCGGCAGGTAATTCATCTCCTACGCTTACATTAAATCTTTCTCTTTTATACTTACCTATCTCCTCGCTTGATTTAATGTTATAATTATGAAGTAAAATCTTTACGCTTTCATTGACTTCATCATCATTTGTCCATTCTACCGGATTTATTTGGTCATATTCTAAAGAGCTTAAAACTTTTTGTGTAAACTTAGCACCTTTAGAGATCACTTCTTCATTATAGACATTCGTAATCGCTCGAGCTGTTTTGTCTTTCACTAAAGCATATAATTTTTGAATAAGCGTATCCTTTATTTCAGCCAATTTCTCATCATGGTCTTTATCTAGCTTTTCTAATAAAACTTTCTCACGAGCCTTACCTGCTTTATCTTTTTTAATTTTAGCGAAAAGCTTTTTATCAATCACAATCCCTTGAGTAGATGGAGGTGCTTTCATAGAAGCATCTTTCACATCTCCGGCTTTATCACCAAATATTGCTCTAAGTAACTTTTCTTCAGGAGTTGGGTCAGATTCTCCTTTAGGCGTAATTTTACCTATAAGAATATCGCCTTCTTTAATTTCAGCTCCAATTCGAATAATACCGTTTTCATCTAAGTCTTTGATTGCTTCTTCACTTACGTTAGGAATATCCGGAGTTAATTCTTCTTCTCCCAATTTCGTATCCCTTACTTCCATTTGATATTCTTCTACATGGATGGAAGTAAAGACGTCTTCCTTAACTACTCTTTCAGAAATTACGATGGCATCTTCAAAATTGTATCCTTTCCAAGGCATGAAAGCTACCATTAAATTCCTGCCTAGTGCTAATTCACCGTCCTGAGTCGCATAACCTTCACATAAGATCTGGCCTTTAACAACTTTGTCTCCTTTTTTGACAATAGGTTTTAAGTTGATTGTAGTACTTTGGTTGGTTTTTCTAAACTTTATTAAATTATATGATACGGAATCTCCATCAAAACTGATCAACCTTTCTCTTTCAGTCCTCTCGTATTTTATAATAATTTCATTAGCATCTACATATTCTACTACCCCATTTCCTTCGGCATTGATCAATACTCTGGAATCTTTAGCGGCTTTTGCTTCTAATCCTGTACCAACAATTGGCGCTTCGGGACGAACCAAAGGAACTGCCTGACGTTGCATATTCGATCCCATCAAGGCACGGTTAGCATCATCATTTTCCAAGAAAGGAATTAATGAAGCTGATACACCGACAATTTGGTTCGGCGCAACATCCATATATTCTATTTCATTTGGCTCTAAAATAGGGAAATCACCATGATGTCTACCTTTTATCCTCTCACTAACAAAATTTCCTTTTTGATCAATTTCTGCATTTGACTGGGCAATAACTTTATTATCTTCTTCCGCAGCAGATAGATATTTAACATGATCACCAACTTTCACTTTGCCTTGATCAACTTTTCTATACGGCGTTTCTATAAAACCCATTTTATTCACTTTTGCGTGAACACAAAGTGTAGAGATCAACCCAATATTAGGGCCTTCAGGAGTCTCAATAGTACATAAACGGCCGTAGTGAGAATAATGCACATCTCTAACTTCGAAACCTGCACGCTCTCTCGACAATCCACCGGGGCCTAATGCTGATATCCTTCTCTTATGAGTAATTTCTGCTAATATATTAGTTTGATCTGCAAATTGAGATAACTGACTGGTTCCAAAAAAAGAATTGATAACAGAAGATAATGTTCTGGCATTGATCAAATCAACCGGCGCAAAAACTTCATTATCTCTTACATTCATCCTATCTCTAATAGTTCTGGCCATACGAGCTAAACCTACACCAAATTGAGCATATAATTGCTCTCCTACCGTTCTAACCCTACGATTGCTTAAATGATCAATATCATCAAATTCGGCTTTACCATTACTAAGTTGAACTAAATATTTAACGATGGCGATGATATCATCTTTTGTTAAAACTCTGTTGCTAATATCAATATCCAGCTGAAGCTTTTTATTAATTTTATACCTTCCTACTTCTCCTAAATCATATCTTTTGTCAGAGAAGAAAAGTTTTTCAATGATTCCTCTGGCAGTTTCTTCATCCGGAGCATCCGTTCCTCTTAATTGTCTGTAGACTAATTGAACAGCTTCTAATTCAGAATTGGAAGAATCTTTTTGAAGGGTGTTATAAATAATTGAGTAGTCTGCGCTAACATCTTCTTTTTGAAGAATTACAGATTTAACATCTGCTTCGAGGATTTCTTTGATATTTTCTTCATCAAGAATAATATCCCTTTCTAAAATTACCTCATTTCGTTCAATAGAAACTACTTCACCTGTATCTTCATCTACAAAATCCTCTATCCAGCTTTTTAAAACTCTGGCAGCTAATTTTCTACCTATTGCTTTTTTCAAACTAGCCTTGGTAGCTTTTACTTCATCTGCTAGTTCAAAAAGCTCCAAAATATCTTTATCATACTCAAAGCCAATAGCTCGTAATAGAGTAGTTACAGGAAACTTCTTTTTACGATCAATATATGCATACATTACATTATTAATGTCTGTTGCAAATTCCATCCAAGCACCTTTGAAAGGAATAACTCTGGCAGAATAAATTTTTGTACCATTCGGGTGGACACTTTGTCCGAAAAATACTCCGGGAGACCTGTGAAGTTGAGAAACCACTACACGTTCAGCACCATTCACAACAAATGTGCCTTTAGGAGTCATATATGGTAAATTGCCCAAAAACACATCTTGTACAATTGTTTGAAAGTCTATATGTTCCTCATCATTACATGACAGACGTAATTTTGCTTTAAGCGGAACACTATACGTTAGTCCGCGCTCAATACATTCGTCTATAGAGTATCGAGGGGGATCAACAAAATAGTCAAGAAATTCTAAAACGAAGATATTCCTAGCATCCGTTATAGGAAAATTTTCCTGAAATACTTTAAATAATCCTTCGTCAGAACGATTTTCCGGAGTTGTTTCTAACTGGAAAAAATCTTGAAAAGACTGAATTTGTATGTCTAATAAAGCAGGAGTCTCATGAGTGGTTTTAATTTTACCAAAATTAATTCTCTCGGAAGTATTAAGTGTTTGATTTGCCATATATGGTTAAAAGCTTTGAATTAAATAAACGAGCACACCTCAACCCTTAGAAGTTTACTTCAGGGCAGGATAATTGAAAAAAGTAGAACTAATTATTTTAGTTCTACTTCTGCACCAGCTTCTTCAAGTTTCGCTTTGATTGCCTCAGCATCATCTTTAGCGGTACCTTCTTTAACCGGTTTTGGAGCTCCGTCTACTAATTCTTTAGCTTCTTTCAAACCTAAGCCAGTAATTTCTTTTACTAACTTAACAACACTAAGTTTTTGGCCTCCAGCTGCTTTTAAGATCACATCAAATGATGTTTTTTCTTCTGCTGCGTCACCACCGCCTGCACCACCACCTGCAACCATTACAGGAGCTGCAGCAGCAGCCGGTTCAATATTATAATCATTTTTAAGCACTTCTGTAAGTTCATTAACTTCTTTTACTGTTAATCCCACTAACTGCTCCGCAATTGCTTTTACGTCTGCCATTTTTACTTTTTTATTAAATAATTAAAAAATACTCGTTACTCTGTAGCGCCTTCTTTCTGAGAAAGGGTTTTCAAAATACCGGTAATATTGTTCTGTCCTGATTGTAGGGCAGCAACAACGTTCTTGATTGGAGATTGTAATAATCCAATAACTTCTCCAATAAGTTCTTCTTTAGATTTAAGGTCAGCTAACGAGTTCAACTGATCGTCACCTAAATAAACCTCTGTATCTATATAAGCACCTTTTAAAATAGGTTTTTCATAACTTTTTCTAAAATCTCTGATAATTTTTGCAGGTGCATTAGCCGTCTCCGAGAATAATAATGAAGTAGGCCCTTTTAATGCATCATATAAGCCGGAAAAATCTTTTTCATGATTTTCCATAGCTTTTTTAGCTAAAGTATTTTTTGTCACTCTCATTTTAACACCTTGCTTATGGCAAAGTCTTCTCAATTTCGAGACTGCTTCTACGGTCAATGCCGATGAATCTGCTACATAAACAGTTTCGTAAGCATTTAACTGCTCACTGATATAGCTTATTTCTTTTTGTTTATCACTTTTAGTCATAACTGTTCGTTTAAATACCTGCTATAGATTTTGTATCAATAGAAATAGCCGGCGACATAGTTGTTGCCATATTTATACTTTTTAAATAAATCCCTTTTGATGATGAAGGCTTCATTTTTGATAAAGTTTGAATAAGCTCTAAAGCATTTTCAGTATTTTTTTCAGGATCAAAAGACACTCTGCCAATAGAAGAATGTATGATACCGTATTTATCTACTTTGAAAGCTATTTTACCACCTTTTACCGCATTTACAGCTGCTGCTACATCATCAGTAACGGTACCGGATTTAGGATTGGGCATTAAATTTCTTGGCCCTAATACTCTACCTAATCTTGCAATTTTAGGCATCACATTTGGTGTAGCAATAACTACATCAATATCGGTCCATCCTTTTTCAATCTTTTCAACATATTCATCTAAGCCAACATGATCTGCACCTGCTTCTTTTGCTTCACTTTCTTTATCAGGATTACAAAGAACCAAGACGGTTTTAGTTTTGCCTGTTCCATGAGGCAAAACTACAGTGCCTCTGATTGCTTGGTCAGCTTTAGTAGGGTCAACGCCTAAATTAATGTGTAAATCAACGGAAGCATCAAACTTAGTAGTATTAATATCTTTTAAAAGCTTAGCAGCTTCCTGTAAAGAATATTGCTTTTTAGCATCTATCTTTTTTAATGCAGTCTTTCTATTTTTAGTAAGTTTCACTTTATTATCGTTTAATGTCTTTAAAAGTTATGCTTCAGCTTTTTTTGCTTGCCAAGGAGGTGTTCCGGATACATTAAGCCCCATGCTTCTAGCTGTTCCGGCAACCATTTTCATGGCTGATTCTACACTAAAAGCATTTAGATCAGCCATTTTTTCTTCAGCGATGGCTTTTACTTGATCCCAGTTAACAGAACCTACTTTAACCCTATTTGGTTCTGCTGAGCCTTTTTTCTTTTTGGATGCCTCCATAAGTAAAACAGCAGCAGGAGGAGTTTTAATAATAAAGTCGAATGACTTATCTACATATACGGTTATTACTACCGGTAAAACTTTTCCGGCTTTATCTTGTGTTCGTGCATTGAACTGCTTACAAAATTCTGCAATATTCACACCTTTTGCACCTAACGCAGGGCCAACCGGTGGAGCAGGATTGGCAGCAGCACCTTTAATTTGTAATTTAATATATACACTTACTTGTTTTGCCATCTTAATATATGTTTGATGCTCTTAAACCTTTTCTACCTGCATGAAATTTAATTCGACAGGAGTCCTTCGTCCAAAAATCTTAACAATTACTTTTAATTTCTTTTTGTCTTCTAAAACCTCTTCAATAACTCCATTAAAATCATTGAATGGGCCATCGATAATTTTTATGGTTTCATCTACAATAAATGGTTCGTTAATAGTTTCTCCCATTTCTTGCATTTCATCGACCTTGCCAAGAATTCTATTAACTTCGGATTTTCTAAGTGGGACCGGTTGGCCTTCTCCTAAAAAGTTTATCACACCGTTAATGCTTCTAATTCCTTGAATGATCTCTCCACTCAATTTTCCATTACTTGTTTCTACTAAAATATATCCAGGAAAAAAATTTCTTTCTTTAGTAACCTTTTTTCCTTTTTGTATCTTAAATATTTTTTCAGTAGGAACCAATACTTGCAGTACTACATCATTCCAGCCGGAGCGAGCTACTTCTGACTCGATATACTCTTTTATTTTGCGTTCTTTTCCGCTAATAACTCTGAGTACAAACCAATATTTACCGCTATCAGACATAACTGTGCAACCGAGGCTTTTATTTATTTAATCAAAAAGATGGTAATAAGTGCTTAAGATGGTATTAAAACTTTTATCCATAAGGAAAATTATAATACCGATGATAAGAGATGAAACCATAACTATAATGGTACTGTTTTGAAGTTCCTGCCAAGTAGGCCAAGAAACTTTATACAGTAGTTCATCAAATGTATCTTTTAAATAAGCACCTATTTTTGCCATCCGAGTTTCTATTAAGAGCATTAGTTCCTTTAAACCGCAGGGGAGACAGGGATCGAACCTGCGACCTTCGGTTTTGGAGACCGACGCTCTACCAGTTGAGCTACTCCCCTAGTTATTAGAACTAAAGGACGCTCTTTATTTAATTACTTCTGTTACTTGACCTGCTCCTACAGTTCTACCGCCTTCTCTAATCGCAAATCTCAAACCTTTTTCAAGTGCAACAGAGTTGATCAACCTTACATTTAAGGTAACATTATCGCCGGGCATTACCATTTCTACATTTTCAGGCAAACTTACTTCACCTGTCACATCTGTAGTCCTGAAATAAAATTGAGGACGATAGTTTTTAAAGAAAGGAGTATGTCTTCCACCTTCTTCTTTCTTTAGTACGTATACTTCACATTTAAACTCAGTATGAGGAGTCACACTACCAGGCTTACAGATAACCATACCCCTAGAAATATCACTTTTCTCAATACCTCTTAAAAGCAATCCTACGTTATCACCAGCTTCTCCTCTGTCTAGAATTTTTCTAAACATCTCAACTCCAGTAACAGTAGACTTAAGATTTTCAGCACCCATACCAATAATGTCTACAGGATCATTTGAGTTAATTACACCTCTTTCAATTCTACCGGTAGCTACAGTTCCTCTACCTGTGATGGAGAATACATCCTCAACTGGCATTAAAAAATCTTTATCAACTAATCTCTCAGGCATTGGGATAGTTTCATCCACTGCTGCCATTAATTTTTCAATAGCATCAACACCTTCAGCTTCTCCATTTAGGGCTTTTAAAGCTGATCCCGGAATGATTGGAATATTATCTCCATCAAACTCATAAAAGCTTAATAGTTCTCTAACTTCCATTTCTACTAATTCTAGTAATTCAGGATCATCAACTAAATCAACTTTGTTTAAGAAAACAACGATTTGAGGTACACCAACCTGACGAGCTAAGAGGATATGCTCTCTAGTTTGAGGCATGGGGCCATCAGTAGCAGCTACTACTAAGATACCACCGTCCATTTGAGCAGCACCCGTTACCATATTCTTTACGTAATCAGCGTGTCCTGGGCAATCTACGTGTGCATAATGCCTATTGTCAGTCTCATATTCTACATGGGCTGTATTAATTGTAATACCTCTTTCTTTCTCCTCGGGAGCATTATCAATTGAATCATAATCCTTTTTTTGAGCATAACCCTTAGTCGACAAAACGCTGGTAATAGCAGCGGTCAAAGTAGTTTTACCGTGGTCAACGTGACCGATAGTACCAATATTAACGTGTGGTTTATTCCGTACAAAATTTTCTTTAGCCATGACTTAAAATTTATTTTCAATTAATTTTTAAATATTTAACAATTAATACAACTAGAGTTAATGATAGAAATCTCCAGTCTGCCGGCAGACAAAAAGATTTATCTATTAAACTCTTTTAGTTTATAGTCTGTAGTTTAAACAGACTTTTTCCATTCGAGGCATCTTCTGAGCCGATGACGGGAATTGAACCCGTGACCTCTTCCTTACCAAGGAAGTGCTCTACCCCTGAGCTACATCGGCCTCTTTATTTTTTTAAATAAAGACACTGAGTAGCTATCCACTTTATGAGCGGGAAACGGGATTCGAACCCGCGACCCTCAACTTGGAAGGCTGATGCTCTAGCCAGCTGAGCTATTCCCGCAAATTGCTCACACCCACTCTCAATTCGTGGGGAGAGAAGGATTCGAACCTTCGAAGCCGAAGCAACAGATTTACAGTCTGCCCCATTTGACCGCTCTGGAATCTCCCCACTGCTAAGCTTATTAAAAATAAGCGAGCCAGTAGAGGGATTCGAACCCCCGACCGACTGATTACAAATCAGTTGCTCTGGCCAACTGAGCTATACTGGCAATCTCTTACTAGGCTCTCTTATTTGAGAATGCTTATCAGCGTTTACCTATCAGTATTTCAAAAGAACTACTTGTCCCAATTTAAAAATGGCTTGCAAAATTAGTTTTTTTTAAAATAACAGACAACTATTATGCAGGTTTTTTATTATTTTTTTCTTTATGCTTCATTAATTGTCTTCTAACTGACTCTACCACTGAATCTATACCCTCTTCAAAATTTTTACTGGCAGCTGAAGCAAAGAGGCTTTTACCGGGAATATTTAACCTGAGTTCAGAAGTTTTTTCTTTAATTTGATCTCCACCTTCTTCTTCAAATTTTAAAAATACTTCCGCATCTACTATTTTATCATAAAAAGTTTCCAACTTCCCTACTTTTTTATTTATAAAGTCTAATAATTGTTGGTCAGCTGTAAAATGAATGGTTTGTGTTTTTATATCCATGATTATTTTGCTTTAGGGTGAGCTTGTTGATATACTTTTTTTAGTTCTTCTATACTATTGTGTGTGTATATTTGTGTGGCAGCTAAACTACTATGGCCTAAAAGCTCCTTAATAGCATTTAAAGAAGCTCCGTTGTTAGACAAATGTGTCGCAAAAGAGTGCCTTAAAACATGAGGGCTTTTCTTGTCGATAGTTGTAACTGTTGACAAATATTTATTCACTACACGATACACAAATTTAGGATATAATTTTTTCCCTTTATCTGTTAAAAGCAAAAAAGTTTCCTTTGTGTGTAAATTTGCTTCTCTAACCTCTATATATTGCTTAATACCTTCAACTAATTCTATAGACAAAGGAATCACTCTTTCTTTATTTCCTTTTCCTAATACTCTTATTTCTTTATTAATGAAGTCAACAGAATGATCTTTTAAGTTTATTAGTTCTGCACATCTCATTCCGGTTCCGTAAAGAATTGCTAATATTAATCTGTTCCTAATCCCTGAGAATGAGTCGCCGAATTCTTTTTGATCAAATAATATTTGAAGATCAGCTTTATCGACAAATTGAGGCAATCTTTTGGGAATTTTTAAAGTTGTTGCTTTAGCAGCAGGATTAATAGTTATAATTCCTTCAATCATTAAATATTTCATGTATGATTTGACTGCTGATAATTTTCGATTTATGGAAGCTGACACTTTCCCTTCTTCCATAAGGTTAACTAACCATGATCGAATATGCTCATATTTGATGTCTATAACTTCTGAAATAGCGAAAGTTTCCTGAATAAAAAACAGAAAATCAGATAAATCATTTTGGTAAGCCCCTACTGTGTGCGTAGAGTAACGTTTTTGAAATTGAAGATATTTTAGAAAAGCTTCTAACAACATGATTAGCTACAATGTAGCTTTAAGATACGAAAAACTGATAAAAATCTCCTAATGATCTCAGCTAATCTTCATCCATGTGCTCTACATAAATAGCTTTTAACACTTCTTTTCTTCTTTTAACAGAAGGTTTAGTGAATGCTTGCCTTTCTCTAAGCTCTCTTAAAGTCTTTGATTTCTCAAACTTCTTTTTATATTGTTTTAAAGCTCTGTCTAGAGAATCACTATCTTTTACGTCTATTATTAACATCTTTTAAGATACTTTTTCTTTTGTGGGAGGCAAATATACAAAGATTTTTATTTCATATCCAATATATACGCACATTTTTAATTTTGGTAAATACATATTTGTCTACTAAGAAAATTTTATGATATTTGCATCATAACTTTTTTGTCAACATGCGAATATTAGTCTTGATCACATTTTTATATACTATTTCAACTTGTGCATGGGGACAAATTATAGACAATTTTTCAGATGGGGATTTTATTGAAAACCCTAACTGGGAAGGTGAGAATAACGCGTTTGTTGTTAATCAAAATCTAGAACTGCAATTAAACGACTCTCCTGTCACTAAACAAGCATATCTCTCTTTATCTGCCCCTTTTGAATTATCAAATTTGCAATGGTCATTTCGTGTGGTACTAGATTTCAACCCTTCCGGTAGTAATCAACTGAAAATATTTTTACATAGCGATAGTTCAAATTTAAAAAATACTACCTCCGGATATTATTTATTGATCGGTGAAAGTGGTAATGAGGATGGTATCGACTTGTATCGCAAAGATATAGCCAGGGACACTTTGTTGATAGAAGGCATAGATGGCACTGTTTCTTTAGATTATAATGAAATTAATATAAAAGTAATTATTGATAGTTTATCTAATTGGTCGGTATGGGCCGATACTTCGCAAACTGAAAATTATATTTTACAAGGCACTACTATTGATAGTACTTACAAATTCTTTTCCTATTTTGGATTTTTATGTAGCCATACTGCCAGTCGCTCAGATAAATTTTTCTTTGATAATATTTATATAGGCGATATATATATAGATAACACACCCCCTACACTTGATACCTTAGAAGTACTTAATAAATCCTCTGTGCAACTAACGTTTTCAGAAGCGCTTAACTTAGATGTGCTTACTTCTCAAAATTTTTCATTAGACAATAGTTTACTTCCGGATTCTATCACAATTATTTCATCTACTCAAATAAATTTATTTTTTAGCGATTATTTTAATCATGGATTTACACATACCATTTATACTTATAACATTACAGACTTATTGGGAAATATAAATTTACTCGATTCTTTTAGTTTTATTTTTCATGATATTCATACTTACGACATAATTATTAATGAGATTTTTGCAGATCCCAGTCCTGTCATTGATTTGCCGGAAAGTGAGTATATCGAAATATATAATAGTACAAATCATTCTGTTAATCTAGCCAATTGGACCATAAGTGATCTTACTTCAGTTGCTATTTTTCCTAATGTTATTATTCCTGCAAAGGAATATTTAATTGTGGCTAAATTAAATAACGTAGATTCTTTCATCAATAAAGGATGGAATAATGTAGTGGGGTTAAATTCTTTTCCATCATTAAATAATAGCACGGATTTACTAACGCTACGTGATAACAACGGAAAATTTATTGATGATGTTGAGTATTATGATAGTTGGCATACAGATGAATTAAAAAAATTAGGTGGTTGGTCTTTAGAAGTAATTGATCCGCTTAATCCTTGTGCTTATGAAACTAATTGGGCAAGTTCTATTGATGCAATAGGTGGGACACCCGGGTTTCAAAACTCAATTTTTGCCGATAATCCAGATATCTCTCCTCCTGAAATTGAGAAAGTGTATCCCACAGATAGTACTCATTTGGCTATTCAGTTTACTGAACCATTGGATAGCATTTCTCTATATTCTACAGAGAATTATACGATAGATCATGATATTGGCCATCCACAAAATATTTTTTTCAATTATAATAATAAAAACAAGATAACATTAGAATTCTCTACGAATTTTAAATCCCAAACCGTTTATACTTTATCTATTGCTAATGTTTCAGATTGTAAAATTAATCGTATCCTAAGCACTGATATAGAATTTGGACTGCCTGAACCGGCAGATAGTTTGGATTTGGTTATAAATGAAATATTATTTAATCCTGCTACGGGAGGAGGAGACTTCATCGAACTTTATAACCGCTCTAACAAAATCGTAGATTTATCCACTTTAAGAATTGCGACTTTAGATGCAGATGGCAATATTGATCAAATAAATATACTTTTTGAAGAACCCGTATTATTTTTTCCTGATACTTATTATGCTTTTACAGAAAATTTTAACGATCTGAAAAATCAATATTTACCTAAAAAATATGAACAAATATTAGAAGTACCGAAATTGCCATCTATGGCTGACGATTATGGACATGTTGCATTGTTAAACAAACATGGTTTGCAAATTGACAATTTTAAATACGAGGAATCTATGCATTTAGCAATTTTAGATAATGTGGACGGCGTGTCTCTAGAGCGTATAAGTTTTAATAATAATAGCAATGATCCCAATAATTGGCATTCGGCTGCTTCTTCTGTTAATTATGCTACTCCGGGATATCAAAATTCAACGTATCAATCTTTTGCAACCCTTGAAAAAATTATCACGCTTATTCCGGAAAATTTTTCTCCTGACAATGATGGGTATGATGATTTTATAACAATTCAATACAATCTAAATGAACCGGGCTATATTGCTAATATTCAAATCTATGATGTACATGGAAATTTTATTAAAGAAATTGCAGATAACGACTTACTTGCTACTAAAGGGTTTTATACATGGGATGGCATTAATATGGATAATCGTATTAGTGCAGAAGGTATTTATATAGTATTTGCTCAGGTATTTAATACTTCGGGTAAAAAGATGATCTTTAAAGAACCTTTCGTGCTAGAAAGCAATTAAATTCCTACCACTTTACTTTCTACAGCAGCTTTTCTAGCCGGTATCCAAGAGGCAATTAATCCAATCAACATAACGGTAACAAATACTAATAAAAAATCTTCTACTTCCATCTCAACCGGAAAAGCATCTACCACAAATAAACCATCTAATTTTAAAAGTTTAAAGTTTTGTTGCATCCAACAAATAAAAAATGCAAGTATTGCTCCTATAGAAGCTCCTACGAAAGACATAATCAATCCTTGAAACAGAAATATTTTCATGATCAATGATTCTCCTCCCCCAATAACTTTAAGTGTACTGATATCTTTTGTTTTCTCAATCACTAACATAGACAGTGATCCTACCATGCTGAATGCTACAATTATGAGAATAAAACTCAAAATACAGAATGCTACAAATTTTTCTGTTTTCATAATTTTATACAAAAATTGATTCTGCTCAAGCCTGGTATATATTTTTACATCTTCACCAATAATTTTGCGAATGTCATTTTGTATATTTTCTATATCAGCATTTTCGGATATTTTAATTTCCAAAGCAGAAACTTCAGTAGAATAATTTAGTAATTCACGCACAAAAGAGATGGGCACAATAACGTATTTATCGTCAAATTCCTTTTGAATACTGAAAACACCTGCCGGATAAACATTTTTTTGCTTAAAGGCTTCTGCCATATTTAGTGTAGCCTTGGTTGTTCTCTTAGGCATGTATACTAAGATAGGTGCTAATGCATCAAAAATATTCACGCCCAAAGCCAACTCAACTCCGGCTCCGATAACTGCATAATCTATTTTAGGCCCCTCTAATTGGTAACTACCCCGTATTAGGCTGTTCTCTACATCGCTGATTTGATGATAAAAGCTGTCTACTCCTTTAATCCTTCCAATAAATTGTTTGTCTTTATATTTAAGCAATGCGTTTTCGGTTAGATTTTCCGCTACCACAGCTACTCCGTCTATTTCTCTAATTTTTTTTAATTGACTTTCATTAATTGTAAATACTTTGCCTTCTTGAGGGGTGACTTGCAGATCGGGATTAAAAGAATTGTAAAGAGAAATAACTAGGCCTTCAAAACCATTAAAAACTGATAAAACAATAATCAGGATCGTGCTGCCCACCGTAATACCGGTTATAGCAATACCCGAAATCACATTGATTGCGTTGGTAGTTTTTTTAGAAATTAAGTATCGAAAAGCAAATTTTAAAGGGAGCAGCATACTCAATCTAATCCTTGTCGTCTTTTTTATCCTTCTTCAAGTCTTCAAAGATCTTTTCTATTCTAAATACTTCATCTAATGTCTCATCTAAAACAAAATGTAACTCCGGTATGATACGAACTTGATTTTTTATCTGAGATCCTAATAAGCCTCGTATTTGGCGCTGCTTTTTATTAATATCATTTACTATTTCTTCAGGAGAGTCCGCTTTAAAAATGCTTACATAAACCTTTGCAAAAGATAAATCCGGACTGACTCTCGCTTCTGTTACGGTAACCAGTACATTTCCGAATAAGCTTAATCCTTCTCGTTGAAATATCAAACTTAAGTTTTGTTGGATAAGCTTATTAACTTGTTGCTGCCGTTTTCCTTCCATAATTATTAATACTTATACATCTTCTGAGAAGCACTAAAATAAAGAAAGATATTGATATCTTTGCAGCAGTCAGTATATTAGTTAAAATAATACCGCTAAACTTTTTTGAATAGTTTTTTTAAAATTCTTCACTACACAAAACCTTACCGGAAATATTTAGGGGTAAATATCATTTGCAACATCCTTTCAATCATTTTCTCTGTCTTTTCCTTCATAATTTTTATTCCTTTTTTGCGGTTGATCTTTCGACAAGATATTGTTGAAGTTACACCTCCGGAAGCTTTACATAAATTTTCCCTCAACGCTTTAAAAACTTTTATTGAAGGCCATTTTAATTATTTCTTTAATAATATTATTGTTAGTGCTGAAACAATAGAAGCAGGGAAAATAAAAGCACTTCTTTTAATCTGTGTAGCTATAATATTCATTTTTTTATTTAAAAATCTATTTCGCTATTTAGCTGTGTTTTTCCTTACGCCTGTACGAAATGGCACCATAAAAGATATAAGATTTAAACTTTTTAAAAAGGCAATGGAACTGCCACTCTCTTTTCACTCCAACAAAACCAGAGGAGACCTAATTTCCAGAATGACTACTGATGTACAAGAAGTAGATGTTTCTATTATGAGCATGATCGAAACAATTATCAAGGAACCAATCACTATTATTATTTATCTAACAACTATGTTGATGATCAGCCCCAGGTTAACTTTATTTATTTTATTGATCTTACCCATTACCGGTTTGATCATTGGAAGGGTTGGCAAAACTTTAAAGAAGATTTCGTTTAGAGGGCAAGAGCAGCTGGGCGTGATTTTATCTATTATTGATGAGTCCTTAAATGGATTGAGGATTATTAAAGCTTTTAGTGCCGACATCCATCAAAATCAAAAATTCCTTCGAGAAAATCATGAAAATTTCAAAATCTCCAACAGTATTTCAAGAAAAAGAGACCTATCCTCTCCTTTATCAGAATTTTTAGGAATGGCCGTAGTGGTGATTGTATTATGGTTTGGAGGCAATTTGATCATAGGCAATAACTCCACTTTAGATGGAGAAACATTTTTGGTATTCATCGCTATTTTCTCGCAGATCATTAATCCTGCCAAATCCTTTTCAACAGCTTATTATAACATACAAAGAGGAAACGCTTCTGTAGAAAGAATAGAAAGTATTTTAAATGAAGATAATGTGATTGAAAATGATCCAAACGCTATAACTATGAAGCAATTTGAAAAAAACATTGTTTATGAAAATGTTTCTTTTGCTTATGACCATGTAGATGTATTAAATAATATTTCTTTAACTATTGAAAAGGGAAAATCTGTAGCATTAGTCGGATCATCAGGAGGTGGTAAGTCCACTTTGGTTGACCTACTTCCCAGGTTTTATGACCCTAAAAGTGGAAGTATTAAAATTGACGGTAAAGATATAAAAACTTACCGTATTTCGAGCCTAAGGTCAAAAATGGGTATTGTAACGCAGCAATCAATCTTATTTAATGATACCGTAGCTAGCAATATAGCATTTGGCGAGAGCTATATTAATGAAGAAAAAGTAATGCGTGCTGCTAAAATAGCTAATGCACATGATTTTATTATGGAGCTCCCAAAAGCATATCAAACTAATATAGGCAACAGGGGAGAGAAGTTAAGCGGAGGGCAAAAGCAACGTTTAACTATCGCAAGAGCTATTTATAAAAATCCACCTATTTTAATCCTCGATGAAGCAACTTCTGCTTTAGATTCAGAATCAGAAAAATTAGTGCAAGATGCTTTGTATAATTTAATGAAAGAAAGAACTTCTATTATTATTGCTCATAGACTTTCTACAATTCAACATGTAGATAAAATAGTAGTCATAGATGAAGGAAAAATTATTGAAGAAGGCACTCACGAAGAATTATTAAAAAGCTCGGGTAACTACAAAAGGTTAGTAGAGCTACAAACTTTTTAGCTATCGCAATAAGGTAATTGTACCTACATGTAGCAATTGATCGCCGTCTAAACCAATTGCATCAATTATTAATATATACAGGCCAACCGGTTGCAATTTCCCATTATAAGTACCATCCCAACTATCAGAAATATTATTACCCTCAAATACTTTTGTGCCCCATCTATTATAAATCTGAAATGTATTTACCTGTCTAATATCAAAGTTAATAAGGCTAAATACATCATTCATGCCATTTTTATCTCCCGGTGAGAAAGCGGTAGGTGGGAAAATTTGAGGTTCAATACGAACATTTATCAAAATACTATCTATACTATGACAACCATTAGCATCTGTTCCGCGTACTTTATATAATTTATTACGAAGCGGATATGCTATAGGATCAGCAATGGTATCATTACTTAATTCTGTATTAGGCGTCCATACATATATTTCTCCTCCTGTAGCAATGAGTGGAACAGTATCTCCTCGATCAATTAATATTTCATCCGGTGCCGCCACAATAATTGGAGACGGAAAGACTTCTATATACAAATCATCCATGAAACTACAACCTAAGTTATTTGTTGCAGTTACAGTGTATTGTATGTTTTCATCAGGAAAAACACAAGTCAAGCTGGAATTTGTCTCTAATAAATTTGTCATAGGCTGCCAAATATAATTAGTAGTAATTTGTTTGTTATCAAATGTATCTATGCTCCCATCTCCAAAAGGAAAACACATTGTATCTCCAAAACAGATAGCTGTATCATTTCTTAAATTAAAAATCGGTAAAGGGTATATCCGTATTTTTCTTGTAACAGTATCCATACAGCCATGATTAGAAGTTATGATAAGCAAAGAATTGTACACACCCGGAGAATCATAAAGGTAAGGTGGAATGTTTTCTCCTGATGTATTGTCTCCGTTTCCAAAATCCCAGTGCCAATCTGTTATAAACCCGTCCTGTGCAATAGAATTATCAGTAAAATCAGTTAATTCACCCAAACAATTATCACTTGCTGTAAAATTAGCTTCTAGGCCGGGTTTTAATTCTATTGTCTGATAAGCAGTATCTGTGCAAGCTGTACCCGGATTTACGATTAAAGTAACGGTGTATTTGCCAGTATCCGGATAGGTATAACTAGGACTAGCTTCCAGGGAAGTATCGCCCAAGGTAGTAGTATCTCCAAAATCCCAAAAATATGTGTCTGCATCATCACTCTCATCCGGGAAATTAACAGTCAATTCACCACATATTTTTTCAAAATCGAATATAGCAGCAGTAGGATTAATACAATCAACTATATTGAATTGAAAATCTCTAAAATGAATACTCAATAGCGTATCATTTCTATATTCTTTTACACATACACCTACAAGGTATTTTCCCAGGGCTGTGGGAAATGCATTCATTTCTCCCGTAAAACGATCAATAGCAATAGAACCGGCTAAAGGGTTCAATGCTGAAAATCCTGCTGCCCAAGGAACCGGATTAAACGGTGGTAGTATTGCAGGATAAGTAGGATTAGGAGGATCAATAGAGTTTGTTTGAAGAGGATCACATAATTCATATACTAAAGAATCTCCATCAGGGTCAAAAGCCGAGTGGTCAAAAGTAAATGCTCTATCTACACAAATAGCTATAGGAGGAAAATTAATAAACTCCGGGCTACTGTTGCATTTAGCCAAAGATGTATCAGGAACGCTTGCAGTAAATACCGAACCAACTAACTCCGGATCAATAATATTAAGCAACCCTTCATTTCTAGTTGATCTTTGATAAGTAATTAAATAACCTCCCGGCCGTGGGGGCAGGATAAGAGTATCTAAATAAAATGTTTCCTGCACACACACATTACCTAATATTGTTAAACATGGATCATTACCGGTAGGATCCAGATCAGTGATTGGCCCATGGGTATAATATCTATTAAAAAGTGTATCGTTGTCTGAATTAAAATAATGCATGCGAAATTCAAATCCACTACTAGCTGGATAATAGTCAAAAACAGCACCTCCCCCTGCACAGTCTCTAAATAATTCCAATTTTACTTCATACAAGTAAGTATTCGAATCCAAGCAGGTATACGTAAGCTCTCCCCCTACTATATGTCCACTATATCCATATTTTAGGAAAAAAGCACTTATTAAAAGTACAGCAAGTATTCTCTTCATGCTTATTAAATATACTTAAAAATATATTTAAAAAATAATTTTCCAAAATACATAAATCATGTCTTGTGAGACATTTAATGTATTCAATATAAGATGTAAATTTCATCCATTTAACCGCCTTACAAAATTTTACTCAGAAACGCATATGCAAGAAATTTGATATTCGCATATAAAAATTATATTTGCAGTAACTAAAATTTTAAAGATGTCAAAAAGGATAAAAAACATCATTCTTATTACTGTTTCTTTATTTTGTACGGCAGCTTATGCCCAAGATAAATCAGGAGGAATTAAAGAAAACGTAAAAGGAAGTCAATTTGTAATAGATTTCACAAATGATTCGTGGGTTAATTCTCCTACCAGTATGGATATCAAATGGTATTCCAGAGGATTTAATTTTTATTTTATGCAACATATTCCTCTTGGAGAATCAAATTTTGGAGTGGGAATCGGAGTGGGAATTGGAAATAGTAATATCTACCATAATGCCGTGATAGGGGTAGATACAGCAGGAGGCACCGTGTTCACTCCCCGCTCAACTACCTTCAGAAAAAATAAAATTGCTACTACCTTTCTGGATGTGCCTGTGGAGCTGAGATTTCGTTCAGAAGCAAATGAAAGCGGTAATAGCTTTAATTTAGGCTTAGGCTTTAAAGGTGGTTATTTAATTAACAATCACATAAAGTATCACGGAGTTGACCCTTCTGGCCTTACCGCTAATATAAAAGTTAAAGAATTTGATTTGCCTAATATCTATAGCTGGAGGTTTGGCCCTACTTTAAGAATAGGCTACGGAAAGTTTAATGTATTGGCTTATTATGGATTAAATACAATATTTAGTGAAGGAGAAGGAGATAAAGCAAAACTTCTATCTATTGGGCTTACTTTTACTTTGCCTTAATAGTTAAGCATATTCGTAAACAGACAATCTTTTAAACTCTGAATTCCCTAGGTGGGGAAACGGCCTTTTTTCAAGCAACTACAATCTAAGAAATTATATCAAAATCGAGGTAATTAATTGCTAAATTTTCTTGAATGCCAATTAAGCCAATAGTTTGGTATTTGCGCACCTGCCTAATTAGCTAATCATCAATATTTTATAAGCTTCCTCTGCAGCCAGTTGTTCTGCATTTTTCTTTGAAAAATGTTCTCCCTGCCCTTTGACTTCTCCATTTATTATGACTTCGATAACATGCCAAGAACGGTATTTTTCCTTATTAACTTCTTTAATATGAAAAACTAATTTCTTTCGATGCTTTTGACAATATTCAATTAATCTGCCTTTATAATTTTTCTCCTCAGCTCTCACTACATCAATATCTAAATATTTATTAAGTAGCTTTTTGATGATGAAGCCGCGCGTATATTGATATCCTTTATCTAAATACACCGCACCTATCACTGCTTCCAGCGTATCGCCCATAATAGAACTGGTATTGATGTTTATATTGGTATTATATTTTATTAAAGCATCTAGATTCATAGACTCTGCTACAAACTTTAACTGCTTTCTGGATACTAGTTTAGACCGAAATTGAGTTAAATAACCTTCTCCTTTATAAGGATACTTCTCAAATAAATAAGCTGCAACTACTGCTCCTAAAATACTGTCTCCTAAAAATTCCAATCGCTCGTTGTTACCATTACTTTCTACCTCTTCAGATTTATGGTTAAAAGCTTGACGATATAAGTATATATTTTTTGGCGTAACGCCAACAACTTTTCGTACAGAGTGTACAAATCGCCTATGGGGCGATAATGTCAAATTATAGATTTCCTTAAAAGAAAATATATTCAGAAGATTTAAGGTTCAAATTTTTTGAATATTACAGAGGCATTATGCCCTCCAAATCCAAAAGTATTACTCAAAGCTGCCCGGACTGTTCTTTTTTGTGCTTTACCGAATGTGAAATTAATTTTCGGATCGAAGGCAGGGTCATCCGTAAAATGATTAATGGTCGGTGGTATTTGATCTTCTCTAACTGCAAAAATGCAAGCCATCGCTTCTATGGCTCCTGCAGCGCCTAGCAAATGCCCGGTCATTGACTTAGTAGAACTGATATTCAAATCATAAATATGATCTCCATAAATAGCCTGTATAGCTTTTACCTCTGCGATATCCCCTAAGGGTGTTGAAGTACCGTGTACGTTAATATAATCTATATCGGCAGGCTTTAGCCCTGCATCATCCATAGCATTTAACATCACGTTTTTAGCACCTAAACCTTCCGGATGAGGAGCCGTCATATGATGAGCATCGGCAGACATCCCGCCTCCTGCCATTTCGGCGTAGATAGTTGCCCCTCTAGCTATTGCATGTTCATAACTTTCTAAAATAATTGCACCTGCACCTTCTCCTAAAACAAACCCATCTCTATCTAAATCAAATGGCCGTGACGCTGTTTCAGGGCTATCATTTCTTTCTGACAATGCTTTCATAGCATTAAAACCTCCTACTCCCGGCTCATTTACAGCAGCTTCTGAACCGCCGGTCACTACTACATCTGCTTTTCCAAGCCTGATATAATTAAAAGCATCAATCAAAGCATTCGTTGAGGAAGCACAGGCCGAAACTGTAGAATAGTTGATACTTCTAAAACCATGCCGCATGGAAATTAATCCCGGACATATATCAATTATCATTTTAGGAATAAAAAAGGGATTAAACCTAGGTGTCCCATCTCCTCGTGCAAAATCGCCTACTTCTTTCAAGAAAGTATCTAAACCTCCAATACCGGAACCCCAAACTACGCCAATGCGGTCTTTATTAAGTTTTTCATCTTGCAAACCTGCATCTTGTATAGCTTGGTCAGAAGCTACAATTGCATAATGCACAAAGGCATCTTGCTTTCTGGCTTCTTTTTTGTCTAGATGATTGAGAATATCAAAATTCTTGACTTCGCACGCAAATCTGGTTTTAAATTTGCTCGCATCAAAACGGGTAATTGGAGCAGCTGCACTTACCCCGTTCATTAATGCTTTCTTATATTCCTCTACTGAGTTGCCGAGAGGATTTAATGCTCCTAATCCTGTGACAACGACTCTACTGAAAGTCATTGTAGTATAAATTAAGGATGAATTATTTTACGTTTTCTTCTAAGTAAGACACTGCTTGTCCAACTGTGCTGATATTCTCAGCTTGCTCATCAGGAATAGAGATGTTAAACTCTTTCTCAAACTCCATGATTAACTCAACAGTATCCAATGAATCTGCTCCCAGATCATTTGTGAAACTAGCCTCAGGAGTAACTTCACTTTCGTCAACTCCTAACTTATCTACGATAATTTTTTTTACTCTAGATGCGATATCCGACATTGGTTGTGTTTTAATTAAAAATAACGCTTACAGCGAGGCAAAGTAAATTATTTGTTCATTTATTACCAAAACTTTTTGTGTTTTTTTTTCAAACTATAGTTAACAACCCCATGAATAGCTTAAAATAAAGTATCTTTAATCTTCAACTGCCGTTAAGATGAAAAAAAATGTATTACAATTGGATTTTGAATATGAATTCACTTTGTTTTCAATAGTTTCCCCTCTTAAAGATTACAGAATTTGTTGGCATTTAAATAAAATAATACATGGCAATTTTCTTAGAAAAAATGACCTTGAAATAAATATTAAAAAACTTAAAAAAATAAACCGGTTTAGTTTATTTAATCATACTGATGCTATCAGTAAAGTAAGTTATAATTTAGTTTCTAATAAAAATTTAGGCACTTATTTAGTAAAAGAATTAAAACAAATAGATTTTTTTCTTATTATAAATGGTTATATATCTGATATTGAAAAAAAAGATTTACTAACATCTTTAAAAGGAATAGACGCGCTGCAAACTGTATTTGAAACGGATCCTGCACAACTGCCTTCAAGGCATAATCTAATTTTAGATGAATTTATCGACAGCTAAACATGATAGATATTTTATTTTATTCAGCTAATAAAATTTATCTTAGAGCATATAATCTTACAAAATGCAAACTTTATTTAATCGAACTAAGGTAATCGCTACAACCGGTCCGGCATCTTCTACTTATGAAGAATTACTGGCTTTAGTAAATGCAAGTACTGATGTTTTCAGACTTAATTTTTCTCATGGCTCCCACGAAGATCATTTGAAAATTATTCAAAATATTAATCGAATCAATAAAGAACACCATGAGGATATAGGAATATTAGCAGATCTTCAAGGTCCAAAACTTCGGATTGGAGATATTGAAGGAGGGGAAATGCCTCTTAAAAAGAATGATATACTAACTTTTACTACTAAAAAATGTATTGGCTCTAATAAGAAAGTTTATATGAGCTATAAAGAGTTTCCTCAAGATGTTGCAGTAGGCGATATAGTATTATTAGATGATGGAAAAATTGAGTTGGAAGTCATTGAAACAGACCGCAAAGAAACTGTAAAAGCAAAAATGCTATACGATGGGGTACTGTATCCTAAAAAAGGTGTTAATTTACCTGACACCAGCATCTCTACTCCTTCTCTTACCGAAAAAGATTTAGATGACCTTCGTTTTGCTTTAGCTAATAAAGCAGATTGGGTAGCTTTATCATTTGTGAGGTCAGCCTCCGATATTGAAGAGTTGAAAAAACTCATAAAAGAACATGGCAGTACTGCTCGGGTTATTGCAAAAATTGAAAAACCAGAAGCTTGCCGCAATATAGATTCAATCATTGCTGCTACTGATGCAGTTATGATCGCCAGGGGAGACTTAGGTGTGGAGGTTCCAATGGAACAAATGCCTCTTATACAAAAAGATATTGTAAGAAAATGCATTAAGGCTGCTAAGCCTGTGATCATCGCTACTCAGATCATGGATAGTATGATTGAGCGTGCTAAGCCTACCAGAGCTGAGATAACAGACGTGGCTAATGCGGTTATTGATGGTGCAGATGCTTTAATGTTAAGCGGAGAAACTTCTGTTGGAAAACATCCTCTTAAAGTTATTCAAACAATGAACAAGATCATTGCTTATATCGAAGGTGCTGAAAATATATATTATAGAGATGTGCGCCCAAATGAAAATTCTAAAACTTATTTATCTGATGCATTGTGTATTAGTGGATGTAAATTAGCTGATCAGGTAAATGCAAAAGCTATTATAGGCCTATCACGATCAGGATATACCGGTTTTATGGCTGCAAGCATACGGCCTCGTGCACATATTTTTATCTTTACAGATAACCCCAATCTAAGATTTACCATGAGTTTAACATGGGGCGTAAGAACATTTTTTTATAATAAAATGGTAAGTACCGATGATACCATCAGTGATTTAAAAGATTTTATAACTGAAATGGGATTTGTGAAAAAAGGAGACACAGTGATTAATTTAGCTAGTATGCCAATTGGAGAAGAAGGTAGAGCGAATATGTTAAAAATAAGTACGATTAAATAATATAAAGTAAAAAAATATGAATCTAAAGCTATTAAAGAAAATTTGTGAAGTACCCGGTGCTCCCGGGCATGAGGGAAAAGTAAGAGCATTAGTTTTAAAAGAAATCGAGAATTTGGTAGATGAAGTGAGCGTAGATAACCTTGGTAATGTAACAGCTATCAAGAGAGGCAAGGAAAGAAAAAAAATAATGATCGCTGCCCATATGGATGAAATTGGGTTTATGGTGAAATATATTGACGATAATGGTTTCGTTTATTTCCATACGCTTGGCGGATTTGATCCAAAAACATTGACGGCTCAGCGCGTAATTGTTCACGGAAAAAAAGATTTGATAGGAGTTATGGGAAGTAAGCCGACACATATCATGACACCTGAAGAGCGCAATAAAGCTCCAAAAATCACTGATTATTTCATTGATCTCGGAATGGAAAAAAAAGAAGTTGAAAAGTACATTACGATAGGTGATACGATCACTAGAGATCGAGAATTGATAGAAATGGGCGATTGCGTAAATTGTAAATCTTTAGATAATCGGCTTTCGGTGTTTATTTTAATAGAAACATTAAAAAAACTAAAAAACAATCCTTATGATGTATATGCAGTATTCACCGTACAAGAAGAAATTGGCATCAGAGGGGCTTCTGTCGCAGCGCATACCATAGAACCTGATTTTGGGTTTGGATTAGATATTACTATTGCTTTCGATACACCGGGAAGCAGGCCTGAAGAAAGAATTTCTTCTCTTAATAAAGGGACCGCTATCAAAATGATGGATAGTTCTGTTATTTGTGATCCTAGAATGATTGCATTTATGAAGAAAACAGCAGATAAAAACAATATTAAGTGGCAACCTGAAGTGCTAACAGGTGGTGGAACGGACACAGCAGGTATTCAAAGAATGGGTAAAAATGGCGCAATTGTAGGATGCATTTCTATTCCTACCAGACACGTTCATCAGGTAATAGAGACCGCTCATAAAAAAGATATTCAACGCTCTATTGATTTGTTAACGGAATGTTTACAGGATATTGATCAACATGATTGGAGCCATTAATTGAATTGACGAGTTACGATTGACGATTTTTTGATTAGTGTTTTCTTCAATCGTAATTCTAAAATCTTACCTCAAAAATCTATTCTATGTGGAAAGAAGCTGATAATAAACTAACTAAAAAATTTGAGTTCAAAGACTTTAATCAGGCTTTTGGTTTTATGGTGCAAGTAGCTTTATTAGCGGAAAAAATGAACCACCACCCTACCTGGACAAATACTTATAACAAAGTATATCTCTCTCTTACTACGCATGATACAGGAAATAAAGTGACTGAAAAGGATAGGGATTTGGCCAGGCGAATTGATAAGTTATAAAGAAATCCAAGGTTTTTAAGTTAATTTTGATTTATAATTCGGCACATTCGCATGTAGACAGTTTTTTTAAATTCTGAATCTCTGGGCGGGGAAACGGCCTTTTTTTTAAGCAACTATAATCTCGAAATTGCGAAGCATAAAAAACAGCAGATGTTCGAATTCCCGATTCATCGGGATAGTTTCTGCTGTTGCGGGAGGCATTTCTGAGATTGTTTGCGAAAAAAATAAGCCTTGAATTTTTGTTGCTTTTTTTTCAAGAAAAAAGTATATAAACAAATATTGCTAAAAAACTACCTCGATATTTAAGAAATTATATCAAAATCGAGTTGATTTTTATTGCCAAATTCATAAATCTAAAATTATTTAAACCGTTCTAAATATTCATGAGCTTTCATAATATTATAGCGATCTTCTACTAATTCTTCTTTTCGCGGTGGAGTGGATATGATTAACTTTAATTCTTCTCTGGCCTTTTCTTTCTGCCCAGCTTTATATAAGGCCTTCGCTAAATATAGATTAGTATTAGAATCGGTTGGATCTATACCTTTGGCTAATGTTAAAAATTTTAATGCATCATCGTTTGAAGGCCAAGTAAGAAAAAAAGGAATATAGGGTGCTTCATAATGTATCGCTCCTAAAATGCGATAACCTCCACCATTTCTGTAAGTAGGATCTAATTTAATGAGTAATTCACTATAGTCTTTTAGTTTATCTGCAATACCCTCCTTCGCTGCAGCCATTTTTCCATAAGCATTTGCCCACTTAGCCAAATTTGCAATATACCAATGAAGAATTCCCGGAGAGTTTGGATATTTTTCAACCATTTCTTCTCCCAAATTTTTACCTTTATCAAAGATCGCTTTCCTTTCCTCATTATCCATATTCACAAATGACCCTTTAAAATAATAAGTCATTAAAAGATATTCTGCAGCTTTTTCCTGTGTAGTGATATTATCTATAGCTTTATTAAAACATTCAACAGCCAAGTTTACATTGGTAGAATCGGCGCACACACCTACTGAATTTTCTCCACGCATATTATAATATTTGATGCCTTTTTGAAGCTCAGTCTGGGCTGACCCAACCATATTAAAGAAAATTACACATAAAATTAATAAAGTATTTTTCATTGTAAGTAAAACGCTAAATGGTAGTCATTAGTGCATTATTAAGCTATAATTCTTCTTTTTAAACGTTGAGCAATTAAATACATGACCGGTACAATGATCAATGTTAGAAAAGTAGCAAAAGTAAGGCCAAAAATAATTGTCCAAGACATAGGCGCCCAAAACATAGTTGAATCTCCTCCAAGAGATATTTGCGGATTATAATCAGTCAGTAAGGAAATAAAATTAATATTTAGCCCTATAGCTAACGGTAACAATCCCAGTACTGTGGTAATTGCAGTCAATAAAACAGGCCTCAATCTTGTTTTGCCACCTTCAATTATACTTTTAACTAAATTTTCATCAGGCAAAAATTCATCATCTTTTAAACCCAGTATTAGCTTTTTATTTTTTTGAATAAGTTTAGTATAATCTATTAATACAATTGCATTATTTACTACTACGCCGGCCAAAGAAATAATACCGATCATCGTCATGATAATGACAAAATCCATTTGGAAAATAACCAATCCCAAAAATACACCAATAGTACTAAATACTACTGAACCCACAATGATAAATGGTGTGGCAATGGAATTAAATTGCGCGACTATGATCAAAAAGATTGTAAATATTGCGATCATCAAAGCAGTGCTAAGAAATTTCATTTCTTCTGCTTGCTTTTCTTGCTCACCGGTAAACTTCATTCCATAGCCATCCGGCATGGGGTAATCATCTACTATTTTCTTAATATCCTCTACTACTTTATTTGCATTATATCCTTCAATAACATTGGAATATATAGTGATCACCCTTTCCAAATTGATCCTCTTTATTGATCCGTAGGTTGTGCTATTTTTAGTAGTAGCGATGGATGCGATAGGTATTTGCCGCCATTTCCCATTTGTTTGATCCCGATAAACTATATTTTGATTCATCAAAGACTCTAAGTTATATCGATATTGATCCTGTAATCTTACCAGAATAGGATAATCATCTTCTCCCTGCTTAAATTTAGAAACTTCTTTGCCAAAGATAGAAGTTCGTAAATCCATAGCAACATTGTAAGTGGATACTCCATACCTCCTGGCTTTTTCCCTGTCAACATGTACAATTAACTCCGGCTTTACAACTTCCAGGTCAGTCTTTAACTCTTCAATACCTTCAATTTTAGCTTCATTTATTAATCTTACAACATCACTGCTTAATGAAATTAGTTTTTCAAAGTCATCTCCACTTATTTCAATATTAATTGGTTTTCCGGCCGGTGGCCCATCTCTATTTTTTTCTACCGTAAGTATTACTCCCGGAAATTTCCCACTTACAGCACCTCTTATGTTTTTCAAAATATCTGTTGTGGACACCCCATCTCTTTCAGTATATTTTACAAATGCTGCAGTAATTCTGGCTTTATGAGGCGTGACACCTTGACTGGGGCCATCATTCGGATCGCTTGTTCCCTCTCCTACTTGTGCAATTACCGATTCTGTAACTGTTCCATACTTTTCAATCGCTTGGTTCACCTCTTTTTCAATTTGTTTTGTGATTTTATTCGTTTCTATAATATCAGTTCCTACCGGCATTTCTATAAAAATATTCACATATTGAGGCTCATTATCGGGAAAGAAAAGTACATCAGGCATAAATACAACTAGTAAACCTATTGAAACTAATAACATTAAAAATGTCCCTAAAAAGAAAGCTCTAGGCCTTTTTCCTTTTAAAGCATAAGTCAATAATTTTTCATATTTATCTTCCAGCTTGGGCATAAAGCCGGCCTGAAATCTTTGAGACGCAGGATTTAGAATATAAACATTTAACAAAGTAATCAAGCCGGCTAATATTAAAATATTGCCAAAAGTAAATACTTGAAAAGCTACAAATAATATGCCCGTACCTATTAAACCCAATGCTATTTTATTCATTCTTTTTTTGTTAGGATTAGGTTGGCCCACTTTCATGTATTGAGCAGTTAAAACCGGATTGATAACTAATGCTACAAATAAAGAAGAACCTAAAACAATGATTAATGTTAATGGCAAGTACAGCATGAACTGCCCCATAATACCCGGCCAAAAAGCAAGTGGCAAAAAAGCAGCTAGTGTAGTAGCTGTAGAAGCAATGATTGGCCAAGCGACCTCCCCGGCACCTTGTTTGGCTGCTTGTATGGGAGAAACGCCTTCTTCCATCAGCCGGTAAATATTTTCCACAATCACAATTCCATTATCTACCAACATTCCTAAAGCCATGATTAATCCAAATAGCACCATCATATTAATGGTTACGCCCATGGCACTTAAAAATATAAAGGCGGTAAACATAGATAAAGGAATAGCTACTCCTACAAATAAAGCATTTCGGCTTCCTAAAAAGAAAAGCAATACTAAAACCACTAAAATGACACCTGATATAATACTATTTTCTAAATTATTGACTTGCTCAATAGTCATATCAGACTGGTCGTTGGTTATAGTAACATTTAGTGTAGCCGGAAAAAGATTTTCTTGAGCATCTTCGAGCACTTTTCGAATTTTAGTAGAAGCATTTAAGAGATTTTCACCACTGCTTTTTACAACATCAAGCATAACTACTGATTCTGTATTTAAACGGGCAAAACTACTTGGCTCTTCGTAACCAAATTCTACAGTAGCGATATCTTTTAAGTAGACAATATTTTGTCCTTCATATTTTACTACAATGTTTGCTATTTCTTCAGCATTATCAAACTCCCCTACTACTCTTACTGTCCTTCTTAATCCGTCAATTAAAATATTACCACCGGAGATCGTTACGTTTTCAGAAATGATGGCATTCTCGATATCCATAAAAGTGATATTTAAAGAAGCCATCTTATGGATATCTACTTCTACTTTAATCTCTTTATCTTTAATACCGCGTATGTCAACTTTTGATATTTCAGGGAATTTCTCGATTTTATCTTCCAGTATTTCAGCATAGTCTTTCAACTTCTCAATACTCATATCACCCGAAAGATTAATATTCATAATAGGAAATTCTGAAAAATCCAGTTCAAATATTTCCGGATCTCTGTCTAAGTCACTCGGCAATTCCTTTTTAGCTTTATCTACTGCATCTTTTACATCTTGAAGCGCATCGTTTACATCAACATCTGTTTCAAACTCAACTATAATGGTTGAATAATCTTGTACGGAAGTAGAAGATATTTTATCTACTCCTGTAATAGTATTAATTTCTTTTTCAATAGGCCTGGTAATGAGATTCTCCATATCTAAGGGAGAGTTGCCGGGATGAGCGGTACCCACATAAATCGTTGGCAATTTAACCTCCGGAAAACTCTCAATAGGCATAGAAAGGTAAGCGCTCAATCCCATTAATAGGATCATTGCTACAATCACAAAAACGGTTATTTTGTTATCTACAGAAACACTTGATAGCTTAAATTCCTTTTGCAAATTTTTATTATCTGTTTTTTCAGACATATTCTTTGTTTTATTACCTGTTAGCTTAACTAAAAATTATCTTCCCTTCATCGTTAATAATCAAAGAAACTATTCTTCAGCTATCATCACCTGCTGGCCATCCACTACAATATTAAATCCTGCTGTTACCAATTTATGGCCCGGAGATAATCCACTTTTAACTTCTGTCATACCTTTGTAACTATCTCCTGTTTCTATAGGCTTTGTTTTAATTACTGCTGTCTCGCCTTTTTGTTCAGCTATATATACATAATCTCCTTTAGGAGATTGAAGAATATATTTTGTAGGAATGGTAATCGCGTTTACTGCTTCATAATCTTTAATATAAACCGAGGCTAAAAGATTTGGTTTAAGCATCGCTTCTTTATTATCTAAATGAATACCCACTTTAAATGTTCTGTTATTAGGGTTAATATATTGGCCGACTGAGGTAATTGTAGCCTCTGTTTCCATATCTAAAGTGGGGAAATTAACTTTTACCTTTCCACCTTTATTAATAGAAGATAAATATCGCTCCGGAACATCTACATTTACTTCTACATCAGACAAATTAACTATTCTAGCTATTGGGTTTCCGGCAAATGCATTTTCACCTTGATTTGAGAAAACTTCATCTACTACCCCTGTGATAGGTGACCGAATATATGCTTTACCCAATTGAGTTTGTGTGCTTTCCATACGATTCTGCAGGCTTTCATAATTATTTTTAGCTTGTAAATATTGCATTTCAGATCCTATATTTTGATCCCAAAGGCTTTTTTGCTTTTCATAAACAGTTTTAGCCAGTTGCAAAGAAGTTTTGAGTTCTTGTACTTGCTTAGACATTACATCAGCATCTAATACGGCAATAATATCTCCTTTAGAAACTTTATCTCCTGCCGATACTTTTATCGATTGTATTGCACCATTCATCTCCGGACTTACCATTGCCATAGATTTTGATTCTACAACCCCTCTTAGTTCAATATAATGAGTAAACGTATCAGAAGACAAGCCTATTACAGTTACTTTTTTGAGATTTTTTGTAGAAGCAGAATCCATCAACTCAATATCATCTTGTAATTCGGCAATTTTTTCTTTCAGCTCATCAACTTGGCTTTGATAATCTTGTAGTTGTTTTTTCTTTTGATCAAGATTGGAGTCCTCTTGATTGCAAGCAACTGTCAGTAAGCCAAGTATTAATATTGTAAATAGTTTTTTCATTGTTTGTTATTTTCTGTTGTCATACTTATCAATGCATTTAAATGCTTTGCTATCATCTCATTCTTCCACCGCCCCTTAGTCTTTTAAAAGAGAAGGTTTAAAAGTCATAATTTCCGACTGTCTTATCTAAATTTGTTTTATTGATTAATAATTGATATAAAGCGTTAATATACAGTGCTTGTGTGTCTAAATATTTTGTTTGCGCATCATTCACTTCAATGCTTGACCCAACACCTGCTTGTTGCTTTATAAGTGTTTTATCATATATTTTTTTTGCCAACGCTAAATTATCCTGTTGATTGATTAATTGTTCTTTAGCGTTGAGATATTCAGCTTTAGCTTGTAAAAAATCAAAATCAATCTTTTGCTCTAGTTGAATTTGTTGGTTTTTTATTTTTTCAGCTTCAAACTTAGCCTGCATAATTTTTGCCCGCTGGCCAAAAGAATTAAAAATTGGTACATTTAAATTTAAGCCCCATATCGTTGTTGGATAATATGGCTTGCCGGAATCAAAAAAGTCAAACTCATTAGAAAAAGCATTTTGTGAATGCGTAAAAAATGCTCCTAGATTAGGATACTGCTGCATTCTATATCTTTTTGTATCTAATTCTTGTAATATTAATCCCTGTTTTAATGTTTGATATTCAATTATGGAATTATAGTCTACATTTCCTGAATTAACCTCTTCATTTAATAACTGTGGAAGATAACTTTGGATGCTATCGTTTACTATAATAGAATCATTCATATTAATTCCTATTTGGAATTTCAATAATGCTTTTGCAACTTGTAATCGTCGTTCTACTTGATTATATTGATCCTCTAACAGGTTTAAAGTCAGTTTAATCCTATCTTTATCCAACTCCTCTATAAAACCTTGTTCATAAGTTGCTTTTGTTTCTTTAAAAACTGTGCGAAGGCTTTCTATGCTTCCTTTTAAAATTTCTTGATTTTCTTTAGTTGATAATAACGTATAGTAGGCCTGAGTAACGCCATATTTAACTTCTATTGCTGTTTGGTTAGATTGTTTTCTGGCAAGTTCCGCAAATTCTTTTGCTGCTTTTAAGCCCACAAAATAGCTGCCGTCAAAAATAAGTTGAGAAACAGTAATACCTGCAGACATACTTTGTTCAATACCAAATTGCACCGGTACAAATGCACCTTCCGGGGCATCCGGATTAAAAGCTTGTGCAGGAATAACTTGAGTGGGTACATCCAACTGATTATTATAACTTGCTGTTCCATTCGCTTGAGGTAATCCAACCGTAGTAATTTCCCAAGTCTTTTTTTTCGCTATCACTTCATCGTATTTAGAATTTAGGACATTAATATTTTTCTCTAAAGCTAAGGTTTGTGCTTCTTGAACAGAGTTTAATGTAACTACCTCTTGAGCTGCTACAAGATTCATTAATCCAAATAAAAATATGACCAAATACTTGATGCTATTCATTTTTAAAACTTTTTAATTTTTTTTCTAATAAATCTATCCCTTCAGGTGTAGCAATTGCTCTGATATGATAAATTATTCTTTCATAAATCAAATCTATCATGGATATATTATATTTATTTCTTAAGGAATCATCCTCTAAAATAATTTCTATACCTCCTAAATAAATAATGGTGGTAGCTTCTTTGTTTAAATTGCTCCTATATAACTTTTGCGTAATTCCCAGTTCAAGATTCGTTAATAACCTTACATACAAATACTCTTGTTTAAATTTTTCAAATTCCTTCCAGCTCTCGGGGTAATATCTTTTTAAATCTAACATGCATGAAGGATTCATATCACCCATCTGAGCAACCATTAATTTCCAGATCTCAAATAACTGATCAATTGCATTGGTAGTATTTGCAATAGCATTATCGTGCGTAGTTCTATGTATATTAAGATCATATAGTAAAGCCTGATGAACAAGATCATCTTTAGTCTGAAAATGCTGATAAATAGTTTTTTTTGAAATACCTAAATTATCAGCTAAATCTTCCATGCGCACACTTTTTACGCCATACTTCATATAGCGTTTAAGTGCTTCTTGTAATATTAATTCTTTTTGATCAGCCACCGTACTTTGGAAACTTTATTATTCTTTAAAGTTTCCACAAACTTACAACCTAGTTTAAAAATCTCAAAGTTTTCTATAAGTTTTTTTATGTGAAAATAATTACCCAATTAATCGAAGAATTTGATTTTTCGACTACGTAATACGAACTAGTAAATATGATAATACTTATTATAGCATTAATCTATATTGGTGGTACAATTTTTGTAATAAAGTATGATTTAAAGATAAACATGAAATATCTCAAATCTTTTATAGTTATTTTAGGATTTAGTAGCATGAGTAGTTTAAGTTATGCTCAAGAAATAAAAGACTTAGGTGAAGAACAGGACAGCCTGAGAAAATCACGTCAAACTCCTACTCCTGTTATAAAAGAAAACAACCCTGATCAATCTAATCAAGAAAAAACTATTACTAACCCAGAAAATATTAAAGATGCTGAAGCAGATTCTCCAAAGGATGAAAATCAAAATACTTTAGAGATACGACAGCGAAAAATGAGGAAAAAACGACAAGGTGACCCTCAGGAATAATTAATTTAAAATTAAAAAACACTCAAAATGGATACTACACTTCTCATTTTATTAATATTAGGTATAATCGCTGTGATTTTATGGATATATGTATTTCTTGATTTGTTAAAAGGTTCTTTCTCCGGAAGCGGATCAAAAATCATGTGGCTGGTTGTTGTGCTCATTTTCCCAATTGTAGGTGCGTTAGCATATTTATTGATTGGAAAAAAATAAAGATTATCATGACTCTTATAAAAATTTCCTCCTTGGAATTTCTATAAAGATAGAAAGCTAAGGAGGAAATAATGATCTATACCATTGTTACAGCTTGAGCTGTAAATATTTTACAGTGCTAGTTACTTTTAGTTATTCTTAAATTCTTTTATCTAAAACTTCTTTCCTCACATCTTGCGCCAAAGTCTTTACATCTTGCATACATTTACGAATACGAACACCTGCTGACTTATTTCCTTTTTGATAAAACTTTAAGATATCAGGCTCAAGTTCTATAATAAGCTTTTTTAATTGGCTGAAATTTCGACTCATATGTAAATAAATTATATTATGACTTATAAATCAAAGCCAATATAATGTAAATATATGTATAATCAAAATCTATATATTTACAACCTTCTCCGTTTCGTACTTGCCTGATTTTAATTTTTCTTGAACAGCAGAAAATGCATCTAAGGTTAAATTAATATCTTCATCTGTATGTGCTGCTGTAGGAATCAACCTAAGCAATAACTGATCTTTCGGAATAACCGGATAGGTTACCACTGAGCAGAAAATATCGTAATTTTCTCTTAAATCAAAAATCAGATTAGCTGCTTCAGGAATACTTCCTGATAAATATACCGGCGTAACGCATGAATTGGCGGCTCCCAAGTTGAATCCTCTCTTCTTTAAACCACTTTGCAGTTTTTCAACATTATCCCATAATTTTTGTTTTAATTCAGGATTGTTTTTGAGCAGTTCCAATCTTTTAAGATTACCTATTACTAAAGGCATAGGCAATGATTTTGCAAAAATTTGAGAACGGATGTTATACCTTAAATATTCAATGACTTTTTCATCACCTGACATGAAAGCACCAATACTAGCCATAGATTTAGCAAAAGTCGAAAAATAAATATCTATTTCATCTTGTACACCTTGAGCTTCACCGGCTCCTGCACCCGTTTTACCTACTGTACCAAAACCATGGGCATCATCTACCATTAATCTAAATTGGTATTTCTGCTTTAAAGAAGCAATTTCTCTCAATTTACCTTGATCGCCTCCCATACCAAAAACTCCTTCAGTAATAACCATAATCGCTCCGCCGGTGTTTTTCACCCATTCAGTTGCTCTTCCGAGTTGCTTATCTAAACTTTCAATATCATTATGGCCAAAAACAAATCTTTTTCCTTGATGTAACCTAACGCCATCTACAATACAAGCATGAGATTCTGCATCATATACTATCACATCTCTTCTGTCTACCAATGTATCAATGGCAGACATAATACCCATGTAACCGTAATTAAACAAAATAGTGTCTTGTTTATCCACAAACTTTGACAACTCATCTTCTAATTGCTCGTGATAGCTAGTATTACCTGTCATCATTCTCGCACCCATTGGATAAGCCATTCCCCATTTCTCAGCTGCTTCGGTATCAACTTTTCTCACCTCGGGATGATTGGCCAATCCTAAATAATTGTTTAAACTCCAAACAATTTTCTCTTTTCCTCTAAATGTCATTCTCGATCCTAATTCACCTTCAAGCTTTGGAAACATAAAGTATCCGTGAGCAAAATCTGAATGTTGTCCTAAGGGACTTTTAGACATTTGTAATTTTTCAAATAAATCCATAATAGTCTTTAATGTGGTAGAATAATTCGCAAATTTAAGATTTTATTAAATATAGATCAAATAAATTTTAAACATAGGTATATAACATATTTTTAAATTGTACGTTTGAAGTAAAAAGATTACTTTCGCAGTCACGCGAAACAGTAATATTTCATCCGCAATGTACTTTAACTTTTTCCATTGTATCAAACATTCAGTTCTTATCTTAATCATAGCCGGTACTTTATTTGAAAGCTGTGATTCTTATCAAAAAGTATTAAGGAGCGATGATTTAGATTATAAGTACCAAAAAGCAGAAGAATATTACGCAGATGGAGATTATTTTAAAGCTATTCCACTTTATGAAGAACTGATAACCGTCTACAAAGGAACTCAAGCTATTGAAGAAATCAGCTACCACTATGCTTATTGCCATTATGGATTGGGAGATTATATAGTAGCTGCTTTTTATTTTAAAGAATTTACTAAAAGTTTTCCTCGAAATAAATATGCTGAAGATGCGCAATTTCAATATGCATATTGTTATTATTTATCTTCTCCCGCTGCAAGGCTAGATCAAACTTATACCTATAAAGCGATCAATGCTTTTCAATTATTTATCTCCATCTACCCCAATAGCGAAAAGGTGGAAGAATGCAATATTTTAATAGACCAGTTAAGGTCTAAGCTTGAAAAGAAAGCTTTGCGAAATGCCATACTTTACTATAATTTAGAAAAATATAAAGCTGCTACAGAAAGCTTTAAGCAGATATTGAAAGATTTTCCTAATATCGAGGACAAGGAAAGAATTTATTTCTTAACTTTACAATCCTTTTATAATTTAGCCTCTAATAGCGTTCCGGAAAAGAGAGCAGAAAGATATCAACAAACGATCAGTGCTTATTACACGCTGATTGATAAATATCCGGATACGAAATATGCTAAAGAGGCAGAAAAAATTTATAAAGAAGCTGTTAATAACACATAAACCGAAGTGAATGAGCATGATTAACAAACAAGAAATCAAGTCTATGTCGCCTTTTATCCAGACTAGAGACGTTACTGCCTTAGGAAAGGAAACTAAAAATGTATACAAAGCACTTTGTGTTATTGCTAAAAGAGCTAACCAAATATCAAGTACTGTTAAAGAGGAGCTTCATTCTAAGTTGGAAGAATTTGCCCCTACCAGTGATAATTTAGAAGAAATCTTTGAAAATACAGAGCAAATTGAGATCTCTAAATTCTACGAAAAAATGCCTAATGCTACGCTTTTAGCAGTTCAAGAATTCATTGAAGGTAAAATTTTCTATAGAGATGTAGAAGAAGAGGCCTAACCGGTTTCATTATAATTTTTATGCTGAAAAACAAGAAAATTCTTCTTGGAGTATGTGGCAGCATTGCAGCATATAAATCAGCATTTTTAATTCGCCTGCTAACTAAACTCGGTGCTGAAGTAAAAGTCATCATGACTCAAGATGCTCAGCAGTTTATTACTCCGTTAACTTTATCTACACTTTCTAAAAATCCGGTTTTAACTACTTTTTTACAAGATTCTAAAAGCGGTGTATGGAATAATCACGTAGCTCTTAGCGAATGGGCTGATATACTTCTCATTGCACCTGCTTCTGCTAACACCATAGCTAAAATGGCTCATGGCATATGTGATAATTTTCTTTTAGCCTGCTATTTGTCTGCAAAATGTAAAGTGTACATTGCCCCTGCAATGGATCTTGATATGTATCAACATTATGCAACACAAAAAAATCTAACGTTACTCCAAAAAGAACAAAATGTAACGATTATACCTGTGGGAGATGGAGAACTTGCCAGCGGCCTAGAAGGCCCGGGAAGAATGGCAGAACCTCAAGAGATTATTAAATTCCTTTCGCAGCACATCAAAAAAAAAACAAAAAATCATAACCTTGCGGGGAAAAATATATTGATCTCCGCCGGCCCTACTCAAGAAGCGATTGATCCTATCAGATATATCAGTAATCATTCATCCGGCAAAATGGGTATTGCATTGGCGAATCAATTAGCCGAAGATGGCGCGAATGTTTCTTTGGTACTAGGGCCTATATCAGCCAATATTGTTATATCTTCTGCTGTTAAACAAACACACGTTACTTCTGCAAAAGAAATGTATGAACAATGCATTAAAGTTTTTTCTGATTGTGACATAGCTATCATGGCCGCTGCCGTTGCAGACTATAGTTATGCAAAACCTAAGAAAGATAAGATTAAAAAATGCAATGATAATTTATCACTGGACTTAGTAAAAACTAAAGATATACTGGCTGAACTCGGAAGAAAAAAAACAAAAGATCAATTGTTAGTAGGTTTTGCATTAGAGACAAACGATGAGATGAACAACGCTAAGAGAAAGCTTCAATCAAAAAATGCAGATATTATTATTCTCAATTCTATGAATGGCCAAAATACTGCATTTCAAAAAGATACTAATAAAATTACCATTCTTGATAAACATAATAATATCAAAAATTATGAGTTAAAAGATAAAAAGGAAGTTGCTAAGGATATAACTTCCTATATTAGTAACTTCATCTAATACATGCGATGCGTCTTTTTATTATACTTTTCATTTTATTTATTTCTTATCTTAATTTATGGGCTCAAGAGCTGAAATGCGGTGTAGAAGTTGTTACACCTAAACTTCAGTTAAATGAC
The DNA here is from genome assembly GCA_965213575.1 of Chitinophagales bacterium. Classification (GTDB taxonomy): domain Bacteria; phylum Bacteroidota; class Bacteroidia; order Chitinophagales; family JAUHXS01; genus JAUHXS01. The sequence continues at coordinate 41,733 of CBDBZN010000038.1, read as the reverse complement.
CCAAAGGTTTTTGAAGTGCTCAAAACTTCGGTTTTTGAGTTTATGAATAATAGAAAATGGACCGATGATGTCTTTCAAGAAGAAGAAAAAATTGAAGTTAATCTTTTGATCAATATCACAGAAGAAATCTCAGCAACAAGATTTAGAGCCACTTTTACTATCAAATCAGTCCGGCCGGTTCATAATAGTAGCTATAATTCAGTTTTATTTAATCATGTGGATGACGAAATAGAATTCTCATATGAACAATACCAACCCTTGACTTATAACGATAATACTTTTATTGATAACCTTACTGCTACACTTGCTTTTTATAGCTATATGGTTGTTGGATTAGATTATGAATCTTTTTCCCCGGGGGGAGGCACACCTTATTTTCAAAAGGCCCAAAACATAGTCAATAATGCTCAAAATACTTCAGAACCAGGTTGGAAAGCTTTTGAAAAAAGTTTTAACAGGTATTGGATCGCTGAAAATTTCAACAATTCTAAATATGGAGATTTCAATAAAATTATTTACGATTATCATAGAAATGGCATGGATGTAATGTATAAAAAATCCTGCTAATGCTAGAGGAGTTATACTAGATTGCCTCCAGCGGCTTCAAGTTATTAATAATGATTACCGAAACACGATGATCATCCGGATCTTTTTTAATGCCAAATCAGAGGAATTGGTTGGTGTATTTTCAGGCGCATCTCAAGAAGAAAAAAGATCAGGTGCTGGCATTGCTACAAGTAACTGACCCTACCCGAAGTTCTATATATAAAAAAGGTTTAAAAAAATAACCTTATGCTTCAGCATCTTTCTATAAAAAACTATGCGATAATTGAGAAACTAGAGCTGGATTTATCAAAAAACCTAACAATCATTACCGGCGAGACAGGTTCCGGAAAATCTATTATACTAGGTGCTTTATCTTTAATATTGGGCCAACGAGCTGATAGTAACGTGCTTTATAATAAGGAAAAAAAATGTGTGATAGAAGGTCATTTTGACATTGAGCATTATGATCTTGAAAATTTTTTCCAAACTAATGATATAGATTACGAGGATAAAACCATTATTAGGCGCGAGATAGCTGCTTCCGGTAAATCAAGGGCTTTTATCAATGACACACCGGTTACTTTAACTATACTAAAAGAGTTAAGCAATCAATTAGTTGATTTACATGTACAGCACGAAACACTATCGCTCAGTAGCCAATCCTTTCAATTAAAGACAATTGATGCTATTGCTGATAATAAGAGCCTGTTATCTCAATACAAAAATGTTTTTCAAGCATATCGAAAAAATGTAAGTGAACTTGAGCAATTGCAAGAGGAAAAGGATAAACTAGATCAGGATTACGAATATTTTCAATTTCAATTAAATGAATTTAATAATTTTAATCTTGAAAATATTGACCAAGAAGCTTTAGAGCAAGAGCTTAAAAAACTCAATAGTGCCGAGCATATAAAAAAAGAACTCACACACTTAGTTGCAGCTTTCCAGGGAGATCATACAACGCTGTTAGCACAACTTCATGAAGTCAATAATAGTTTAAAATCTTTATCTAAAATGGATAAAGATATCCATTTAATCCAAGAGCGTGTAAATAGCACTTATCTAGAATTACAAGATGTATCGGGATCATTGGAAAGCCTTGGGCAAAATACTAATTATGATGAAGAGCGAATAGACGAAATAAATCGCTCATTAGATCAACTTTACCGGCTCCAAAAAAAACATGGTGCCCAAACGGTTGAAGAATTATTACAAACCAGAGATGATATACAGTCTAAATTAGACCGTACTAATTCTTCTTCTGAGTATATCAATCAGTTGAATATTAAAATTAATCAGCAAAAACAAGAATTATCCTCTTTTGGAAAGCAACTCTCAGAAAATAGAAATAAATCTATTCCTAGTTTTGAAAAAACCATAAATAACCTCTTACATGATGTAGGAATGCCTCATGCGAGCATAAAAATCAGTAATAAATCTGATTTTGAAACACCTAAATCAACTGGTTTTGATCACGTTCAATTTTTATTTGCATCTAATAAGGGGAGCGAATATCAAGATATTAAGAAAATAGCTTCCGGAGGGGAGTTGTCGAGATTAATGCTATGTATAAAATCACAAATTGCTGATTCTACCGCTCTTCCGACACTGATATTTGATGAAATTGACACAGGGATTTCCGGTGAAGTCGCACTTAAAGTAGGCCATATTTTAGAAAAATTGGCAGCTGCTCATCAAGTAGTTTGTATTACCCACCTGCCTCAAATTGCCGGCAAAGGCGACATGCACTATTTTGTATATAAAAAAGAATTGAACAACCGAACAGTTACGAATATCAAATCTTTATCTACCGACGAACGGGTAACGGAATTAGCCAAAATGCTCAGCGGCGACAATCCGACCGATGCGGCCATTAGTAATGCAAAGGAACTGCTGTCATTTTAAGCACCAGCTGCAAGCTGGCGCCAGCGGAGGTTGATACAAAAATATGACGGTAAAACAACAGAAGGGATGGCAAAAAGATTGGGAGTTTTTATTTTAAAAACGTAAAGATTTTGCGGTATGGGGCTTAGGGCTGATTTCATCGTTCTTCGTGATGGTATCTTGTTCCTTTCAATGTTCCTGTTTTAAATATTAAACCTTCATTTACAAGATAAGTCAAGTCCTTTTTTAATGTATTTCGGGAGTGATTTTCAAAAGCTTCTTCTACATCACGAATTTGTACTTTTTTCTGCTTTTTAATAAATCGAATAAGTTCCTGTTGCCTTTCATTTAAGTCCTTTTTTAACTTACTATACAACTCGTATTTTGTTTCTAAACGATAGATCAACGTAACCATGCAATCTAAAAAGAACAATATCCATTTATCTATTTTCTCATCTTCTTTGTATCGGTTTTTCTGACCTTCCATCAAAGCCCTGTAATAATCGTCTTTTCGTTCTTCAATGATGTGTTCAAAAGAGATGTATTGCGTAAATTCATAACCTTGTCGCATCAATAACAATGTAGTCATTAACCTTGATAATCTTCCATTCCCGTCTTGGTATGGGTGGATAGATAAAAATTCATAAACAAAAGCTGACGTTATCATTATCGGATGCATATCTGCTTTTTCAAAGCGTTCATTGACCCAAAACAGTAATTCTTCCATTTCCTTTGCAGTCATGGCAGGTTCAGTAGTTCTAAAAATGGTTCGTTGTGCTCCGTCTGGATAATTGGCTACTACTTGATTAGATAAGGATTTGTATTTCCCTTTGTGGCTTTGGTCTTTTCCGCTGTACTTTAATAATATTCCGTGTAATTGATGGATGTATCTTTCTGTTAATTCTAAGTCTTTGTAATTATCCAGTATGATTTGCAGCGTTTCATAATAGCCTACAACTTCCTGTTGTTCTCTTGTGGTAAGTTTGGTGATTTTTACAGATTTCAATAATTTTTCTACTTCTGCATCTGTTAAAGTTGCTCCTTCTATTCGTGTGGAAGATCCAATACTTTCTATCGTTGCTATTTTTCGAAGCTCGTTTAGGTATTTGCTGTGTTTTAATTCTACTGATTCCCAGTTTCCTTTAAAGCTGTCAATAACACTTAACTGTTTCATTATGTGCTGATAAACACTCCCTGTAAATTCTAATTTTTTATCCATAACTACTATTTTGTTTGGATATATCCAAAACGTATCCAAATGTATCCATAAATTATTTATTGTTCTAATTTGGAGGTCACAATTTGCGACCTCCAATCCTATCGGATGGAACTTGATAATGTAAGTCTCCCATAAATAAAATGTACATGGTTGGTCATGAGTACCCACCATTCTGTCCTTAGTCTGTAGTTTAGCTTAATGCGTTGCGACTACGGACTTGTTACTTTTTAATTTAAAAATTTAATTTCTGATCATCGATCTTATATCCTCTTGATCCCATTACATAAAGATAACAATTTTTAAGTATTTGTATTATATTGGAATCCGTAGTCGCTGCCCTCAAAGCCCCGGCTACAGACTACGGACAGAGGGCATTTGCAGCTCACACACCATAGCGATAGGGGCATTCAATATTGCAGCACCGGCTATGTAAAGCTATTGCAGGATTATAAAATACAAATCAGTATGACAGAAAATGGAGACCCTCTCGAAAACGCTATTGCAGAAAGAGTAAATGGGATTATCAAAGAAGAATACCTTGTTGATTATCAAATTAATACTATTGAAGAAGCAAAGCAATTATTGCCTAAGATAATCAAATTATACAATGAAGACAGACCTCATATGAGCATTAGTAATCTAACACCTAATCAAAACATCATTCAATTAAACCAATAAAAACAGAAAAATTATGGAAGAACTATTATGTTAAAAAACAAACTCCTGTAAATCTATTACAGGATTAAACCTAAATTGTAAATTTATATCAGGATTAATTTAAAAACTGTAAACTTATTTTAGGACGAGACACCTTTACCTTATCCGTAGTCGCTGCCCTCTAAGCCCCCGGCTACAGAATACGGACAGAGGGTTCTAATGGCTTTACGTAAAATTTGTAATGTAACTTTTCTTCAAGGGGTTCACCCTTTAGGCTACTATGGCCTACTAAGTGATATTTTGAAGGTTTTGAAAAGGTATATTCGTAGCGTATTTTACCATTAGTAGAGAAGATACTCTTTGAGTATTGAATTTCTTGATCTGGTTCATCAAACAACAAAGTACTCACTAAAAAGCTATCGGATACTACTGGACCAGTATAGCTAAAGTCAATTGTTAGGGTTTCGCCTACCTTCAAGGTATCTGGAATATTACTCACTACCAGCTCTCGGTATGTTTCTAATACTTCGCCTGCCTCTGAGTATTCTTCGTAGTAAATAGTCGTGTCATTCTTTTTTATACCTTTTAAAAATATTTCTCCATTAGGATAATAAAATACTATGTCTCCGTGTAACGTTCCATTAATATAGCTCTGAATAGATTTGATATTCCCATCTTTGTAATACTCTTTCAATTCTCCTGATTGCTGACCATTTTCAAAAAAGCCATCTAAATATAATTCTCCAGTTTCATAGTATGTCTTTACTTTTCCCTGGACTTGATCATTAACATATGTTCCGCTTTCCTCAATTTTTCCATTTTTATGGTACAATGCATAAGTCCCAGATCTTTTGTCGCTCTTGTAAGTCCCGTCATATCTCAATTGCCCATTTTCATAATATTCTCTATAGAGACCATCCAATTTACCACCCTTTATCTGAGCTTCTCTCTTTAGTTGACCGTTGGCATAAAATTCCTTTTGACTCTCTCTTCCACAGCTTAATAAAAGAAAAGTTAATATTACTATATATATACTACCTCGCATCACTTACTTTATTTAACAAATTTAGAAAATTTGCTGACTTCTTCCGGAGTGGCTAGCCTTGAAGTCCTCGCTATATTGTTTTCTGTAACAGCATAGCCTGTTTCTCCAGTATCAAACTGAACTCTGCTGATATCTCTTAAGCCTACTTGATTGAGCAATCTTTCCCTTAAGGCTTCCTGTTGATCTATGTGACCATGTGCATTATTATTAGCTTTTACCGATACCTTTTTAACATCTTCTTGGGTTACTCCACTTTGCATTGAGCCATTCGCTTTATTAGGGAGTACGCCTCCAATTTGCTGCCCTACTTTAAAAGCACCCAATGCAAATGGAATCACATCTAATGGACTATTAACCCCATTAAACCCAGATGGAAAAACTAAATCATCTTGATTAACTTGTCTTGATGGTTTTCCTTTAACCTGATCAGCATTTATACCTTCTGTTCCACTTGTAGTTTGCTGAAATCCTCTCAAGTTTGTTCTTCTTTCCCCTTGACCAAACAAAGCAGCATCAGCTCTCCTTAATGCACTGGCAACTTTACTTAATTTAGTTTTTATAGGAGTTTTTATTTCTTGAATCTCTTTAGCTATTTTTTCAGTTGCCTGTACTACCACTTCTCCTAAATCAATAGCACCTTGAGTAATATCTCCTAAAGTAAAAAATGGATCATCTTCTGTACCAGAACCCGATGGTGATAATGGTGCGGCTTTACCTCCTGCAGGGCTATTTAATTCTTCTTCTTCGGTTTGCGAACCACTCGGATCACTATAGTAAATTGGATTTCCCTGATAGGTAGACGTAAACACTTTCCCAAGGCTTTACAACGGGCTCTGGATTCCACCTTCTGCCAGTTCGAGCATCATAAGCCCAGTAATCGGCAGTATAGTTTGTACCAACAGTCCCATAAACCTCTGGATCCTGTTCCATTCCATTAAACCCGAATCTGCTTTCCGTAGCGTTGAACGACCGACCCGGCATTAATGAGCCGAATGCATAGTAATCTTGCGTAGATTTGATGTCGGGAGCGTAGGCGAGTAATTGTCCTGCACAGAATGGTGCTTTAGTATCCCAACCAATTCCATTAAAGAGGGTTCCATGATTGTTATTACTGGTTAAGTCATTCATAATTGTTCCAGTCCCTTCATTCATATTATAATAGGCAATTAAACCTGATTCATTACCTGTTAATGGTTTTGTCATGTATTGAACGATCTCTGATTCACTTCGTGCTGTATTCCATACTCGAACTTCATCAATATAATATTTATTTGCTGAAATATTTCCAGGATCCGCTATAGTTAAAATCTCGTCGTTTGAAAAGTCAGAATTGTCTAATGCAGAATAATTAAGCATACCATCTACGTAAACTTTTAATTGATTGCTTTGTCGTGATATTGCTATATGATGCCAAGCATCCCACATCGTATCATTAAAGAAAAATGTGTGATCAGTATTATTAATAAAAAAAAATGTCCTTGAATTACCAAATATTGGAGCATTATATAAAATAAAGTTAATTCCCTCATTATTGTTTGCTTTTGTAAATAAATAGTCAACAGATACAATTTCGGGTCTGTCAGAATAAAACCAAAATTCCACCGCAAAATCAGCTGAACCAAGCGTCTCTAAACTCGGAGAATTGGGCACTTCAGCATGACAGACTAGGTCTTCAGGATGATATAAACTTCCACATTCTCCTTCACCTTCCACCGGCACCTTCTTATCACTGACCACTGCCAGCACATTCCCTAAATGGTTGGTGAGTTCATAGCTTTTATCGCCTCTGGTTTGGGTAAAGGTTTGAAAGCACGAGGCGGATAGTTCTGCATTCCAGGTTGGGTCAGCGGCTTGAATGGTATTATTGCTTCCTCTGGTGCCGTTAAAGCCTGCTGAACCTTAGGTCGGTTACTACTTGCCCGTTGCCTTTGTTCAGTAGCCACAAATGCCTTAGATTAGGTTCATTGCCTGTAAGAGTGGCATTCATATTAGCAGCTATTTCTGCTCCTGTCCTGGCTGTTGTCCATACTCTTACATCCCTTATGGATCCTTTGAAACGGGTGGCATTAGGAATACTAGGATGGGCAGCACCAATAGTCATTTTTTGGGTAGAACTGATATTACTATTGTTTGCTTTGGTATACACGTTTTGGCCGTCTACATAATAGGTTACTATGCCGCCCGTCCTGCTTACTGCTACGTGATGCCATTTGTCATCGCGCAGGTCGGCGATGCCTTGCGTGCCGAAACTGCCAACGGCTGTTTCAAAAAACAGTTCTCCTTTATTTAAAAACATGGCCATTCCTTGTCCTGAAGGCTTAAAGTTAGCAAAAATAACGTCTTCTCAGTGTGGATATCACTCAACCGCTTCTTCAAAAAACCGATTAACAGGTAGGGCTATCTGGTAACCTTCTATCACTTTATCGATCAAGCCTTTTTGTAATAATACTTTTGAATCCATTTTAAAAAAATAATAAAAATTTTTATTGTATATCAATGGTTGTTTTTCTCCTGCTTCTTGTAATTCCTTTTCTATACGTTTATTTTTCTCTCCTTTGATTTCACCATATATTTCTTTAAAATCTTGTGCATTTATCAACTTATTGAATTCATTCATATTTTCAGCGATTTCTTTCCTAAATCTATAAAGCTGCTCTTTTTCAATATTATGAGCTCCGGAGTATATTCTTACATCCACATGATTTGTTTGCAAATACATGCCGGGCATAGAATAATTTTTCTTCCCATGAGGTAATCATAACTCCATTATGGATTTTATAGGGCGTTTTGTCTTTGCTAAATCGTATATCTCGATTTATCCTAATAATAGAAGTATTTTCAACGAGATTAACTTCAGGATATAAATATTGCATCTCATCAGCTAAATCTTTCGCAAAAGCTTTAAATGGGCCTTTAACTGACTTTTCATATCGCTTACGATTTTCATCAAACCATTCTTTGCTATTATTTTGTTCTAATTCTTTGAAAAAATCTAAATAATCTTGGTTGAAGTATATCATATTTTTTCAATTTAATATTTATCAACTTTCCTGTTTCTCCCCAATCTCGTTATCATCAGGACGTTCTATGTCTTTTAGTTTAGGCAGGTCAGCAAGGGAATTAATCCCAAAATGGTCCATGAATTTTTTACTTGTGCCATAAATTAATGGTTTACCCACTGCTTCACTTCTTCCAATAATTTCAACTAACTCTTTTTCTAATAGTTTTTGAACAGTGTAATCACAATTGACTCCTCTAATACCTTCAATATCAGCTTTAGTAATCGGTTGCTTATAAGCAATTATCGCTAAGCATTCCATAGCGGCTGATGACAATTTTTTATTAGATTTTTGTTTATTAAAGATAGAGACCACATGAAAGTAAGCAGGTTTAGTCATGAACTGATAACCCCCACCCGACTTAACTAATTGAAAAGAAAAATCACTGTTTAAATATCTTTGTTCAAGCACTGCTAGTTCATTTTCCAGCTTTTCCCTACTGACTTCTTCCGTAGATATTTCTATTATGCATTGGTGCAACTCATCTGTAGAAATAGCTTCGGTACTGGAAAAGATTAATGCTTCTATATTTTTAGCAAGATGTTGCATTTTTTCAAGTAAGAAAAGGATTATTTTCTTTCTCAAAGCCAATCGTGGTTTGGGGCCCGTGTCCGGGATGTACTATCACTTTATCACCTAGCGGCAGTAATTTATTTTTTATACTATCTATTAAGTCTTGATGATTGCCTCCCGGTAAGTCTGTTCTACCAATACTTTGTAAGAACAAAACATCTCCTGCAATTAAATATTCTTCTTCTTTATTAAAAAAACAAACACTGCCGGGCGAATGCCCGGGTGTGAATAGTACTTTAAGTTTGGTATTTCCGAAAGTCAGCTCATCCCCTTCTTTTAAAAATTTATCAGGTTCGGGAGAGGGTGTAAGCGCTACACCATACATCGAGGCTGCTATGGATGCACCCTTAAGTATAGGCAACTCTTTTTCATGTATTTGCAATCCTAATTTGAACTTATCTGCTACAAATTTGTTGCTAAAGATATGATCTAAATGACAGTGTGTATTTAAAAATAACCTAGGAGTAAGCTCATGATGTTTAATGAAATTAACCAGCTCATTCTGCTCTCTTGTATCATAACACCCCGGATCAATAATGGCACACTCTTTGGTATCATCATATAAAACATAAGTATTTTCTTGGAAGGGATTAACAGAAAAACTAGCTACTTGAGACATTTTTATTTAGATATATTGATTTTTTATCATAAAAGTGTTGATATTTATATAAAGTTAATTGATTTGTCGTTATTCTATAAAATGAAGTGTCATTTATTTTGAAATTCTACTATCATAAATTATTACTATCTATCTGCACGATGCTGCTAGGAGTTTCAATACTTCCTATAACTGCTCAAACTACCCAACAACAATTTGGAAAAAACAGAATTCAATACCATGATTTTAAATGGTCTTATTATAAATCTGACCATTTCGTAACTTATTTTTACTTAGGCGGACAAGATATTGGTAAGTATGTAATCCAACAAGCCGAGGCTGATTTAAACATGGTGGAAGAAAAGGTGGAGTATAGAGCTTCTAATAAAATAGAGGTATTAGTTTATAATGATATCTCTGACCTTCGCCAAAGCAACCTTGGGATTGGCCAAGAAAAATTCAATACCGGTGGCTTAACGCAAATCGTCGGCAATAAAATTTTCTTATACTATAATGGAAATCATCTTGATCTTCGGAGACAAATACAGGAAGGTATTGCTCAAGTATTGATCAACGATATGATGTATGGAGGCAATCTGCAAGAAGTCGTTCAAAACTCTGTCCTATTATCTCTTCCTGCATGGTTTATGGAAGGTATTGTGTCATATATGGCCGAAGAATGGAGTTTTGAAAAAGATAATAAGCTAAAAGATGGTATTTTATCAGGTAAATATGCTAAAGTTAATAAACTGAATGGCTCGGATGCCAGATTAGTGGGCCACTCGTTAGCTAAATATATAGTAGACAAATATGGCAAGTCTGCTTTACCAAGCGTGCTTTATTTAACTAGGCTTAATAGAAATTTAGAGAGCGGCTTTACCTTTGTTCTGGGTGGCTCGGTCAATCAAATTATAGACGACTGGTACAATTTCTACTATAATAAATACAAAAACTCTACAGAAGGCCGTAATCTCCCCGACGAATCAGCTCAAGTGCCTGTGAAGATCAAGAAACACAAAAGATATAATCATATTTCGATGAGTAGCGACACTAATTTTATAGCATTCAAACAAGATGATATTGGAAGGTATAAAATTAAATTATTTAATCGCTCTACTGGCAAAACCAATGTGATTATGAAAGGTGGTTATAAAACCATTACTCAACAAATTGATAGGAATTATCCTATTTTAGAATGGCATCCTACTGAAAATAAATTAGCTATTTTATACGAAAAGCGGGATGAGATCAAGCTATTATTCTATGATCTAGATCCTGAAAAAAGCAAAAAAGAGAGAAAAGAAGAAATATATGATATCACTAAGTTTCAACGCATAACTGATTTTAAGTTTATTGATAAAGAAACTATTGTATTATCAGCGATCAGCCGTGGTGTTTCTGACATCTATACGTATCACATTCCTTCCAGCCGAGTAGAGAAATTAACGAATGATTATTATGATGATATGGATCCTGCCTATGTGGAGCTGGATGAAGGCCGCAAAGGAATAGTATTTGTTTCCAATAGAGATAATGATACGCTTAACAGTGTAAAACTGGATACTACTTTGCCTACCAATCGTTTTGATGTCTTTTATTATGACTATGTTACTAGATCAAAAAACTTAATCAGGCTTAGCAATACCCCTTTCATTGATGAACAATCTCCTCAACAATACGACGATAAACATATTAGTTACTTGAGCAATATTAATGGTATTCAGAACAGAGTGGCAACTTATTTAAAAACAGTTTTCTCTCATAATGATTATTATTTTTATTATCCTGACACAACTATAATTTCTCAATCTAGTAATTTAGATACTATTATAGCGTTTGATACCATCCCCGACTCCACCAATATAGTACCTGTATATAAAGATGTTGCTGTTTCATTTCCGGTAACTAACTATGCAACCTCTATTATTGAAGAAGAAGTACATCATGAGAAAGACATCATTTTACAACATATTTATAATGAAGGCAGATCGCAATTTTATACAGTGAAACTTCCGGAAGATATTAATGAATTTAATATTCCCAGCCTAACACCCACTCCATATTTTTTATCGGTAAGAGAAGAATATAAAAAGTCAAGCGAGTCACAAAAAAAGAATACAGGTAGTATTAATGGAGGAACTGAAATTCCTTCTGATTTAATCGAAAAGCCTACCGAAGAAGATTTATATGAAGTTCGCGATACTATTCTGCCTACAGACTTTCAAAGCGATTTTACTTATCCAAATAATAATCCTGTAATAGAATTTGTAACGAATGAAGATGGTACGGTTTCACCAACGCCTACTGCTGATAATGATTCTCTATCTAACGATGAATTTTATGACCCGGTTTTTAAATCTACTAGAGTATTACCATATCAATTAAGATTTTCCAGTACGTATGTAGTAGCTCAATTAGACAATAGTATCATTTTTGGCAGGTATCAAAATTTTAATGGTGGAGGCCCTATTTTTCAAACGCCTTCTCTAAACCCACTCATTCAAATAGGCATTAATGACATATTAGAAGATTATAAATTTGTAGGGGGATTTCGTATTGCTACTAACTTAAGCGGTGCTGAGTATTTTGGTACTTTTGAAAATCTAAAAGGCAGGATTGACCGTAAAATGTTATTTTACAGAAGCACTACTAAAAATACAGATGTATTTGGATTCGGGTACAAATTAAAATCAAATTATTTCCAATATTCTCTTTCTTATCCTATAGATATTTTGAGAAGTGTAAGGGGGCACATTGGCCTCAGAAATGACAAAACCATCATTTTAGCTAATGATATTCCTAGTATAGAAACGCCCAATATTAATGAAAATTGGACTTTTGCCAAGTTAGAATATGTATTAGACAATACTATTGATCCATTTATTAATATTCACGACGGGATTAAATATAAAGTATACACAGAATTCCATCGCCAGTTAGGAGTTAAAAATTCTCATTTTGCAGTAGTTGGAACCGACATAAGGTGGTATCAAAAAATTGATAGGCAAATTATTTGGGCTAATAGATTCTCCGCAGCAACGTCGTTTGGTACTCGTAAAATGATCTACTATTTAGGTGGCGTGGATAACTGGATATGGCCTAAATATGATGAAAGAAATCAGATCGATTTTACTCAAAATTATGCCTTCCAAATGTTAGCCACAAACATGAGAGGATTTATTCAAAATGCTCGAAACGGACATAATAATGCGGTAATCAATTCAGAAATAAGGGCTCCTATTTTTACCTATTTTTTTAATAAGCCAATCAAATCAGAATTTATAAGGAACTTTCAAGTAGTATTGTTTGGTGATATAGGAAGTGCCTGGAATGGCGTATCTCCATTTGCTCAAGATAATCCATTCAATTCAGATGTAGTTGGAGGGCCGCCTGCTCCCATTACCATTGTAGTAGACTACTTCCAAAATCCCATCATTGGTGGGTTTGGAACAGGTGTTAGGAGTACGGTGTTGGGTTACTTTTTACGAGCAGACCTTGCTTGGGGAGTAGATAATGGCAAGATTCAAAAGCCTGTTTTTTACCTTTCAATGACGTTGGATTTTTAGTATAGTTTCTATTCGTTTACTTTTCATAGTATCTCTTTATATAAAATATAAAGCTTCATTTTTATTGTACATTTGTGAGGTGATGCCATTATTTAACTTCTAAAAGTTAAATAATGGCAAATATATTTGTAAAAATAATTAAGCAATGAGAATAGATAACAGAGAATGGAATGAATTAAGAAAAATTTCCATCAAAACAAATGTAAACCCACATGCAGAAGGATCTGTACAAATATCTAGCGGCAACACTACGCTTTTGATAACTGCTTCCGTTGAGAAAGGAGTACCTCCATGGATGGATGAAGAAAAAGAAGGATGGATCACAGCTGAGTATGGCATGCTTCCTCGATCTACCCACTCTAGAATGAGAAGAGAAGCAACATCAGGAAAACAAGGCGGACGAACTCAAGAAATACAAAGATTGATTGGAAGATCTTTACGACAATCCATTGACCTTAAACTCATAAAAGGTATTACGATCAAAGTAGATTGTGATGTCATTATTGCCGATGGCGGTACCAGGACAGCAGCCATTACCGGAGGTTGGGTAGCCATTCGAGAAGCAATAGAATGGGCAAAAAATGAAGGATTGGTAAATGCAAATGTGCAACCTACACAAATTGCAGCTATATCTTTAGGAATCGTGAAAAATAAGCCGTTATTAGACTTATGTTATGTAGAAGATTCAAGTGCTGATTTTGATTTAAATATTGTAGCGAATGAAGCAATGGAAATTATCGAAATACAAGGTACCGGAGAAACCAGAGCCATTAAAACAGAAGAGTTTGCTTCTCTCCTTAAATTAGGTATGGAAGGAATAGATCAAATCTTGAAAATTCAATGTAGTGCTGTTGATTAGTTGAGAAAAGGATAGTTTATAATTAATATCAATAATTAACAATTTTATAACTATCAATTCTAAATTCTGAACTGTAACAATGTCTCAAAAAGGATGGGTTTATACAGCTTTATTTATAGCTAACCTTATATACGCCGGTAATTATACATTTGCAAAATTAGTTATGCCGGAATATATACAACCATTTGGTTTTATATTAATACGAGTAACTGTGGCTTGTGTACTGTTTTGGCTTGTCAGTATAAAATTTCCTGAAAAAGTTTTAAAGAAAGACTTCCCACGACTAGCTCTATGTGCAGTATTTGGTGTAGCACTCAACCAGTTATGTTTCTTTTACGGGTTAGCATTGACAGTTCCTATTAATGCATCTATTATAATGGTAACTACGCCTATACTCGTACTTATTATTTCTCTTATCGCTAAAGAAGAAAATCTTACTAGGAGAAAATCTATAGGAATTGCTTTAGGATTAGCCGGAGCGATGATATTGATATTAAAAGGCAGTAAATTAAATATAGGCAGTAATACTATTTTCGGGGATATATTTATTTGGATTAATGCAGCTTCATATGGGATATATCTGGTATTGGCCAAGCCATTGATGAAAAAATATCAAGCCATTACCATTATTAAATGGATATTTTTATTTGGTTCTTTATACGTGATTCCTTTTGGTTGGAAAGATTTTACAATAATTGACTGGCAAGTGATCCCCACCTCTATTTGGTGGTCAATCGCTTATGTTGTAATAGGGACTACCTTCATAGCTTATTTATTAAATACTATATCGTTAAAATATGTAAATGCATCTGTTGTTGGAGCATTTATTTATGCTCAACCTATTTTAGCAGCCGTTATAGCCGTTTCTTTAGGGGAAGATAAAATCACTTTGTTAAAGATAATTTCCACTGTTATTATTTTTATTGGAGTGTATTTGGTTTCTACAAAGAAAAATCAAAAAGCAGCAATTGTTGATTCTTAAAATTTTATTAATATACTACCAATTTCTTAACTTGACTTTCTCTCTCATTTTTTACAATAATATAATAATGTCCTTTTACGTTTGGAGCTTGAAGCACGCCTATATCAGTAGTTGAAGTGACTAATTGGCCATCTTGTGTATAAAGTTCTATTTGATCAACTTCATGATTTTCTTGTATAGCATATAATCCTCCAGATATAATTGGATTAGGAAAGACGGCCAACTCTTCCCTCTCTAAAGATAAATTCCATACCACTATATCAGAATAAAAAACAGCACCGTCTAGATCAACTTCTTTTAATCTATAGTATGCTTTACCCACTATTGGTTCTTGGTCAAATATCATATAGGATGTCAACCCCTCCTCTTCCATTCCGTTTGACATCGTCTTCATAACAGGCATATAAGTTAATCCATCTACTGATCGTTCAATTTCATAGTGATTTACATTTATCTCTAAAGAAGTCGTCCAATTAACAGCTATCCAATTATTTTTTTCTTCTAGCCAAAAATCTATCAACTTTATTGGCAAAGGATTAATTGTGCCGTCCCATGAGGTAGAACCAAACGTGAACGGACTAAAATCATTAACTCCGGTTACAGTTATACTTCCGCTATTACCTTCTACTCTGCTATCTTGTCCTATGCTTTCCCAAGCATTTTCATCATAATGAGCGATAACTAAATCATCGTAATCATTGATACCAACATTATCTAAATCTGACCAATGGAGGGTAATGTCTGCGGTAATACTATTAGAAGGACTCACACTCCAATATCCTAAATCGGTTACGTATGCTAAACTATCACCGTCTTTTATGGTAAAATTATTTAATGTAGAATCTATCGACATTACCTTAAAATCTGTTGCCCCACTTAAGTTTGTAATACTTACCGCTTTTAATTGATTTGATTGGCCTATAAGAAAAGTGAAGTCTCCCGACCCTGACTTGATGACTCTACCATCTACATAGCTGTTGTCAGCTCCGCCTAACATTTGACTATTAGTGGTCATAATCAAAGTATCTTCAGCTTGCATATTTAAAATTCCTGAGGTAAAAGTAAGATGATTGGTTACCTCTAATGACTTATTGAGATGAACCTCACCAGAAGATTTGTTAATTGTCATATTAAATACGCTCAAATCATTTGTACTATCAATTAATTGTTGAGTTGTTGTATTTCCGTTTAAAATTAATGTACTAGTACCTTCATTCAAAATACCGTTAAATTTGTATAAATTACCTGCTAAACTGACACTTTTTGATCCAAAATATAATGTAGCCGAATCATGGTCTAAAATTAAATCCCCATTAATATTTATATTTCCTATTAAAAATTTATTCCCTTTACCGGCTATAGATAGGTTATAGTATCCTATATCTTTCAATGATTGTGTTCCATCACCATATAGTACAATTGTGCCTCCTGTTAAATTGTATACTCCTGCAAAACCCGGTACTATACTCCCAATTTCAGCTAACCATATCTCTCCTCCGGTCATCGTAAGATTACCACTTCCACCCAGCACATTAGTATTTGCAATAATTTTACCATCAGACACAGTAGCTGTTCCAGCAACTAAAAGATTATTATTTAGTACTGCTACTGCAGAAGTATTCTTTACTACATTATAAAACGTAGTATTAACTGTACCTTTATATTGCTGCGTATCGTTACCGGAAAAATAGATAGTGCCATTATTATGTATAAAAACACCATCATTTGTCCAGTTGCCGGATAAATACATGGTATCTGAAGGTGCGATGACTGAACCTGTTATCTGTACATCATGAAATTTTAGATCTTTTAAACCAGCTAAGAAAGTGGTGCCGTTAAATATTACTAAGCCTTCATTATGATCAAAAATTCCATTATTAATGCAACTTCCAGCAATACACATCACTGTACTATCTGCAATTAAGGTATCGGATATTAAAATATTACCAAAATTGGAGGTATCCGTCCCATATATAGTTGTTTTGCCTATAAAATCAATAGTGCCTCCTATTTGAATAAACGTACCGCCGTTATTGATCCAATTGCCATACATTTGGAAGGTGCCTCCTGTAAGAGTTAGTTTTTTACCATTTTCAATAGTAACATTTAGGGGCTTAAATGCACCTGCAGAACTAACCGTTATTATAGGCTCCAGAAATCCACTGGCTAATAGAGGATTTATTATAACATTATCGCTATCACTAGGTAAACACAAACAATCCCAATTAAAGGGATTATCCCATGCAGTACTGATGGCAGTACCCACATACGTTCTATCAACAGCAAATAATTTTAAATTAATATAAAAAGCAAGCGTAATTAAAAGAATGGTTTTAATCATAAGGTGGGAGTATTTTTACACATTCAATTTTACGGGTTACCGTGTGGAAAATCATAGCATTTTTACGCTAAAATCTTGTTAAGTATTTTTACCTAATTTCGCTATGTTTTATTAGGCTTTTAGCCTCCATCCAAATTATATAATAGAAGATTACATTTTTAATAATGAGTATCTATATGTAAAATTATAAATCCTAAGTCAACGTTAACTTTCGTTAATGTAAGAACAACGAAATTTAATTTTATTGCTATTGCGCAACCTGTGTTTAAGAAAAGCATTAACTTTACTAGATGCAAAATCCCAATCTTGATCCTACAGAAGAAAGTTTTTCACCTGAGGAAAAAGAAATAGAAAAAGTGCTTCGCCCTCAAAATTTTGACGACTTTGTTGGGCAGCCTAAGTTGGTAGAAAATCTTTGTATCTTCATTGAAGCTGCAAAAGGCCGAGGTGAAGCACTTGACCATGTTATTTTGCACGGGCCACCGGGATTAGGAAAGACAACTCTGGCCCATATCATATCTAATGAAATGGGAGTAAATTTAAAGCTGACCTCAGGGCCTGTTTTAGAAAAACCGGGCGACTTAGCGGGCTTACTGACCAATTTAGAACCTAATGACATTCTTTTTATTGATGAAATTCATCGTTTAAATACCGTTGTAGAAGAATATCTGTATTCTGCCATGGAAGATTATAAAATAGATATTATGATCGATAGTGGGCCCAACGCCCGATCTATCCAAATAGACTTAAATCCTTTTACTTTAGTAGGAGCGACTACCAGGTCAGGACTTCTATCTGCACCTCTTCGCTCTAGGTTTGGCATTAATTCTCGTATAGAATATTATGATGCAGAAGTTTTAAAAAGGATTATACTTCGGTCATGCGATATTCTCCATTCTACCATCGAAGAAAGCGGCGCTTATGAAATTGCTCGACGAAGTAGAGGCACGCCTAGAATTGCAAATGCTTTATTAAGAAGAATTAGAGATTTTGCACAAGTTAAAGGTAACGGAAATATAGATATTGAAATTGCTCGTTTTGGACTACTGGCTTTAAATGTAGATGAACATGGATTAGATGAAATGGACAATCGGATTTTGACAACCATTATAGATAAATTTAATGGAGGGCCAGTTGGGCTTAGCACTATTGCAGCCGCTGCCGCAGAGGAACCCGGTACTATTGAAGAGGTTTATGAACCATTTTTAATTCAGCAAGGCTACATCCAACGAACACCCCGTGGTAGAGAAGCGACACCTCTAGCTTATACCCACCTCAAGAGAGCACGGCCTAATAAGCCTAATACGTTATTCTAACAATAACTCGCCTTGTTCAGGTACCGGTAATAATCGAAATGATTGTCTATGAAATTTGCAAGAGCCGATTTGTACAATCGCATTTCGGTGTTCTATAGTAGGATAACCTTTGTTCTTTGACCACATATATTGCGGATATTCTAAATGCTTTTTACGCATAAATTCATCTCTGTGGGTTTTAGCTAAAATTGATGCAGCCGCTATAGACATATATTTTCCATCACCTTTAATAATGCAGTGATGGGGAATATTCTCGTGTTTTTTAAATCTATTCCCGTCTATTAATAAACACTCAGGAATAGTCCTGAGTTGAGCAATTGCTCTATGCATAGCTTCAAATGAAGCATTTAAAATATTGATCTTATCGATTTCTTCAGGATCAACTTTGGCTACAGCCCATGCTAATGCCTCTTTTTCTATGATTTTTCTAAGAGCATTTCGATTGGCCTCATTAATTTTTTTAGAATCATTTAGGCGCTTATTTTTAAAATGTGGCGGTAATATAACAGCCGCAGCAAAAACCGGCCCGGCTAAACACCCTCTACCCGCTTCATCACATCCCGCTTCGATAGTATTTTTTTGGTAGTAAGAAAGCAGCAATTTAGAACGTATTAAACAGTCATTATTTCATTCTCTTTCGAAGCCACATGTTTATCAACCATTTTCACATATTGATCTGTGAGCATTTGAATATCATCTTCCCCTTCTTTTACATCATCTTCAGCAACACCTTCATCAGTTAACTTCTTAATACCGTCATTCGCTTCTCTTCTAATATTTCTGATGGTAACTTTTTGTTGCTCTCCTACACTTTTTGCCTTCTTAGCTAAATTTAAACGAGTTTCTTCTGTCATGGGTGGCAAAATGAGCCGGATCACATCTCCATCATTTTGGGGATTTACACCAATGTTTGCAGCTCCTATAGCTCTATCAATAGGTTGCAACATAGCTTTTTCCCAAGGTTGAATAACCAATGTTTTGGCATCTGCTACTTTTAGAGTAGCTACCTGATTAATAGGTGTAGGATTATTATAATATTCAACCATAATACCGTCAACTAAAGACGGACTTGCTTTACCTGCCCTGATCTTGGATAGATCCTCATCCAAGTGCGTAATAGCTTTTGACATTAAATCTTTTGCTTCGTCTATATAAAATTTAACTTCTTCACTCATAATAAAAGTTTTAGCTAAGATACTAAAGTACCAATATTTTCTCCTTCTATAACCTTCTTTAAATTACCTTTTTTATTCATATCAAAAACAATGATTGGTAAATTATTTTCTTGGCAAAGCGTAAATGCAGTCATATCCATTACGCTCAAACTATTTTTGTATACTTCTGCAAAAGAAACTTTATCGTAGCGAGTAGCTGCTTTATTTTTCTCAGGATCATCTGTGTAAATGCCATCTACCCTAGTGCCTTTAAGTATAACATTGGCTTCTATTTCAATAGCCCTAAGCGACGCAGCGGTATCTGTGGTGAAATATGGATTACCGGTTCCTGCACCAAAAATAACTACTCTCCCTTTTTCTAAATGTCTTACTGCTCTTCTCCTTATATAAGGTTCACAAATTTGTTCCATTTTGATAGCAGATAAAAGCCTCGTTTTTAGATTTAATGACTCGATTGCGTCTTGTAAGGCCATGCCATTGATGACGGTTGCTAACATACCCATATAATCTCCTTGTACCCGGTCTACCCCTGTTTTTTCAGCTTGTAACCCTCTATAGATATTGCCACCTCCAATTACAATAGCAACTTCTACGCCTGTATCTACGATTTCTTTAACATCTTTAGCATATTGAGTAAGCCTATCCGGATCGATACCATAATTTGCATCACCCATGAGCGACTCTCCACTCAATTTTAAAAGAATTCGTTTATACTTAATCATTCGTTTTATTTAAATATTAGACAAAAAAAAAGAGAGAATTAAATTCTCTCTTTTGATAGTTTATCCGCCAACGGCCACCCTTTTGAAGCCAAGGACTTTCAGTCCCGGATCAATTGCTTTCAACACATCCGCAACTGTTTTAGAACCATCTTTAACAAACTGCTGGTTGATTAATGTATTTTCTTTGTAAAATTTTTGCAATTTACCGGTAGCAATTTTATCTACCATATTTTCTGGCTTTCCTTCTGCTAATGCTTGCTCTTTACCAATTGCAAATTCTCTATCTGCAGTTGTTTGATCAACGCCATCTTTATCAACAGCGATAGGATTCATAGCAGCAATTTGCATGGCAATATCTTTCCCGGTCTCTTCTAACTCAGGTTTATCTTGATTAAAAGACACTAAAACACCAATTCTGTTTCCGGCATGGTTGTAAGCTATGACTTTTTCACCTTCAATTTTTTCGTAATTAGCCAAAGTGATCTTTTCTCCAATTTTACCTACCATTTCAATTATCTGATCTTTGATCAAAGCTCCACCATTTAAGTTTTCGTTGGATAAACTTTCAAGCTCCTTTGGAAATGATTCAATGCTTTTTCTTGAAATATCTTGGGCAAATTTTACAAAATCTTCATTTTTTGCTACAAAATCTGTTTCACTATTCAAATAAATCACAGTTCCTTTTGAGTTATCACTATTAGTAGTTGCAATAACTACACCTTCATTAGCTTCTCTTTCAGACCTTAACTCAGATAATTTTTGTCCTTTTTTTCTTAGAAAATCTATAGCCGCTTCAAAGTCACCTTGTGTTTCAACTAGTGCTTTTTTACAATCCATCAAACCGGCTCCGGTTTTTTGTCTTAATTTATTTACTTCCGTTGCTGTTACGCTCATCGTTAATAATTATTTAGTAGCTTTTGATTTAGTTGTCGTTGGTTTTTTTGCTGCAGTTTTTTTAGGAGCAGCCTCTTTTTTGTTTTCTGTCTTTGGAGCCGTAGTAGTTTTAGAAGCCGTAGGTTTTTTTGCTGCAGATTTAGCGGCAGGCTTCTTAGCCGGTTCCTTTTTATCGGCTGTAGTAGCTTTTTTCTTTGGAGCTTCTTCTTTTTTATCGGCTGTATTTTTTACAGGAGTAGCTTTAGCAGTAGCCTCTTTTTTATTAGCTGCTACTTTAGGTTTTTCTCCTTTAACAATAGTTTTTTTGGAACTGGTATCTACTTTTTTAGATGATATCTTCTTTCTTCCGGAAGAAGTTACCTTTCTCTCTTCACCATCCTCATCCTGATCATCAACATCTTTACTAGACTTTCTTTCTTCTAAACCTTCTTGAATTGCTTTAACGATATATTCTGTAACAATGTTAACAGATTTAGAAGCATCATCATTGGCAGGAATAGCAAAATCCACTTTTTCAGGGTTAGAATTAGTATCTACAATACCAAAAGTTGAGATATTTAATTTTTTAGCTTCTGCTAAAGCGATATGCTCATGGCTAATATCTACGATAAATAAAGCAGCAGGTAATCTATTCAACATAGTAATGCCTCCCAATACGCCTATCCATCTTTTCTTTTTGCCTACCTAGGTTAAGCTTTTCCTTTTTGGTAATATTTTCCAAGGTGCCGTCTGCTAACATTTTTTCAATGCTCTGAACTTTTTTGATTGATTTTCTTATAGTAGCAAAGTTAGTTAACATACCACCCAGCCAACGTTCTGTAACATATGGCATATTCACCCTTCTTGCTGCATCAGCTACGATATCTTTTGCTTGTTTTTTTAGTAGCAATAAATAATATCTTTTTACCTGATTTAGCTATAGATTTAAGTGCAGAAGCTGCAGCCTCCATAGAATCTAAAGTTTTATTCAAATCAATGATGTGAATTTCCCTTTTTCTCCATGAAAATATAAGGAGCCATCTTAGGGTTCCATTTCTTCTTTAAATGACCGAAATGAACACCTGCATTTAATAAGTCTTTATGTGTAACTTTTTCCATTAAAATAAATATTAACGTTTTCTGTACTGAGTTTGTTTTCTTGCTTTCATTAAGCCATATTTCTTACGTTCTACTATTCTCGCATCTCGAGTAAGTATGCCTTCCGGCTTAAGGACTAAGCGATTATCTGTATTTAGTTGTACTAAAGCCCTAGCAATACCTAATTGTATCGCTTCAACTTGGCCTTTGATACCTCCACCTTTTACGTTAATATTTATGTTGTATTTGCTTTTTGCTTGTACTAACTCTAGAGGAGTTGTTACTTTTCCCACTAGATGTATTTGAGGAAAATATTCTTTATAATCTTTTTTATTGATGGTAATTTTACCTTTACCTTTTGGGTTAAGGTATACCCTTGCAATAGCTGATTTTCTTCTACCAGTTGCAGATATAATATCCATATTATTTTATTGGTTTAGGTTTTTGAGTAGTGTGAGGATGCTCCATTCCTGCATATACAAAAAGCTTTTTATACATTGCCCTGCCCATTTTATTTTTAGGGAGCATATTCTTCACTGCTTTTTCCATGATCATTTCCGGCTTTTTGTCTAATAATTGCCTGACAGTTGTTTCTCTTTGACCTCCGGGATAGCCGGTATGCCTGATGTATTTTTTGTCATTTACTTTATTGCCTGTAAATTTTACTTTTTCAGCATTAATAATTACAACATAATCACCGCAATCGATGTGAGGTGTAAAATAAGGTTTATTTTTACCTCTTAAAATACTTGCTATTTTAGATGCCAAACGGCCTACTACTTGGCCTTCTGCATCTACGACCCACCAATTTCTTTTGATAGTATCCGGAGTCGCTGATTTTGTTTTAAAACTTAGTATATCCAATGGTTTATGCTTTATTGATTCCTCAAAAGGGGACGCAAGATATAACTATTCGATGAATTAAGCAATATATTTGGCAAAAAGAAAATTTATTTTACATAAAAAATTGAAGATCAGCATAAATTTAGCACAAAAACATTTTTCCTTAAGTTTTTTTATTGGTTTGAGGTGTAAAGTTCGAAGTTTTAAATTAAGCAGGCATTTAAAAGCAAATATTTATACTTAAGTTTTTCTTTGCTGTTTCCCGTCTTATTTCTAAGGCCTGACACAAATGCATCAATCTTACATCTACAATCATAAATCGCAAATCATAAATAAATCAGTCTCTTCTTCCTAAATATAACATGATGTAATACGCAAGCGATGTCAAGGCTGCTAATGCTGCTACAACGTAAGTCATGGCTGCCCATTTCAACGCATCTTTTGCCCCCGCATGTTCTTCTCCTTGAGTTAGGCCCGCAGTATTTAACCATGCCAAAGCCCTATTACTGGCATCGAATTCAACAGGAAGTGTCACTAGAGTGAATATAGTGATCACGGCTTGGGCGGCAATTACCACTAAAATAACATGATTAAAGGAAAATACTGCCAACGTAAAAGATAAGAACATACCAATTAAAAATATCCAGCTTAGCATTTGTGAACTAATATTAACTAACGGCACCATTGCGGACCTGAATTCTAAAAAGCTATATGCTTTAGCATGCTGAACGGCATGGCCACATTCATGGGCGGCTACAGCTGCAGCAGAAACGTTTCTACCATGATATACATCTGCACTTAGATTAACTGTTTTTTTATTGGGATCATAATGATCAGTCAGTTTACCCGGCACCGAGATGACTTGTACATCGTAAAGATTATTATCGTGAAGCATTTTCTCTGCCACTTCTTTGCCACTCAATCCGGTACGTAATGGAATTTTACCATATTTTTTAAACTTACTTTTTAAACGGCCTTGCACAATTGCCCCTATGCCCATAAATACTAATACGATCAACAAATATCCCATTCCCATAATTGATATCTTTAGTTGCTTAAAACTACGATTTTTATTAATGTTTAGTCGAATTAATATTAGTTTTTTCTAAAATTTTGATAAGATTAAGAAGCACTATTTCATTTCTCATGCTGACAAGGTTTTAAACCAAGATAAGTCGTTTTATAATTCAATTATTTCTACAAAAATTTCATTTAATGATTCCAAACTTAGGATAAAAAAATAGTCAACTTAAGATAGTTCATTTAGTTTTACATTACTCATAGTAATAAGTATATTAGGCGTCATTCTGATATTCGCATCATTAAGAAGTGCGCATTTACAAAATAAATGTATTTGCGAATGAAGAATCTTTATTTTAACTAAATCTTATTTTTAAAGTTGTATCAATGGAATTGGGAGGATATACATACATGATGACTAATAAAAATAATACTGTTTTATATATTGGCGTAACTTCTAATCTCAGAGCTAGAATTTATGAGCATAAAAATAAAGTATATAGATATTCATTTACTGCTAGGTATAATATTAATAAACTCATATATTATGAATGCTATTATTCTATAGAAGAAGCGATTGTAAGAGAAAAACAACTTAAAGGAATCACTAGAAACAAAAAAGAGCTTATTATTAATAAGTTTAATTTTAAATGGGAGGATTTGTATGATAAATTAGAAGATTAAGCATTCTGTAATCAAAATCAACATAAGACTCTTCGTTTCGTTGCACTACACTCAGAGTGACGTAAACTTTTCGTTGATCCGTTTGCGAAATGAAGATCGGGAATCCAGATCTGCTATTAAAGTTAAATTTAGATAAGTATATTTTTGCTCTTACTTCCAATAATTGGGATTCCGGCTCTTATTCCGCTGAAGCAGAACTCGGACCGGAATGACGGCTCTACACTCGAATCCAAATTATAAAAATCTTATAATCTGTAATTCGCAACCTGTAAATCGTAACCTAAACAAACTCATAGTTATTTAATATCTCTTCAAAAACTCCTTCAATTTCACTATACTCATCCAAAGTGACTAACTGTTGTCGATATGATTTAATATTTCGTAACCCACGCAGGTAATTGGAGTAATGCCTCCTCATTTCTACAACACCCAATCGATCGCCTTTCCACTTGATGGATTTAACTAAATGCTCTCTACAAGCCGCTACCCTTTCTTCTAAAGTAGGAGGGTCGAGATGTAGGCCGGTTTTAAAATAATGTTTTATCTCATTAAAAATCCATGGATAACCTATAGAAGCGCGGCCAATCATAATACCATCAACGCCGTATTTATCTCGCATTTCTTTAGCTTTTTCCGGGCTGCTTACGTCACCGTTGCCAAACACAGGGATTTTAATTCGCGGATTTTCTTTTACAGCTCTTATCAACGTCCAATCAGCTTCGCCTTTGTACATTTGCACTCGTGTCCTACCATGAATAGAGATAGCTTGAATGCCCACATCTTGTAATCGCTCTGCAACTTCTACAATGTATTTAGTGCTATCATCCCAACCTAATCTTGTTTTAACCGTTACCGGGAGTTTGGTGGACTTAACAATGGCATCAGTCAACTTAATCATTTTAGGGATATTTCTTAGAATACCTGCTCCGGCTTCTTTACACACCACCTTCTTAACCGGGCAACCATAATTAATGTCTAAAATATCGGGGTTAGAAGCTTCTACAATTTCAGCTGATTGCTTCATGCTATCCAAATTGCTACCAAATATTTGAATGCCTATAGGCCGCTCCTCTTCATAAATATCCAGTTTTTTAATACTTTTTGCTGCATCTCGAATTAATCCTTCTGAAGAAATAAACTCGGTATACATAATATCCGCACCATTTTTCTTACACAAGCTTCGAAAAGGAGGATCACTTACATCTTCCATAGGTGCTAGCAAAAGCGGAAAGTCTTCGAATTGGATATTGCCTATTTTTATCAAAATGTTTAGAAATGAATGTTCAAATTAACAGATTACTTAAGTACTTTTTAATCTTCTATTGTGTATTTTAGGGCAAAAATACAAAAAATACAACTTATGGCTTCGCAAAAAGCTATTCTTGAAGATTATAATTATTTAACCCGCCTATTCATTTTGATAGGATTGATAATTCTAGGTGGAATAATTGCAACCTTTGTAGGAGTTCTCATCATGATGCTCACTTTTGACAATGTTTCCTTAAGCTATCTTCTATCTGATCAAATAATTAATAACGTTAATGCATTGAAAATGTTACAAATGTTTAGCACAATTGGGGTATTTATACTTCCTGCTTGTTTATATGCTTATTTGAATTCATCTCAGCGTTTGTTTAAAGCACTTTCTTTAGATGTTAAAATAAATCCGAGGCATATCCTATTGGCATTTTTAATTACTTTATTAGCTATTCCATGCATTAGTAAATTAGCAGAATGGAATCAAACTATATCTTTACCTGACTTTTTACAAGGACTTGAAACATGGATGACAGAGGCTGAAAAAAAAGCAGAACAGATGCTTAAGCTATTTATGGTAATGCCTACTTGGCAAGACCTTGCTATTAACTTGTTAATGGTTGGCGTACTGCCTGCCATTGGCGAAGAACTGTTATTTAGAGGAATTATGCAGCCATTATTCGGCAAATGGCTTAAAAATATGCATCTCGGCATTTGGATTGCGGCACTAATATTTAGTGCTTTTCATATGCAATTTTATGGCTTTTTCCCACGTATGCTGCTAGGTGTTCTATTTGGTTATTTCTTTTACTGGTCAGGTTCTTTATTAATACCGATTATAATTCATTTTTTATTTAACAGTTCTCAAGTGATCATGACTTATTTGCACCAACATCATTATATTGAGATAGATATTGATAAAGTAGATTCAGGATCAATTACGCTAACTTTTATTACGGCTGGTTTATCTGCTCTGGCCATGTATTATATGTATTTAATTAGTCATGGAAAAAAACTGGAGAAAAATATACAGCACTACTGAATTATACAAAGCTCAAATCATCAAAGAAATTTTGGACGAGGAAGATATCGAAGTTGTATATATTAACAAAAAAGATTCTACTTATGGCTCATTTGGCGATGTGGAGATATATGTTCATGTCGACAAAGTTTTACCAGCTAAAAATATGCTATTAAAACATGGCTATGAATAATGGATTAAAGAGGGTATTGACTGCAATTGGCTTTGTAGCTGTTATGGTGGCGTGTCTCCTTTATAATCAGTATTCCTATATGATTATTTTTGGTTTAATAATGATTGGATGCGTATACGAACTACACGAAATAGCCGGCCAATCAAAAAAACTATCTTTTCTAGTAATTGCTATTGGCTTCCTCATCTACTTTATTGCTTATCGATACCCTGCTACTATTGCTTTAGTATTAGGGCTAATTAGTATTATTTTTAATTTTCTATTTCTTACTTCTCTATATTCCGATAAAATTAAAATTCCTAAAAAACTAATAGGCGTGACATATTTAGTATTGCCTATATCAGCATTAAACTATGTAGCTTTCTATACGAATAAATATAGTGCAGCATATATTTTATTACCTATATTTACTATTTGGCTGAGTGATACATTTGCTTATTTTACCGGATCTTTGCTAGGTAAGCATAAATTATTCCCTTCTGTATCACCCAAAAAAACATGGGAAGGGTTACTGGGAGGCCTTGTTGCTGTTATTGCGTTTGGATACATTGCCCCTGTCTTTATGCCAATTTCTATGACTAAATTTCACTCAATAATTTTTGTTACTATAACTGCCATTGCAGGCATATATGGCGATTTGTATGAATCTAAATTAAAAAGACAACATGAGGTAAAAGACTCAGGAACTATTCTGCCGGGCCATGGCGGCATACTTGACAGGTTCGATGCCTTTATTTTTTGCATCCCGTTTGTAGTTTGCTATCTATTTATCCTTAAGCCTTAATAGGCACATTCGCAAGTAGAACAGTTTTGAAATCAGAAATTTCTGAGTTAAGAACGGCCTTTTTTTCAAGCTACTACAATCTCGAAATTGAGAGGGAGAGAAACATCAGATGTATGAAGCTACCAATAGGTGGCGAGTTTCTGCTGTTATGGGTAGCATTTCTGAGATTGTTTGCGAATTTCCCTAAAATAAAACCCTTGATAAATAAATTTACCAAGGGTTTATGTAGCTAACTAATAGATTTACTATCTAGCTGCTTCAGCTTTTTGATTAACAGTACTAGTAGCAATTTTAGCTAATTTATTATCTGCATTTTTTTCTTCTTGAAGCGTTTCGCTAAGAATTTCCGCCACTTCATTTAAGTTTAATTGCTTAGCAAAAGAAACAGCACTACCATAGCCGGCAATTTCATAATGCTCTACTCTTTGAGCGTCACAAATCAGCCCTGCATCTCTTACTGCATCAGTAGCATCTTCATCGATCATATCACTTGTTTCCTTAACCAAGCCTTTCATAGCTTTGCATGTTTCGCCTTTAGGATCCATATTTAAGATTTCAGCCACTCTTTCTAATCTTTCTTTCTGCTCTTTTGTTTCTTCCAAATGATCCTGAATCGCTTTTTTTAACTCTCTATTTGTTGTTGCTTCAATCACATTCGGTAAAGCTTTAATCAACTGTGTTTCTGCAGAATATAAATCTTTGATTTGATGTTCTAATAAATCACGTAAATTTTTCATTGTTTTAATTTTAAAGTTATATAATTAATAGCCCGACTAGATTTAAGTTAAACCAGCCTTGTTTTAATAGCATTCAAAATCGTGCCAATCAAAAACCTTAATCTTTTTCTCCACATATATTATTTTTTATATAAAATGTGGTATTTCTACTCAAAATGTAGAATATAGTGACAATATCACCTATAATATCTGATTAAAATTATATTTTTGTAGCGAAACTTTTACTCATTCAACTTTGTTAACTAGATCATGTTACACGTATCAGATAAAGCTAAAGAAAGAATTTCCGAAATTCAGATTAAGGAAAACTATGGCAATGACTATTTTATAAGAGTTTCTGTGATCGGAGGAGGTTGCTCAGGATTATCGTATCAAATGGATTTTGACAATGTGCCTCGAGAGGGCGATCAAGAGTACGAAGATAAAGGTATTAAGCTTATTACAGATATTAAAAGCATGTTATATCTTTACAACACTACTTTAGATTTTTCCGATGGATTAAATGGAAAAGGATTTGAATTCAAAAATCCTAATGCTACTCGTACTTGCAGCTGTGGCGAAAGCTTTGCGGTGTAGTCTGAATAATCATGAAACATTGGCTTTGCTCTCAAGCTTTTTTTTTGTAACTTTTCACCTTTCCTAATTAAACTTACTTTCGTGAAAATTATCTCAAGAATCATCATTGTTATATTGGTAGTATTAAGCAATCTAAGTATTCAAGCTCAAACTAAGGAAGAAAAAAAGCTTTTAAGGGAAGCATTAGTCATCTTTGATCAGCAAAATTTTGATTATGCCCTTCCACTATTCTTAGAACTACATGAAATGGATTCCACAAATCCGGAATACAACTTATATGTAGCTATTTGTTATTTAAACTCAAACACTTATAGAGCTAAATCACTTCCATATGCCATTGATGCTGCTGCAAGTGATGAAATACCTGAAGCTTATTATTACTTGGGCAAAGCTTATCATTTAGCAAATGATTTTGATGAAGCTATAAATGCATTTAAAAAGTTCGAAACTTACTTTGAAGGAGTCAAAAGAAATGAAGGACTCTTAAGTGAAGTAGGCAGAGATATTAAAATGATCGAAAATGCAAAATATTTTTTTAATAATCCAATCAATGCCAATATTGTTAATATAGGAGAGCCTATTAATAGTAAATATGCTGAATATGCGCCTTTTTTATCATTAGATGGGTCATCCTTAATTTTTACTTATCGCGGAAAAGGTTCTACAGGAGGAAAAAGAGATCTATATGGCCATGAAGATCCGAAAGGGCAATATATGGAGGACGTATATATTGCCGAAAGAGACGAAAATGAATGGGATGCTCCTAAATCTATCGGTGACAATATAAATTCAGATTTACATGATGCGTGTGTTGGAGAAGATATGTATCGTAAAACGCTATATTTATTTAAAAATGATGTCAAAGGTGCAGGTGACATTTGGGAAAGTCAATTTGCTGAAGGTGAATGGCAAAAACCGACATTACTGCCGGCCCCTATTACTTCTCAATATTGGGAGGGATCTGCTACTATCACACCAGATGGCACTACCTTATATTTCTCAAGTGATAGGCCGGGTGGAAAGGGAGGAAAAGATCTTTATGTAACTAAAAAACTTGCAACAGGTGCATGGGGTACGCCTAAAAATTTAGGCCCCTCCATAAATACTCCATATGATGAAGATGCACCTTTTATATATGCAGGTACAAATACTCTTTATTTCAGCTCTACCGGCCATAACTCCATGGGAGGTTATGACATATTTAAATCCACTTTAAATGGAAGCTCTTGGCAAAAAGCTGAAAATTTAGGTTTTCCTATAAACACAACAGATGATGATTCTTATTTTATTCTTACTGAAGATGGGGAAAAAGGATATTTTTCCTCTGAGAGAGTACGAAACTGCTTCGGACAACAAGATATTTATTATGTTACGTGGGAAAAGCCTGAAGAGGTGCTTGCCATACTAAAAGGAAAAGTCACTAAAAATGGCAAAGGTATAAAAGGCACTACCATTACTGTGAGAGATGCTGGATCTAATGAGATTGTTAGTACCAATGATGTTAAAGATAATGGGAAATATATAATTTCTTTACCGGTAGGTGCATCATATATTCTTGAGGCTAAAGCAGATGAAGAACCAATAAAAACTTTAAAAATTGATTTAAGTTCTCAAACAGAATTTTCTGTTCACAAAGAAAATTTTACTTTCTGAAGCCGATAATATATAATTCTAAACTTATTTGCAATAAGCGTGAGTCAGCCTTAAAATAAAAAAAGGAAACCCAACAACTGCTTGTCAAATTTCCTTTTATCTGCTCCCCCTCAAGGACTCGAACCTTGGACCTATTGATTAACAGTCAACCGCTCTAACCAGCTGAGCTAAGGAGGAATATTGATTATAGAGTTTCAGATTACAAATTGTAACATTGAAACAAATAACTTTATTAAGAACAACAACTTACTTTCGCAAATTGGGAATGCAAAAATAACTTTCTAATGATAGATTTCAAAGATTTATTTCATTTTTATTAATTTATTACTAGAAATAAATTATTTATTTCTGGTAATTATGTTCCGATATGGATATGGTATTTCGATTCCTTCTTGTTCAAACTTTTCCTTGAGAGACTCCAGTAAATCACAACTCATTTCGAATGCGCTTGGCGGGTCTAACGCCCACGCCCACGCTCTTAGTTTAACAAAATATTCTCCAAGCTCAATTACCCTTACAGAAACTAAAGGCTCGTGCTCATTAATTTCTTGCTGAGTCCTATTATCTATAAAATTGGGGTGCTTTATCACCTCCTCTTGCATGATCTGCTTTGCTTTTTTAATATTGCTATCATAACTAATCGTCATGTCAATCCATTTACATATTCTGTCATCAGAAAAATTCGAATTAATAATTATCTGATTACTAATAATAGAATTAGGTATAATGATGCGTTTATTTTCAAAGTTTTTAATTACCGTATGACGAAGTGTTATATCTTCTACAATACCGACTAAGTCATCTTGTAATTGCAGCCGGTCATTTACCCGGAAAGGTTTAAATAATACTATAAAAATACCGCTTATGATGTTTGACAAAGCAGCTTGGGAAGCAAATCCAATAGCTACAGCAGCTATACCAGCTCCCGCTAACATAGATTTCGCAATGGTTTGTAGTTTAGGTATAGAATAAATGGCAAAGCCTATACCTACTAAATAAATTAGAGCAGTAACAGCATGTTTTAAAAATTTATAATTTGTAGGATCATTTTTCATATCTGTAGATGACCTATTTATAAAGCGGCTGAAAAGCCTGTTAAACAGAACAGCAGTAATAATAGTAACGATGATTATTGCCGGAGGAAGAGCAATATGTTCTACTTCAATACTTGACCATTCTATCATTTTTTTACTTTTTACTTAATTTGAATACTACTGGAAACCAGATGTAAATCTCTCTGAGGGAAAGGGATATGCACTTTATTTTCTTTGAATTTGCGATTAATCATAAATCTTAAATCACTCTTAATATCTTCTACTCCAAATATTTCACTCGTCCAAAAATGCAATTCGAAGTCAAGAGAAGATTCGCCAAAATCTACAAATCTAACAAAAGCCTCCGGTAGTTTAGCAATCTGTTTATTTTCATAAATACTATCTAATAATATTTGCTTAACTAATGCAACATCAGATCCATATGCTACCCCCACTTTAACTTTAAAACGAGTTTTCTCTTCTATATGGCTCCAATTAACAACCATATCTGTTACAAGTTTAGAATTAGGTATGATCATGATGATATTATCTCTGGTAACTATTTTAGAAGTACGCAATCCGATATACTTCACCCTGCCAACTATATTTGACACTTCCACTACATCATCAACTTTTATTGTACCTTCAAATAATAATATGATTCCTGATACAAGATCATTAAATGTTTGCTGCAAACCTAAACCTACACCTACTAACAAAGCAGCTGATCCGGCTAACAAAAGAGTAATTTGTATCCCAATACTATTAAGTGCTATAATAATGGCAAAAATCCAACAAACATAGGTGAGTATTTGATATAAAGCATGTTCTCTGGCTCTATCAATTTTGAAGCGTTTGCGTTGTTTTCTTAAAAATATTTTAATCAGAAGTAATACAAACCTGGCTACAAAAAGAATGGCAATAAATAGGAGGATTTGAAAAACAGTAAATTCATAATCTCCGATGTCTATGAATTTATATTGAAGAAGTTTTTTTAAGGCGTACATTTGACAAAAATACGCATTCGTGTTTCTATTATCTACTGAATGACTCGTTGATTTGAAGCATTCTAAAATAAATGAATTTAAAATTATATATTAAAATAAATAAATTATTCTGCCTCCACACCTATGTGAATCAATGCATCTCCTTGATTTACTACAGGCTGATGATTCACAGCTATAATATATCCATTTAAGGCTGATTTTAAGGAAATTTTATATTCTCCATACGGATCACTAATACTTCCGATTACATCTCCTTTTTTTACTTGCGAGCCGTTTTTAATATCTGTTCTAAACATACCTGCAGCCCTAGCTCGAACCCAGTGACTTTCACTGATAATCACTGATGGTGGTACATCAGCAACCGATAATTTATGCATTCCTAAATGGGTCATAACCCTCATAGCGCCATTTATTGCCTCTTTAACAGCAAATTCTTGCAACCTTAAAGCTTCGCCACCTTCATAAACTAACATTACTTTCTTTTTCTTAGTAAATTCGTTTCGTAAAGACCGGCTTCTAACTCTTGCATTAATAATAAATTTCGAATTAAAAATCTTTGCTAGTTCAACACTTTTAGGCACATCGAAACTACACCTTACTTGGGGATAGTTACTTATATTACCACCTCCCGTATGAAAATCCATCGCATAATCTACGTGAGAAAAAACTTCTTTCATAAAACTAAAGGCTACCCTGCTTGCTAATGACCCTACTTTACTGCCCGGAAAGCTTCTATTAACATCTTTTCCATCCGGAACCTGGCGAGAAAAATGTAAAAAACCATATACATTAAGCAATGGAATAGCAATAACTGTCCCTACTCTAGGAATAAGCATCTTTTTGGCGATCATTTGTCTGATAGCTTCTACCCCATTTAACTCATCTCCGTGCATACCGGCTAATAACAATAAAGTTGGCCCATCTTCTTTAGATCGATAGATATTAATTGGAATGTCTATAGGTGTTCTTGAAGGTAGGCTTGCAATATTTAAATTAACTTGAGTATTTGTTCCTTTGGGAATTTCAGTCCCATTAATCCGCATTATTTTAGGCATATTTAGAAGTGCTGGTCGTTCTTTTTTTACTTTTTTGAAGCTTTACGCCTTTTTCTATAAAGGCAATTATTTTACTTGCAATATCTATTTTAGTAGCACTTTCTATTCCTTCTAAACCGGGAGAGGAGTTCACTTCTAAAATAAGAGGGCCTCTTGCAGATTGCAACATATCAACTCCGGCGATAGATAAGCCCATCACTTTAGCAGCATTGATAGCCGCATCCTTTTCTGCCTTGGATAATTTAATAATCATTCCTTGGCCACCTCTATGAATGTTGGATCGAAATTCTCCGTCTTTACCTTGCCTTTTCATAGAGCCTACTACTTTTCCATCTACTACAAAAGCTCTTATATCAGCTCCGCCGGCTTCTTTAATAAATTCTTGAATTAATATATTGGCTTCTAATCCCGAGAAAGCTTCCACTACAGATTTTGCTGCTTTATTCGTTTCAGCAAGCACAACTCCTAAGCCTTGTGTCCCTTCTAATAACTTAATAATTAGTGGAGCTCCGCCTACTAATTTGATCATACCCTCTACATCATTATCTCTGGGAAATTTTGCAAAGGCAGTTTTAGGTACGCCTAATTTATTTTTTGCTAATATTTGTGTGCTTCTTAATTTGTCTCTTGACCTGACTAAAGCAATAGAGCTGGTTGTGGTGAATGTATTGAGCATCTCAAATTGCCTTACCACGGCAGTGCCAAAAAAGGTTACTGATGCTCCAATCCTGGGAATAATCGCATCAAAAGCTTCTAAAGGCTCTCCTTTATAATAAACTACAGGATTACCCCGCTCCATCAAAATCAGACATTTTGTATGATCTACAATTCTAACCTCATGTCCTCTTTTTTCTGCCGCTTCAACCATTCTTCTGGTAGAGTATAATTCCGGCCCTCTTGATAGTATTGCTATATTCATTTTATATTGTTTAATAAGTATTTATGTGAAACATCTACTATAAATTTTCCTTTAAGAAGTTTTCGCCCAATCAAAACTGGATATTTCATATCACTTCTATTGGTTAATGTAAATTCTGTTTTATATGCTGTATTTCCTACTTTAATGATCGTCTTAATTTTATATCGTTCTTCAGTTTGTCCCGATGAGCTTTTCACTATTGCTCTATCAAATTTTTTATATTTAAAATCTTTATTTGAATAATCCGGATGACTATCATCCAATAATTTAAAATGTAAAATCTCTACTCCATTATCATGCATGGTATATATATCATGACAATGTAATGCAGATGTGTATGCGCCAGTATCAATCTTCGCATCAATTGCTTCAAATCCAAACTCAGGAAATGAAACTACTTCTTTTCTACCTATTAATATTTTATTGGAATCTAACATTTCAACCCAGACAATGAGGTTAAGTTATAAATTAAGTTTATAAAAGTAGAATTTATGAGGTATTGATTCATGAAAAAATCCTAAATATTAATATAGAGTGATTAATAACGTACTAGATTTGAGCAATGCATATAAAATAGTACAATTTTAAATATATGTTATTAAGTATTTTAGTTTTCACCTACAATTATATAATATTAATCTTAATTTTCCGCTAATGGTGTTGTAATTGAATGATTTAGCATTAATAATCAAGTTGTAGTAACTAAAGCATGCTAATTTCGTATAATTATATCTCATATGCGTAGATTTAAAAATGTACTATTAATCCATATTTTAACTATTGCTCCCCTTTTGTTCATTTTTGATGCATCAGGATCCAATACTCACACATACTATAGACAATTAATAATTTCTCCAAAATACGAAATCACAGGCCATTATATTGTTAATGAAAGATTTGTTAAACGAGTAAATTGCTATGATTTTAAATATAATAAGAAAGGGAAATTAACCAGAATAACTTATTTAAAAAATGGAAAACCCGCTATAGACAATTATATTGGAGTAGCAAAAATTAAAATTCGCTATAATAAAGAGGGGACTCAATTCAGGCATTATTACAATCAAAAAAACAAGCCAATTACAGATAAAATTAATGGTGTGTATGCTACTAGTGTGATTTATGATTCGTTACGCAGTATTATCTCAATGAAATGCTATGATGAGAATCTTAAATTCATGAAGGATAAATATAACATTACTAATTATGTCATCAAATTAGATGCAAATAATAATATAGAAAGCTTAGCTTACTGCGATGAACGCGGCAAAATTTTAAATACTGATGTATATAGAGTTAAATATGATTACTATCAAGATGATAACTCAGTTGATCAATACTTTTCTGATCATCAAGGTAATATTTTAGCTGTTTCGGATAATATTATTAAAGTTAAAAAGGTATATAACGACAAGGGTAACCTTATTGAAGAACGATATTTAGATAAAAATGGCGAATTAGTAGAAGCATCGCTTTCCGAGATTGCAGTTACTAAATGGGAATTTGATAAAAATGGGAATTTATTAGAAGAGTCAGTTTATGGTGCAGACATGAAATTAAAAGAAGATGCTGTGTTACAAATAGCGAAAACTAAATGGAGATATGATGCAAAAGGAAATGTATTAGAAGAAAAATATTATGGATTAGATAATAAATTGACTGATAAGAATAATCATGAGTTGTTTCGCCATGCTATAATTCGTTGGAAATATGATAAAAAAGGGAAAATTGAAGCTATTCAGTATTTTAACACTAAAAGAAAATTAATATCCATTATTGAGCACCCTAATGATGAAATCACTCGAAATAATTAATTTCGTTTATCTAAGCCCCATGCAAGTTTGTTTCTTAAAGTTTGAGAAAAATCAGCGTTTTTTAATTTAATAAGATTTATGGAAAACCCGGCTTTCTTTACAGTTAATTTATAAGAAGCATCAATTGATTTAAATCGAGAATCCAACGTACATAATATCTTTTTGCCCATATCTTCTTCTATTTTAAAAGTTATAACAGAATCATCAGAAACGACAACAGGGCGAACATTAAGATTGTGAGGTGCAACGGGAGTGATGACAAAATTATCACTTCCGGGAAAAATAATTGGGCCACCGCAACTTAGAGAATAAGCTGTAGAACCGGTCGGTGTTGCTACAACAATGCCATCAGCCCAATAAGCATTTAAAAACTCTCCATCGATGTAAGCTAAAATTTTTATCATGGAAGAGGTGTCCTTTTTATGCAAAGTGAAATCATTTAACGCATAGTTTGTAGCTCCAAAAAGCCCTTCCATATTGCTTTCTAACTGTAAAAGCGATCTTTTTTCCAGCTCAAAATCTTGATTAATAATTGTTTGAACTGCTTCCTCTAGGTCTTCTTTAGCGGTATGCGCTAAAAATCCTAACTTGCCCATATTTATACCTAAAATGGGAATATTTGAATCTCTAACTAATAAAGAAGTATCTAACAAGGTACCGTCACCACCTAAGGTGATCAGGCAAGTCACTCGTGCTTTAATAAGGTCTTTATAAACTTTAAACGTATGTGTTATGGAAACCCCTTGTAATTTATCTTTTGCTATATCGCATATATTTTCATGTACTAAGGCAGTAATATTATTTCTTTTAAAGCATTCGAAAAGCTTTTTGAAAAAAGGAATGTCCTGATCATGAATTACTCTGGCATATAATGCTATTTTCATAGAATATATTAAATATCGATCATAAAATGTAAAAATACACCTTTTTCAAGTAATTTATTTACTGTAAATTCAATTCTGAAAACCAGGTCGTAGTAGCTTACAATATC
Organism: Chitinophagales bacterium; assembly: GCA_965213575.1. Lineage (GTDB taxonomy): Bacteria > Bacteroidota > Bacteroidia > Chitinophagales > JAUHXS01 > JAUHXS01. The sequence continues at coordinate 3,632 of CBDBZN010000038.1, read as the reverse complement.
TAGCCCTGCTCCACCTCCAATTAAAAATTTATTATTTAAAGAATTATTCACAAAATAAAATTGATCCTTTACATATCCCATATCTAAAAATAACTTTGGATACAACCCCAACGGGATTTTTCCAAATTTAGATAGCTTTTTCATAAGCAAAATATTATTTCTAGATAACAATTGATACTTTAGAGAGGCTTTAAACAATCCGTAATGCTGCCCGTCTATTACATAAAGTTCATATCCCCTTACTAAATTTGTTTGATAGCCTAAGGCTTCTTGATTATAGTAAGGTTGAGTGGTAGGGGCAGAAGTTTTCCCACTAATTTCAGTTGCCAAAAATATGTCTTCTCCAAATGCCATGTATTTTTTAGCAGTAGCTGTGAAGGATAGCATATTTATATCATCAAAGATTCCTAATCCTTTTTTATTAGCTTCTATAGCCAAATAATAGCCCTTTAAAGGATAATATCTGATATCTCTAAAATCTGCTTCCCACGTGTAGCTTACTTCAAGGAATCTTTGATGTAGTTTGTTTTCTAAAAAATATTTATCATTTAAGCTAGCAATAGTATCATCAATTATATTTTGGTTAAATTCTACAGTAAATATTTGTTGGAAGTTATTTTTTCGTCTGTATAAAAATGAAGTTCCGGTATAAAACCGCTCTCTTACAAAATCGGGATGTTCATAGAATAGTAATTTATTAGAAAAAGTTTTATACGCAATCTGTTTATTTTTTGAAAAATGGATAAATGGTTGAATGCGTAAACTTTGCATCTTATTTAGAAAAGGTGTAGTATAAAAGAGCTCATATTTTCGCGTAAATCCTGATTGCAGCACTACTTTTAGTTCATCTCCATTCCCGGTTAAATTGAAATGCCTTAACCGTATTCCATAGTCTATTCTATTTAAATCTCGGCCCATCTCTTCCCACCACACATTAAAATTACGATCTGCTAATTCCAAAATAGGAAAGGGAAATAAATACCAACGTTCTTTTACTGTAACTTCTGCATCTACAAAACCTTTCTGCCAGTTAAATAGTATTATCTCAACGTTTAAAAATAAACCGGTATTAAAAAGTTGATTTTCACAAGTTGCAATACGGGAGAATATTTTTCTTTCCTCAATAGAGTCTCCAGAGTTAAAACACAATTCTCTTAAAATTAAACGCTCATTAGTGCGATTATTCCCTTGAATAATAATTTGATTGATTTTAACATATTTATCAGCTTGGGCAAAAGAAAAAAAGGATAAGCAAAGAAGTATAGCGAATAACAGACACTTCACTTTAAAAGGCTTTGCAAGATAAGCTAATATGGAGTACTATAAAAAGGATTAAATATTCAAATAGTGAATGAAAGAATCGTACCGGTCTTTAAGTTCATCATAAAAATCTGCTTCATGAAAATAAGCTGAAAACTTTATAATCAAACCGTTCAAAGGTTGCGATAATAGATTTAATTTCAGTTTTATTAACTTTTAAGATGATATCTATTTCCGTAGAATTTGGGATAGTATTAGTTTGAACGCTTAGTAGTAATGCATCATTTGACTCTACAATCCTAGCGATTTCTGATAGCGCATAATCTCTTTGATTTACCTCTAACATGATGATGCCTCCCGGTTCAGAAACAGCATTTAACTTAGCGAAAAAGCTGACTAACCTTTCTAAAGTAATAGCCCCAAGGTAATTACCATCTTTTTCATCCAGCACCGGAATTACTGTTAGCTTAAGCTCTGCCACCAACTTAATAATTTCATAAATATGTTGATGTTCCGTTACTGAAGGCTTAACCAAAGATAAACTGTGATTACCAATCGGTTCATCGGGTTCATTAAGGTCTAAAATATCATCTTCTGTGATAAGCCCAAGAAATTTTTGATTATTGACAATAGGTAGATGGGTAACATGAAATTCATTCATGAAATTCAAAGCACGCGTACCGGAGTCGGATGTTTTGAGAGGAGGAATAATATCTGCAATAAGCTCCTTGGCTGTCATTTATTGTTGATTATTTAAAAACTTTTCTAATATAACATTAAATTCTTTTGGTTTCTCCATCATCGCAGCATGGCCACATTTTTCAATAATTTCAAGCTGAGAATTTCCTATTAATCGTTCAAATTCTTTTGCTACGTAAGCAGGCGTTATGTTATCATCGCTACCCCATATAAGATAAACCGGACATTTAATTTTGCCCAATTCTTTGCTTAAATTATTTTTCATGGCTGATTTGGCCATGGATATAACGCGAATGGCTTTCCCCCTATTATTTACGATCTCGAAAACTTCATCTATTAATTCTTTAGTAGCGGTCTTAGGATCATAAAAAGTGTATTCAGTTCTTTCTTTGATGTATTGATAATTACCGCGCTTTGGGAATGATCCCGCCTAATGAATCTTCAAACAAACCTGAGCTTCCGGTTAATATAAGTGTTTTTATTAATTTAGGATATTTTAATGTAAACATCAAAGCCACATGGCCCCCTAAAGAATTACCTAATAAGTTAATACTACTTAACTTTTTATATTTGGCAAATCGATTTACATACTTAACTAAACCGGTTAAATTTGAATCAAATAATGATAATTCATAAATTGGTAAAATCGGTATAATAACTTTATGTGTCTTGGAAAATTTCTCTAAAACATGATGAAAATTACTCAATGCACCAAAAAGTCCGTGAAGCAACAAAAGTACTTCTCCTTCTCCTTCTTCGATATATTTAAACTTCTTCTCTTCTTTGATCTCGTACTTCATGATATTATTGTATAAACTGTATATTTCACTGTACGACTATTTGCCTGATTTGTTGCAGTAATTCACGCTAAAAATAATATTTTAAAATAACACCGCCTAGTTATAATTTAGCTTATTAAAATCAGAATTCAACATCTAAGGGTGATGTTTTAGTTGCTAAATCATCAAAAAGTTTTTCTAAGCTTTTAAAAGCATCTTGAAAAAATGGCATTATATCTGAGAATTTTTCCACTACTGCAGGTGCTAACGGCTCTAATAAAGGATATATAAAAGATTCCGCTTTTAACTCAGGGCCGATTAAATTTACTTGGTGAAAGATCCAGAGAATGGTGCTGAAAATAAAAGAATATATTATACATAATAATACAACTCCTGCTATTCTGTTTAAAAAATTAAGTTGGATGACTTTTAAAACCTTTGTTAACATAATCCCTATAAATCTTACAATAATCACCAACACTATAAATATTAATATAAAAGCGATAAATGGCATATATTTAGAATGCATATCCATAGACTGCTCCAGATATGTAGCCACGCTATATGTAAATTTAAGTGCTCCTAATACTCCAATAAAATATCCTATAAAGGAGCACACAGCAACGATAAATCCTTTGGTAAACCCTCTATAAAAGCCCCAACAGATCAATAATGCAAATAAAACATCTATAACCAAAATAATAAAAACTATGTTTATTGCAAGAGTTGCTTAACTACTTCAGAAATTCTCTTTCCGTCTGCCTTGCCGGAAAGTTTTTTGCTTGCAATGCCCATTACTTTACCCATATCCTGAGGTGATGAAGCACCTGTCACTTCGATTATTTCTTGAATTTCAACTTTAAGTTGTTCGTCACTCAATTGTTTAGGCAGGTA
>CBDBZN010000037.1:0-144697 GCA_965213575.1 Chitinophagales bacterium | reverse complement strand
TCATTTTCAATTTTAAACTTATACAGAATGGATTTAAGTAATTATGATTTACCATTGGGCATTCATGCTTATAAAAATGATTCATTAGTTATAACAATAGAAGGTTATGAAGGATCTCAATATATAGGAATTTTGCACATTAATTATCAATCTGGAGATTCTTTAAATTTTTATAAATATCACACACCAATTAATAGAATTGGTAAAACAATAAACATATCAGATTCTGCCATAGCATTTTATGGTATAAATAATTCAGATGGACACATAATTTTCACCGACTTATATGCAAATAAAATAGGTGAAAGCACCTATTATTCCGATACATTTACTACCGCAAAGTTTTTTACTTCAGGTACTTTTGATGATTCTTTATATATGGCGGTTGTTTGTAGCTTTTGTGTAGAGGGGGTGATAGCTCATACAGTTTTTGATACAGAATATAACTCTAAAGAAAAAAATAAGATCGTATTGAATAATATGGTTCACTCATATATTAACAAATTATTTAAGGTTGGAAAATATTTATATGGAATTGGATTCTTTCAAGAGAAAAATTCATATGTTCGGAGAGGTTTAATATATAAGTCTTACCTAACATCTGATATTAACTTTGGTAATAAAACTGGAAGAGTTTATCTGGATTCAGACCTAAACAAATCTTATACGTCAGGTGACAAAGGAATACCTAATAGTCTGTTGCAGACTATTAGCTTATTTTCATTATCGGATCAAAATGGTAATTATAATATTGGAATACAAGAAGGGAGGTATGATTCAATTTTTCTTATAAATCCTGATAAAATAAAATATTATCAACTTGTGAAACCCTCAATTGGATATTATAGTTTCCTTCCCGATTCTAATTTGCTAATCAATGATTCTCTCGACTTCATCTTCCAACCCATCCCAGATATATACGATCTTGAAACCGACCTCACCGGTGGTTTTGCTCGACCTGGTTTTGAGGTCAACTATTATTTACAGACTAAAAATATTGGTACAGAAACGGCAGACAGTGTTGAAGTAACTTTTCATTATCCTACAGAGCTTACCTATCTATCCTCAACCGATAGTATTTATTCACAAACAGATTCTACTGTTACTTTTTTATTAGATAGTTTAACGCCTCAAGCTTTATCTAATATTCGAGCTACTTGTGAGCTGGATCGCTTTACTCCATTAGGTTCAGAGCTTACTACCTATTATCAGCTTAAAGTATAATCAAACTGATACAACTCCTCATAATAACATCGATACACTTGTTCAAATTGTCAGAGGCTCATACGATCCGAATGATAAAACTCCTACTCCACTTGGAGAAGGAAGTAGCGGCAAAATTGCTCCACAAACAGATAATATCATCTTATACTATCCGTTTTCAAAATACCGGAACGGATACGGCATTTAATATCAGAATTGATGATGATATCGACACTACTAAGTTTGATCTATCAGGTTTACATATTATTTCTGCCAGTCATCCAAACTACTATGCGGATATTTTAGCCAATCAGCGAATATCGTTCTATTTTGACGATATTTTACTCCCGGATAGCAACACCAATTTGGCAGCTAGTCAAGGATTTATAAAGTTTGAATTGCCTATCAAAGAAGGACTTGCAGTAGGAACAGAAATCCGCCAATGATGCAGGTATCTATTTTGATTTTAATACGGCTATCATCACCAATGAGACTTTAAATACTTTATTTATTAATGAAGATGATGACACTACCACCATCCCAACTTATTTCAAGACTTCTAGTTTATCATCCTTTGAAGTATATCCAAATCCTGCATTTCATATGATTAATATATCTGCGGGAAATGAGTTTGATATTAATGCGAACTACAGAATAGAGGTTTACAATGCAGAAGGAAAATCAATATTTATAAATGATCAATTCTTGCCATTCGATGCTATACATATTGACGCATCTTCTTGGAATAGCGGAATCTATATCTTAAAGATTGATGGCGAATCTGGAGAGCACTTTACTCAAAAAATTCTGAAGCGGTAGGAGTAGACCTAAAAGTGAGCGGATGACTATTTTAAGTCAGAGTGATTAGAATTGAAATAATGATCTTTAAGTGATTACTGAGTCACCCGCTCACTATAGCTAATATCAAATAATCCTATTTTCATCAACTAACCTTAGCAGATATATGTAACTTTGCAAATGCCTTTCTCTAAGCAAGTCAAGAAAGTTGTCAAATATCTCTTTTTACTAGCAACTGCTTGCTTTTTAGTAATTGGGTGCGTAGTAGGTTTTGTGGTTTATAAGATGTGGGGGCAAATCCCTTCGAAAGAAGCCTTAAAACAAATCAAAAATGCTACAGCATCGGAAATTTATACAGCTGATTCTGTTTTAATTGGTAAGTTTTATATTGAAAACAGGACCAATGTAGCTTACGAAGAAATTTCATCAAATATCATCAACGCCCTCATCAGCACAGAAGATGTGAGATTTTTTGAACACGAAGGAATTGATCGAAAAAGCCTTTTAAGGGTGTTGTTCAAAACAATACTTATGGGTGACCGCGGCGCAGGGGGAGGAAGTACTTTAAGTCAGCAGTTGGCTAAAAATTTATATCCTAGAAAGCAGGCCTATCCTTTTGCCAATATTTTGTTTAATAAAGTCCAGGAATCAGTTATAGCTCATCGCTTGGAAAACAATCTATTCTAAAGAAGAAATTATCACTTTATATTTAAACACAGTGGCTTTCGGAGAGAATATCTATGGCATAGAAACAGCTACTCAGCGTTTTTTTTCCACTACTCCTAAAGCAATTAAATTAGAAGAAGCAGCAGTATTGATAGGTTTATTAAAAGCCAATCATACTTATAATCCAAGATTATTTCCGGAAAGATCCATACAAAGACGCAATATAGTGCTCAGTCAAATGAAGAAATATGAATTTATTAATAAAACAACATACGATTCTTTAAGCCGGTTGCCGTTAGCGTTGCACTACACCCGCCTTAATTCGATAGAGGGAAATGCTCTATATTTCCAACAATATTTAAAATCCTTTCTCAAAAAGTGGTTTGCAAATAAAAATGCTCAAGAAGGGACTAAATACAACATGTTTTCAGATGGATTTAAAATTTATACTACAATTAATTACAAAATGCAAAAATATGCAGAGCAAGCAGTAAAAAAACATATGGCTAAGCTCCAAAATGAATTTTTTTATCACTGGGAAAATCATGGATTATGGAAGGATAAAAAAAATATACTTGAAAGAGAAAAGAGAAGGTCAGACAGATATAAAAAGTTACAAAAACAAGGATTTACCGGAGAATGAGATCAATAAAATTTTTGCAAAACCGGTTAAAATGGAAGTATTTGCTTGGGGAAAATCAAAAACACTTGATATGTCACCTTTAGATTCGATCAAGTACTATCTATCTTTTTTACATGCAGGATTTTTAGCAATAGAACCTGAGTCCGGGCATGTTAAAGCCTGGATAGGCGATATTGACTATCAATACTTTAAATATGACCACGTTCGATCAAAAAGACAAGCCGGCTCGGTTTTTAAACCCATTGTGTACGCAGCTGCATTAGAAGATGGTATGGATCCATGTGAGTATATTTCTAATGAACAAGCTATATACGATGAATATGAAAACTGGTCTCCGGCAAATTCAGATGCTGATTACGAGGGATATTATTCAATGCAAGGGGCTATTACTCATTCCGTTAATACAATTGCTGTAAAAACTATCATGGAAGTGGGTATTGGCGAGGTAATTAATCTTTCAAAAAAAATAGGTATTAAAAGCGATATCCCATTTGAACCGTCTATTGCTTTAGGTACTGCTGAAATCTCTTTAGATGAGATTACAGATGTTTTTGGCGTGTTTGCTAATGAAGGGCGATTAATAAATAAAGATTTTCTTACCAGTATAGTAGCAAGTAACGGTGAAACGATATATCAAAATCCACCTAAAAAATCAAGATTAGTTTTATCAAAAAATACTGCTAGAATGATGACATATATGCTTAAAAGTGTAGTAGATAGTGGTACAGCAGTATCTTTAAAAACAGTTTATGGCATTAAAGGAGATGTTGCCGGGAAAACAGGCACCACACAAGCTCAAGCAGATGGTTGGTTTGTCGGCTATACGCCAAATCTATTGGCGGGTGTATGGGTTGGAGGAAAGTACCCGGCTATTCATTTTAGAAACATTCGGCTTGGACAAGGAGCGCATATGGCGCTACCCATATGGGCAAGCTTTATGAAGAGTGTTCAAAATGATAAAGAATTATCAAAAACTTTAAGCTATAATTTTAATCCACTTCCGGAATATTTAGCAGATGAGATGGATTGTGCACCTTATGTTTTACATAAAAATGTTTTAGAAGAAATATGGGATGGAATATTTGGCAGGAATAAGAACAATAGAGAAACAACCTCTAAGCCAACAAAGCCACAGAAAAAGAAAAAGCTTTTTGATGGTTTTAGGAAATTATTTCGAAAACAAAATTGAGCCGGATTAGCGTATTTTCGGCCCAAAACCCTTGAAGGGTTCGGAACCCTTCAAGGGTTTTGCCGACAAAGGATTATCTAAATTTAACTATTTTCTCAATAGCTTCTAATTCAGTATTTGTAACTACTTTAAACAAATACATGCCCTTTGGCAAATCACTTGATTCCACTATGATTGGTTGATCTGAAGCATGTTTAAATAGATTTATTGATTGGTCCATTAAATTATAGATTTGCACTTCAGCATTTTGAGTTCCTTCTGGAATAGTGATATATAAGTCACCTTCTCCAACAGCAAATTTTTCGGAATTAGTAAAGTTTATATTTTGAGTTGAAAGAAAAGAAGGTAAAGTAGTATCGGGAATAGAATCCGGTTCGCAATCTAAAGAATCTATAGGTTCGATCAATCCTCTCTTACAAAAAACTTGTTGAATCGTTTGGCTATTTCGTCCACTTGTTAAAACACTATCTGTTTGTATAAAAAGTATGGCAGCATCTCTCATAGACATATTTTCAAATTGAGTAAATAAGTATGCAAATACCAAGCTGTCGGTAGTGGCTTTTCCAATTTTTTCCCAAATATCCATTAATGCGGAAGACCATATTTCACCACTCCTATGGATACTCTGATCTACAGCTTCAGGATAATGTTTATTAGTGTTAGCATTTCTGCCATTAAAAAATTCATTATGCCCATCCCAAGTGAAAATTCTCTGCCATGCATATTCACTATAAGCCCGAGAATATGTGGCAGCAAAATAATCACCTGTGCCTTCATCTAATGCTTGTCTTTCAAATCCTGTATTAGTTCCCGGTGAAGCACTATAAGAAAGCGCATGACCATATTCATGAACGATCACATCCGCGTCTTCGGCGTCATCTACCCCACCCTCGCCAAATTTCAGCCGTAATGTGTTACCGGTAGCTACAAAGGAAGAATTATCTTCTCCTCCATGAGCGTGGGGATCTGCTTTTAATTTATAAGTGGCAGTATCCGGTAAATTGTCAAAGCCTAGTGACCAAATATACGCTTGGAAATTATTGATGTGATAATAAGCATTGACCGCTTCAAAACCACTCTCTGCCCTTGTATAAAAAAAGTCACCTGTTTTACTTTTTTTTATAGGCGTTAATGGAGATTCAAAATCAAGTATTTCCATAAAATCATTCTTTAAAACAAAAGAATCATTTTCAAAATTAGTTGGAAAGCTTACTTCAAAACGCTGAGCATTTAATACTGCTATATCAGAATCATCACCATCTATATACGGAGGGCCATATTCTACCATGGCTGTAGTAAGTGGATCGGGAGCAAAAACCATTCCACTGGCTACGGTATCTACATAATAGATTTGACGATCATTTTCTATAATTATATTAAAATCTTCATCGATTAATAATTCTAAATAAATTCCATCGATTAAATTGTCGATTTCCAGGTGATAAGCATAATTCAAATTGTTTTTGTTTTCATTATACAGCCATATTGGGTAAATGTTACTAACTGTTGTATTTACTCCATACTTAGTACGAAAAAACTTACTTATGCTTTCGCTATTGATATTAAAAATGCTTCCTTCTATAACATAGATCGTTTCTAAGTTATACGAATGATTCGCTACGGATCGAATCGTACCAAAATTATCAATATTGACTTTTATTTGACTTTGATAAATAGGGATGGATTTATATAATTGGCGATATGAAAAATGTTGTCCATAATTACTGCTTCGTTGATAATCTAATTGTAGCGCGCTTCCAGCAAATTGCAGATTAGCCGCTTTTTGTATAACATACTCCGCAACGGCATCAGATTTCAAACTGACTACTACTGTGGAATCAATAGCTTTGGAGGAAGAAATAGATTCGTTTGTAATTAACAAATCGTGTTGTATTTGAGCAAACACAGTAAGGTTAACCGCACATATAGTTATTATGTAAAAAACTTTTAACATGGTATGTAAGATACAAAAATTAAGACAGAGATCATGCAAACGCAATAAGCAAGATCGCTATGATGGTTATTGTAGCTTCACAATTTTATGTACAGCTTCTAAATTATCATTCGTGCGGATTTTGAAAATATACACACCTTTAGGAATACTGTATGGCTTGATCTTGATATTTTGACTATTAAAATTGAATGTATTAATATGTTGGCCCATTAAATTATATATCATTAATGAAGCTGGCGTTTGTTGTGGAAGATGTATATATAAACTAGCTTCTCCAGTAGCAAACTTAGCAGAATTCAGAAATTGAATTACGCCTCTATTAAATATTCCGGATAGATGAGTATTCGGAAACTTCTCATGCTCACAATCTAGGGAATCTACAGGCTCAATAAATCCTCTCTTACAAAAAGCTTGGTGTATAACTCGGCTGTTTTTTCCATTAGTGACTAAACTATCTGTTTGTATAAAGAGAATTGCAGCATCTCTCATCGTCATATTACGAAACTGTGTATATAAATACTCGAAAACCAAACTATCTGTTGTAGCCCAACCTATCTGCTCTCTTATATCTATTAAACCGGATGACCATACCTCACCCGGAAGATGCAAGTTTTCAGGAGACAGCTGAGCTATAGCTTCTGGGTAATGTTTATTAGTATTAACGCTTCTTCCTGACCAAAACTCGTTATGTCCATCCCAAGTAAATACATCTGCCCATCTATAATCATTATAATTACGAGAATAAGTAGTTGCAAAATAATCACCAATAGCCTCATCTATAGCTTTCCTTTCGTCCCCTTCATTAGATCCAGGAGCAGCAGCGTACGAAAGAGCATGGCCATATTCATGAACGATTACATCCGCGTCTTCGGCGTCATCTACCCCACCATACCCCAAACCAATTCTTAAAGTAGTTCCAAATACGGGAGGCCTGAAATAAGATTCATCTCCGTATCCCGCTGATGGATCTATGTGAACGTAATACAAAGAAGTATCAGGCAACTGAGTGAATCCTAATGACCAAACATACTGTTGGAAATTATAAGTATGGTAATAAGCATTAACTGCTTCAAAATTACTATCCGCCCTTGTATAGAAAAAATCTCCTGTCTTACTTTTAGTCACAGGGTTATAAGGAGCTTGAAAATCTACTATCTCCATAAAATTATTTCTCAATAAGAAAGAATCATTTTCAAAATCTGTCGGGAAAGACACCTCGAAACGTTGAGCATTTAGTTCCTCAATATCAGCATCATCATTATCTATGTATGGAATCCCATAATCTTCTCCTGCCGTGGTAAGTGGATCAGGCAAAAATACCATCCCCCTTGCTGTGGTGTCAGCAAAATGAACTATTTGATCTTTTTCATATAAAATATTCAGGTTATTATCAAGGATCACTTCTATACAAATTGCATTTGATAAATTATTTATATTAATATGATAAGCATAATTTAATGAGTTACTAACTTCATTAATAAACCAAACAGGATATAAACTATTTACTTGAGTGCTGTTACCATATCTACTTTGTACCCACTCTTCAAGGTTAAAAGAACTTACTTCATCTGTGGTGACGTCTTCTATTTCATATATACTTGAAATATTATAAGTATGATTTACAACTGATCTTATATTACCTTTCTTATCGGTATTAACTTTTAATTGACTTCCAAAAATGGGAATATCTTGAAATGTTTGTGTGAATGCAAAATGTTTCCCCGAAAGGCTTTGTCGCTCGTATTCGAAAGTTAAACCACACCCAATACATTGTAAATTTTTGACAGATTCAATTAAGTAACGAGCAATGACATCAGACTTAACCTCTTCCTTTTTGCTAGATATATCTCCCTGCTTAAAAGTAATTTTTTCATTGCATAAATATAATCCTTCGGGAATTTGTTGGGCAAAAGTATTGCAAAAAATAACACCTAATACTGCTATGTAAATAAACCGTTGCATAATCCAAGATAAATATTTAAAATATGTTATGCAAACGCAATGAGCAAGATCGCTATGATGGCTAATATGAACCCGATCATACTCGTTCGCTTAATACGCTCTTTATAAATTAATAACGCTAATAAAGTAGCGCATAATATAATCCCTACATTATTGACTGGAAATACAATAGAACTCTCCCATTTCTCTAACGTTTTAACTAAAAAATAAATGGATCCATAATTTGGAATGCCTAACATGAAACCCCACAATAATTCTTTCCAAGTTAAGGAAACCGGCTTATTGCGAATTTTCTTTATAAAAATAGCGATCACTCCTGAGCTAGCGGCTGTGCCAAATAACATTACTAAAAAAAGATTATGAAACCCTCCTCCGGACACATATTGATCTTGGGCAAATTTTATAAGAACATCGACCATTCCACTTCCTAAAAACACTAAAATCGGCAATAAAACATACGAAACTTTAGTTTGTTGGCTTTTTTTATCAAAATTATAGCTGACAAATATCAGTGATAATAAAGCGATAAATATGCCAACTAATTTTAATATGTTCAGCGTATCATTATACAACCAAAAAGCTAAAGAAACCGGTATAACAAGGGATAATTTATTTGCTACAGAGGTGACTGATACACCTGCTTTTTCTGCCGACATGCTCATCAAGGTAAATACAACAATAAACAAAACGCCTAAGAAAAGACAAAGTCCTATAAGGCCGCTCTGTATGTTTTTTAAATCAACACTAGGTGAGGTTGCTAATAAGCTGATTCCTAGTAATGTGCAAACTATGTAGTTGATCGTGATAACAACAAGCCGATCTCTGTGATATTTACCAATGCCTTTTAGCACAATCAAGATCAATGAAGAGCATATAATACTAAGTATGAGAAATATCATGCAGGTCTATAGATTGTTATTTGATCGCTTAATAATTTATATTGATTGCTTAATATCCCGTTCTCGATACGAGGTGCTTTAATTCCCTTTTGCAATTCCAACTTACTTTTAATCACTCTGGCTTCATCCCATAAACCTTGTTTTAGAAAGCTTTCTAATAGCTGCTTGCCTCCTTCTATCAATACAGAAGCTATGCCTTTTTTATATAAATCTTTTAAGATATTTGTTAATAGATGTTCATCAAAATCAATTTGAACAGCAATCACATTAGTTTTATCAGGAATCATCTTTTGAGCTGTGTAAACAATTGTATCTCCAAATTCTTTATTGAAAATATTATTATGAAGGTCAATCCTACAACTTTTATCTATTAGTATGCGCATAGGATTGTGTCCTGCCCAATATCTTACATTTAACTTAGGATTATCATACTGAGCGGTATTAGTACCAACCATAATAGCCATCTCTTCGCTGCGCCATTGATGTACTAAATACTTAGTATAATCAGCACTTATCTTAGTTCGTTTGCGATCTTCAGTAGCAATAAATCCATCTTGACTTTCAGCCCATTTAAGTAGTATAAATGGACGTTTTTTTAAAAAATTTACAAAAAATCTTTTATTTAATTCTTTACCATTTTTTTCTAAAACTCCATTGATCACATCTACTCCTTTACTTCTCAATTTTTCAATCCCTTGTCCTGCAACCAATGGATTAGGATCAACATTTGCAACGACAACCTTTTTTATCTGATGTTGTAAAATCAAATCTACACATGGAGGAGTTTTGCCATGATGGCAACAAGGTTCTAAGTTGACGTATAAGATTGCATCTTTTATAAGTTTTTGGTGTTCTTTTTTCACATTGGCAATCGCATTGACTTCTGCATGTGCCTCTCCATAAACTTCATGGTATCCTTCTCCAATAATTTTATCATTATAAACTAACAATGCACCGACCAAAGGATTAGTTTTCACCCTCCCTAGCCCTTTTTGAGCTAGTTCTAAGCAACGTTGCATCAATAGTTCATTATTCATTTATTATTTTAACTTTGACCTAAAGTTACTCATTGATGGTAAATATTACTGAGATCGCTGAAAAATATAGGCATGAACTTAAAGGCACTTATGAGAACAGAGAAATAGAAAACATACTCTCTGTTGCCATTGAACACGCTACCGGCTTAAGTAAATTACAATTGTCCCTTACTAAAAATACACTAAGCAACAAGCAAAAAAATCAAATTCTTGCCATTCTTCCACAATTAAAAGCAGGAAAGCCAATACAATATATTTTAGGTGAAGCTTGGTTCTATGATCTTAAACTAAAAGTAAATTCAGCTGTTTTAATCCCACGGCCGGAGACAGAAGAACTGGTAGCTTTAACCATCAAAACTGCCAAAGAAATTAAAGCAAAGAATATATTAGATATTGGTACGGGTAGCGGCTGTATAGCTTTAGCCATTAAAAGACAACTTCCAAGTATAGCAGTTGACGCTTTAGATAAAAGTATCGAAGCTTTAGCAGTAGCAAAAGACAATGCTCAAAAAAATAATCTTTCTATCAATTTTATTAATGTAGATATACTTAATAAAGATAAATGGACAGATAAAAAGTACAATATTATTGTCAGCAATCCTCCTTATATTCCTAATAAGGATAAAAAAGAAATGAGCGACAGCGTTCTTCATCACGAACCACATCTGGCATTATTTGTACCAAATGAAGATGCTTTGATTTTTTATAAATATATAGGAGAATTTGCTTTGAAAAATTTAAATACAGGAGGTAGGTTACTGTTTGAAATTCATGAAAATAAAGCACTGCAAGTAAAAAATCTATTAGAGGGATTAGGACTAAAACATATAGAGATTGTAGAAGATTTACAGGGTAAGGAGCGGTTTGTAATTTGTAATTATTAATTACAAACTTTTAATATCCATACTTCTCTTTCCACAAGCTTTTTAAATATTTTCTCAGCTCATTTTCACGAGCATTGTTTCCCGGATCATATAATTTTTTATTCACTAGTTTATCAGGTAAATACTCCTGAGCAGCAAAATTATTTTCATAATCATGCGAATATTTATAATCCTTGCCATAATCCATAGATTTCATCAATTTAGTAGGAGCGTTGCGGATATGGAGCGGCACCGGTAAATCACCCGTTTCCTTCACTAGCTGTTGAGCTCGATTAATCGCCATATATGCTGCGTTACTTTTTGCTGATGAGGCTAAATACGTAACCGTTTGACTTAAAATAATTCTGCACTCCGGATAACCGACAACATTAACCGCTTGAAAACAATTATTGGCAATCACCAATGCCGTTGGATTAGCATTACCTATGTCTTCAGAAGCTAAAATGAGCAGTCTACGGGCGATAAACTTAGGGTCTTCTCCACCCTCAATCATACGAGCCAACCAATAAACTGCAGCGTTGGGATCACTGCCTCTAATGGATTTAATAAAAGCAGAAATAATGTCATAATGCTGCTCCCCATTTTTGTCGTACAAAGCTGCTTTTTGCTGAATGACTTCAGCGACCTTTTCATTGGTAATTACTTTTATATTAGCTTCAATAGAATCTATTACGATCTCCAATAAGTTGAGTATTTTTCTGGCATCGCCACCTGATAACCTGATCAGTGCTGCCGTTTCTTTTAATTGAATGTCCAAATGCTTTAAAACCACATCTCCTTGTATCGCTCTGTGAAGCAAAGCAGTCAACTCGGACTCCGTCATAGCATTTAAGGTATAAACCTGACAGCGAGACAATAATGCCGAGATCACCTCAAATGAAGGATTTTCTGTAGTTGCTCCAATTAATTTAATTATTCCTTTTTCTACTGCTCCTAATAAAGAATCTTGTTGAGATTTGCTGAATCGATGGATTTCATCAATGAATAAAATAGCACCTTGCTGTTTTCCGGCTGTTTCTATAACTTCCCTCACCTCTTTTACACCGGCTTTGATAGCGCTTAATGGATAAAACGGCAACCCCGTCTCTTTTGCTATAATATTGGCTAAGGTAGTTTTACCCACGCCGGGAGGGCCCCAAAATATCATAGAAGGGATATTCCCACTTTTTAAAGTAGCGTGTAAAACTTTCCCTTCTCCTACTATATGCTCTTGCCCTATTAATTCAGATAATGAATTAGGACGCATTCTTTCAGCTAAAGGAAGTTTTTGGATCATATGATTATAATTATAAATAAAATTATATTAAATCTTACAAAGGTAAAATAGCTTTTATCTTTTCAAAAATTTACACCAAATACCACATTGTAATCTGCAATTACTGATATAATTAAAATTTATAATATATTTTTTATATATTAGTTAATGTTGAATAGTGGATTTGATTAGCATTTAAACCTTTTCGTATGAAAAACTATTATTCTTACAACGTTCCGCGATCAGTAAAAAATGAATTAAAAGAGATTAAATCCTTAGTAAAAAAAGATAATAACACAGATTATAAAAAATCTTTTTTAAAATTCTTTCACGCTAAGAAATTGAATGTGTATGGACAGGCTGCGTATAATTCTATAAACAATCAAAAAGATAATTCTAAGCCTGGTGATAGGCATCAATCATTACCTATTATACATACTCAGCAAAAAATTAATCGGCCTATGCCTCCGATGGTAGTTCAACAACCATTTGCCTATGGAAAATCCAAAATAAATATCATATCGAAGGTTATTCGATTTGTTAATAGCAAGTTCCGTTAATAATCTCCCTTTAAGATCATCATTAGTATAAAAATTATATTTGCTTTTATAACTTAGTCTAAAGTTATAAATCAACATTCCTATGAAAAATGATAAACGGTTGTTTCTGTTAGATGCAATGGCATTAATTTACAGAGCATATTACGCTTTTAATAGCAGTAAAAACACCGGATCAGGATTAATCAATTCTAAAGGTATGAATACTTCAGCAGTGTTTGGCTTTACCCTTACTCTAATTGATTTGATTGAAAAAGAAAGTCCTACCCATATTGCTGTTGCTTTTGATACATTCGCCCCTACCTCACGTACCGCTGACTATACTGATTATAAAGCAAATAGACAGGATACTCCGGAAGATATTCTTCAATCTATTCCCTATATAAAAGAAGTAATTAAGGGCTTTAATATTCCCGTCATAGAACTGGACGGCTATGAAGCAGATGATATTATTGGTACACTTGCAAAAAAAGCAGATAATGCAGGCTATACCGTGTATATGGTTACCCCGGATAAAGATTACGGACAATTGGTGTCAGAAAGGATCTATATGTATAAACCTTCTTATCAAGGAAGGCCGATCGAAATATATGGAGTAAAAGAGATATTAAATAAGTGGGGCATCAAACGGATTGACCAGGTGATAGATATGCTAGGCCTGCAAGGTGATGCAGTTGACAATATCCCCGGAATACCCGGTATAGGACCCAAAACTGCTCAAAAACTGATCGAAGAATATGATACAATCGAAAACTTAATTAATAACACTGAAAATTTAAAAGGCAAACTCAAAGAAAGGGTCGAACAAAATAAAGAACAAGCTATTTTGTCAAAAAAATTGGCAACAATTATATTGGATGTACCCATTGATTTTGATGAGAAATCATTAATAAAAGAAGAGGTACATAAAGAAAAACTTACTGCTCTATTTGCCGAACTGGAATTTAGAAACTTAGGAAAAAGAGTTTTGGGAGAGGAATATAAAGTAACGGCTACAACCAATGGACAAATGGATCTTTTTGCCGGCAATGTAGAGGAAACCATTACCATTAAAGAAGGAAAAAACATTGAAAATACCGAGCATCAATATCATCTTATAGATACAAAAGAAAAAAGGCAAGAATTAATTAAAGCTCTTAACAAACAAAATTCTTTCTGCTTTGATACAGAAACTACCAGCTTAAATACCAATGTAGCTGAATTAGTAGGCTTGTCTATATCATTTAAACCTCACGAAGCTTATTATATTCCTATCCCCAAAGGTCAAAAAGAAGCTCAAAATATAATAACTGAGTTTAAAGGTTTATTTGAAAATCAAAATATCTTAAAAATCGGACAAAATATTAAATATGATGCGCTTATTCTTAAAAAATATGGAATCAGCATACATGGTGAAATCTTTGATACCATGCTTGCTCATTATATCATTGAACCGGAAATGCGTCATGGAATGAATATTTTAGCAGAAAATTATCTTAATTATTCTCCTGTTTCGATAGAAACATTAATCGGCAAAAAAGGTAAAAATCAGAAAAACATGAGAGATATTCCTGTAGAGGAAGTAAAAGAATATGCCGCGGAAGATGCTGATATAACTTTTCAACTTAAAGAAATATTGGCGCCTCAGCTCAAGGAAGTTAATGGTGAAGAAGTATTTTATAAAATTGAAATGCCATTGGTAAAACTACTGACTGATATTGAAGCTGAAGGGGTGAATGTAGATGTAGATTTTCTAAATAATTATTCTAAAGAGCTTGCAGAAGAGATCGAGAATATAGAAAGAAGCATTTACAAGTTGAGCGACAGCAAGTTTAATATAGCTTCTCCTAAGCAACTTGGTGAAATTCTTTTTGATAAGATGCAAATTGACTACAAAGGAAAGAAGACTAAAAGCGGACAATACTCTACCAATGAAGAAACGCTTCAAAAACTTCAAGGCCAACATGAAGTCATCCAGCAAATACTTGATTACAGACAATTAAGCAAGCTAAAATCGACTTATGTAGATGCACTACCTAAAGAAGTAAATCCAAATACTAATAGGATACATACTACTTTTGGGCAAGCGGTAGCTGCCACGGGGCGATTAAGTTCTGACAAACCTAATTTACAAAATATCCCTATCAGGACTGCTAAAGGCAGAGAAATCAGAAAAGCATTTATTGCCAGAGACAAAGATCATGTTTTAGTATCAGCAGATTATTCTCAGGTAGAATTGAGGTTGATTGCCTCTATCAGTGGAGATGAAGAAATGATCAAAGCTTTTAACAAAAATATTGATATCCATACGGCTACAGCTGCAAAGGTAAATAAAGTTTCGATCGAAGAAGTTACTGCAGAAATGCGTAGAAATGCTAAAACAGTCAATTTCGGGATTATTTATGGCATCTCTGCTTTTGGGCTTTCTGAGCGTATCGGTGTCAGTAGAACAGAAGCAAAAGAGTTGATAGATCAATATTTTATTTCATATCCCAAGATTAAAGAGTATATGGATAATACCATAGCATTTGCAAGGAAACATGGCTATGTAGAGACCATTAAAGGAAGAAGGCGATATTTAAGAGATATCAATTCTAAAAATTTTACCGTCAGAGGTTTTGCTGAAAGAAATGCAATTAATGCTCCTATCCAGGGCTCAGCTGCAGATATGATCAAAATAGCTATGATTAACATCCACCAAAAATTTCAACAACTTAAATTAAAATCTAAAATGATCTTGCAAGTACATGATGAATTAGTTTTTGATGTATATAAAGATGAACTGGAAACCGTCAAATCAATAGTATTAGAAAATATGCGTAATGCAGTAAGTTTAAAAGTACCTGTAGAAGTAGAAATGGGAGTTGGCAAAAATTGGCTGGAGGCACATTAATTATAGATATTAATTATGTATATTGTGTTACTTAATTTTTAACTTAAAACAACTTTTATGAAAAAACTTTACACAACTATTGCAGCATTTGCCTGCATACTTATATTCCAAAGCGCATTTGCTCAAGATAGTGTTGATATAGCTATTACCAACATTCAACTACCGACAAATCCGAATGTTAATGGCAGGTTTATAATTAGCTTTGATATAGTCAATAGAGGGGATGATATAACGTCAGACATGCTAGATATTGTTAGAGGCTCAATTTATGATGATATAACTAATACTCTGCTTTTAGATATTTCACTAGAAATTGATGAATTAGAAAATGAGGTTTTTGAATCTGGTGATGCTATTCCATATGCTGACATAATTTATACCACTTTAACCGGAGCTAGAACTCTTTGTGTAGCCCTTGAGAATGATATAGACTCTATTTCAAGCAATGATACGCTTTGTAAATCAGGACTAACTATTTATGCAGCTGATTTGGCAGTCATTAATTTCTCCGTTCCTGCAGAAGGCTCGTCGATTTCTGCTCCTTCTAGTGATTTCACATTTGAAATTCAAAACAATAGTAGTGGGGATTTTTTAGTTTATAATTCTATTCCTAACGTTATCAATGGAATACCTATTGCTTCTCTATCAGAAAATAGTACCACTACTAATATTACTATGAGTAGCAATACGCAGCTTTTTTCCTTCATTCCGGCTAACTCCAGTACAGGCCCTTTAACTATCCAAGGATTTCCCGTAACTGCAGGAAATAACACGTATTGTGCAACAGCTTTATCCAGTCAATACGGGCTAACAGATGCCAATCCTTCTAATGATCAAGTATGTAATTCAGTAACTGTATTTGGAGTAGGAATAGACAATCCTATCCCATTTATTGAAAACATTGCATTAATTGGTGATATGTTAAACATAGAATATTCTAATCCTTACTATTCAAATTTGAATTTGATTGTCACTAATTTGTTAGGCCAAGAAGTATATAAATCCAATTTAGATAATAATTACACTAATCATCAAGTTGAGATAACTCAAAATTTCGGCTCTATGATAATTGTAAATATTGTTGCTGACAGTAAATTATTAACTAGTAAAAAATTCTTATTACAAAATTAGTTAATCAGCATATACGGGTAAAATAAGAAAAGCTTTAGCATCTGCTAAAGCTTTTCTTATTTTACCCGTTTTCGTTTCAACAAAAATTCCAGCAACACCTGTTCCACTCCTTTATTAATATCTACTTCTACAAAATCAATCTTATATTGCCCACATTTAAGCATAAGTTGCTTTTTATAGTGAGTTACTTGTGAGAGATATTCTTTCTTAGCTTCGTTAGCAAATAACTTAACCTCTTCTCCTGTTTCCATATCTTTAAAAACATATGGGCGATTTTCAAAGTTAAACTCTTCTTCTGCTTGCTTATCTAATACATTAAAAAGAATCACTTCGTGCTTCTTATATTTAAGGTGCTGCAAGGCCAAAAACGTTTCGTTCAATGACTGCTCATCTAATACTCCTTCCAACATATCACTAAAAACAATTACCAGTGACCTTTTATGAATTCGCTCTGCTATTTCGTGTAAACTTTGAGAGGCTTCTGTAGTTACTCGCTCTTTCGAATTATTTAATTGAGCATGTAATTCTGTCATCATCAGTTTATGATGCACTAAGGTTGATTTTGGACTTAAATGAAAGTCTACCGAATTATTAAAAATAGATAATCCTACCGCATCCCTCTGCCTTTTTAAAAGTTTAGCAAGAGCTGCCGCGGCTATTATTGAAAAACTCAATTTATTAGTTTTTTTACTGTCTTTGGGAAATAGCATTGAAGAAGAATTGTCTATTACAACCTGACATCTTAAATTAGTTTCTTCTTCAAAATTTTTAATAAACAGTTTATCAGTTCTGCCATATACTTTCCAGTCGATATCTTTAACAGGCTGTCCGGGATTGTATGGTTTGTATTCTGCAAATTCTACTGAAAACCCATGATAAGGACTTTTATGGAGCCCGATTATAAACCCTTCTACAACTTGTTTAGCATAGAGGTCTAAGTTTTCGATATTAGATAAAGCCGGAATGGTTTGATTGGGCATAAACTATGTAAATATAGTTATTTACGAATTAATCATACTGTAAAGGCCTATGAAGAGGACTAAAATAATAACCCACTCAATTCGTTAATACATTTTATTACCGGTATACTTGTTCTATAATTATATCTGAGTCTTACAGTAGAATTAACATTAGTTTTTTAATCTTTGTAGATAAAACATAGGGTTCTTGTCCACATTTAATCATTGTATATTTATTTTCTCATTTTGCATTGCGCTTGTAACGTTAACCACTACAGACTCTTCAGCACAAAAGAAAAAAGATGAGTTAGCTTGTGCATTTTTTGATAAAGAGCATATTGATGAGGTACTTATTTTAGGATATCATTACTTTGATTATCATTATATACAATTAGGTGTTGGAAGTGTTACGTCAAGCCTTATTTATCCTAAACTAGGGGCAAGATTTGCTGCAACCGGACCCATCTGGCAATCTATTTCGATGTCTATTGAAGCAAGAGTTGGAGACAGCTTACTCATTGCACCACAACTTTCTTACTGGGCAAACGATATATTTGCCTTATCAGGTTTCGTAAATTTCAAGTATGGAATCAACTTAATAACTTATACAGACACAAAAGACGGGAATTTAGTTATCCGCCCGGAGTTAGGATTAGTTAATTATTTTGACTGGTTGCCATTTAAAGGCGGCTATATTGATTTAGTATATGGCTATAATATTACTGTATTGAATCCTGGTTTTGAAGGGTTCAATAAACCTCATAATATTGCTTTACGGTTTTATTTAAAATACAGATAGCTATATTTTAATTATAAATTTTGAATGATGAATTATTAATGGATAGAAGGTACTATTGATAAATCTGTTTTAGAGCATTCAGAAAATCTAAAATCTTACTTCATAAATCTAAAATCTAAATTAATTCCTTTTTCAAAAATTGTCCGGTATAGCTTTCTTTTACTTCAGCTACTTCTTCCGGAGTGCCGGTAGCAATAATTTTTCCTCCTTTATTTCCTCCTTCCGGGCCTACATCTATAACATGGTCGGCAATTTTAACTACATCTAAATTGTGCTCAATAATTAAGATAGAATTTCCTTTTTCTACTAATTTATTTAACACATCTAAAAGCTTTTTTATATCCTCAAAATGCAATCCGGTCGTTGGTTCATCCAATATATAAAATGTATTTCCCGTATCTTTTTTAGATAATTCAGATGCTAACTTAACGCGCTGGGCTTCTCCTCCGGAAATGGTAGTGGCAGATTGGCCTAATCGAACATATCCTAATCCTACTTCTAATAATGTTTTTAATTTTCTATAAATATTGGGAATTTCTTTAAAAAAGTCAGTAGCATCTTCTATGCTCATGTCTAAAACATCACTAATAGATTTACCTTTATATCTAACCTCAAGCGTTTCTCTGTTATACCGCTTACCCTGACAATTTTCACATTCTATATAGACATCCGGCAAGAAATTCATTTCGATTACGCGCATACCTCCACCTTCGCAAACTTCACATCGGCCACCCTTTACATTAAAAGAAAACCTGCCGGGTTTATATCCTCTTATTTTTGCTTCTGGCAGATTGGAAAACAGTTGTCTTATATCTGTAAAAACGCCAATATAAGTAGCCGGATTAGAACGAGGTGTCCTACCAATAGGTGATTGATCTATTTCAATTACTTTATCGATATGATCTATTCCTTTTATATTTTTATAGGGTAATGGTTTTTTCTTGGCCCTAAAAAAATAATGATTTAAAATAGGATATAAGGTTTCGTTGATCAAGGTTGATTTACCACTGCCAGAAACGCCTGTAACACAGATCATCACACCTAAAGGTAAATGTACAGTTACATTTTTTAAATTATTACCACTGGCTCCGATCAGAACTAATTCCTTTCCGCTACCTTTCCTTCTTTTTTCAGGCACAGGAATATCACTTTTACCGTTAAGGTGTTGTGCAGTTTTTGAATCTTGCTTTGCTACTTCTTGCGGAGTTCCTTCTGCCACTATGTTACCTCCGTATTCACCTGCTCCAGGGCCAATGTCTATCAAATAATCCGATTCTAGCATAATATCTTTATCATGCTCTACCACTAAGACAGAATTACCAATCTCAACCAGTTCTTTCAGTGTTTCAATCAATTTCTGATTATCTCGCTGGTGTAGGCCTATACTCGGTTCATCTAAAATGTAGGTAACTCCCTCCAATCTGGAACCTATTTGAGTAGCTAATCTGATCCGTTGCGACTCCCCACCGGAAAGGGAGCGTGCAGGCCTATCTAATGTTAAATAATCAAGCCCGACATCTAGTAAAAATCCTATTCGGGCACGAATCTCCTTTAAGATATCTCTACTGATAGTCAACTCTCTTTGAGATAATTTATTTTCTACCTTTTCAAACCAAGCAGCTAAGACATTAAGGTCCATCGTAACTAAGTCAGCAATATTTTTATCTGCAACTTTAAAATTTAAAGATTCTATTTTAAGCCTTCCGCCTTTACAAGTATCACAAGTAGTACTGATCATAAAATCTTCTGCCCATTTTCTAATAGCATCAGATGATGTCTCTTCGTAATATCGTTGCAACATTTTGACCAATCCTTCAAACTCCAAGTTATAAACCTTACGCTTCTTTCCTCCAAACCGAACCGGAACTTTTAATTTGTCTTCTTCAGTAAAACCATGAAGCAATACTTTTAACCCTTCTTCCGGAATTTTATTAATTGGAGCAGCTAAAGAAAAACCATATGTATCTGCTACAGCTCTTACATATTTAAAGGTATACGTATCTTTATATTCTCCCAAAGGGGCTAATCCCCCTTCATTAATGCTTTTAGAGTCATCCGGAATAATTGCCTGTTCATCAACTGTTTTAACTTCACCTAATCCATTGCAAGCAGCACAGGCTCCATAGGGGGAGTTAAATGAAAATGAGTTTGGAGAAGGTTCTTCGTAAGAAATGCCCGAATCAGGGCACATCAATTTATTACTAAAAACAGTAGCTTCATCAGTTTCGTGATCTAAGATCATGATTAAGCCGTTCCCTATTTTCATGGCGGAATCTACTGCTTTAGCTAATCGGGTCCTTTCTTCTTCTGCTACTTCTAATCGATCAATGATAGACTCAATGTCATGGATTTTATATCGATCCAGTTGCATCTTGGGTTCAATGTTTACAATTTCTCCATCTACTCGGACTTTTAAATAACCTTGCTTTCTTAACTGTTCAAATAATTCTCGATAATGCCCTTTTCTTCCTCGTACTAAAGGAGCTAAAACAACAATTTTCTTATCAGCGTATTTATCAATAATATGGTTAACTAATTCTTGCCCACTATAGCGAACCATCTTTTTACCTGTCACATAAGAATATGCTGTTCCAACTCTGGCAAACAAAAGCCGGACAAAATCGTATATCTCAGTAACAGTCCCTACTGTTGATCGAGGATTTTTATTTGTTGTTTTTTGCTCAATGGATATGACCGGGCTAAGTCCACTGATCTTATCAACATCCGGCGCTTCCATGTTGCCCATAAATTGCCGTGCATAAGCAGAAAAGCTTTCCATATAGCGGCGTTGGCCTTCTGCGTAAATTGTATCAAATGCTAAAGATGACTTCCCACTGCCGCTAATGCCGGTTATGACGACCAGTTGATCTCTGGGAATGATGACATTAATATTTTTTAAATTATTTTCCCGGGCACCAAAAACTGATATGTAATCTGTCTCATTTATTACTTGATTGGGCGCTTCTTCTATCATAGTATTACTAATCCTCAAAGTTATTCATTCATTTTGGAAAATGAGATAGTTTATAATTATAGTTTATAATTTAGATATGAGATTTGAAATATAAGTTTTAATTTAGATGTATGACAAACAAACCTATTTTAGTAGATAAAGAGGCTATTAGAGGAATGAAGTTTCCTCAAGAAGACCTATTAGCAGATCCAAATGCCAGAAAAAAGAGAATAAAAGATATCAAAGAAGCGATCGAATATGGAAACCTGGCTCATTATAAAGTTATGATGGTATTTGCAGACGCAGAAGGCATTAAAAAAGTTGAAACGACCATCTGGGATTATAAAGATGAGAAAGCAGTACTTAAAAATGGTATTACTGTACCGGTACATAGAATTAAGGAAGTACTCCTTTCGCAGGTTAGTGTGGATGATAATTTAGTAGAAGAGGAAGAAGATATGTAATGTTGGTGAAATACCTTTTTCTTCTTAACTCAGTTTTAGGAATCCACTATTCTTCATCACCTTGACTGCTTGGTTATAATGCCTTTTCTCGTGATTTACCAACAAAATAATACTATCTTTTACAGAATAAGTGATAATCGCAGCAGCAGGCGAAGGAATTTTAATTTTTGATAAATCTTTACCATCCATCGCTTTCATTAGGCTTATTAATATCCCATTATTTACTTCATATTTTTCAAGGATTGCTTTGTCTAATTCGCTGTGAGAAGGTTCAAAAACTTTTACTGTTTTAGATTTTCTTTTAGCTTCCGGTTCTGTAGCAGCAATGAGCATTTTCCCAAACATACCTGAAAATGGACTGATTCTTGTCCAAAAGGCAGGCTGATATATCCCCTGGCCAATCTTTTCATAAACATCAAAATAAGTCTGATTAGTATTGCTGATATGATCAATGCACTCTCCGATACTCCAAGAGTCAGCATCCGGTTTCCAATTCAGTTGAGCCGGAGTAAGCATGTTAAATGTATCAACTAGTAATTTTTGAGTTGATTGGAGTTCTTTTGATTTTTGTTGAGATGAAGTTGGACATGGATTAGTTTTTAATGTTTACTGCTTAATTTTTAATATTAAATGTAAGAGATATATAATTAAATCCTATATTTCAAACTGTAAATATCAAAGCTAAAATAACTTCGCAACTTTTGACTAATTTTACGTTAAATCAATATATGACACAATTACAAGACATATTAAAATTAAGTATCTCGGAAAAAATTCAAGTGGTAGAAGCTATATGGGATAGTATTGCTGTTGAAGCTAATACTAAAAATATTGAGTTTAATACTGCAACTAAAACATTATTTGATGAAAGATTAAAATCCCACAAACATCATCCAAGTGCCGGCTCATCTTGGAAAGATGTAAAAAATAGAATTTCTAAAAAAATATGATCTATTCGCTTGTTGTAAAGCCCGATGCAGAAGACGATATTCTTAACGCTTCTCTGTGGTATAAAGAACAGCAAGATGGCTTGGGGAATGTTTTTTGTTGTCTGTAGAAGACATTAAATCAATTACAAAAAAATCCAAATCTATTTTAAAGTCAATATAAAAATGTACATAGAGCTTTTATTAAACGTTTTCCGTTTGGAATATTTTATATTGTCGAAGCTAAAACGATTTACGTTTTAACAGTTCATCATACAAGCATGGATGAGTTAAACTGGAAAAAGCATATCGAATAAAGAGATTCATCTTGTTTAAAACAGCAAATTTTCAATCTTAAAATCTGCAATTTAGAACCTGTAACCTAATTAAAACTTAACAACTAATCGTGCATTTAAACGCCGACTGGTAAGATAGTTAGGCACAGCATATTGTGTATTTGTTACATCTTTAATCCATATGTAAGATACCGTATTTTTCACTTGAAGTAAATTAAATACTTCAATACTCATCCAAACAGAATTAAAATATTTTAAAGGGCTGTTAATGAGGTTATTCCTTTTAGTTTTATCCCACAGTAAAGCAGAAAAACCTATATCAACTCGGCGGTACGGCGGCACACGAAGTACATCATTATAACGTTTTTTGTCGACCGGGCCAAAAGGCAAACCTGTTCCAAAAACTAAGTTAAGGTGCATTTTAAAGTTTTCATTATTGGGAATATAATCTTGAAAAAATATAGAAAAATTAACTCTTTGGTCAGTAGGCCGTGCAATATATCCAGGTTCAATTTTAATGCTATCGGTAGCTGTTTGATCGCGAGTACTTGTCGTTATTCTCACCCCTTCATCATTATAAAATTCATACCTAAAATCGCCAATTACATCTTCTTGAGTTTTCAGAAAAGAAAGGGTAAACCATGACTCGGCATTTTTTACAAATTCACCATACACTCTAAAATCAATGCCGGTGGCATAGCCTTTTGCAACATTTTCAGCAAAATAACGAATCCTAACATTTTCAATTTCATAAGGATTTAAATTACTTAATTGCTTATAATAAATCTCAGAAGTGAATTTAAAAGGCCGCTTCCATGCTTTAAAATTATAGTCCATTCCTGCAACGTAATGGATGGCTTTTTGAGCTTTAACATTGAGATTGATATTGCCATTCAAATCTCTTAATTCTCTGTAGAAAGGAGCTTGATAATATATTCCTGAAGCAAATTTAAACACGACATCTTTTTCCCACAAAGGTTTAAAAGAAAGCTGTCCTCTCGGACTTACCAGTAACTCATTGTTTAAATCCCAATATTGGAAACGAACTCCACCTGTCAGCGTCATTTGAGTAGTATCGGTCAATTCCCAACTATCTTGTATGTAAGCTGAATATCTGTTTGAAGTTAAATCTACTTTTGATTTACTGTACTCATTTATTAAAACCTGCTGATTGGTATAAGGTAATGAATAACCTGCTGAATCAAGCCGTTGCCATTCCTTCAGCTTATCATCAATAATTTCATATTGATACCTTGCTCCCCATTGTACAAAATGTTTATTTTTGCTCCAATATCCTTTATGTGCAACATTTGGCACATAAACTTTGAGAAAATTTCTGCCATTGTCATGATAAGCCCCTACGCCTAAGCTATATTTAATCTGGCCAAAATCTTCATTACCTAAATTACTCTCTATAGCATCTAAAAAATACTCTCCGATCACATCGAAAGTCTCCCTTTCATCCGCTACATAATACGATGCTAACCATTTTAATCGCACATTATTATTAGGCTTAAAAGTAGTAGACAAACCCGTCATAGCAGTGCTATATTGATTAATTTCCTGCCCATCAAAGAAAACGGTCAACCGAAGCACATTATTTACGACACCAAATTCTGTAGTTCGGGTTTCCGGAACAAACTGAAATTTGTTACTGGAATAATTACCCATCCACTCCAACTCCCATTTTTCATTGATATCATACCCTACTAAAGCTTGAAAGTCTAAGAATTGAGGGCGATAATCACCTTGAGCATCCAGGCTATTTAATAAATACTGATTTGTTTTATATCTAAAGCCTAGTAAATAGTAAGCACGATTATCGATGGTACTGCCTTCTAAATGCAAATTTGTACCTAACAAACTCACACTTGCAGAACCGGCAAAACTCCTCGGACGTTTGTATTTAATGTCTAAAACAGAAGACATTTTATCTCCGTATTTAGCGCCAAAACCACCGGATGAAAATTCTATATTACTTACTAAATCCGGGTTAATGAAACTCAATCCTTCTTGCTGTCCTGACCGGATAAGAAAAGGGCGATAGATCTCAAAATCATTAACATATACTAGGTTTTCATCAAAATTTCCTCCTCTTACCGAATATTGTGAACTAAGTTCATTGTTAGACGTAACTCCCGGTAGCGTTTTCAAAATAGCTTCTATATTGCCTGAAGCATTGGGTAATACATTAATATCTTTAATATCTAATTGCTGCGTACTGATCTTATTTCGTTCACCTTTATCTTCAATAAATATTTCATCAATATCAATGGCTTTTAGCTCCATGCTGATATTTAATCGCCTGCGCTTATCACCGGCTAAATTTACATTTTGGATTTGTGTAGCATAGCCAATGTAAGAGAAAACTATTTGTATGGAAGAATCTGCAGGAATAGAAAGTATATATTCCCCATTTTCATCAGTTACCACACCACTTTTAGAATCTTTTATATGAACAAAAACACCTTCTAAAAAAAAGCCGTCTTCATCCTTCACCGAACCAAAAATTTCTGCTGTATTTTGCTGTGCAGATAAAAAATTAATGCTTAAAAAAAAAAGAAAGCCGCTGAAGAGTTGACGCATTTCTGAGGTATAACGGAAATCAGGCTTGCAAAGTATTTGTTTTGAAATTTTTGAAAGAGGCTATCGTTTCCGTAGGATTATCCGAACCAAACACGCTGCTACCTGCTACTAAAACATCTGCTCCCGCTTTTAAAACCTGTCGAATATTATCAGCCCCAACACCTCCGTCTACTTCAATATAGGTATGAGTGTTTTTGCGGATAATCAGTTCTTTAAGCTGAACAATTTTATTTAAAGAGTTTTCGATAAATTGCTGTCCGCCAAAACCCGGGTTGACAGACATTAAACATACTACATCTGCCATTTCAATAATATCTTCTAGGGCACTAATAGGTGTATGCGGATTAATAGCTACTCCGGCTTTCATGCCGTAACTCCTTATCTCTTGTAGATTTCGATGCAAATGTGGGCATGCTTCATAATGTACCGTGAGAATATCTGCTCCTGCCTTGCAAAATGCTTCTGTGTATTTTTCAGGATTGACAATCATCAAATGAACATCCAACGGTTTGTTTGCTTTGCTCTTAATTGCTTTTATCACCGGAATACCAAAGGAAATATTAGGCACAAATACGCCATCCATCACATCTAAATGAAACCAATCAGCTTGACTTTCATTAACCAGATTGATATCCTTGGCAAGGTTAATAAAGTCAGCAGCGAGAATGGAAGGAGCTATTAAATGATTCATAACGCAAAGATAATGCTATTTATCCAACGGACAAAGGTGCCATGGATTACTAAATTTAGATTGTCCTTTTTCGTAATATTGCATTTACATGAATAAAAATCCTACCGTAGCTGTCGTTATTTTAAGTTGGAATGGCGCAAAATTTTTACAGCAGTTTTTACCCTCTGTTGTAGCGTCTACTTATTCTAATGTAGTTATGTATGTTGCAGACAACGCCTCTACAGATAATAGTTTAGCAATATTAGCTAAAAATTTCCCTACCGTAAAAGTCATTGCTCTTAAAGAAAATTTAGGTTTCACGGGGGGTTATAATGCAGCGTTAAAGCAAGTCAAAAGTGATTATTATGTATTGCTTAATCAAGATGTAGAAGTTGAACCCGATTGGATAGAACCGGTTATCCAATTAATGGAAAGTTCAGCAGATATTGCTGCTTGTCAACCTAAAATAAAAGCTTTTCATAATAAAGATCATTTTGAATATGCGGGAGCAGCAGGCGGATATATTGACAGATATGGTTATCCTTTTTGTCGAGGCAGAATCTTTGAAACAGTAGAAAAAGATCATGGCCAATACGACGATGCGCGGCAAATTTTCTGGGCAACCGGAGCGTGTTTATTTATTAAATCAACCCTTTATCATAAACTAGGAGGGCTAGACGAGCGATTATTTGCACACATGGAAGAAATTGACCTTTGTTGGCGGTTACAAAACAAAGGATACAAAATTATGTATTGCCCCAAATCTGTTGTTTATCATGTAGGCGGAGGAAGTTTGCCACAAGGTAGCCCGCGAAAAACCTATTTAAACTTCCGAAACAACCTCATTATCATTCATAAAAATACGCCTACCCCAGAAGCAGTTTATTTGATAATCAGCCGGCTTATTTTAGATCATGTAGCGGCCTATACAATTTTATTTAAGGGAAATTGGAGAACATTTTTAGCTATTGGCAAAGCCCATCGCCATTATGTAGGAGGTGTTTTTAAATGGCATCATATAAAAAATAATGCTTATTTAAAATCTCTCAACGGTGTATACCCTAAAAATATCGTGTGGCAGTATTTTGTTAAGAAGAAGCGATTTTTTAGTAAACTAGATATATTGCAAAATACCAGATAAATTCTTGAGTTCAAAAGATTGAAATTAGCTAATTAGTCAATTGGCTAATTAGCTAATTGTGAAAATAATCTACCGCATACCGATACCCTTCCAGTCCCAAACCACAAATTACTCCTTTGCATTTTTCGGAAAGCAATGATTTGTGTCGAAACTCCTCCCTCGCATAAATATTAGAGATATGTACTTCAATTACAAGAGTCGAAATAGCTGAAATAGCATCTCGCATAGCTACTGAAGTATGAGAATAGCCTCCTGCATTTAAAATTATACCATCATATGTAAATCCTACTTCTTGTATCTTATTGATGAGTTCTCCTTCTACATTACTCTGATAATACGTGAGATTTATATCCGGAAAAGCGTTAGCCAACGTTTTAAAATATTCCTCAAAAGTAGATGAACCATAAATATCAGGCTCTCTCTTGCCGAGTAAGTTAAGATTAGGGCCATTGATGATAATTATTTTCATGGTTTAGTTCACAGTTTGAAGTTCAAGGTATAAAGTTAAGCTGTTAAGATTTTTAACAGTAGAAAAAAATAACTCAGTATTAAAGCTCAAATTTGTTACCTTCAAAGGTATAATATATTTTTAAGTAGTGAGCTGGAGTATTTATATAAAAGGTTTTAAAAGTTATTTGAAATTAGAAAAATCTTTTTCTGATAATACTTTAGAAGCTTATCTCAGAGATGTAGAAAAAATAGCTTCTTATGTTGAAGCTACCACTCAGCATTCTCCCTTAAAAGTTACTTTTAAAGAAATCCAACTTTTTGTAGAATCATTAAATGAAGTTGGTATTTCAGCAAAATCACAGGCGAGAATCATCTCTGGGATTAAAGCTTTTTATAAATATTTGATTTTAGAAAATATTATTGATTCAGACCCTACCGAGCTGATTGAAAGCCCTAAGCTGCCTAAAAAGCTTCCCGACACGCTTAGCTATGATGATATTCAAAACCTTATTGCTGCAATAGACTTAAGCTCTTCAGAAGGAGAAAGAAACAAGGCTATCATCGAAGTTTTATATGGGTGTGGCTTACGCGTATCTGAATTGATCAACCTAAAAATTTCCAATTCATATTTAGATGTAAATTTTATCAGAATCATCGGCAAAGGAAATAAAGAACGATTAGTTCCGATTGGTGATCAAGCGATCAAGCAAATCAATATCTATAAAGACAGCGTTCGTAATCACATGAAGATCAAACCTGGGAACGAAGACATCCTTTTCCTAAATCGTAGAGGAGCAAAACTTACGCGGGTGATGATCTTTACCATTATTAAACTTCTCGCAAAAGCAGCTAATATTCATAAAAAAATCAGCCCGCATACCTTTCGGCACTCTTTTGCTACTCACTTAGTAGAAGGTGGAGCGAACCTCAAAGCTGTTCAAGATATGCTGGGTCATGAATCGATTACCACCACAGAAATATATACTCATTTGGATAGATCGTATTTGAAAGATACGATTAATCGGTATCATCCGAGAAGTTGATGTTTGAAGTTGATGTTTGAAGTTCTGTGTTTGAGGTTTGAAGTTGAGTAGTTTAAAGTATAAAGTTGAGACTTGAAATTAGACAGTTTAGAATTTATAGTTGATAGTTTTTAGAATTTGAGGTTAGGTTAGTGAATGATTAAATGTGTTAAACTACTCTCCTGCCAATAGAGCTAATTTGATTAGCATTCTTTGCTTAATAAGTTGAATTACTAAAAAAAATTAATGTCTCCCTTCTCTAGCAAGCATTAGCACAGTGGTGCATGTAAGCTTAACTCAAAATTAACCCAACAACCTTAAACTTCGAACCCGAAACCCGAAACTCTAAACTATCCACTCTAAGCTAATTTGCTTTCGCTCTTTTCCGATCGTTTTCTTTTAAATATATCTTTCTGATCCGCATAGAAGCCGGGGTTACTTCTAGATATTCATCACCCTGGATGTATTCTAGCGCTTCTTCTAAAGAAAATAAAATAGGTGGGGCAATGCGCATTTTATCATCTGCTCCGGAAGAACGCATGTTGGTCAACTTCTTCGTTTTAGTGATGTTAACGACTAAGTCGCCCGGACGGTTATTTTCACCTATTACTTGCCCTTCGTAAATATCTACATTGGGCTCAATGAAAAACTTACCTCGGTCTTGTAAATTATTAATACTAAAAGGAATCGCCTTGCCTGTTTCTAAACTGATTAATGATCCATTTTGGCGGGAAGGGATATTGCCTTTATACGGCTGAAATTCTAAAAATCGGTGTGACATAATCGCTTCTCCGGCAGATGCTGTAAGTAAGTTATTTCTTAACCCGATAATTCCCCTGGAAGGTACTAAAAACTTAAGAATAATTCGATCACCTTTGGGATCCATACTTTGCATTTCGCCTTTTCTTTGAGTTACCATCTCGATAGCTTTACCGGACGTTGCTTCAGGAATATCTATGGTGAGCTCTTCTATCGGCTCACATTTTACACCATCAATTTCTTTAATGATAACTTGCGGCTGGCCAATTTGCAGTTCATAACCCTCTCTACGCATCGTTTCAATTAAGACAGATAAATGCAGTACACCTCTTCCAAAAACATTGTACGAATCGGGAGAATTTGTAGGCTCCACTCGTAGAGCAAGGTTTTTTTCTAATTCTTTTGTTAAGCGATCCTTTAAATGGCGGGAGGTCACAAATTTGCCTTCTTTACCGAAAAATGGAGAATCATTAATAGTAAAAAGCAT
This sequence comes from Chitinophagales bacterium, assembly GCA_965213575.1. Classification (GTDB taxonomy): domain Bacteria; phylum Bacteroidota; class Bacteroidia; order Chitinophagales; family JAUHXS01; genus JAUHXS01. Next base: position 114,135 of record CBDBZN010000037.1, on the reverse strand, counting down.
ACTCATCGTCGGCTCGTCAATAGTGATGGTTGGCAAAGCTTCAGGTGATTCGATATCTGCTATGGTTTCTCCTATTTCAAATCCATCAATACCTACAACGGCACAAATTTCACCGGAACTGACTGTTTCTGCCTTTATCTTATCAAAGCCTTCAAAAACATATAATTCTTTTATCTTCGTTTTGACAACACGGCCGTCTCTTTTCATTAAAGATACCGCTTGTCCTGCCTTTAAGGTTCCCCGATGCACTCTACCAATAGCAATCCTACCGATAAATGAAGAGTAATCTAAAGAAGTGATCAGCATTTGTGAAGTTCCTTCATTAAACTCAGGAGCAGGAATGTGCTCAAGAATTTTATCCATTAAAATGGTTATATCTTCCGTAGGGTTTTTCCAATCATCACTCATCCATCCATTTTTAGCAGAACCATAAACTACCGGGAAATCTAATTGATCTTCAGAGGCATCTAACTGAAACATTAAATCAAAAACTGCTTCATAAGCTTCTTCGGGTGTACAGTTTTCTTTATCTACTTTGTTAACTACTACAATGGGTTTTAATCCCATCTCAATGGCTTTTTGTAATACAAATCTTGTTTGAGGCATAGGGCCTTCAAATGCATCTACCAAAAGTAACACCCCATCTGCCATATTTAAAACCCTTTCTACTTCTCCACCAAAATCACTGTGGCCCGGAGTATCTAATATATTAATCTTAGTGTCTTTATAGCGTACCGATACATTTTTTGCAAGAATAGTAATTCCACGTTCCCTCTCCAGGTCATTACTGTCCATAATGAGCTCACCCGGCCTTTCGTGATCTTGAAATAATTTACCCACCATTAGCATTTTATCTACTAAAGTAGTTTTCCCGTGGTCAACGTGAGCGATAATCGCTATATTCCTTAACTTTTGCATATTTTTATTTGAGGCGACAAAGGTATACAATATTATTGAGTTTGGCATTAAAATTGAATGGGCTATGTTTAAAATTCAAAATATCTATTATTAATTCACAGAAACTTTTATTTATATGCTTCTTAATAAGTCTATTCCTTTAAAATACATTTTAAATAAAATAAAAATCGATATTGCTATTACAGTTGTTTTTACTGCTGCGATTATTATACTGAGACAAATTTTTAAGTTTAATTATGATTTACCTGTAGCTGTACCTGCATTCTTAGGTACTGCAATTTCATTAGTTTTAGCATTCAAAATAAATCAATCATACGATAGATGGTGGGAAGCTAGAAAGATATGGGGAGCAATAGTTAATGATTCTAGGTCATTAATAGTTCAGCTACTCCACTTTCACAAAGACACTGAATCTAAGTCGGAAAATTTGAAAGTAATTGCTTATAAACAAATTGCTTGGTGTTATGCCTTATCCAATTCATTGCGTAAGCTCTTTCCTTTAGAAAATGCTAAAAAATTTTTATCTCCAGAAGATTTAAAATACCTATCTACTCAGAATAATAACCCGTTAGGCATTATAAATCTCAATTCTCAATTAATTAAATCTCTTCACGAGCAAAAGTTAATAAATGATTTTCAACAAGTACAATTAGATAATACTTACGTGAGACTTTGTGCTTCTATGGGTAAGGCAGAACGAATTAAAAATACTGTTTTCCCTAAAACTTATCGGATTTTTCTCCGATTTTTTGTTTATATCTTTTTAACTTGTTTAGCCATATCTCTTTCTGATTTAAATTCAATATTTGTCCTGGTGCTTCTTATTGCAATTGCGTTGTCTTTTTTCTTGTTAATGAAAACAGCTCATCATATGCAAGATCCTTTTGAAAACCGACCTACTGATACCGCAATGAATCAAATATCCATGACTATTGAAACAAATATTCGACAGCTTTTAGGAGAAAAAAACGTACCGCAAACGGATTATGTATATGACTTTTACTCAATGTAACTTTAATACAAAAATCCAAATAACCATAATGGTATTTTCTTGTTGATACCAACTTCCATTTCATCTAAGACTAAATAAGCATCGGATGAACCTTTAATTTGTGAAGAGCCTTTCCCTCTCCCACCCACTTCTATTAAAATTTCATCGTTGATTAAAAAATCTCCTTTAGGTGGAATACTCAATTCTGCCAAATTACCAATAGCTTGAGTAAAAAAACATTCTCTTATAGTTCCTAAATTCAAATTTTGCTTATCACCTAATGCATATGCTAAGTTGGAGTTATTTAAATATAATTTTTCCGGTTTGTATAAAGATTTCATGCCTTTGCCTTTTTTCGGCAACATGGTAATAATTCGCGCATCATGTAAATGCCTTAAATAGGTTTTTAAGGTACGCTCATCTCCTATATCCAATACTTCTTTTAAGTATTTCAAATCAGGAATATATGGTACAGTTGTAGCAATAAGCGCTAATAATTTTTTCATCTTGGCAATGCTATATCCTGATAAATCGGGAAAAACATGCGGTAAATCAGACTCTAACGTAGCGTGTATTTGCTCATCTAAGGTTACATAGAAGCCTATCTCATCAAATTCTTCATAATATGGATAAAAACCTCGTTTTAGGTATTCCTTAAATAAAACTAGAATTTTATGATCTGTTGCTTCTATTACTTGGATAAATTCTTGAGCAATATCTTGATGATTATCCAGTAGGTGAGATAGCGAAATAGGCTGTATACAAATGCCTTGATGTATATTAAGATATTCTCTAAAGGATAACCCGTTGAGATAACTTACAATTACCCTGCGACTTAAATCATGACTTGCTTTTCTTATTTGAAGCAATGAACTCCCGGAAACAATCATTTGCAAATCATCAAATGTATCGTATATGCTTTTCAGCTCTCTAGCCCACTCAGGATATTTATGGACTTCATCAATACATAATAACTCACCTCCATAATTTTGAAATTCTCTAGCGATATCATACAAATTATATTTCGAAGTAATAGTATGATCTGCTTGGATATAGAGTGCTTTAGTCGTTTGAACATCTCCATAACGCATTAAAATAGTTTGAATAATGCCTGTGGTTTTACCTACGCCTCTTTGTCCTAAAATCACGTTTATTCGATTTTGAGGAGATAGCGTTTCAAAAAAACTGCGCACATAGCTTCTATTCCGTTTGTTGATGAAATGCTGACTGAGTTGAAATAATTCTTCTAACATGTAACAAATATACTAAAATAGTATTGAATACCTATTATTTTAGTAAAAAATAGTATTTAGTTACTATTATATATAATATAAATAGTATTGTAATACCATATTTAATTAGCATAAAGTTTGTAATTTGCAAACACAAATAAACCAAATATCAATGAGCCATAAAACAGCTTTAATAACCGGAGCATCTAATGGAATTGGATTAGAATTAGCCAAAATACATGCCGAAAAAGGCGGTGATTTAATATTGATAGCTAGAAGTGGCGATAAATTGAATTCACTAAAACAAGAACTTGAGGCGAAATTTAAAATAAAAGCTATAGTGATTGAGATAGATCTGACTAAGCCAGATGCTGTCCAAAATGTTTATGATAAGGTTAAAAAAGAAAATATTACAGTAGATTATTTAATTAATAATGCAGGACTTGGTGATTTTGGTTTCTTTTATGAAACTGAGTGGGAAAAAGAGGCTGACATGATACAATTAAATATTACCACACTCACACACCTCACCAAACTTTTTCTGCAAGATATGGTAAAACGGAAAAGTGGGAAAATCATGAACTTAGCATCTGTGGCAGCGTTTCCTCCGGGGCCTTTGATGGCAGTTTATTACGCTACTAAACATTACGTATTAGCTTTTAGTGAGGGCATTGCAAATGAGGTAAAAGATAAAGGCATAACTGTTACAGCATTATGTCCTGGCGCCACTGATACGGGCTTTAAAGATGCGGCAGATGCAGAAAATTCTAAATTATTTCAAGGCGACCTGCCTACTGCAAAAGAGGTTGCGAAATTTGGTTACGAAAAAATGATGAAAGGTGAAGTAGTAGCTATCCATGGCTTAAAAAATAAAATATTAGCCAATTCAATTCGCTTTACACCGCGTAAAATAGTAACTTCGATCGTTAGAAAAATGACGGAAAAATAGGATCGGTGCCGGCAAAAAAACTGAAATTTTCAGCCCTTCAATATGCAGTTAAAAACATTATTTTACCTCGCAAAAAACTTCTTTTATTAGGGCTGGTACTTATTATCATTAATAGATTAGCAGGGCTTGTTTTGCCGGGTTCCACTAAAATCCTTATCGATGAAGTTATTGCTAAAAATGATTTTAATCTATTAAAACTACTATTACTAGTAGTAGGCGCTGCCATTGTAATTCAGTCCACTACTTCTTTCTTTTTAACAAAATTGCTTAGCGTAGAAGCGCAACACCTTATTTCTGTATTGCGTGTGCAAGTTCAACAACATATTATAAAGCTCCCAATAAATTATTTTGATAATAATAAATCAGGCTCTTTAGTATCGCGAATTATGTCTGACGTAGAAGGAGTAAGGAATTTGGTGGGCACCGGGTTAGTACAATTATTTGGAGGCGTACTTACTTCGGTCATTGCATTTATCTTATTGATGAATATAAGTGTTACGATGACACTTTTCACATTCATTCCACTCATTATTTTCGGCATTGTATCGATGAAGGCCTTTGCTTACATTCGCCCGATATTTAAACAAAGAAGGGAGATCAATGCAGACGTATCAGGCCGCCTAACAGAATCACTTAATGGTATAAGGGTTATTAAAGGATTTAATGCAGAAGCTTATGAAATAAATATTTTTGAGCAAGGAGTCACTCGGCTCTATATAAATGTTAAGAAAACACTTACTTCTACAAGTTTAGTTACCAGCCTCGCAACTCTTTTGCTAGGCCTTACGAGTATTATGATTATGTGGATCGGTGGGACGAAAATAATTAATGAAACTATGACAGTTGGGGATTTCTTTGCATTTACATTATATCTCGGCTTTTTAGTAGCTCCTATCATTCAGATGAGTAATATCGGAAGCCAAATCACAGAGGCTTTTGCAGGCATTGATAGAATGGAAGAAGTATTAAATACTACTCGTGAAGGAGAAGAACCCGGCCGAATGATATCGCTGCAAGAAATTAAAGGAGATATCAGTTTTCAAGATGTTTCTTTCGAATACGAAAAAGATAAACCGGTGTTACATAAAATTTCACTCACAGCAAGAGCGGGGTCTGTGACTGCATTAGTAGGTAGTTCAGGCTCAGGCAAAACGACCATCGCAGGGCTGGCGGCTTCCTTTCTATCTCCGCAAACAGGAACAGTATATGTTGATGGAATTGATATGTCAACTATCAAATTGGATACTTACCGAAAACACCTGGGTGTAGTCTTACAAGATGATTTTTTATATGAAGGAACAATCAGGGAAAACATTCTCTTTTCCCGGCCTGATGCAACGGGCCCGGAAATCCAAGCTGCGGTAAAAGCTGCGCATGTAAGCGAATTTACCGATCGGTTTGAGAAGGGGCTAGAAACTGTCATTGGCGAGAGAGGCGTGAAGCTGTCGGGTGGACAACGTCAGCGAGTTGCTATTGCCCGAGCATTATTGGCTGATCCTAAAGTCTTGATTTTGGATGAAGCTACTTCCAATTTGGACACTGAAAGTGAAACCTATATTCAAGATAGTTTGGGTAAACTTATGGAAGGCCGAACTACTTTTGTGATTGCCCACCGATTAAGTACCATAAAAAAAGCTGATCAAATATTAGTAATAGAAGATGGGAAAATATACGAAAGAGGCACACATGATGAGTTGATCAATAAAGCAGGCCGATATCATCAGTTGTATACGTATCAGTCGAGGATATAATATTCCTAAACCGCGGTGAGTTTAAACCTGTGTTTTTTTTCATATAGGCTAGGGTTTAAACCCTAGCCTATATGAAAAAATTATATTACAACTTCCATCATCTATAAGCTGGGTTTAAACCCCAGCTTATAGATGATAGAAAATTTCTTCAATTTTTATACATTTACATAAATGCCTCAATCATTTAACAAAATATGGATTCAAGCGGTGTGGTCTACTAAAAACCGAGAACCTTTTTTACATTATTCAATTGAGCCAACCATTCATAAGTATCTAAGTCAGCAGTTAATTGATAGTGGCTGCCCGGTAAGAATTGTCAATGGAATGCCTGATCATATCCATTGCCTGTTTCTGTTAAATCCTCAAAAATCAGTAGCTGAAGTTATAAAGCAAATTAAGGGAAGCAGTTCTTTTTATATTAATAAGCAAAATTTTATTCCTACAACATTCGCTTGGCAAGCAGGGTATGCTGCATTTTCAGTAAGTGAATCTATGTTAGATAAAGTGTTTTTCTATATAAAAAATCAGAAAGAACATCATTTAAAAAGAAGCTTTCCGCAAGAATATGAAGAATTCTTAAACCTAAACGGAAATAGCGAATAGCTTCACCATAGGCTTCACATAGGCTAGGGTTTAAACCCTAGCCTATGTGAAGCCTATGGTGAAGCTGCCATTCTATAACTGCTAAAGAATGGAGCAACACAACTCATTTAATATTAAATTTTTTATTTTGAAATTCATTTTCATAACTTCATAAAAAATTTATTAAATGAACATTAAATATTTCACTTTGCCTCCCCTAGCATTAATTATCGGTTGCCAATCTAATGTAGATAATCCGCCTGCCAGAAAAATCGAATATCCCGCTACTGCTAAACAAGATAAAGTAGACCTATATTTCAATACAGAAATTAAAGATTCTTACTATTGGTTAGAAGATGAAAATTCTGAAGAAACAAAATCATGGGTAGCGGCACAAAATAAGCTTACCCAAGATTATCTCAGCCAAATTTCTTATAAGGATGAGATAAAAGATCGCTTAGAAGAATTGTGGAATTACCCGAAATATTCAACTCCTTTTGAAGGTGGCGAGTATTACTTTTATTATAAGAACGACGGCTTGCAAAACCAAGCAGTGCTATATCGTCAAAAAGGCTTAGATGGAGAGCCGGAAGTATTTTTAGATCCTAATAAAATGTCTGATGAAGGCACAGTTTCCATCAGCACTACTAGCGTTTCTAACGATGGTAAATACTTTGGCTATGGCCTCTCTGAAGGCGGATCAGATTGGAAAAAGTTTTATGTAATAGACATGGAAACAAAAGAGCAACTATCTGACACCATAGAGTATGTTAAATTTTCCGGCATGTCCTGGTATAAAGATGGTTTTTTCTACACCCGATATCCGGAACCGGAAGCCGGCAAAGACCTATCTTCTCAAAACGAAAATGCTAAAATATATTATCACAAGATAGGAACACGCCAAAATGAAGACAAACTCATTTATGAAGATCCTAAAGAACCTAAATTAGGATTTTATGCAGGCGTAACAGAAGATGAGCGGTTTTTAGAATTATACATCAGCTCCGGGGCCAGTAATGATAATGCACTTTACGTAAAAGACCTTACTAAGTCAAACAGCCAATTCGTTCCTATCGTTAAAGAAATAAAAAACAGCTATAATCTGATTGATAATATTGGCGACAAATTAGTTGTAGCCACTAATAAAGATGCTCCTAAATATAGAATAGTTTTAATTGACATCAATAAACCGGAACCAAAAAATTGGGAAACCCTCATACCGGAAAAAGAAGAAGTGCTTAGTAGCATCAGCAGTGCCGGAGGTAAGCTTTTTGCTCATTATATGGTAGATGTAGCCAGTAAAATATATGTTTATGATATGGAAGGCAACCAAGAAAGCGAAGTGCAACTTCCAACTGTTGGAAATGTAAGCGGGTTTGAGGGAAAGAAGGATGCAGAATTTGTTTTTTACCGCTTTACTTCATATACCTATCCCGGTACAACTTACAAATATAATATTGCTACCAAAACTTCTGAAGTTTTCAAAGAATCTGAAGCAAAATTTAACCCGCAAGATTATGAAACTAAACAAGTGTTTTATTCCAGTAAAGACGGCACTAAAATACCTATGTTTATCACCTATAAAAAAGGCTTGCAACTTAACGGCCAAAACCCTACAGTTTTATATGGATATGGAGGTTTCAACATCAGCATTACACCAAGTTTTAGTATTGCTAATATTGTGCTGTTAGAAAATGGTGGTGTGTATGCAGTAGCCAACCTGAGAGGTGGAAGTGAGTATGGAGAAGAATGGCATAAAAGCGGCATGTTAGATAAGAAACAAAATGTTTTTGATGATTTCATAAGCGCAGCCGAGTATTTAGTTAATAATAAATATACGAATTCAGAAAAACTAGCCATTTCCGGCAGGTCGAATGGGGGATTATTAGTTGGAGCTGCAATGACTCAGCGGCCTGAACTATTCCAAGTGGCACTTCCTGCCGTAGGCGTATTAGATATGTTGAAATTTCATAAATACACTATTGGCCATGCATGGGTATCGGAATATGGTTCAAGCGAAGATTCCGTCCAGTTTGAAAATTTGCTTAAATATTCTCCTCTCCACAATATAGAAGAGACAGCATATCCTGCTACTATGGTAATCACCGCAGATCACGATGATAGAGTGGTACCGGCTCACTCTTATAAATTTATTTCTACGCTACAAGAAAAACAACAAGGAGATAATCCGGTGTTGATTAGGATTGAAACGATGGCAGGCCATGGCTCAGGCAAACCTACTTCAAAGATCATAGAAGAGTATGCTGATGTATGGGCATTCGTGTTTTATAATATGGGTATAGAGCCGATTTATAAACATAAACAGGAGATGTAATATTATTTTCTGTCTAAAAAGTGGCCACAATTACTTTATACTTTTATGATATTAAAAATATTATCTTTGAAGTACATGTACTTTAAGATAACATTTCTCTATTTTATTCTTACTTTTTTTACTGCTTGTACACAACCATCAGCTGATACATACCGGTTCATGTATTACAATGTAGAAAATTTATTTGATACCGTAGATGACCTACAGAAAAATGATAATGAGTTTTTACCTACAGGTGCTAAAAAATGGAATTATTATCGATATAATCAAAAATTGCTAAATATTGCTAAAGTCATTATAGCATTAGGAGAAGAAAACCTCCCGGTTGTAGTGGGATTGGGCGAAATAGAAAATAAAAAAGTATTAACTGACCTTATTGAAAATACTCCTTTGATCCGGACAGATTACGACTTTATACATTACGAGTCTCCTAATGAGAGAGGAATTGATGTGGCTTTACTTTATCGAAAAGACATTTTTAAGATTTTATCACATAAAAATTACCCGATATATTTTGATCAAAATCCGAATATTAAAACAAGAGACATTTTATATGTTAGAGGAGAAATAGATGAAGATACTGTCAGTATTTTTGTTAATCATTGGCCATCTAGGAGAGGTGGTGTAGTTGCTTCCGAAAGCAAACGCTTAACCGCTGCCAATAAATTAAAATTACTTATAGATGACTATCACCAACGTTATCCTAATGATTTGCAAATTGTGATGGGAGATTTTAATGATGATCCTATCAATCGAAGTGTATCAATGCTGTCTCAGCAAAATAAAAAAGTAGCAGTACTTAATCCCTTTCAAGATATTTATAAATCAGGAAAAGGCACCTTAAAATACAAAGGGAGATGGAATCTGTTTGATCAAATTATCATTACCGGAAATACTACCTACTTATCATATAAATATGCTGATATTTTTGATCCCGATTGGCTATATAAGCATAAAAATAATTCTTTGAGCGGTATGCCGTATAGAACTTATCAAGGCCCCATTTATATTGGAGGATTTAGCGATCACTTCCCGGTATTTGTAGAATTGGCGCGTTAATTTAATTAGATTTTGAAAGGCCTATGCTCTTGAATAACAAAACTGATAATTGAGCGTTAAAAAAGCAAGAATTTTTCTTATGAATAAATTGTTTGTATAAAATAACATTTAACTATATCTTACACAGATGCGCTTTAAAGATATACTATTAAGTACGCTTTTCAGTTTTTTTACATTTTCCATAGCCTTTGCAACCCATAACAGAGCAGGAGAAATTACTTATAAACAAATATCTAATTTTAAATTCGAAGTTACTGTGGTAACCTATACTAAAGAATCCAGTCCGGCTGATCGAGATTCTTTGGAATTGTTTTGGGGAGATGGTCAATCGCAATTTATTCCCCGAATCGAAGAAGTTATCTTAGCAGATGACGTAAAACGTAACGAATATAGCGCCACCCATACATATCCGGGCCCATCCAGCTACACATTATCTATCGTTGATGCTAATAGAATTGCTTCCATTATCAATGTAAATGATGGAGGCTCAGTCAATATTCCCTTTTATGTAGAAACAGAATTAATTGTCTTAGACCCACAATTCTTCGGATTCAATAATTCTCCGGTTTTACTCCAACCACCATTAGATTATGCCAATGTGAATACTATTTTTAAACATAATCCTAATGCTTTCGATTCAGATGGGGATAGCCTTTCCTATCAGTTGATTATTCCTAAACAAAACGCTAATGCAGACGTGCCTAATTATTTATACCCTGATGAGGTGGGCCCGGGGCCAAATAATAATATTATGATTGATGCTATTACAGGCGAGTTGGAATGGGCAAGCCCCAAGGTAGAAGGAATATATAACATTGCCATCTTAATCTCAGAATATAGGAATGGATTTTTAATAGGTACCCTTTTAAGAGACATGCAGATAATTGTACTGGATGTAGCAAATCTTCCGCCTGATGTTAAAGAAATAAACGATACCTGTGTCATAGCAGGCGAATTACTGAATATTTCAGTCACTGCGACAGATCCTAATATAGGGCAAGTTATCACTTTAAGTGCAGAAGGTGGCCCTTTAGAAGTGAGTCCTAATCCTGCTAATTTTAATACTATTATGGGTACTGATTCTATCACCGGGCAATTTTCTTGGCAAACGACTTGTGATCACGTAAGGAAATTTTTTTATGAAGTAGTTTTTAAAGCAGAAGATAATTTTGTGCAGGGAGGAAACTTAAAGCCACTTGCTGACTTAGAAACATGGCTGATTACTGTTGTCGCCCCACCCCCTGAAAATTTGACGGCAACTGCATTGACCGGAAGAATAATTTTAAATTGGGATAATCCATACGAATGTTTCTCTTCCACAAAGTTTCAAGGATTTACTATCTGGAGAAAGTTAGGGTCAGGAGATACTTTTAGCGGTAAATGTCCTGTCAATTTAGCCGACTTAGGTTATACTGCTATAGCGATAGGTATTGATGAACATACTTATGAAGATAAGGATGTAGAAATTGGTTTTGAATATTGTTATAGGGTAACGGCGGGGTTTGCTGACGGTGGTGGTAATTTCCCTTATAATAAAGTAGAAAGTTTGCCATCTAATGAGGTTTGCGAACAATTGAAACAAGACATTCCGGTCATTACCCATGTGACGGTTACGGAGACGGATTCAATAAATGGAAAAATACAAATTGCTTGGCTGAAGCCCAAACGTGAAGATTTAGACACTATTCAAAACCCGGGCCCATATGAATATAAAATTTATAGAAAAACAAATGCAGCCGGCACCTACACAGAAATAAAATCTTTCACTGCACCTACTTATAATACTTTTAACGACACAGCTTTTTTAGATAGCACAATCAATACTGTCGATAACCAATATTACTATTTACTGGAATTTTATGTTAATAATGGCACTTTACTTGGTGAAACAGAACCTGCCTCTTCTGTTTACCTCACTATTGAGCCCACAGATAATCGCTTAATTCTTTCTTGGCAAGAGGATGTGCCTTGGTTTAATGATCAGTATGTAATCTTTAAAAAAGAAGTCGTTGGAAACAATTATTTTCCATTAGATACGGTAACAGTTAGCACCTATGTAGATAAAGGCTTAAAGAACGACAGCATTTACTGCTATTATATTCAAAGTATAGGTACTTATGGAACAGATGAGGTAGATACATTGATTAATAATTCACAAATAGTTTGCAAAGCACCGGTAGATAATATTCCGCCTTGTGAGCCTATTTTAGAAGTGATAAATAACTGCGACATCATTCCGGAGATACCATGGGTAGCTGCTAATTTTAAAAATACTTTAAATTGGGTTGACCCCTCAGACTCTTGCGCCGAAGATGTATTGTTTTATAATATTTATTACGCCCCTACGTTTACTGCAGATTCTCAAATTATTGCTACTCAGTTGCCGGCAGATGATAGTATATACGTTCATGCAAACTTATTTAATTCAGTAGCGGGATGTTATATGATCACAGCAGTGGATTCTAATAATAATGAAAGTAGAATTACACAGAAAAAATGTGTAGATAATTGTCCGATATATGACCTGCCTAATGTGTTTACGCCAAATGGAGATGGACAAAATGATTTATATACCCCTTATAAAGTAAATGGTGTATTTAAATTTAGATTCATAGATCATGTAGATTTTCAAGTGTTTAACAGATGGGGCCAATTATTATTTGAAACTTCAGACCCTGAAATTAATTGGAATGGCACAGACAAAAATGGCAAAGAATTAGTAGAAGGAGTTTACTATTATGGATGTGACGTTTATGAAACCAGATTAGAAGGAATTATAAAACGTGAAAAGCCGCTCAAAGGCTATATTCATATTTTACGAGGCGATAAAAATTAATATTTGTTTACGGGTATTATAGAAGCACTAGGAGAAGTCAAAGCGGTCGTTGAAGATGGCTCTAATATTCATATTCATATAAAATCTGATATTTCACCTGAGCTTAAAATCGACCAAAGTGTAGCGCATAATGGTGTTTGCTTAACAGTAGTTGATGTTAAGAAACATACTCATACCGTTACTGCAATCCAGGAGACACTTCAGAAAACTGTTATCGGCCATCTAAAAGAAAATGACTTTGTCAACTTAGAAAGGTCAGTTACCATTCAAAGTAGGTTAGATGGGCATATGGTGCAGGGGCATGTAGATACTGTCGTAGAATGTGTAGACATGATTGATAAAGGCGGCAGCGTGGAATTCGTTTTTAACTTACCTTCATCTTTTCAACTTTTAATGGTAGAAAAAGGTTCTATTTGTATCAACGGTGTTAGCTTAACGGCCTATAATGTCTCCAATAACCATTTTTCAGTAGCAATTATTCCATATACCTATGAGCATACGAACTTTAAAAATCTTCAAATTAATCAACTTGTAAATATTGAATTTGATATTTTAGGTAAATATGTACAGAAAAATATTGCAGCTTTTAAAAGTAATTAATTAAAGGTTATTAATTAATCTCCTACCATCTATTCATCTACTATTGGGTATTTTTATACTTAAGAGGTATATTTTACCCAATTAAGTAAAATTTATTATATATCATTTTATTATAAATTTTTGCAATTATTTATAATATTATAATGAAAATATAATGTCGTTAATTTTCTTTTATAGTATAAATCAGGTAGTTTGCATCTATATAAAACTGTAGCCTTAGTAAATAGGTAAACAACGACATTAGTGTTTTATTTTTTTCTGATATAAATATAAGCTATATTTATATAGAAGAAATTTTTATGAATTATAAATGTAACAATTAATGTCGCATCAGCGTATAAGTAAGTTTATTACTAACTGATTTTGATCCTTAGTAATCTAAAAGCTCTTATTTAGGTAGCTGGTATGATTTATGTGAATGATAAATATATGAATTTTGTAGGAAGGCTTATTATTTATTTTATACTTATACTTCCTATCACTAGCTATGCACAAGCTCCTCCTTGGCAGTGGGTTAAGCAGGCTAGCACCGCTTCAGTTGAACTTGCTTACGAAATAGCGTATGATGCCACTACTAATACGACTTATGTTTGTGGAACTTTTGCAGGTGATTTATCATCTTCTTATGGTGATAGTTTAAAGAACACTTATGGTGGAGCAGATGCATTTGTTGCTCGATACGATGCCAATGGCAATGTACTTTCTGCCTTTAAAATTGGAGGTGATGAAGATGATGTAGCAATTGAGATAACTACAGACGATGTAGGAAATGTATATATAACCGGAGCATTTAGAGGGACAGCAAATTTCAAAGGCTTAGGAGGGCCAGATTATTTTTTAACATGCGCTGGTGGTTCTAGAGATGTATTTATAGCAAAATATAATTCCTCAGGAATATTGCAGTGGGTGGTACAAGGTATAAGCAATTACGGAATTGGCTATAGCGTTGTAGTAAACGGATCCGATGTATATGTTTGTGGTACATTTTGGGGAGGGTTATCGTTCCAGGGACAAACACTTTCCAGCTTAGGCAGCTCAGATTGCTACATGCTAAAAATAAATTCAAGCGGAACGGTAGACTGGCTGCGGTCAGTTGGAAGTGGAGATGAGGAGGATGAAACGTGGGTATTGACTGCATATGAAGATAATGTTTATATAGTAGGTAATTATCGTAGTGAAACCATAAGTTTTAATGGGACAACTTTTGAGTTAACAAATAATGATGATGAATTTACACAAATATATTTAGCATCTTATACTAATGAGGGCACTTTTAGATGGGCAAAGAGTATTGGCAGAAATGGTAATAAAAATGACGAAGCATTTGCCATAGCAGCAAATTCGGATGGGGTATATATCTCAGGTTATATTTACGACAAAGCAAAATTTCCGGGCCATCCTGATGTTAATGGCCTTTCAGAAGAGGATTTTTTTCTTTCTAAGCATGCTTTGGACAATGGCAATACAGATTGGGTAGTAACGGCTAAGAGCAATAACTTAGGCTGGGGTTATGATATTGATTTAGCTCCCGATGGTAAAATTTATGTTATCGGTGATTACATAGGAAATACTAATTTTAGTGGTACAATTCTATCTGGAACAGGTGGCTCTAATAGGGATATTTTTGTCGCATGCTATAACCCTGATAGAACTTTAAATTGGGTTAAAGGAGCTGCAGGAGGCGGTAGGGAAGAAGGTTATGGTATTAGTGTAGGGGCAGATGATAACATATATGTTTGTGGGGCTTTTAGTAGTGATATATCTTTTGATAGCATTGATTTCAATAGTTCTAATAATTATAATATTTTTGCAGGTAGAATTGGGGAATGTACGCCTATTACCGATAATACCATTTCGGCTGATCAAACTATTTGCTCAGGTAATACGCCGGCACCTTTAACAGGCACCTCTCCTACCGGTGGTGATGGTAATTATGTCTATAATTGGCAACAAAGTCCTGATAATATTAATTATAGTACAGCGGTTGGAACTTCTAATAATTCCGATTATGCCCCCGGCGTCTTAACAGATACCACTTATTACCGAAGAATTGTTACTTCTTCTACTTGTGATACCTCTTTTAGCGATACTGTGCAAATTTCTGTGCAACCGCCTATCACCGGTAATACCATTTCGGCTGATCAAACTATCTGTTCAGGACATACGCCGTCAGCCTTATCGGGTAGTGATCCAATAGGTGGTGATGGAAGTCATGCTTTCTTGTGGCAACAAAGCCTTGATAACATTAATTATAGTACAGCAGTTGGAACTTCTAATAATTCCGATTATGCCCCCGGCGTCTTAACAGATACCACTTATTACCGAAGAATTGTTACTTCTTCTACTTGTGATACCTCTTTTAGCGATACTGTGCAAATTTCTGTGCAACCGCCTATCACCGGTAATACCATTTCGGCTGATCAAACTATCTGTTCAGGACATACGCCGTCAGCCTTATCGGGTAGTGATCCAATAGGTGGTGATGGAAGTCATGCTTTCTTGTGGCAACAAAGCCTTGATAACATTAATTATAGTACAGCAGTTGGAACTTCTAATAATTCCGATTATGCCCCCGGCATCTTAACAGATACCACTTATTACCGAAGAATTGTTACTTCTTCTACTTGTGATACCTCTTTTAGCGATACTGTGCAAATTTCTGTGCAACCGCCTATCACCGGTAATACCATTTCGGCTGATCAAACTATCTGCTCAGGACATACGCCGTCGGTTTTAACGGGCACCTCTCCTACCGGTGGTGATGGAAGTCATGCTTTCTTGTGGCAACAAAGCCTTGATAACATTAATTATATTACAGCAATTGGAACTTCTACCAATACCGATTATGCCCCCGGCGTCTTAACAGATACCACTTATTACCGAAGAATTGTTACTTCTTCTACTTGTGATACCTCTTTTAGCGATACTGTGCAAATTTCTGTGCAACCGCCTATCACCGGTAATACCATTTCGGCTGATCAAACTATCTGTTCAGGACATACGCCGTCAGCCTTATCGGGTAGTGATCCAATAGGTGGTGATGGAAGTCATGCTTTCTTGTGGCAACAAAGCCTTGATAACATTAATTATAGTACAGCAGTTGGAACTTCTAATAATTCCGATTATGCCCCCGACATCTTAACAGATACCACTTATTACCGAAGAATTGTTACTTCTTCTACTTGTGATACCTCTTTTAGCGATACTGTGCAAATTTCTGTGCAACCGCCTATCACCGGTAATACCATTTCGGCTGATCAAACTATCTGCTCAGGACATACGCCGTCGGTTTTAACGGGCACCTCTCCTACCGGTGGTGATGGAAGTCATGCTTTCTTGTGGCAACAAAGCCTTGATAACATTAATTATATTACAGCAATTGGAACTTCTACCAATACCGATTATGTCCCCGGTATCTTAACAGATACCACTTATTACCGAAGAATTGTTACTTCTTCTACTTGTGATACCTCTTTTAGCGATACTGTGCAAATTTCTGTGCAACCGCCTATCACCGGTAATACCATTTCGGCTGATCAAACTATCTGTTCAGATTTAAGTCCTGATACCCTGCGCGGTAGTAGTCCCGCCGGCGGAGATAATGCTTTTACTTATTTATGGCAAGCCAGTGCAGATGGAATAACTTTTTATTCTGCTACCGGATCTAATGACCAAGAAGATTATCACCCGGGTACTTTATCCGATACAACTTCGTTCAGAAGAATAGTTTACTCCTCCACTTGTGATTCATCAATTAGTAATCTAATAACTATTAATGTTTATCCATCTCTTACTAATAATATCATTTCCGCCGATCAAACTATTTGTTCCGGTATTATGCCGGATACATTCTTAGGCAATAAGCCTTCGGGAGGAAATGGACAAATTGTTTGGATGTGGGAAATAGATTCAAACGATACAGGTTTTGCCGATATAACTTTTAATAATACAGATCAAAATTATCTTCCCCCCATAACAATGACAGACTCTCTTATTACAAAATATTATAGAAGAGTGGCTACATCTGGAAATTGTCTAACTTCTTATAGTAATACCGTGCAATTGATAACTACTGCAACAATTTCTGATAATACAATTTCAGGAAATGATACATTGTGTAGCGAAGACTCAGCGCTAGTCTTATCTGGCTCTCTTCCAATGGGTGGAGATAGCAATTATATTTACTCTTGGGAATTTGGCATAACCCCTACCAATTTTACAGCAGCTCCCGGAGCAGATTCACTACAGCATTATATAACTAATAGTATCGATGAGACGACTTATTTCAGGAGAATAGTTAGATCAATCAATTGCCCCCAAAACACCAGTGACACGGCGGTTATAGTTGTCTATTTACCTATAACAAATAATACTATTGAAGGCCCTGATGAATTATGTAAAGGAACTAGTAACACTTTATATGACGGCTCTACCGGCAGTGGGGGTGACAATTCTTATTCGTATCAATGGGAAAAGAGTAGCGATGGCATAAATTTTGAATCAGCTTTGGGAAGCAGTCGAGATCAATTTTATAATCTTCCTGTTATTTCCAATCCTATTCATTTGCGAAGAAAAATTACATCCAGCGTATGCGATACATCTATTAGCACAGAATTATACATATCCGTTAATGACAATCCCAATGCAGATTTTGAAGGTAATGATTCAATATGCCAAGGGGACAGTATCTTATTATCATCTAATAATATATCAGGACTCGCTCCTTTTAATATACAGTATGCAACCGGAGATAATATTTTTAATTTTGAGGAGATAGAAGCTGATACCCATAGTTTTACTGTTATACCAGCACAAAGTAAAATATACACAATCAAAGAATTAGAGGACGCAAATGGATGTATATCAAAAAATTTAACTGATTCTTTTCGAGTTACGGTACTTGAAAATCCTGTGGCGAATGCAGGAGAAGACAAAGATATATGCGGATTAGCCACTCAGCTAGAACCATTTCCAAGTGTAGGTATGAGCACTTGGCAAATCCCGGACGAAGTTAATTATGATTCTACAGATTATAATGTAATTGCTAACCAATACACCACATACAATTTTGTATGGACAGAAAATAATGTCTTTTGTGCAGATAGTGATAGTGTAACTATATCTTTTCATGAGCAGCCCAATGAAGTAGATGCCGGCATGGATAAAACTTTGTATTATTTATTTGAAACAGATGTTATTGCCAATACTCCGGAAAATCCTTTTGAAGGCCATTGGGAAATTATTGAGGGTTCTGCAGAGCTGCTTAACATATATGAACCAAATTTACAAGTTATCAATTTGTCAGTAGGGGTAAATATTTTTAGATGGATAATAGAAAATGGGCCTTGTGAAGTTATTTTTGATGATGTAGAGGTACTAGTTGAAGATCTTTATATTCCTGAAGGATTTTCTCCTAATTTTGATCAAATAAATGATAATTTCGTAGTTAGGGGTTTAGAAAATGTTCCCAGTGCTAATTTGCAGATCTTTAATAGATGGGGGCACCTAGTTTATGAAACTGATCAATATTTAGGCACATGGGATGGTACTAATATGAATGGTAAAAAAATTGCCCCAGATACTTATCATTATATTTTGAAAGTTTCTGAATTGGATCTGATATATAATGGATATGTAGTTGTAAAATATTAATTATGATGAAATTACTATATAGTCTATGCATCTTTTTATTGACCATACAGTTGGTAATTGGCCAGGAGCATATTCCCTTAATAAGCAGCTACTTCATAAATGGCGCTCTATATAACCCGGCTCAAATAGGAGAAACAAATGCTTTAACCGGAAATATTATATATAGGACCCAATGGGTAGACATGCCCGGTGCACCAACTACCCGAGCAATATTACTTAACACACCCCTCAAAAAGGAAAACGTGGCCTTAGGGATTAATCTAGTTAATGACGAAATAGGCGCTACTCAAAGAACAGCGTTATCAGCCAATTATGCTTATCGAATAATATTACCAAAAGGTAAAGTATCATTAGGACTGAAGGCTAAAGCTGTTTTACAGAATTCAAGATGGAATGATTTATTACTTGATGAACAAGGAGATGCTGAATTTACGACTAACTCAAACTATTTGTATCCTAACTTCGGCTTAGGAGTTTTTTACAATACTCAGAAATTTTATATAGGATTATCAATGCCGGATTTATTATATTATAGATTCAGCGGCGGGCTAGGTAATTTAATTCAACCATCCTTTAAACCTGCAAATAATAATTTCATATTCAATATTGGTAAAATGATTAATATCAATAAAAATTTTGAGCTACAATTATCATCTTTAACGAAATATGTAAAGAACAGCCCAATTCAATCTGATTTTACTACCGTGCTTAATATTAATGATATCTTCTCAGTGGGAACTACTTATCGGCCGGGAATTGCAATGGTAGGATTATTTGGTTATAAATGGAATTATAAGCTACATATTTATTATTTTTACGATCATTCAATTAATGAAATAAGCTCATTTTCGTCCGGATCTCACGAAATAAGCGTTTCTTATCAATTTCAAACCAGATTAAAAGCAAGTAGTCCAAAAATATTTTGAAATGAACTTTTGCTCTTCATCAGTTACATTAATACTTAGTATTTTCTTTTTATTTTCAAAAGCTCAATCAACTTATCAAACGGTAGTATTAGATTTTTGTAAACCCGGATATAATGAATCAGCGCCTTGTCTTTTAAGCAACAACAGACTATTATATACCAGCGATAAAAGAACCAACTCCTTCTTAAATGTAACTGATGAAGAAGGCAATAATTTTACTAATATTTACGAATCTGTATACGATTCTTTAAAACGTAAATGGCAATCAGAAGGAAAATATCGTAAAGAATTCACTACTGACTTATATGACGGGCCTATATTTATATGTGAACAAGGTACAAAAGCATTCTTTAATAAAAACCTGCACACCAATTCTCGTAAAGTAGTTGGAAATAATCCAATAGGTATTTTTGAAGCACATATTACAGATGATTCAGTTATAATAATTCCATTTCCTTTTAATAATCCTGATTATTCTTTATTACATCCAACTTATGATGAAAACAGAAAAGCGTTATACTTTTCTGCTGACCTCAAAAGAGATGTGGGTGCATTTGATTTATATGTTAGTTTTTATAGAAATGGTGAATGGGAAAAGCCCAGAAACATTGGTTATCCAGTCAATGGCGAGTTTAATGAAATTTATCCTTTTGCACACCAATCGGGCGCATTATATTTTGCCTCTAATCGTCCTGGGCTAGGTGGATATGATATATATTTTACTACATTAGAAAATGAAGAGTGGAAAAAACCCAAATTAATAGATTCTTTTATAAATACTTCAGCTGACGAATATGGATATTGTGCTAGTGAAAACTTTGAAAAAGTATTTTTTACCTCGAATAGGAATGCTTCAGAAGACATTTTTACATTAAGAAAATACTTCCCTGATGTTGATACTTGTTTACCGTTCCAAAAAGATAGTTATTGTTTTGAATTTTTTGAACCCACCATTCAATCACTTTCTGATACACTACCATTAATTTTCAAATGGTCTACAGGAGATGGGCAAGAATTACAAGGCTTAAAAGTCCAGCATTGTTATAAAGACACAGGCACTTACAATTTATCTTTATTAGTTATAGATACTCAGGCTAATATAACAGTAGATAGCCTCTCCTATAATTTGCCTGTTATTAAGCTTGAACAAGCATATATAAATTCTTTAGACAATATTAATGTTTTTGATGAAGCTTTTTTTGATGCATCTGAAACAAATTTACCATTTACTCCTAACCAATATTATTGGGATATGGGAGATGGCCATTATAAAAACGGTTTAAAAGTATCACATAACTATGTGGCAAACGGTGAGTATAACGTAAAGCTAATAGTCGGCAGCTATGGCAAAAAAAACGAATTACTAAATTTAACCTGTAGTTTTAAGAAAATCGTTGTGCAGTAAATTATGGCATACTATTAGCATAGAATGAATTATGAACCAATTGTATTTTTATTTCACATTTGCATTGGCCTGTTTTAATGGTGCAATAATTGCCCAACCTGTACCTGCAAGCGAGGAAAACATTCCACATTTAGTGACATTTGGAAAAATGGCGGATAAATGGTGGGGCGATGACGATTTTTCGCAAGTATTTTTCTTTGTTCTTCCGGCCGAGCAAACCAAATCAATATTTATAAGAGTTTTTGATCCTTCTACCAGTGGCAAAATAGATGAGTTAAAAGGTGAGGCAGATACAAGAACATTATTTGCAGTGTACGGAGGTAAAGGAACTATAACAGATAAAGATTCGAGAAATATTGATCCAAAAGGAAATTATAAAGCGGGTAATCAATTAGCTAAGAAAATTTTTTATAACGAAGATGAATATGATGGAAAATGGTATACATTCGGCCCTTTTAATCCTTCAGAAGGAGAATTATCGCCCAAATATGGCGGCCGTGTTTTTAAACTAATATGCGAAGGCGTAACAGGAGATGATGGTAATTTATATAATTACTTTTTAAGTACATCTCCGACGGAAAACATAGCAGTAGAAGGCGGCAATGCGTTTACTTTTGAATATTCCTTTCGACTACATGATGATCCTACAGAAATATCTCACATTTATCCTTATATTGATGATCGAGTGATTTCGATAAAGCAAGCTAATTTTGATTGGGACGATGATGGATATATAAGAATTATTTCTCCGACAAAACCCGGCATATCTACTATGATATCAAAGAATAATTTATGGGCACATCAAACTCATAAGATTGATGACGAAGAGAAAGGAGGATCATTAGATATTCAATTTGTCAAAAACACAAACTTACCTGCATTAAGTAATAATGTTGTGTTTTCTATCACAAATCAATATGGTGAATTATTGCCGTTTTACACGATTCCAATAGGGGGTATTCCAAAATATAATTATCAAATAGGTTTCAAGAATATCTCGGCTAAATAAGTGTATGCATAGATTCCTGTTAGGAGGGCTTTTAATCCTTTTCTTCATTTCCGGGTATAGTAATATAGATTTACAGAAAGAATATTTATATAAACAATACGGTACTAAGAATAACGATCTTCCGGAAGATTATGTATACGATATAGTACAGGATGAAAAAAATTATCTGTGGATTGGTACAGGGAATGGATTAGTAAGATTTGATGGTAAAAAATTTAAAGTATTTACTGTTAAAGATGGTTTAGCAGAAAATTTTATTAGTAGCTTATTTATAGATTCTAAAGGGGTTTTATGGATTGGCCATCAGCAAGGAAAAATTACAACATTAACAGATACTTTTAAAATATATAATTACGACCTAAAGTCTCAAATTAGTCAAATATTTGAATTTGAAAAATCTATTATAATTGTTGCTCAGCAAAACCAGATATTAAAGATTTCATCTGCAGCACAACATCAATTAATTACTCTTAATCATAAATGTACCATATACGCAGTACATCCACTTAATGATAAAGAATGGCTTATAGGATGTGATAGTGGTTTAAAATTAGCTGCCCTCAGTAATAACAAACTTACCATTAATAAATTATTTGCACCAATTTTAAAAATTAATACGATTGTACCTGGGCATAACAAGGGGTTTTGGATTGGCGCCGGAGAAGGGCTTTATCATTTAAATAAAAAATTTGAGTTAATTAAATTTAATGATCAATCAGATTATCCGGTAACTTCTATAGTAATACATGATAGTATGATGGTTTGGTCTACTATGGGAGATGGTTTTTTCAAAGCGTTAATTAAAAAGAATAATTTAGAGAATATTAAAACATTAAAAACAAATTCATCCACTTCTTATATTCAAAAAATATTCATCAGCAAAGACAATCATCTATGGGTTGGCAGTTATGGCTCGGGGTTATTGGCTTTTGACAATTTATCATTTGCTCATTTGCCGATAGACGATAAAGATAAAAAAAATATAACGGCATTAAATTATAACAATAAAGCAATGTACGTTGGCGGAGACAATCATCTGTTTAAAACAGGTGATAATTCAGATTTACAACCTATCGCTGTTTTACCAAGTAAAATTACTACAATTCTAAATACGCCAAAAGGAGCATTAGTAGGTACCAGTGATGATGGATTATATTTTGTAGATACAAATAAATCAATAAGATATATTATGTTACGAAATGATAAGCCGTCAAAATCTATAAATCACATCAATGAAATGTTTGGCTACTACTGGATAGCCACTAAGAACGGATTATATCAGTTAAACAAAACTTATAAAATAGTTAATTCCTATACTACCAGAAACAAACTTCCTCATAATCATATTCAATTTATATTCAATGACATTCAAAATGAAAAATTGTGGGTTATAACCCCTACCAACACAACAGTAACGGTAGATAAAGATGGTTTATTGAACCGAAAAAGACTATTATTTAAAAACACATTAATAGATATTACCTCAATTTATAGAACTTATGATAATAAGTTAGTTATAACAACTTTAGGTGATGGAGTATTTTTAGTAGACGATTCTATTACTCAATTTACGACAGAGCAGGGCCTATTTTCTAATTATTGTTACAGCATAATTGAAGATTTAAATAAAAACTTATGGGTAGGCCATAAGAATGGTTTAAGTAAAATAATAGTTAAATCACTTAACATTATAACGCAAACATTCCCTGACATAGAATTCAATAAATTAGCTGTTGAGAAAGATCAAAATGGACAGATTTGGTGGGGTACAAATGATGGCATTTTTACTTATAACTCTTCTCTTAATACTTCAATTAATAAAGCACCTGCAATTGACTTAATGTCAATGGAAATCAATGATAAGGTATATCGCAATCCTAATAAACTGAATTTGAAATATTCAAAATATAAACTAAAATTCAATTACAACGGAATAAATATTGCTGATCCAAAAAATATAACATATCGTTATAAACTAAATGGTTTTGATGAAGGGTGGTCTAAGCCTACTAAATCTACAGAAGCCTTGTACAGAGTAGAAGATGGAGATTATACATTTTATGTAAAGGCATGCAGTAAAAATGGCGAGTGTTCTAACCCTGAGAAAGTAATGATATCTATAGCTAAACCTATATGGAAAAAATGGTGGTTTATAACGTTACTAAGTATTATTGTGATATCCTTGCTAATAACCATCATTAAAATAAGAGATGTACAACATAATAAATACAAAGCACTATTAAAGAGTAAAGTAGAAGAAGGAACGCAGGTAATTGCTGATCAAAGAGATGAATTAGAAAAAAAGAATAAAGATATTATGTCCAGCATTCGTTATGCTAAACATATCCAACGTGCTATTCTTCCAGAAGCTGGGGAGTTAAATAAGCTATTGCAAGGATCATTTATTTACTATCAACCAAGAGATATTGTTAGTGGAGACTTTTACTGGTTTGAAGGCAACACAAAAGAAATTATAGTTATTTGTGCAGATTGTACAGGGCATGGAGTACCCGGTGCATTTTTATCTATGATGGGAGAAATACTAATAAGTAAAATTATACAAATTAAAAGTACGCAACCTGATCAAATATTACATTATTTAGATTTAGAACTCAGGCAAATTTTACGTAAAAATAGAGAAAAATTGATTGCCAAAGATGGGATGGATATAAGTATCTGTAAAATTAATATAGAGACTAGAGCTGTAGAAATAGCTTCAGCTCAAAGGCCTGTTTTTATTTATACTAATAATAAAATTGTTCAAGTAAAAGGGGATAAGATGGGTATAAATGGCGAAAGATTAGCAAATAATATAGACTTTAAATTACATAAAATGCAATTGAACAAAGGAGATTCCATATATATGTTCACAGATGGGTATGTTGATCAATTTGGTGGCCCTATGGATAAAAAATTTAAGCTGAGTAATTTTAGAAAATTACTTGCTGGTATTCAACATGAGGATATACAAGCTCAAAGTTATATCATCAAAAAAACTTTTCTTAACTGGCAAGGGGGGAAAGAACAAGTTGATGATGTATGCGTAATAGGCATGAAAGTATAAAGTGCTTAATTATTACTTTTGTATATATCTATCTACCGATAAAATCATATTACTAAAAGATTCTTGTCATCTGGTTTTAGGCTTTTTTATTTTTATTGTACCTTAGAACGATTCATAAATAAAACAATAATAATACATGCAAATTGCTAAAAAAACAGTAGTGTCTGTTCATTACAAACTATATGCCTCAAATCAAAATGAAAGTTTAATAGAAAAAACTTCAAAAGATAACCCGATGGTATTCTTATTTGGAAAAGGGCAATTAATACAAGAATTTGAAGATAATTTAAAGGGGCTTAAAACTGGTGATGATTTTGATTTCAAAATCATCACCAAAAATGCATACGGAGAAGTAAATCCTAATGCCTTAGTTACTTTACCTAGAAATGCTTTTCAAATAGATGGCAAGGAACCTGAGGGAATATTAGAGAAAGGAAAAATCCTGGATATGCAAGATCAAGAAGGCAATCCTATGCGTGGGACTATTAAAAAAGTAGAAGCAGAAAATGTAAAAATGGATTTTAATCATCCTTTAGCAGGTGTAGATTTACATTTTAAAGGCACTGTTAAAGATGTAAGAGCTGCTACGAAAGAAGAACTGGATCATGGACATGTTCACGGTGATGGTGGAGTCCATCATCATTAAGATCTATTAACTTTTGCCTGAGTATTTTATTCTCATATATTAATAATTTTATCAAGTATAAAAAGTTTAAATAGTAATATCGTAACTTTGTAATATTATGCTGAGAGTAAAAAAATATAGTTTGTCTATTGTCTCAATAGTAATATCGCTGTTATTAATAGTTAACAATTCCTGGTCTCAATGTGCTATGTGTAAGGGTACTGCAGAAAAATCTTTGGAAGAATCCAGTACAGCTGCCTTAGGCCTGAATATGGGTATTTTGTATCTGTTTATAATGCCTTATATATTATTTATGATCATAGGATATATCTGGTATAAAAATTTCTACAAACGCTCAATTTAAATATTTAATGCAAAAAGCTCCTCAAGAAAGTAAAAGATATAGGTTACTTAGTTCCATTTCTAAATTAATGGATTCAAAATTCACCATTCCGGGTACTAAAGTAAAGTTTGGCCTTGATCCAATTTTGAGTTTAATTCCGGCCGCAGGAGATATTGTTACAACCGGAGTATCTTTAATGCTAGTATGGCAGATGCATACTTATGGTGCAAGCAGAAAGTTGGTAATTAAAATGCTAGTAAATGTTTTTTTAGATGCCGTTATTAGCAGCGTACCGCTATTGGGTAGTGTTTTCGATATATTTTTTAAAGCAAATGACAGAAATGTCAGATTACTTAAAGAGCATTACGAAGAAGGAAAACATCAAGGCTCAGGAAATGGAATAATTATCGCTATAATGATAGGAATAATAGTTGTAATAGGATTGTGTGTTTATGTAGCTTATAAATTAGCTGAGTATCTGTTTGAAGCATTATTTTAATAGAGAGCTACGAAGTAGCTCTCTATTAAAAATTTAACAATTCTTCTTGTATCTTTTAGCTACTTCATCCCAATTAATCACATTAAAAAAGGCGTCAATATAATCTGGCCTTTTATTTTGATATTTTAAGTAATAAGCATGCTCCCAAACATCTAATCCTAAAATTGGTATGCCACCGCAACCTACGCCGGGCATTAAGGGATTATCCTGATTTGGTGAAGAACAAATTTCTAATTTTCCACCACTTTGGACACATAACCAAGCCCATCCTGAACCAAACCTAGTAGCCGCTGCGTTGCTGAATTTTTCTTTAAATGCATCTAAAGAACCAAAAGCTTTATTGATGGCCTCTGATAGATCTCCCGAAGGTTTGCCGCCACCTTTTGGCGACATAATCTCCCAAAACATACAATGGTTGTAGTATCCACCGCCATTATTTCGTACAACGGTATTGCCATTCACGTTTTTAAGAATTTCTTCAATGGATTTTCCTTCCATATCTGTTCCTGCAATAGCATCATTAAGTTTGCTAGTGTATCCTGCATGATGTTTGTCATGATGGATTTCCATCGTTTTAGCATCAATATAAGGTTCTAATGCATTGGAGGGATATGGTAAATCCGGTAATTTAAAAGCCATAATTTTATGTATTTAATTAAGAATATTTATTTAAATCGTCAATTAAAGTTAATTGATTTTTAACGTTTTTCTATTGAAGATTTGTTTTTCTTCTCTCATTAAAAAAATTATCCAGTAATAATCTGCATTCCTCTTGCATTATACCTTGTGTGATCAAGGTTTTAGGATGTAAAACGCTAGGCTTTATAGAACTTATTCCTTTTTGATCATCACTAGCTCCCCAGACAACACGGTTAATTTGAGCCCATGCCATAGCTCCACCACACATAACGCATGGTTCTATCGTGATATAAATGGTGCATCCTTTTAAGTATTTTGCACCGATATTAGACATGGCTGAAGTTAAAGCAATCATTTCTGCATGGGCAGTAGCATCTTTTAACTGCTCAACCTGGTTATGCGAGCGTGCTATTATCAGTTTACCTGAAACAATAACAACACCAATCGGAATTTCGCCATTTTGTAAAGCAATCTTAGCTTCTTTAATTGCTTCTTTCATAAAGTATTGATCTGTAAATAATTCCATCTTACTATGGCTTTTTTGTACTAGAGATACAGATCATCATAAATTCGTAGATACTCATTTTCTTTTTCAACCATTGATTTTTTATCATTCTCTTCTTTATCATCAAAACCTATCAGATGTAATATTCCATGAACCATTACTCTTTTAAGTTCTTCATTAAATGTAGCATTAAACTGATCTGCATTTTCTTTAACTCTATCAATACTAATGTAAATTTCACTTTCCACTTGCTTTGGATTATCCGATAAATCAAAAGTAATAATGTCTGTATAAGTATCGTGGCCTAAATATGCACGATTTATATTTAGAAGATATTCATCTGAGCAAAAAATATAATTAATTTTTTTTAGAATAAATCCTTCTGTTTCAACAGTATCTTGAAGCCAGTTTTTGAGCTTTGTTCGTTGCGTAAGAGAGAAAGACGGATATATGATGTTAAAAGAAATGCTCAAGCCTTAACTACTAATAAAAAGTGGTTAAATTTTAAACTGGAGCTCTACAGTACTTCCTTTATCAGAAAATGAAACTAAGTCTGCTAATTGAGTCATTAAAAAAACTCCTCTCCCACTCGGCTTTTCAAGATTTTCTTCAGAAGTTGGGTCAGGCAAATTATTATAGTCAAAGCCGGAACCTTGATCTGCTACAAAGAATGTGATTCGATTTTTTTCTTTTTCGTATGCAATTTTTACTTCTTTTGATTTATCGCATTTATTGCCATGAAATATAGCATTATTGACCGCTTCCGTCATAGCAACTAACATATTCCCGTATACATCCGCAGAAATATTATGTTCATTTCTTAAATCATCAATCAGCGTTTCTATCTTAAGTATATTTTTAGGCTCTGATCTAAATATGAGTTGATATTTTTGGGTGTCAGTTGTCATGTTTAAAAGTTATAAATTAAAAACTAATTTCTTTAAAATATCCTTCTACTAGATTTCTGTAATAAGGTTTCAAATTTGGGGGTAAAGTTTTCAAAAGATCTGTTTCTGCTTGTCGTTTTTTTAAATATTCTTCCAATTGAGGAGGTATTTTTTTATCTATTTCTTCAGCTGTGTTAGAAGTTCGTTTATTATCTAATTCCCTTTCCCGTTCAGCGGTTTCTGCTTCCAATAATCGAGTCATAATATCTTCTTGCCTTGATAAAAGTTCTTCAGTTAATCTTTTGTTCACCAAATCTTCTTCCGTTTTATCCATATTCTTTAGCATTTTATCAATATCTCCATAGCTTTTAGCGCCATCTTTATTTTGCTCTTTATTAAACTGCTCAAGAGCTTGCCTTATTTGTGCCTGTTGTTGAGCCATTTTTGCAAACTCTCTACTTAATCCTTGACCGCCCGGTTGCTTTCCTTCTTTCATCATCTTTTTTAAACTTTCGAGCTGTTGGTTTAAAGATTTTTGCATGTCGCCTATATCAGGTAATTGTCCGTTTTTCCCTTGCTTTCCTGACTTTTTGCCTCCGGGATTTTGACACATTTGATCGCCCTTCATCTGACTTGCCATCTGCTGTTGCATCTGTTCCATAATTTCGCTCAACATTAAGGCCAAGTTATTCATAGAAGTCATAGCTAACTGTTGCCGGACGGATGCCTGCCTCGTATTTCTAGCTTCCATATAATCGATACTTTGATCGACTTCCTGAGTAAGCTTATTAACCTCTTTGGTAATAAAAGATTCTATTTGGAAAACTCTTTTAGCAAGCGCTTGTAAGCTATCCTTCACGATTTTAGTTTCATCTTTTAATTTATATTGATCTTGTATTAATTGAACATATTGAGGATCTTTATTTTTAACGGTTTTTGTTCGCTCAATGATATCCTCTTGGTCAAAAGAAAGTTGAATAAGATTTTCTAATATTTGCCTAGTAGCCCTTAAATTCAATTCGACTTCTGATGATTTCATACTTGCTTGCATAGTACTTAATTGCTCTGATAGGTCTCCCAATTTTTCAGATGAGTTTTTTTGCTGTTCACTTGCTTTTTTCGACTGATTATTTTCCAAACTTTCTTTACTGTTTTGCATCTGTTTACTAATATCGTTTGCTTGGGGTTGTACATCTTCTATTTGTTCATCGCTTTTTTTCCCACTTTTCTCTTCCATATTTTTCTGCATTTCTTGCAAATCGGCTAATTTTTCTTTAGTATCTTCAAATTGCTCATTGAGCTTTTCTTGTTTTTGCTTTAAGTCTTCGCTATTATTATTCGGATCTAATGTTTCCTCTGATAATTGTTCTTGTTCTTTTGCTAATTGATCTAATTCATCAATTGTTTCTTGAAGCTTTTGTTCAAATTCAAGCTTTTGGAAGAGTGCTAACATTTGGTCTAGGTTTTCTTCCAATTCTTCATTACTTTCTTCAAACTCTTCCAAGTTTTCTATGGCTTGCTCATTTTCCATTTTTTCTAAAAGCTCAGATAATTGCTTCATGAGTTCTTTCATTTCATCTGTAACTGTTTCTTCTAATAGTTTTTGCAAGCTTTCATATTTTTTAAGTATGTCTTCATCAAGCTGTTTAAACTTTTTCTGCTGTGACAAGTTTTGATTAAAATTTTCTTTAATAGACTCTACTGTATTCTGTAAGTTTTTTTGTTTTTCCAAAACCTGCTCAATCTTCTTTTTATCCTGCCAATCAAGCTTTTTCTTTTGCAGAAGCTGTTCTTGAATCTGCCTGACTTCCTCTTGTAAGTCTTGAGCCTGTTCTACAGAATTACTTACATCAGTTTTAAGTTGCTCATTGTTTTCATTTGTTTTCTTTTCCAATTCATTTTTATTCGGTAATTTAAATGTCATCAAAGATGATCGAGTACTTTTACTACCGTGCACGCCATCATTATCCCATACTTCAAAATAGTAATTTACTTTATCACCGGGTTGCAAATTAAGAGCAGATAAATTTTGGTAGTGAGAAAACGAAACCAGTGTTTGACTGCCTTGATAAGTAATTGGAAGCGTGTTATAATTATTTATAGCCTGTGTTTCGCCATCCGGAATTACTTGATATTTATATACTAGTCTTTTAATACCATAATCATCAGCTGCTTCTCCAATAAAATATAAGTAATTCATGTCATTCGAATCAAGTGTAGGCACGACTTGAATAGTAGGATATAGATCAGGGACCACTTGAATGTTGTAGGTAATCGAATCGCCTTTATCAACCTCAATGCCATTAGTAGATACGGTATATGTTTCAGCTTCTAAAAGTTGTTTTTCAAAATAAAATGTTTGAGCATCTTTTTTATTAAGAACAAGCGGGCTTGAGTTGTTAAAAGCTATCAATATATCTTTTATTGCCTTTCCTTTAAAAGTCCAAATTGCCTGAGTGCCGGCAGGGACATATAGATCTCCTCCTGAATTGATTTTCTCGTTATTCTTTTTTGTATAAGCCGGATATTTAAGGGCTATTTCAAAACTTAAAATAGTTGGCTTTTTAAGCACCTCCAGATGATAAGATGCTGAACGATATTCCCCTGCTTTAAAATAAAAATCTACCTCTTCCTGTACATTATTTATTTTATGGGTAAATGTATTGTTAGCTGATCGGTTTAGCGTATGAGTTTGTCGGCCAATAACAAGGTCTAGTTGATTAGGCAAAAGATTGCCCTTTGTTTCTACTTCAATAAGATAATCTTCATGCTGTATAGCCGGTTTGTCAGATATTAAATAAAATTGAAAAGGAGCTTCTTTGGCAAAAGATTTATCATTTTGTACAATGCGGCCTGTACTTATTTTGATAACATCAGGAATAGTAATGAAAATCAATAAAATTATCAGAATGGGTAGTAATGCATATTTTAAATATTTCTTGTTGTTTTTTTGAATATTAATAGCTGAAACAAAATTAATATGTTTGATCTCAGTGGCTTTTTGTTCTATACTCGCTATTAGCAAATCATTTTGAGCTTGACTATAGCTACTTTCTTTCAGTTGCAGAATGTTCAGCATTTTATCTTTAACATCCTGAAAATGCTGTCCAACTACAATTGCCGCTTGATTTCTAGATATTACCTTTCCCAATCGATAATACTTTAACAAAGGATTGATTATCCAGTAAAAAAGCACTGCACCTGAAACAGCTAAATAGCCCCAAAACAGTAGTTTCCTAATAATTGTATTAAAGTATAGGAAATATTCTAAGGTAGTAATTAAAATAAATAAGCTTAAAGTGAGGCCCAAAAGATATAAAAAGCCCTTTACCAGTTGATTCAAATAGAACCTTCTAATAAAGCCATCTAAATTTTGGATTAACTGATTATAGCTATTTTCAGATTGTTTCACTATGAATATTTAAGGCTTATATATTATAACTAAAAATACAGCTTTTTAGTGCGCAAAAGCCTTGAGTAGTTATCTTAAAGTTAAGCACATTAAGACAATAAACGAATTGAAACATTAAACTTTGAGAATCTGGCTAATTGTATTGATCTTTCCGATCTATTAAAATCTAATCGTTGGTATAAACTAATACCGATCAAGAATTTATTTTATTAGTATTTTTATTAAAATTAACTGCTCTAAAAGATCTATATTCCATCGGATTCTGATAAAAGTTATTCACGTAAGGCTGCAATAATCGAAAAGACTTTTCGTAAAATATTGGCATAATAGGCGCATCATTGATTACATATTGATCTGCCGCTGCATATTTTTGATTTCGCTCATCGAAAGACAATGTTTTTAGTGCACTGTTCAATAAATCATCATACTGTTTGTTTTTATATCTGAATGTATTGAGATAAGTTGGTTCATTAATATCATCCGGCACATAATTTCCTTGGAATAAGCACAAAAAATGCTTCCGGATCCGGATAATCAGCTACCCAACCTGAACGCCAAAATAAAGCTTTTCCTTTATCTATATTTTCTAAATGTTGAGGAAAGGGCAATACTGATAAGCTCACGTTTATATTTAAGGTTTCCTCTAACATGCGTTGAATTGCTTCAGCAACTTGCATATTTCTACCACCGCCACTATTTATCTGAAGATTGATCTCCGGAAAATTTTCACCATTAGGATATCCAGCTTCTGCTAACAGTTGCTTTGCCTTATCAGGATCATAAGAATAACCTTTTATAGATTTTGCATTATACCCCACAAGGGCCGGTGGGACAGTGCCGTATAGTGCAGCGATTCCCATTCCTTTTAGCGTATAATTAACAATTTTTTGTTTGTCTATAGCATAATTAAACGCTTGTCGTACTTTTACATTATTAAATGGTTCTTTTTGGTTCATAAAGCCATAGTATTGCATATTAAGACTAGGAGTAGTTTGAAGCTGATAATCATTATAACTGGGAGCAAGTTCCCCCTCTTTGGTTATAATCTCATCATACATCTCCAATGGAATACGATAGACCATATCTAAATTACCTTTTTTGAATTCCAATAGCTCAGTTTTTTGCTCTTTGAAAAAAGATACTTTAATAGCACTCAAATACGGCAATTGATTTCCATATTGATCTTTGTCCCAGTAATTTTCATTGCGCATCATTACCACAGCCTCGTCTTCTCGCAGTTCTTTTAATTTAAAAGGGCCTGTTCCAATTGCTAATGTTCGCATGTCATTACCATAAGCTTTTACCGCTTCTTGAGGAAATACCCATGTAAATTGCATAGAAAGCTGAGCGGGGAAAGCAGGAAAAGGATGTTCCAATCTTATCTCTAAAGTATAGTCATCTATTACCTGAATGCCTTCCACTCCGTTAGGTAGAGCCTCCCCTGTTAAGGAAGCATTATAGTATTTGGTTGCTCCTACTACTTTATCTTCAAATAAATAAAACCCTTTGTTGTTAGAATTTGCAGAACATAGTTGATCAAAACAATATTTGAAATCATGAGCGGTAAGTTGGCGCCCTTTACCATCTTTAAAGCATTTATCATTATGAAAATATACACCTTTTCGAATTTTAAAAGTATAAACTGTAAAAGTACTATCTATCGTCCATTCTTGAGCCAAGCACGGCTTAACAGAAAGGTCTCTTTGAGATAACCTAGTCAATCCTTCATATACTTGATTACCTATCCTAAGGCCGATAGCTTCATTGATACTATGAGGATATAAACTTCTAAAATACTCTACCTCATTATACCTAAAAGTCCCACCATAAAAAACACCTCCATCTACCGGTTCTAATTTATCGAGAGGATTTCTTTTATCATTGCCACAGGAAAATAAAAGAAATACTATAAAAGAAAATATAGCTGTGCGTAGTAAATTGCCTTTACTCATAGTGACTGTGTTGTTTCTTACCAAGATTGGCTTAACGTACAAAAGTACTAAAAATGTTATAAACATTTATATAGATAAAAAGATGAAATTTAAATGAACTTATAGCCTCTCTAAGCCCATAAAGTTATAGTACAGCTTTAAAAAATGTGATATTCACGTACCTTGTATAATATTTATTGATTAGATATTGCTAATATTTCTAGTACCCTTGGCTGATAACACAAGGATTAAACTATCGGATTATATACCCTTGCAACCCTATATTTAGCCTATCAATATTTATTTAAAACTTTATCCCTCCTGCTATACCTACGTAAGGTGTGATTTCAGAATCAAACCACCTATAATCTGAATTAAATCCAAAACTTAATATTCTTACTATGACACTGGGTTTTATATATATTCGAGGATGTTTCTTTAAAGAAGATTTTAAAGCAAGACTTAAGATGGAACTTCCTCTCGGGTAGAAAGATTCCCTCATAACTGAAGAGGGAATACTTTCTTTACCAATACAAAATTTAACTTCCTTTATTATGGAAGTTTCAATGAAAGCCTGTTGAGATAACATCCAATTGTATCCGATACTTGCTCCAATATTTACATAGTTTCTGTTTTTAAATACTATATATGGATAGCTGATTCCTAAACGATAAGAAAAAAAATTATGTATGGCTGAATCAGCAAAATCGAATTCAAAATTTACTGAAAATGGAGATGCAAAACCTAATGCTTCAGCATAAACCACTTTATGTAGTCGTTCCTGTGCAAATCCGAAACTAGATAATATTAGAAAATTAAATAATAGAATAATGACATATGTCTGTAAAAGAATTTTCATAGTTGGCAATTATTTATTTTTAAATAAAACTACGCACGCCTTGATAGAATACTAAATCATCTAATTATATACCCTTGCACGCCTATGGAAAAATTAACTTTATGAATATATTTATCTATATTATAATTTAACATAGGCTCAATTGTTAAATTATTTGTCAAATATATTATATAGCCCAATCCTAAACCAATACTGTGGTTTACCGGCATAAAATCTATTCCGTAGTTTGCCTCAGCAAATATGTTAACCGAATGCACATAGTATCTTGAAAAAAACTTAGTACCGAAATTAGAAGACTCAACATCATCTCCTTTTAGGTAGCTATAATTTATACTCGCTCCACCAACAATACTTTTGGTAATAAAATATCCAAATTGAGGTGCTATCGATAACGATAAGTATCTAATGTCAACTTTATTAGCATTTATATATTCAAACTCGCCCTGCCCACCAATTAGATACTTAAAAGCAGGAGTATCTTGAGCTTGCAAAGAGATTGCAAATAAAAACTGAAAAATTAATATTGTTAAGTAATAATTTATTTTAAAACACATAATATATATTTTCAATTCTTTCAGATGTTATTATAGAAACTTTTTGTAAACTTTCAATATATGTTAACTAAGTTTACTTGGCAAAAAGCTTTAAAGATTCTAAAAGGATAATTATAATTCTCATATTCTATTTTTAAAAACCATATCCTATTCCAATTCCTAAATATGGTTGAAAGTTAGACTCAATCATTTTAAATTCAGAGTTGTAGCTATAATCAAAAATTTGGAAACCCAAACACGCTTTTATAAAAACTCTCTGCTCTTCTGTTGGACACCACTTCAAGGATACCTCTGTGTCAATATATCCTCTTGGATAGTAGGAATTTGTGTTACTATTTCCATTAATAGGAATAAAATTTTTACTAGTGTTTAATAGTAAAACTGGTAATATTGAAGCTACTAAAAAAAGACGTCTTTTTAAATAAATGTTATATTGTAATGCCACCCCATAAGTTAAAACACCAATTTTATCAGAATTAAAGTTGGAATATGATAATCCTGTTCTATAGGATACAAAATTGGTCATTGAAGAATCTTTAAAATCGAATTCGAAATTTAGTGAATAAAGAAATGTAAAACCTAATGCTTCAGCATAAACCACTTTATGTAGTCGTTCCTGTGCAAATCCGAAACTAAATAATATTAGAAAATAAAATAACAGCATATACTTTTTCATATATAGTTTTAAGCCAATAGGTTATTTGCTAAATTGTCGTTCCAACTCCCTAATCTTCTCTTCCTGCTCAATTGCATATGTTAAAATATCAGATGTGCCAGGTCCTGCACAATTAATAAGTTTGCTTTTTGGAATTTGCCAATTATTTAAACAGTCTATTGTATCTGATGAAGAATTGTAACCTATTGGACAACAAAATCTTTCTTCAAAGCTAGAATTCGGCACCAAATTTTCAGTAAATCCATTACTAAAAATCAAAATAAATAATAATGTAAAATTTTTAATCATAATTTAAAACTATAAGTTAATCCCATTTTGGAGCTTAAATAATACTGTTTTGTGTAAGTTTTAATATTGTAAATATCAGAGGTTAAGTACTTATTAGAATATGTAACTCCTACAGAAAGCTCTATAAATAAACTTTTTAATATTCTATATGAATAGATACCACCAACATCAATTACCCATGTTTGTACTTCGTATACATATGGATCGTAATGATCGTTCTTAGTAGGCAAAATACCTATAGGTGGACCTGCTCCAATTCTATAATTAAAATTTCTGACAGTATTATAAATTTCTATTTTGTATTTTTTCATTTCTGTCGAATATATCTGATATCTTATTCCCAAATGTTTTCCAAAAATTCCCTGTTGCTGATATTCTAAGCCTAAAACTAAAGATACCTTATTACATTTTAGTAGCGTGTTAAATTGGTGTACATATCCATAATGAGGGCTTTTAAATATGGATATAATATTTGTATAGTTCACACCTAAAGACCAATTTTTAGTTTTAATTGTATCATCTTGAGCATAGCAATTCTTTAACAATAGTCCCAATAATAATATAACAGGTATTGTTTTTATACTTTTCATGGTTAAAACCTTCAGGGGCAACAATACCGGTTTTCAAATCCTCCATTTAGGACTAAATTTTGTGCAATAATATTAGAAAATATAATAATGGTAAATAACCACATTCCTCTAAAATATTTATTCATAATCTTCTTATTTAAGGATAATAAAACTAAACCCTGCTTTTGTATAAAAACTCCAAAATTTATATTCTTTATCAAATGGATCACTCAATTGATGAATTCGTGCTAGCGCAAATGAAGAGTTAAAATAAAGTAAGTCGCTAACCCTAAGTTGAAATACTCCTCCTAACTCAAGTATTCTAATCTTATTAAAATAATAATATGGCCCAAAATTATCTCTACGTGTGGGCAGGACACCTAGTGGAGGCCCGGCTCCAATTTTATAATTAAAACCACGAAATCCATGATATGTTTGAATAGAAAATTTTTCTTTTTTTTGCCTAAATACTTCATAGCAGATTTCAATTTTTTTCCCTAGTATACCGAATCCTTGGACATCTAATCCAGGTAATATATATAATCGCTTATATCTAATTAATAAGTTAATCTGATGTGCAATTCCATAATCAGGGGTGTTAAAAATTGGGAAAATGTTTGTATAATTTACTCCCACTGACCATTTATTAGTTACGGAATCATTTTGAGCAAAGCCGCAAAAACAAAATGAAATAAATAATATTTTAAAAAATAATTTCATCATAGCATTTCTCATGCAAGTTTATATTAATCTTTATCGCTTAACTAAATCCTTCCAACTCCCTAATCTTCTCCTCTTGTTCAATTGTGTATAAAGTTAATTCTTCTACTTTAATCAACAGTTTCTCTACCATTTCGCCGAGGTCATAACTATTGTTAGTTGCAATTTCCTTAGCTGATGAGATACCCGGTAAGTGTTTATTCGCCACTTTAACCCTGACAAAATTTAAAACTTTGGCAGAGTTTTTCGAAATTATTAGTGCTGCCTTCATCAAGTTCAATAACTATTTCCATAGCTATCTTTCCAAGAATACTTTCTCTACGAAATGATCACTATTAGTAGTAAGGTGGACAAAGTATATACCACTTGGAGCATCTTTAAACGTATAGTTTACCAATTGTTGGTTTTCTCCAAATAAAGGAATGAATTTATCTATTATTTTACCTTGAAAATCTAATATTTCAATAATTGCACCTTCCTTATTTTCTTTAAAACTATATTTAATATTTATAGCACCATCGGTTGGAGAAGGATAAACTTTAAAAAACAGGTTTGTTAAAGAGGGGTCGTTATTAAGGGTGTCTTCTCTTAGGCTTTCTGACTTCTCTTCATTATAATCAGTTTTTTGAGTACAGCCTTCTACAGTCAAGTTTCCCAATTTTGAAATTGAATCACCTTCACAATTAAAGACCTTTAAATAGTATGCCCATACAAACCGAAGGGAGTATGTAGGTACATCTATACAAATGCGTGCAGATGAATAGTCCCGGACTATTCCTTCTGTGTAATATTGATATTGTGGTTGAGTCGGCTGTATTGTTGCCATATCTAATTTATAGCTAAAAATATCTTCACCTTGAATACAAAACTTAGAACATTCTCCCACTCCATTTGGAACAAATAATATTTCGGGTTGTGGGAAATCCATAAAAGGGTTACAACTTTCTATTGTGGCAACAAATTCAGAACCTAGTTCTGTAGAAAACCCGTTAACTAGAAGTATTTCCTCTCCAGCTCTAAATTCAACCTTTTGTCCATTCTTTACAATTACATCACCTTCTTTATTTGGAATTCCAACATCAAAACCAGCTTTTATAAGCGAAGTACTTTCAACCT
Source organism: Chitinophagales bacterium (assembly GCA_965213575.1). Taxonomy (GTDB): domain Bacteria; phylum Bacteroidota; class Bacteroidia; order Chitinophagales; family JAUHXS01; genus JAUHXS01. The sequence goes on along the minus strand of CBDBZN010000037.1, from coordinate 75,203 downwards.
TTTTTTGTAAAAAATCATTGTTACCAGTACCTACATCTTCTATACAAACTGTATCCGGACAACACAAATTAGGTCTTATATTTCCAGTTGGATAAAGCTTAAATGCATCTAAGTAATAATATCCTTGAGAATATTCAACTAAGTCACCAAAGTATGAAGTCAATAAAGATTTCCCCACTGTGAAAAATAACTCACCACCCTTTGCAATAAAGGAACCATAAACCTTTACCCAACCTTGATTACTAGCAACTGGTCCGTTATCTACATTTGAAAAAACAGAATTATAATTGTCAGGTACATCTACTGGTCGTTCTATAGTGAAATAGGCAGAAAATAAATTAATTTCTGCATTATTTGCATATTGATTAGGAAGAACTCCAGTTCCTTTCTGTGAATGTGCATAAAACTCGAAATAATATTCTTGATTAGCAATTAATGGAGAAGATAAACTACCTGTTAGCATTTCTCCAATTTCAGCGAAAAAATCATGTCCTCCTATTTTTATACCGGCATAGCCTTTTCCTTGATATGGGTTATTGAAATTCGCCATAAAAGGAGTATTGATACAATTACCTGATGGATCATATCTGTATAAATCAGAACTTCCCTTGTATTGAAACCAGTTATCTATCCAAGAAGGAAATAAATCTGGATCAATGGCCTGAGGTTCATTTGGACAGCTTTTTATATCTTCAAAGCCGGGATTTATTATCAAGTTTATTTGACAAAAACTCATTTGTAAGAAAAATAAGTTAGTAGAGATAATGATTATAAATTTCATAAAGGCTTGTTTTTATTTTCGAATAGCTATCCTTATGCTTGTAATAGAATAATAAATTTTGAGACTATCAATATTTTTTTTAAATGTATTAAATGTATGTTCATGTGATAATAAAGTGTAAATTTTAAATTTAGAACCATCAAATACCTTATAACCATATCTTACCTCAAATAAAGGGAAGAAAGTATAATATTTATGACTAAGTATTTCTAAATTAGTAGTAAATGTTTCTGATGCCTTTTCCTTATATGCTATTGTTGTATATAGTTTACTAGAAAAAAAATGACCTACGCCCCCTGATAAAGAGAGAGTATGTTTTTCAAGAAAATTTCTTTCTATACCTAACATACATACAATTGTATTCCTATAAGACTTATTAATACTTCTGTATATCTGCCCAGCCTGAAGAGAATTTTTGTCACCAGAATACATAGAAATACTTTTATCACCATATTTTTTTATACCTATATCTATTAAAAAAGAAAAATTATTTGAAAAGTAAATATTTGCTCTTCCTCCCAAAGCATAAGACAGTAAAGGTGATTTTGTATCATTATAAAAAGAATTTCCTCCTGATTCTTCTATATTTAAAAACTTATAGGAAAAACCTAATCCACTATATAATTCTGCTGAAAGATTATTTTGACAAAAAGCATTAACAGTACTAAAGCACATTGCAAGTAATAAATAAACTTTTACAATATTTGTTTTCATATGGCTTGCTATTTCACCAACCCCTCCAACGCCCTAATCTTCTCCTCTTGCTCAATTGTGTATAAAGTTAATTCCTCTATTTTAATTAATAGTTTCTCTACCATTTCACCGAGGTCATAACTGTTATTATTAGTTTCAATTTCCTTAGCTGATGAGATACCCGGTAAGTGTTTATTCGCCATTTAACCCTGACAAAGTTTTAAACTTTGTCAGGGTTTTACAAAATCATTAATAATACCCTTATCTGGATCAAGTTCAATAACTATTTCCATAGCTACCTTTCTAAAAATACTTTTTCTACGTAATGCTTACCCTCGGAAGTTGTGAGATGAATAAAGTATATACCACTCGGAGCATCTTTAAAAGTATAGTTAACCGATTGTTGATTTTCTTCAAATTCAGATATAAAGTTATCTATTACTCTACCTTGTAAATCTAAAATTTCAATACGAGTATTATTCGCTGACATGTTGCTTTTAAGTACTATAGCAATAACTCCATCGGTTGGAGAAGGATAAACTAGAAACAAAGGTTGGTCAATCGACATATGTTGTAATAGTTTGGATTCTTGTTTATTGCTAGTATTAATAATCATAGTAACATTATATAATTGATTCTCTATAGTATGTGTGCAGTTATATGCTGAAACGAGTATGTCATAAACGCCTGGACTTAATACATTCCCATTTTGTTTTCCATCCCATGCAATAAATATTGAATCTCCCTCAACAGGAATAAAAGAATTTTTATACACTAACTCCCTAGAACTATTGTAGACTTCTGCACCCCCAAAGTTAGCATTCTCTACTCTCACTCTAAACAAATCATGTTGACCATCTCCATTTGGAGTAAATGCATTAGGAACAAATCCTAAAGTTATTGGTCCTGATTTAGGTTGGCAGTGGGAAATCTCAGCTTTAAATCTCGCCCCTTCTTCCACCTTAAATCCTTCATCCAAATATATATCTTCTCCAGATTTTAAAGTCAAATTGCTTCCCATCGTTACAATAACATTCCCACTAGAAGTATATTGTTTCCCTACATTGCTACCAACAATTAAAGACGATTCAGCATGAATTACATGACTCTCTCCATCCTTAAAAGTTTTTCGTTGTAAATAGAAATTTGAGCATTGGCAAGGATTTGGATAAAGATGAACCTTAACATCATCAATATAATAATAAGCACCAGGGATTATGTTTTCCAAATCAATTTCCTTATGCTGATAAGATACATTAGCACCACTTCTAAAAGTACCGATCGTTAACCATTCTTCTCCTCCTCCCGCTATAAACGTTCCCTCTATAATTGTCCATTTCTTAGTATGATCTACAAAATCATTGTAAACTACCTGCGGATTGCCTTGCAAAGAATTTAAAATAGGTGATGGTGGTGACTCTGTTAACAAAGCCCCTAATCCAGCCAATGAAAATTGAGATTTGTCAGCTAAGCTGATACGAAAAGCAATTCGATATCTAAAATTTTGAATTAGTGGTTCTTTTAATTTTACTTGAAGATATTCATATCCAAGGGGACCAAAATGAACCCCATAAATGCCAGCATAAGCTTTTCGAGAGGTATTACCATTATATGCTCTTTGTCTTCCAAAAAAATTATTTTGAAATCCCAATATTCCAGCAACTCCTACTTCTCCGTTTCCGGACGGAAAATTATTACATTTATTAAAATAGTCAGCACTCGGAATTGGACTATCCCAATCTAAACAATTCTCTTTAACCTCATTTACATATTGTCCTGATATACTAGCACCAATCGGACACCCATTTTCCCTTTCAAAACTAAAATTAGGGACTAGATTTTCTTGAGAAAACCCTATTGTTACGTATATAATAAGTACTATGAAAGCAGCTAACTTGTGCATATTTTAGTTTTTATTCAACAATATTCCTAAACTAATTATTATTCTACCATATGGCCAATTACCTCCAATATAGCCACCCGTTTCAACAGGAAACAGTAAAATTTCTGTTTTAAAATAAGGTAAAAAAAAGGTATTAGTGTTTAAATTGAATTGCAAACTAGTACCTATTCCAAATACAATTGAAGAATTAAGAATGAGTTTATTTTCTATTATAGGAGTGCTATCAGGGTATACATATCTTTTGATAGTCTGATTATTTAATAAGTTTTTAGAAACACTTATAATTCCATCCCAATCGAATCTTGATTTCCCAACATACCATCTCTTTAAAACTATTGCTCCTTCCCAATCTATGATATGATATTGGTTAGTTAGAACATGACTACCAAAAGGCTTTCCTTGACCTAACTCGTGTGTGTATAAATGTTTATTATAAATATCATGATAAAAATAAGTATATCGCAGTTGGGTTTTAAAATGGAAAGATTTGATATTAAAAACTCCTCCTCCTTCCACACCAATAATAATTGTATTACCAGGTGGATAATATCCAACGAAAGGATTTGTAACATGTAGCCCCAAATACCCACTTTTTATACTAGCAACTGTGGGTGTGGACAAAATAAATATCAATAATACTATTCTATAGATCATTATCTAATATTATATACTGCTCTTTTCAACTCAGCATTTTCTTTTTTTAATTCTATCATATAAAGCGTCAGTTCTTCTATTTTTCGTAACAAAATAGCATCCATTTCACCCAAGTTGATACCGTTCTTTTCAATAGTTTTTTCCGAAGGAACATCCGGTAAGTGACCATTCTGGTTAATATAATTTTTAACGCTGTCAAGCGGTAGAAGATTATAGTCTTTATAGAATACATAATCAGGCCAACCGTTGGCTGTTACCTCGATACCTTTGCAAGTGATTTCTCCGTTTACTGAAAGTAATGATTGAGGAGTATTAGTTCCAATCCCAACAGTACCATCTTCCTTAATAATAAACTTAACATCTTCATCTGTATCAGCAGGCACTCTAAGTCCGTCTGCATATATAGACTCTTTGGTAATAATATTTTCATACGCTAAAATCCCCTCCCTTGTTTCAACAGCCCCATTACCATATACGGTAAAGCGTTCTCCTTGATGGCCATCATCTTCTCTTACTACTATGGCTTTAGTATTTTCATTCTCATTAATATCAACCAATAAGCCGTAGTGATCCGTAGCAGTTTGATCTTCATCCACTAGTCTTAAACCCACCTTTTTGTCATTTAATACAATCATTTGATCATCTAAGCTAAACCCTTCTCCGGTAATTGTGTTTCCAATGCCTACACTTCCATTTTCTCTAATCACCATTTTAGGTTCATCCGGTAATCCAAAAGACAAAAAAGGCATTTGAGCCACTTCGGGTTCTATATCCCAAGTTGTACTGGTTCTTTCACCTATAGTCATAAGATCCGGTACGTAGTGGCTTTCCATTCTGATACCTTCATGAGAATAATGAGTTACCGCATTATTGACTCGGTGGTAGGTCCTAATATGTAATGCTTTTTCAGGATGGTCTGTCCCTAGCCCTATTTTTAATTCATTATTCTCATTATCGCCATTTAAAATATACATATGTTCTGTTCCGGTTTTGATAATAGTATTTTCACTTCCGGTTGCGTTAAAGATTAGACTACCCGTTCTAAGAGTACCTGTATTTCTAAAGTTACCTGCTAGATGTAATTTTTCAGAAGGATTGGTTAAGCCGATTCCTACGTTGCCATCGTTATGGGCATTAATAATAGTATGGTGACTGAGCCCTGACTCTGATTGAATAAATAATTCGGTAGGAGCAGTATTACTGGTAAATAGTCTATTGGCAGCTCCCGTAGAAGAAGTAGTAGCATCTAATACAATAGAGTTGCCAATCTTAAACTGTTCATTGACTTGTATTTTATCGGTAGTGAAAGTATTAGTTGTTAGGTTGTTAGTAATATTCACATCTCCATTAATCTCTACCGTACTATCTGTGGGGTTAGTTTGAAAAATACTGTTCTTTAACTGGCCATCAAACTTAATATTACCGGCTACATGTAGCTTTTCAATAGGATTGGAAGTACCAATGCCTACATTACCGGTATTATTATTAAATAGAACATCACCCGAAGTAAACCAATGATTATTATCTGCTCCAAAAGTACCGTCTCCCCGTAAAACTTGTGTGCTATCACCTGAAAACTCAAATCGCTGTAAATTTCCATCGGCAGAAGTTTGTATTAGTGCATTATTAATATCACGCAACGAAGCACTATTGATATAATCACTAGATGTATATAGCGTATGAATGCTATCTGCATTCAAATTATTTATATCTCCATTTGCAGCACTTAATGTGTTTGCACTAATCGTATCTGCCTTAAGTACTCCTGTAATTACGGTAGTAGCAATTGAGCTATCTGTATGTATATATTGAAAGTTAGCATTTTGACCAAATAGGGAAGTGCTGTTAAAATTCTCCACATCTAAGAACTCAATATGAGCACTATCAGATAAAAGACTATTTGAAATTGATGATTGAGCAATCAAATTATTCGCATTTACAGTTGTAGTATTAATATCACCAGTATTTGTTATAGTATTAGTAACTAAACTATCTACCTCTAAGTGTTGAACCTCACCGTTTTCAGCATTCAATTGTTGTGTATTCAGATTAGCACTGATTACACTATCTACTGCTATATCAATTGCATTTATTCTTTCAGCATCTAGTTGATTGGTATTAATAGAATTGATTTGAGCGGTTTCGCCATCAAATTGAGTGGTATTAATATGTATAGCAGTAAGTGAGTCTGTGGTAAGCGTTTGTATCATTGAAGAATTTGCTATCAATGTTTCGGTAGTAATGTTTTGATTATGTAAATCATCAATATTTCCATAAACACTTTCTAAAGTGTCTGCTTGAACAATATTTGATCCAGTATAATTAGCAATTATTGTCTGAGTGCTAATTGTTCCAGTATTATTGATTGCCATTGTATAGATGCTGTCACTATTTAACCTATTAATATTCGCTTTTTCACTAATCAGATCATTACTTTGTATGAAAACTGCATCTATACTATCTGCATTTAATTTACTAATTGATGCAGTATTACTGTTTAAGGTAGTAATCTGTAAATTATTTCCTACCAACTCATCAGTTATAATTTGCGAAGCATTCAAATGATCAATTTCACCCTCCTCTACTATTAAAGTATCAGTAATGACTGACTCACTTACAATGCTCAATGCAATTAGTGTTTCAATAGTAGCGGTAGGTGTTGTTAGTGTATTTGCTGAGAAATATCCGGCTAATAAAGAATCGGCTGTATGTCTTCTAGAAGTTAAGATAACAGCAGATAGGTCATATATATCCGCTTGTTGTATATCTATATATGCAGCAAATAGTGAAGTGGCATTAATGTAACTAGTGTAAATACTATCAATATTAGCATTTCCTGATAAGTTGATATTAGTACCCGGCATAAAATTGACCTCTCCATTTTCAGTCAATCTCATCACTTCATTATTATTAGTTTTAAATATTAGCGGGGCGTTATTTTCACTTCCAATAAAACTGTTAGCGTTTACATTATTATTGCCTGATAACTTCCAAGTGTTACCTTGAGCAAAAACGGCTGAACCAATAAAAGTGAAACTCGCTATAAATGCAATTTGTAAAATGTTGTACATAGTGTGTTTATTATGTGATATCAAAAAAGTAATGCTCAAAAGTAGTCAAACTAAACACGCATGTCAATGGGAAAAACCCTAAATATTGCAATAGGGTAAACCCTATGTACTATTTACGACTTTAGGATTGATGTTAACTGTTACCTGCTTACTATTAGCTGTTCGCTACAAGCTTCATGGAATTTATGATTTACGAAGTACTATTTTTAATGTTAAATTTTGAGTGCTGAATTATGGAGGTAAGTTATTAGTCAATAGCCATTAGCTAAGAACTCTATAACCTTGCAATGTTAATATTAATATTACCGATATATTATTAAGTAAATGCTGATTTCCCTAACTTACGTCGGTCAGGTTTATGGGAAAGCGTATTTTATCATTCTTCTTACTATTTTTCTTATTGCTGTCTAGCTTAAAAGCTCAAACTATTCAGGTATCCGGTAGAATCATCGATAAAAATGCTGAGGAGCCTGTTCCTTTCGCGAATATATTTGTTAAAAACCGCTTCGGGGACTACAAAGCAAGGCACTACAAGTGATTTTGAGGGTAGCTATATATTATCACTCAAGAATATAGCACCGGGGGACAGCCTAGTGGTGTCGACAGTCGGCTACTTACCTAAGGCTTATGAACTAGAACGCGGAAGAAGTACTTTGACCATCAACTACAAACTAGAACGAACTTCTTTCAATCTCTCGGAGGTCGTGGTACTAGCAGGAGAAAATCCTGCACATATTATTTTAGATAAAGTAGATAAAAACCGAAAGCAGAACAATCCGGAAAGGTTGTCAAGCTATTCTTATGAAGTATACAATAAGATTGAAATTGACTTATACGATATCAGTCCCAAATTACAGAATAATAGGCTTTTAAAACCTTTTGATTTTATTTTTGATAATGTAGACAGTACTTCTGAAGAAAAGCCATTTTTACCACTTTTTTTGACAGAAAGCCTCTCAGATTATTACTATCGTAAAGATCCTAAAGCTGAAAAAGAGATCATTAAAGCAACTAAGGTCTCGGGATTAGAAAATGAGAGTGTAAATCAGTTTTTAGGAAAAATGTATTTAAATTTTAATATTTATGATAATTGGATCCCAATATTAGGACAAAATTTTGCCAGTCCTATTTCCGGCTCAGGAAAAACTTTTTATAAATATGATTTAGTTGATAGCGCTTTTATTGAAGGTAAGTGGTGTTATAAAATTATTTTTAGGCCAAAAAGAAAAACTGAAAACACTTTTGATGGTGATATCTGGATCAGTGATTCTTCCTTTGCTGTGGCTCAAGTGAGTATGCAAATAGCAGCACATTCTAATGTAAATTTTGTTAATCGGTTAAGTATTTTTCAGTCGTTTACCAATGTAGATAATCAATTATGGATGCTTAAAAAAGATAAGTTTATAGCTGATTTTGTAGCTCCGGGTGATGCTCCCGGAATAATAGGAAGAAAAACTACTTCTTTTAATAATTTCGATATTATGGTAGCTAATATTGATACTTTTTTTGAAGAAAACAGAAACATTTTAGTCACGGAGGGAGCCAACATAAATGATGAAACCTTTTGGAAAGATGCTCGCCACGATAAGCTGGAAAAGAATGAAGCGGCAATTTATGCTTTAGTAGACAGCATTCAAAACGTCCCTATTTACAAAACTTATGTAGATATTATTCAAACCTTATTTACCGGATATAAAATTTGGGGGAATATAGAAATAGGGCCTTATTTTACTTTCATCAGCAGTAATGATGTGGAAGGCTTGCGATTAAAAGGTGGTTTTAGAACCAGTAATCAATTTAGTACAAAATGGATGTTTGGTGGCTATTTGGCATATGGTTTTAGAGATAAAGATTTTAAGTATGCTTTGGAGACTTTTATATTTTTAGATAAAAATCCAAGGCAAGCAATCGGAGCGCGATATAAAGATGACCTGAACTTATCAAGTACTCATATTGATGAATTTGGTTATGATAATATTTTCGCGGGTATATTCCGGCGAAACATTCCCATGAGGCTAGTGAGAATAGAGCTGTATGAATTGTATCATGTAAAGGAATGGGATGCGGGTTTGTCTATGCAAACGCACATTAATAAAAAAAATTTAGACCCTTATGAGTTTTCAGAATTCACTTTTAATTTTCCTTCTGAAAATAGCGATTTTGCAGAAGTAGATCGTACAGGAGATGTAAATGCTACAGAAGTAGGAATAAAATTCAGGTATGCATATCAGGAAAAATTTATTTCGGGCGAATTTGATAGAATCAGCTTAGGAAGCAAGTATCCTGTTTTAGAATTAAGGTTTAATTATGGAGTTAAAGATTTATTTAACAGCGATTTTGGCTATCAAAAAATAGAATTAGGCTTGGATGATAAAATAACTATTAATCCATTTGGCGAATTACATTTTAATCTATCAGGAGGCAAGATATTTAATACTTTACCGTATTTATTATTAGAAACTTTTAGCGCTAATGAGACGTATTATTATCTACCAAATTACTTCAGCAACATGCGTCGATATGAATTTATTAGTGATACCTACGGGAAATTATTTCTAAGTCATCATTTTAGAGGGTTTATTTTAGATCGAATACCGCTGCTTAAAAAACTAAAATGGCGGTCATTGATTACTGCCAAAGGCATCATAGGAACGTTAAGTGAAGCAAATAAATCTGCTAATAGGTTAAATAATATCATATCGCCTTTTCCTAAACCTTATTTAGAAGCCGGGGCTGGTATTGAGAATATTTTCAGAGTATTTCGTATAGATGCGGTATGGCGGCTAAACTATTACGATTTACCCAATGCTAATAAATTTGGCATTCGAGCAAGCATGCAGTTTGAATTTTAAATTAGTAGATTATAAATAGCTAATATCCGCCATTCCATTTTCGGATAAACCATTCGGTACTGATCAATCCGACAATAAGAAAAAAGATCCATTTTAAATTTAAAAGCGGCTTAGTATCCGCTTCTTCATGTAAAACAGGTTTAATATATTCATTAGCATTAATGCTATCGGCAAGCTGAGCAAGTTGAGTAGGATAAAAAACTTGTCCGTTAAGTTTATCGGCCATGTTAAAAAGCAACTGATGGTCAGCTTGAGTGGTAAGAGATTCCAATTTCAATGCAGAAATAGTGAATGCTCCGGTAAACATAAGATCTTTACCGTTTAAATTAGTTCTAGCTGTGAAATCATACGCCCCGGTTGGTAAATAATTGATATTTAAAGAATATGATTGATTTTGTTTTTCAAATTCATACGGAAATTCTTCCTCTGTTTGCTGGTTAACGATCTTTAGAGTTGCTGTAGGATTATTTGTTAACTCATAATTGTCATTGTACAATTCGGCTTCAATACGAATGGGTTCACTATCATTATAACTTTTTTTAGATAAACGGACTCTAAACTGCCGGGTATCTTCTTTAGTTGCTAAAAATTGAACGGCCTTAGTGATTAAGCTATTGGTAATATCATGATTTTTATGCTCCAAATAATCATACATTCTCCACCTCCAAAACCCCTGAGCACAAAATATACCAAGTTTCCTATTTGAAGATTTTTGAAAAGCCAGCAAAGGAATTTCTGTTTTGATTTTTCCTATTTGTTGAAGTAATAAATTGGTAGCTTGTTGATTAACTTGATATTTACCATATAATGAAAACAACGGAGGGAATCTGGAAAGAGCATTTTGCCAGGGGCTAGGAATATTAAAAAGAGAAAAATCAGGATTTAAATATGCGGTTATTTCATTAGTGGGTATTTTGCACATTGAATTTTATAATATTCTGATAACTATTAAGCAAGGTTGTATTAGACTGCTCACCAACTACATATAATATCGATACATTGTTATCTTGTAATGTTTGATGAATAGACTGTGCAGCATTATTCTTAGCCGGCAATTCATATAGAATGATAAGATCGTATATTTGTAAGTTGTCATTTAAATTTCCGATCATCTTTACATCTGCCTGATAGTTTTTATTAGATTCAATACTACTTTTAAAGGCTTTTAAATCGGGATGTGGTGCATTTGCAAGGATTAATATCTTTTGTTTCCCGTCTAAGACCTCAATAAATATATCTTCAGTATTGTTTTCTGTGTTAGCCTCTTTTTTCATAGCAGGGATTGTCAGTCTGTAATGATTGATGCCTTTGGTGTTAGCATCAATGATAAGTAAGAAAGATTTAAAATAATCATCTGTATCAATTATATAATCTTCACTAATGACCGGTCTTGTATCACCTTCAGCAGTAATTTTTTGTAGTATGAGCTTACTGCTGGTATTAATAGCATTTATTGCTTGAACATCTACTTTAACAGCTATTTTATCACCTAAATAAGCAATATCATTATAAGTAACATTTTTAATTTTAAGATCAAATTTTTTAGTTGTATCTCCCAATGCTATAAAATAGACAGGAGCAGTAATATTAGGTAGTGCATAAAGAGGATTACTGCCTCGGTTATATATACCATCAGTAGCTACTATAACTGCTCCAATGTTTTGATTTTCGTAAACATTATCCAGTTCATATAACGCTGTAGCGATATCTGTTTGATTATCAGAAAAAGTATATGCTTTATTTTTAGATAGTGAATCTCCAAAGCTGTAGTAGTCTACACGATATTTTTCATCGAATTTATCAGTAAATAATTTCAATTGTTTAGCATAAGTTGAAGAATCTTGGATAGTAAAATGATTTTTAATAGACGCAGAATTATCATGCAGCAAAACGATAGAAGGCTTTTCTATGACTGTTTTTTTTATCTTCAGCAATGGTGAAAGAAGCAAAAAAGCAAGTATGGTAATTCCTAAGAACCTTATAAAAGACAGTAGATAAATAAGATACTTACCTGTAGGCTTATTTTCTAAAAACTGATGATTCTTAAAATATAAAAAGCCGCTAATTAGGCATCCTATCAGAATACAAAATATAATATACCATGTGGGATAAGCAAATGACAGTCCTAAATTCAAAATAATATTTCAGTTTCAGACAGAGACAGTTCTATCTTTTATGTGCACCACATACCCTGATCACCTGTTTTGATACGTAGCTTGACATATCGGAAGCTAAGAAAAGGGCCACATCTGCTATTTCTGATGGGTCGCCAAACCTATTTAATGCGATATCAGAAAGGTATTGATCCTTTGCTGCTTGCGGTAAAGCCTCCGTCATATCAGTTTTAATAAACCCCGGTGCAATAGCGTTACAACGGATATTTCTCGATCCTAGTTCATCGGCAATAGATTTTGTAAAACCAATAATACCGGCTTTAGAAGCAGAATAATTTGCTTGGCCTGCGTGCCCATTAATTCCTACGATAGACGTCATATTAATAATAGAACCTTTACGTTGCTTCATCATAGGCTTCACAACATGTTTGGTAAGATTAAATACAGAATTGAGATTTGCAACAATCACATCATTCCACTGCTCTTCAGACATTCTTAAGATCAAATTATCTCTAGTGATGCCTGCATTGTTAACCAATACATCAATAGTAGAAAATTCCTCTAAAATATTCTTAACTAATTCTTCTGACGCCTGATAAGAAGATGCATCAGATTTATATGCTTTAACTATTACATCATATTGTTGAGCAATTTCTTTAGCTCAAGTTGTTAGCTTTTTCTTCTGAAGAAAGATAGGTAAAGGCAACATTTGCACCTTGTTCAGCAAATTTTCTTACAATTGCTTCGCCTATTCCTCTCGATCCGCCTGTAACTAATGCAACTTTATCTTGTAATAATCTCATTATATAAATTTAAATGTTTGCAAATTTACAAAATCATTATAGATTTAATGGCAAAATAATCCATGGATTACATTTTATAATTAAAACTTATTTATATTAAGATGCATTAAATGCTTAATGCAATTAATGTAAAACTTATATTAATCAATTTTAAAATATTTGTTAATTTAGAGAATTAACTTAAATATAATATGATCAATTCAGTAAAAGTACTTTTCATTCTTTTTTTAGTCCCCGGATCTATTTTGGCTCAAGGTGGTTTTAGTGTTGGGTTTAAAGCAGGAGCAAATTATACTAGAGCTACTAGCGGTAATTTTGTAGAAGATGAATTAATTGAACACTTTCCAAATGCCGGTTTTACGGCAGGTTTAAGTATGGGATATAACGCTACTTATTATAATGTGGGTGTTACTTTAGAAGTTTTGTATAAAAATTATAATCAGACTTTTCAATATATTCCCCGATTCCACCTCAAAAGTATCATGGAAAAATACTTACAATTTTAATTATGTAGAATTCCCTCTTTTACTTAGATTAAGGCCGGCAGGTGACAAAAGAACAAAGACATTTACTTATGGAGGCCCTTATTTTGAAGTTGGATTACAAGGAGGCTTCTTGCTTAGTGCAAGTCAAACAAATCCAGATTCTTTACCACAAAGATTTCCTACAGAAGATATTAGTAACCGGTTTAAGAAATTTGCACTAGCCGGCGTGATCGGCGTAGGTGGCCACCAAGTGGGTACAGAGCATTGGTCGGTAACCCATGGCATCAGAGCTACTGTAAGTATTTTAGATATTAGCAACTCCAATGCAGATATTGATTATATTCCTCAAGATGGCTCCGCTCCTAAACCATATAAGCCGTTTAGATTTATCAGTGCGGGATATTTATTTTCTGTTAGCTATAAGTTCTGATTTTCCTTTAATTGCCTTAATTCCCGGCAATTCCTTTCCTTCAAAATATTCCAATAAAGCACCGCCACCGGTAGAAACGTAACTGACTTGATCAGCCAAGTCAAACTTATTGATCGCCGCTACAGAGTCTCCTCCGCCAATTAAAGAGAATGCACCATTTTGTGTTGCTTTTGCAACACTCTCAGCAATAGTTTTAGTACCATTTTGAAAAGCATCTATTTCAAAAACTCCCATAGGGGCCATTCCATAAAATAGTTTTAGAGTTTAAGATGACATCCGCGAATTTATTACATGCTTCAGGGCCGATATCTAAGCCCATCCATCCATCGGGAATGTTATCATTCTTCGCAATTTTAGTATTGGCCTCATTTGAAAAATCATCTGCTATCACAGAATCGACAGGAAGTAAAAGGGTTACATCTTTCTGCTTTGCTTTTTTGATAATTTCCAGCGCCAAAGTAAGTTTATCTTCTTCTACTAAAGATTCTCCAACTGCACCCCCTTGTGCCTTAAATAAAGTATAACTCATTCCTCCTCCAATAATGATGCTATCAGCTAAATCCAGTAATTTTTCAATGATAAGAATTTTATCAGATATTTTTGCACCACCCAAAATAGCAGTAAAAGGTTTTTTTTGCATCTTTTAGCACCTTCTCTGCATTTTTGATCTCTTTCTCCATTAAGCAGCCGAACATTTTTTCTTCAGGCTTAAAAAAATCAGCAATAATTGCTGTAGATGCATGAGCGCGGTGAGCGGTTCCGAAAGCATCATTTATATATACATCTCCGTGTTGAGATAGCTTTTCAGCAAAAGCTTTATCACCCTTAGTTTCTTCTTTATAGAATCGTAGATTTTCAAGGAGGAGAACTTCTCCAGCTTTTAAATTTTGAGATTTACGAAATGCTTCATCGCTAGCACAGTCTTCTGCAAACAAAACATCGGTGGAGAACAGTTTTGTTAAATGAGGTACCAAATGCTTTAGAGAGAATTTCTCTTCCGGCCCATCTTTCGGCCTTCCCAAATGTGACATCAATACAACGGAGCCGTTATCTTTTAATATCTTTTCGATCGTTGGCAGTGCAGCCTGTATTCTTGTGTCATCCGTAACATTTAAACTGTCATCTAGCGGCACATTAAAATCTACACGAATGACTGCCTGTTTATTCGAAAAATCATAGGCATGTATGTCGCCCATTATTTTAATTTTATAACTTTTTTGAATCAAGTCAACCAACCGAGATGAATAACCCATTTCATTATCATACCAAGCCATTAGCTTTACAAAACTTCCCATCGTAGTAGTTAAAGAGGCATCAAAAATAGCAGAATGACTGTTACCAATAATATCACTAGAAACTAAGGGTGCTTCTGTATATTCGAGAATACCTTTAAGCTCTTGCTCAGCTGCTTTTTTAAATGCGGCATTGATCTCTTTTTCGCTTACCTCTTTATTTAAAATACAGTTTAACTCAATAGTAGAACCATCTATTACCGGCACTCTGACGGCAGATGCCATAACCTTGCCTTTAGTTTGAGGCATGACTAAGCTTAGAGCATCTGCTGCTCCTGTAGTAGTAGGCACTAGATTTCTGGAAGCAGCCCTGGCTCTCCTCAAGTCGCGGTGTGCACGATCATGTAATGATTGATCCGATGTATAGGCATGTACAGTTGTCATAAAAGCTTTTTGAAAACCCCAATTATCTTCAATAACTTTCATAACAGGTGCTAAGCAATTAGTTGTGCATGAAGCATTTGAGATAACTTCATCATTTTCATCCAGGTCATCATCATTGACTCCTATTACAATAGTTTTTACGTAGGTCTCTCCTTTAGAAGGAGCGGAAATAATTACTTTTTTTGCCCCTGCTTCTAGATGTTTTTCGGCATCTTCTTCTCTTCTGAATAAGCCGGTACATTCTAAAACAATTTCCACTCCCATTTCTTTCCACGGTAATTCTGTAGGATCTTTGATGGATAAAACTTGTATAACAGAATTTTCGATAGTTATACTTTTTTCCGTTGTAGATACTTCACCTTTATAAGTGCCATGCACAGAATCATACTTAAATAAATGTGCTAACGTTTCAGTATCTGCAAGATCATTAATAGCAACTACCTCCATATATTTATGATCAATCAGTTTACGAAGAGTAATCCGCCCGATCCTACCAAAACCATTGATAGCTACTTTTGTTTTATTCATTTCTTATAAGTATCAGTTGGTGCAAAGATATTATTTTCAATTCATACTGTGTAAGATGAGATTCATAAAATATTATTACCAAATATTTGGAGTAAATAAGAAAAAAATTTTACTTTTGCATTCCAACTTATTTGGTCCGTTCGTCTAGGGGTTAGGACGCCAGGTTTTCATCCTGGTAACAGGGGTTCGATTCCCCTACGGACTGCATTAAAGCTCATCATAATGTTATGATGAGCTTTAATTTTACTCATCCACTCTAATCATCAGCCTCTCAGAATTTAAAATAAACAAGTTTTAACTAGGAAATGGAATAGTTAAAACTTGGCCCGGATGGATCATGTCAGGATCTTTTAGCTTATCATCATTTGCTTTGAATATCTTCATGTACTCAGATGATTCGCCATAATATTTCTTTGCAATCTTACTCAAAGTTTCTCCACTTTCAACTTCATGATAATGATAAGCAGAATTATCAGCAACCTTAATATCAGCCTGAATATCACTTGGATTTTCACCACCGATTTGCTTAATCTTATCCCACATTCTATCTTTTTGATATTGAGTTTTGGCAGTACCTTTTACTTTTAATAAGTTGCTTTCCTCTTTAACATCTCCATTTTGCACGTTGAATTTTTTACCTAATTCTAGTACTTCTTCATATTTATTTTTAAGTGACATTTTCTAAATTTTTATTATATAAACTAGTACTTGAAATTACAATTATCCTGCCAAATAATATGTCTTTAAATTTATAAAAAATTTGCTGTCATTTACTGCTGAAATAATCTATTTCTTATTTCTACATTTGAGACTAATAATATTTTTACTCGTTTTGAAAAAATATTTTACTGCTGACTTATAACCTATGGACATTTTGCACAATAATGGCAATAGCATTTCCTGTATGTGCTTGTAAGTAGCAGGAAACTTACAGAATTATGGCAATTACCACAACTCATTTTAGCCAATATTCTTTTAAAGGATCAGAATATTAAAATTGAAGGCGTATATGTATTTGAAGAAACCGTTACTTATGAAACAAATGCGTCTTTTATCGGATATGCTTTAGGCAATAAAATATTCTTGGGCAGAAAAGCTTGTTTTGGCGGCAACGTATTTACTCATGAGTTTGGACACACGTTACAAAGTAAAACTTTTGGCCCTGCCTATATCTTCTTGATAGCTTTGCCTAGTCTTGCCACTGCTGTGTTTGCTAATGAACAGGTACATTACTTAAGCCTTCCGGAAAAACACGCAACAGAAATAGGTGCTGCCTATCTGGTTAAAAAATATCCTGACTATGAACCTATAGGAGGCTGGCAACGATATGATTGGATATTCAGAAGAAAATTCTCCACCGCTCACCATACTTTATAATCAGCGGTCGATTCTATTTTTTCAGCTATTAACTTTGGCAATTTTGGAAAAAGATTGTAGCCAATAACTTTTTCGAGAGCTTGCACCGAAACTACACAGTCTGTCGGATCATTATAATTTTCATCAGCTAAGAATAAAAAACCTATAGCCTTAATATCCGGATCTTTATAATCCAATACAGCTTTATAATATAAAGTTTTGCCTGCCGAAACAGAAACACCACTAACAATATAGAGTCTATGATGCTTAACTGCCCAACGATTAATAATAACCTCAAGTGGCTGCCATATCTTACTGTATAAATCAGGCTGCATGATGATAGCATTTTGAATTTGGTAAGTATTTGCTATAGATTGCCGGCTCCATTTAAAATCTTGAGTCGGGGCCAACTGAATGATGTTTTTCTTTTTCTCTACCGGTAAAATTCCCATAGCTTCTTTGCCTGTCAGTTGATACGCTGCCCATTTAGAGGTATCTGAACCATTAATGTATGTGCAAATTACATATCCTTCAAATCGTTTTAAATTTCCTTTACATTCAGGGATACCGGAAAAATAATCTTTATCAATTCTTAGATATAAAACAATAACAGCTACTAATGGCAAAAACAACAATAGCAAAAAAAGCTTATTCCGCATGTTTACAAAAATATACACAAATAATTAGCCTGCAAGGTATTTTAATACATTATGCACAATTGTGCACAATTGAAGTTTTATAAAAAGCTGATAAATGGTATATTGCAATGAATTATAATTGGAAAATTATGAATAAATCTATAGCACAGTTAGCCAGAATGAATGCAGAAAGCATTCGTCAGGAGCAAATTGAAATACAAAAACTAGATAGTAAAGTATTTAATGAGCAAACATTTACTATGGCATTAGATAATCTTTTAGCTGTAGCAGAACGCAATAGAAAGAAAAAGATCTCATTAAGTTAACTACTTTAGCCCGCATAGGGCTGCTTTTTATTAATGCAAGACCAAGAAAATCCTACTAATCCTAATTTTGAAAAGAATGGTAGAGAATCCGGTGTTCACGCTATTCCTGTCTCGGGAATGTTTGAAAACTGGTTTCTGGATTACGCCTCATATGTAATCCTAGAAAGGGCCGTCCCTACCATTGAAGATGGCCTAAAGCCTGTTCAAAGAAGAGCTATGCATGCCATGAAAGAAATGGATGATGGCAGGTTTAATAAAGTGGCGAATATTATCGGACAAACGATGCAATATCATCCACATGGAGACGCTGCTATTGGAGATGCCATCGTTAATCTGGGCCAAAAAGATTTACTCATTGAAACGCAAGGTAACTGGGGCGATGTAAGGACCGGAGACAGTGCTGCAGCTGCCAGATATATAGAAGCAAGATTATCCAAGTTTGCCCTAGAGGTTGCTTTTAATGCCGATACCACAAACTGGCAAACTTCTTACGATGGGCGGAAAAAAGAACCTGTTACCTTGCCTGTAAAATTCCCTTTATTGTTAGCCCAAGGCGTGGAAGGAATTGCAGTTGGGCTATCAACTAAGATCATGCCGCATAACTTTATTGAATTATGTAAGGGGTCGATCAACGTGCTCAAAGGCAAGCCAACTAAATTACTACCCGATTTTCCTACAGGAGGATTAGCCGATTTTAGTGAATATAACAGAGGCGAGCGAGGTGGAAGATTAAGAGTAAGGTCGCAGATTGATGTAGTTGATAAAAAAACTTTAGCTATTAAGTCAGTGCCATATGGCATCACCACTCCCGGATTAATTGATAGTATTATCAAAGCTAACGATTCCGGCAAAAATAAAAAATCAAACAGGTAATAGATAATACCGCCAAAGATGTGGAAATATTTGTGCATTTAGCTCCGGGTATTTCACCTGATGTTACGCTAGATGCTTTGTATGCCTTTACTGACTGTGAAGTTTCCATCTCTCCAAATACATGTGTCATTATAAATGAAAAGCCTGTTTTTACTAATGTAGATGAGGTGTTAAAGATATCTACCGTCAAAACAAAGGATTTATTACAACGCGAGTTAGAAATTAAGCGGGCAGTACTAGAAAATAAATGGCACCTATCTTCTTTAGAAAAGATTTTTATTGAAAACAGAATATATCGCGATATTGAGGAATGCGAAACTTGGAAAGCCGTGCTTTTAGCAATTGACAAGGGCTTAGAGCCGCACAAGAAAAAGTTAAGGCGGACTGTAACTGAAGAAGATATCATCAAGCTGACAGAAATAAAGATAAAACGAATTTCTAAATATGATTCTTTTAAAGCAGATGAGTATATAAAAGACTTAGAAGCACAGATGGCAGAGGTTGATCACCATCTAGCTCATCTAACCGATTTTTCGATAGCCTATTTTGAAAAACTAATTGAAAAATACGGAAAAGATAAGGAAAGAAAAACGCAGGTCGCTACTTTTGAAACTATTAAAGCAAGCAGAGTAGCTGTTTCCAATAAAAAATTATATGTAAATCGAAAAGAAGGCTTTGCCGGATATGGATTAAAGAAAGATGAGTATATAGCTGATTGTTCTGACTTGGATAACGTTATAGCTTTTAGGCGAGACGGTAAATTTATGGTTTCTAAAATAGCTGATAAATTATTTTTCGGTAAAGACATCATACATATAGCCGTTTGGAAAAAAGGCGATGAGCGAATGGTTTATAACATGATTTATGCAGATCCAAAGCTGGGAAAATCATTTGCTAAGCGCTTTGCGGTAAAATCTATTACCAGAGACAAAGAATATGACCTCACAACCGGCGATCCTAATACTAAAACAGTATATTTTACTGCCAATCCTAATAGCGAATCTGAGGTTGTGACTATTACCTTATCACCCAATTCTAAAGCTAAAAAGAAAGTTTTTGAATATGATTTTGGTGACTTAGCTATAAAAGGCAGAAGCTCGAAAGGTAATATGGTAACTAAATACGCCATTACTAAAGTAGTTAGAAAAGAACTAGGAGAGTCTACCATTGGCGGTAGAGACATGTGGCTTGACGAAACAGTCGGCAGGTTAAATACGGAAAAAAGAGGAGCTTATTTAGGCAGTTTTGATACAGATGATCAAATTTTATCCATTTTTAGAGACGGATCTTATGAGCTTACCGAGCCTGACTTAGTAAACAGATATGCCATGGATAATATTGAGGTGATTAGAAAATTTGACCCTCAGTCTGCCATATCTGCACTTTATTATGATGGAAAGACGAAGAAGTATTTTATCAAAAGGTTTCATATAGAAACTAAATCTATAGGAGAAAAATTTGTTTTTATTTCAGAGGAATCTGGTTCTAAGCTACTCAAAGTCTCCACTGCCGAAAAGCCTATTATTACTTTTGACGCTACTACAAAAGCAGGAGGTGAGAAAAAACGAGAAGCGGTAAACATGGCTGAATTCATTGATGTAAAAGGTTGGAAAGCGTTAGGCAATAGATTGCCATATCATAGTATTACTAAATTAACCATCACAGAAAATCATCAAACAGCTGAAAGTGAGAAAGAAATACCTGATAATACCACAAATGATAGCCAACCTTATTTAAGTGAAAGCAAAGTCATTGCTGAAACTGCACAGTCTGTTGAGGAAGAAGAGCTGACCGAAGAGGATATTGCTTTTGAAGAACAAATAAAAAAAGAACTCTCAGAAAAGAAGATTGAATCTGAAAATACGATTGAGTTGAAAGTTCAACAAACAGAAAATCGATTAAAATCTGCTAAAAAGAAAAAAAAAGATGATAGTCAGTTAGGGCTATTTTAAGTTTCAACGATGGTAATAAAGCACATACATAAGAATATGAAAGGTGCTTTTAGTCATACAAGCTTTTCAAAAGGAGAAGTTGTATATGTCCCAAAAGGGAAAGTTTCAACAAAGCCCACACAAACATCTATCCAAGTCAGCAAAAACATTCATATCAATATAGAAGACGAAGGCCAATATATTAATCATTCATGTGTTCCTAACTGTAAAATGATCAATGGTAAACTAGTTGCCATAAGTGGTATTCAGCCCAATGAAGAAATAACTTTCAACTACAATGATTCTGAAGATATTTTAAGTAGTCCTTTTGTATGTAATTGTTGCGGAAAATGGATAAAAGGGAGATTAGGAAATTAATTTAATCATATATTTAAACTATATTGAATGCGAGATAAATTAAGAACCTTATATTATAAACTTATGATATAAAGAAATGGAAAAAACTAAGAAAATAGCAAAAATTTTGTATAAAAGACGTAAAATTGAACTTGAAAATAGTTTTTTTAATATTAATATTATTTCTAAATCTACTCATTAAATTAATACAAAACTATAAATGATACACCCAAAGACGGAGGTAAGACACATCAATGACATAGTTGGTTATGGTGTTTTTGCAACAGGCCAAATACCCGAAGGCACAATAGTTTACGTAAAAGACAGCTTAGAATTAGTAGTTACCCCCACAGATTATTTGCTTCATGCAAACGAAATGAAATCAGTAATAGATAAATATTCTTATATAGATGAAAAAGGCAATAGGATAATTAGTTGGGATTTTGCAAAGTATGTAAACCATTGTTGTAATTGTAATACTATCAGTACCGGATATGGATTTGAAATTGCTATAAGAGACATAGAAAAAGGCGAACAAATTACGGATGAATATGGAATTTTTAATTTAGATTCTGAAATGGCACTTACCTGTGGAGATCCGAATTGCAGGAAAGTTATTGGGCCAAACGACTTCGACACTTATTATAAGGTATGGGATGAAAAAATCAGGAAATCTATCGTTAAAGTATTTGAAGTAGACCAGCCATTAATGCCGTTTATTGAAGATAATGTTAGAGGGGAATTAGATGACTATTTTAATAATCCTGAACATTATAAATCTGTTTATACTTTAAAACTAAAGAATTAAATTGTTAATTAGCTAATCAGTAAATTTAGTTAATTAACATCACTTACCTTTTCCTTGTACGATGATCAAAAGGGTGTAAAACATTATTTTTATATCTAAGGCCAGAGACATATTTTCGACGTACAATAAATCGTATTTCATCCTTGCGATCATTTGCTTCACATTTTCAGCATAACCGAATTTAACCATTCCTAAAGAACTAATACCCGGCTTCACCTTGCTTAAATGCTTATAATGAGGAGCCTCTAAAACTATTTTATCAAAATAATATCTTCGTTCAGGCCGCGGGCCTACTATTGACATATCGCCAATAATAACATTCCAAAACTGAGGCAATTCATCTAAACGCCATTTACGCATAATTCTTCCCCACGGAGTGATCCTTTGATCATCTTTGCTTGATAACGCAGGTCCATCTTTTTCAGCATCTGTATACATAGACCTGAATTTATACATATTAAATGGTAATCCATTTATCCCAAGCCGCTCCTGAGTGTAAAAGATTGGCCCTTTAGATGACAATTTAACTTTTAAAGCGATGAATATATAGACGGGGATCAGCAAAATAAATATAAATATTGCCATCACAACATCAATCAATCTCTTAATCATTCTTTGCCAAATAGGCATTATTTTAGGATAAATCTCAATTAATGGTGTAGCAAAAACATTATTTACCCGAACTGACCCGGCAATAATATCATACATATCAGGTAATATTTTAACAACTAAGTTTTTATCAGCTAGAATATTTATGATCTGATTTAATTGTTGATGTTCAGAAGACTCTACTGCAATAAAAACCTCTTCAATATTATATTGATCAATAGCTTTACTAAGGCTTTCGATTTTTCCCAACTTCGGAAGATAAGCTTCCAGCTCATTTGTACTTTTACCATTGGTATCTATGAAGCCTTTAAATCTATAACCTAAAGGTAGATTTTGAATTATTATCTCTTGATATAGGTCGAGTGCATTTTTATTTCCTCCAATTAAAATAGTATTATACCATACTCGGCCATCTTTAACGATATTTTTACTAATACTCAGCAAAAGCATTCTAATAAACAGAGTGATACTGGTATGAATAATAAATAGTGCAAATAAAGAACTATAATAATTAGTGTAAACCGGCACTAAATCATCTAGCATTAAAGTAAAAAATATGATAATAACTCCTATTAAGGAAGATATGATTGTCCTGTTAATTTCTGATAACCGAGACTTTCTAAAGAGATCTTTATAACTTCCTGATAAGAAATATAAGATTACCCAACATATAGGAATGAAGATGATGCCTTGTATGAAATTTTTATCCTCTGTTACAATATCAAAAACATTTCCGGGAATATTTTCGATGTAAATTTTGCGAAAAGTAAAAAATATAGCCCAACTAATAGATGCAGCAACATAATCTAAAAGAATATTTATGAATATGCCTAACTTTTTATTCAAACCTGTTTAATGGATCAGTTTTACATTATCAATATAAATTTCAGACGAAGCCAGCTCCTCATTTAGTACGGATTGAATGACTAATCTAAACTCTTGAGCAGCCATTACATTGGCAATTTGAGTAAGGTTCACATAAATTTTATTCCAATCTTCCTTAGGATATACAACTAAATCATATAATCGCTGTTGCGAATTTTCATCTAATAACCCAATCTGAAAATCATTAGTCCCTTTATAATTTAATTCTAAATAAATGAGGCTCCCATCTAATGGTAAAGGAAAAGATTCTGTGCTGCCGATCTCAGCATAATTGTTGACTCCGGTTAATTCAATTTTACCCGATGCCACTCCTTCAAATTTTTCTTCTGTAGATTTTACAATATCCACATTCCCATTTAATCGCGAAAATTTAATCCCCACACCATCAAAATTTTCTGTAAAAGCAAAATCAGCCAGATGCTTATAGTTTACTACCGGATTTATAGTAATTGTTTCTCCTTCAGATAGCGTAACGGTTGTTTTATAAGAAGTATAAAAAGGATAATTAACTCTCGTTGAAGCTATACCATTCTCTGCGATACCTGCTTGAACTAAAATATCTACTTCTCCTTTATTTAAGACAGGAAAGTTAATCGGAAGCTCATAAATACCTACAGGATTATTATCTATAAAAACCCATGCATCAAGAATTTTATGTGCAGCAGAACCTTCAGATGGATCGAGAATATCTAACTTAATAGAATCAATATAAATGTAAGTAGGAATTTCTTCTGGGGGATTGATCAACTCACAGCCGGTTATAAAAAAAGAAAAAATTAAGCCGACTATGGCTTTGAGTAGTATTCGCCTCATTTAAAATTTTGTAACATTTATACAATGCATAAAGTTTTAAAATATTGCATGAACCTGTTATAAATTTGAAGTTTGAGGTTTGAAATCTGAAATTAAAGTTAAAACATCTTAAATCATGCAAAAATTTAAGCTATGAAACTGTTTTTCTCAATTTTTTCGATAATTTGATATGCTACTTTAAGAGCATTTAATCCATCCAAAACAGATACTTCCGGTTCAGTGTTATTCCATATAGCATCTCTAAATAATTCAAGCTCATGCTTAATAGCGTTAATTGGTTCCACAGTAGGTTTTTCTAAAATAATTTGTTTTTTAATTCCATTATGATCCAAGTCAAATGTCAAGCCTGTGGGAGTTTCTCCACTAGTATTTAGCTTAATTACTTCAGCATCTTTATTTAAAAAATCGATACTTAGATAAGCGTTCTTTTGAAACAACCGCATCTTACGCATATCTTTTAAGGAAATTCTACTAGCCGTTAGGTTGGCTGCACAACCATTATCAAACTCTATTCTAGCATTGGCAATATCAGGCGTTTCGCTAATAACAGCAACTCCGTTTGCACTTATTTTTTTAACATTAGCACGTACCATGCTCAAGACTACATCTATATCGTGGATCATTAAATCCAGCACCACCGAAACATCTGTACCGCGTGGGTTAAATTTTGCTAAACGATGTGATTCTATAAATACCGGATTTAAATCTTGATTTTTTAATGCCATAAAAGCAGGATTAAATCTTTCAATATGCCCCACTTGAGCTTTTACATTTGCCTCTTCTACAATGGCCAATAAATTCTCTGCTTCTTTTAATGTATTAGTAACCGGCTTTTCTATAAAAATATGCTTGCCGTTTTTAACTGCTTGAATAGCACAATCGTAATGAGAAAGAGTGGGCGTTACGATATCTACAGCATCTACTTGCTTAATTAATTCATTTAGTGAACCAAATCTTTGAATATCATATGTACTAATAACTTTCCCGCTATTTTCATCATTAGGATCATAAAATCCGACTAATTCAAAACCATCAATTTCTTGAAGCAATTTTAAATGGATTTTTCCAAGATGCCCTACTCCTAATAATCCGATTTTTATCATGTTAATTTTTTCCTGTGATTTTGTTAAGCACTTCTACTCTCTTTTCTGAAACGCTTCATCTTCCTCGGAACTTCAATCGCTGAAGATTTCAGTATAACGCAATAACATATTAAAACGCCTCCCCTACCGTCAAATAAAATCCACTTGTCTCCGGACTAAATGCAGCATCGAATCGAAGGTTTACTTTATCTTCATTTAGCCTGAAACGCATGCCTGCTCCATAAGTAAATCTTGTATTTTTAAAGTCAAAATCTTTAAAAGTAGGAGCGACTACGCCTGCTCCTCCAAATGCTACTAAACCAAAACGCCAAAATATAGGCATTCGGTATTCTGTTTGAAGCATCATCAACTTCTTATCTCTGTAAGTACCTTCATAATAGCCCCTCATTTTTTTAGTGCCACCAATAAAAGCCATTTGAAAAAATGGGGGATCGCCATTGTAGAAATTTCCATATGCATTTACAGCTATTACATGATCTTTAATTACATTAAAATATTTACTGGCGTCAATGCTGTAATTAAAATAATTGAAATCACTCCCTAAAAACTCTCCGTTTTGCAGTAATACTGTTTCTATAAATAAACCTTCAGAAGGAAAAAATATATTATCTCTAGTATCGTAATTAGTCACCAAACCGATACCCGATATAATTCCTCCATCAATACCGGTAATAGATGGATCGGCTATATTGTTTGTGTCTGAATCAAAATCCACATTATTATAGCCGTCGAACCAGTACCTTGCACCTATATGAAAATTAGATGCTACTTCTTTGAGAAAATTTAATCTGATACGAGGATAGGTTATTTCAAAAATTGAAAATTCATCTACGTCAATATCATTACCAATACCATAAAAACGATAAAAATACTTGTAGAACCCAAGTTCACCATAGCTTAGATATTTATCATTATTAAAATAAATTCTATAAGGAGTATAAAATAATATCTGATTTTCGAGTGTGTAAGCAAATCCTACTTGCAGTTGAGATACAGTCGAGCTTGCAGGTTCGTCTTTAAATTTAAAATTATATACAATTGCCCCACCAAATCCGAGACTTGTTTCGGGGGTATAAAACAATAGAGGCAAGGGAACTAAACTATTATCTCTTCCGGCAGTGTCTTCTTGGGCGTGTAATGTTAAAAATGCAATTAGTAAAAGTGCTATGAAAAGTCCTGCTTTCTTCATCCAATTCTATGTATTTTCAATGGTGGGATGAAGTTATTTAAAAATAACTAGAATTTCTTATCCCGAAACTGCTTTCTTATAAGTTTCAATAGCACGCTCACGAGCTTCTTTATGATCGACTATCAGTTTTACATACTCATCCGAATCATATTCAGGCACCCATTTTTTGATATATTCATTATTCGGGTCAAACTTTTTTGCCTGTGTATATGGATTAAATACTCTAAAATATGGCTGTGCATCTACCCCTGTACCTGCCGCCCATTGCCAGTTTCCGTTGTTAGATGCTAAATCGTAATCTAGCAGTTTTTCAGCAAAATAAGCCTCTCCCCATCGCCAATCTATTAATAAATGTTTAGTCAAAAAGCTAGCCACCACCATCCTGATACGATTGTGCATAAAACCTGTATTGTTAAGTTCTCGCATGCCAGCATCTACAATTGGGTATCCCGTTTTGCCTTCACACCATCGCTTAAATTCAGCTTTATTATTTCTCCATGGTATAGCATCATATTTTTTATTGTAATTTTCATTAACCACTCTGGGATGATGCCACAATATCATTTGAAAAAATTCTCTCCAAATCAATTCATCAAAAAACACCGTACTTATATCTTTAGCTAGTTGCATAAGTTTCCTGATGCTTATTGTTCCAAAACGCAGATGTATACCTAATTGAGAGGTACCATTCTTAGCAGGATAATCACGTTGTTTAGCGTAATTCTGTAAAGTATGGCCCTTTACAATATCTGACGGAAGATCTATGGTAGTAAGTTCAAAACCTATCTGCTGTAAGGATATTATTTTCGTCCAGCGAATTGAGTAGAAATTATCAACTTGTGCGGAGGGATAACTATTCAACATTTCGTCTTTAACCTTTGATTTCCAAGCATTTTTGTAAGGTGTAAACACTGCATAAGGCGTTCCATCAGATTTAGTAATTTCACTTTTTTCAAAAATTACTTGATCTTTATAAGTGTTAAAAGCAATATTTTTAGCTTTCACCAACTCATAAATTTCTTTATCACGTTCTCTCGCATAGGGCTCATAATCTCTATTTGCAAAAACTTCTTTTACATCATATTCATTCAAGAGCTGCTGGCAAATTGTTTTGGGCTTTCCAAAAAAAACTTGTAAAGAAGTGTCTTTACTTTTTAATTCTATATTAATATTTTCTATTTGTCGATGAATAAATATGACTCTTGCATCCTGCTTATTCTTTAAATCATTTAAAATATTTTCATCAAAAATGAAGATCGGCAATACCGGATATTCGCCTTTCAGTGCATAATATAGTCCAACGTTATCTTCTAGGCGTAAATCTCTACGAAACCAAAAAATAGCAACCTGCTGCTTACTCATCGGTGGTACGATTTATTTTGTCATTTACAGCTTCCGCCTCAGCGACCTTCATGGCGTATCCTTTAATATCACCTTTTCGTTGTAAATCAGTAGCTTCTTTCATCAGTTTTTGATACTGCTTTTGAAGCTTTTTGTTTGGATCGGATTTGAAGAGGTTGAACATGATTAAAATATTATATCAAAAAGTTTATCAATGATTATACCAAAGTTATATAATATGAATAAACTACTTTATGGTGAAACAATGTTAAAGAGTGTTAATGAAGTGTCAATTCATTCTAATAATGAAAATATTATGTAATATTGTCACTTAGTTTTATTTATATGCGCCATACTGATAAATTTTTCCTGATTTTTTTTGTTTTAATTTCGTTTCTCACATCTGCAAATGAAGCAACTATCAGTGGCTACATTACAGATGATAATAGTGGTGAATCTATATTTGGTGCAACTATTTATAGCAAAACGCTAAAAAAAGGAACTACCTCCAATCAATATGGTTTCTTCTCACTCACCTTGCCTTCAGACACTCATGATGTTTCAATAAGTTTTACAGGTTATGAGTCATATAACGATACGATAATTTTAAACAATGAAAATATTACACTTAATGTATCACTAACAGAAATCAGCTTTTTACTTAATGACGTTATAGTTTCTGCAGATAAAATAAGTAGTGAAGTGGATGATCCGCAGATGAGTTCAATTAATCTATCAATAAAAAATATAAAAACATTGCCTACTATCGGAGGAGAAACAGATATTATAAAAGTAGCTCAGCTTTTACCCGGTATCTCTAGAGGTGGAGAAGGTACTACATCATTATTTGTAAGAGGAGGGGATGCAGATCAAAACCTCATATTGTTAGACGAAGCTGTAGTATACAACATAGCTCATTTATTTGGTTTTTTCTCTGTCTTTAATCCTGATGCTTTAAAAGATATTACTATCCTAAAAGGAAGTTTTCCTGCTGAGTATGGGGGAAGACTATCTTCAGTTTTAGACATCAAAATGAAAGAAGGAAATATTAAAAAGTTTCATGGCGAAGGTGGAATTGGGTTAATTTCATCTAGGTTAACGCTTGAAGGACCTATAATTAATGATAAAATGTCTTTTTTAATATCAGGAAGAAGAACATATATTAATGTAATATCTGATATTCCGTATTATTTTTACGATTTTAACGCCAAGCTGAATTATAAAATTTCTCCAAAAGATAGAATATTTGCAAGTGCCTACTTAGGTAAGGATGTTTTGGTTTTTGATGATTCAGATACATCAGGGCTATCTTTAGAGGAGGGGCAAAACTTAGGCTTTGGGTTCAGTCTAGGCAATCTTACTTCTACTATTAGGTGGAATCATATATATAACGCAAAACTTTTTTCAAACATATCATTTATCTCTACTCGATTTCGCTACGATATTGAGGGAGAGTTTTTAGGAAATTCTGTCCTTGTACAATCTAAAATTAACGATCTTGGATTGAAAGCAGATTTTGATTACTATTTAAATAACCAGCACCATATAAAATTTGGTGGAGCAATAATCAATCATCAATTTAGGCCTAATATTATTAATACAACCGGAGAAATTACTGAAGTTATCAGATCTCAAAAAGGTGATCGAATTGATAATCAGGAATTAGCATTATATGTTCAAGATGAGATTGAAATTAATCCTAAATTTAAATTGGCAGTTGGGTTAAGAGCCTCAGGAGCTCTAGCAGATAGTGTGTTTTACACGGGATTAGAACCTAGGGTAGCCACACGATATAAACTGAACCCTAAAAGCTCGATTAAATTAAGCTATTCTCGAATGAAGCAATATATGCATCGTGTCTCGAATTCATCGGTGGCGCTTCCAACTGACCTATGGTATCCTGTTACAAAAAATGTCAAGCCACAAAAATCTGATCAGATTGCTTTTGGTTATACAAGGTTATTATCAAGTGTTAATTTATCAATAACTGCTGAAACTTATTACAAATGGATGTACAATTTGATTGAATATGAAGAAGGAGCTAACTTAATTCTTAATAATAATTTTGAGGATCAATTAGTTACCGGAACGGGCGATGCATATGGCTTTGAGTTTTTATTAAAAAGTGATGAAGGAAGAATAAGTGGATGGATAGGCTATACTTTATCATGGAGCACAAGAGATTTTGACGACCTTAATAAAGGAAATCGTTACTTTGCTAAGTATGATCGAAGACATGATTTCTCATTCGTAACAAACACACATATTACAAAATGGCTTGATTTTTCTTTGGTTTGGGTATATTCGACGGGTTCAAGATTTACCGCTCAAACAGGAAGCTATTTTGCTCCAAATCCAAGTACTACAAACCTCGAAATAGTTCCAATTTATACAGAAAGAAATTCAGTCCAACTTTCTCCTTCCCATAGACTTGATGCCAACTTTGTTATAAATCCAAATAGAAATAATTCTAAAACAAAACGCTTTAAAAGTGAATGGCATATCGGAGGTTATAATGTGTACAATAGAGCACAACCATATCAAGTTAGAATAACCCCAAATGGTTTAGGGAGTTATAAATATGATCAGCCGGGGCTATTTGGTTTTATATTCTCTGTAGGCTGGAACTTTCAATTTTAAAGTAACTTATGAGAAACAAATTATGTAAGTATTCTTTTTTAATAATAGTTTTAACTGCTATCCTATGTAGTTGCAGAACAAAACCTTTAGATATTGATTTAGAAGAGCATGAGCCAAAACTTGTAATATCCAATTTATTAATTCCTGAGCAAATTATGTTGGTTACAGTAACCGAAAGCTTTAGTGCTTTGGAAGCAAACGGTGAGGATACAGCCAGTGAAGACTTTTTAAATTCAATAGCTGTAAATAGGGCTCGAGTAACAGTTTCTTATTCTGGTAAAACTGACACTTTATTCAAAGTACAACCTGGTCTATACGCCAGCTTAAGCACATTGCAAACTATTGATAATTATTATACTTTAGATGTATATGATTCCGCTACAGGAAGATCAATAAGTGCAACAACTCAACTACTTCCCACTGTAAATTTAGATTCAGTTTCATCTTCTATATTTTTTACTGATTTGACAGATAGTTTAGTAATCGCTACAATTAATTTCATTGATCCACCAGAAAATAATTATTATTTGGTTAATTATTACAATACATCAAACCTAGACGCTACACTAGCAAATTTCAATCCCCTATTTAATAATCTGACTGTCCAATCAGTTATATTTAGTGATGAAGATTATGACCATGCAAATATAAGTGATAGTATGCTTCTTTCATTTGATTTTTCGCCAAGGGACACAATTACTGTAACACTTTCAAACATCAGCAAAGGTTATTATTACTATCTTGTTGCTAGAGAAAAATCAGGAGGTTTAGTGGCGAGCTTAGCGGGAGAACCCATTAATCGTCCTACAAATATAATTGGTGGTTTTGGATTTTTTAATGCACATTATATTGATGCTACAATATTATTACCTGAGTAGTTGAATATATTCGCTTGATTATATTTTTACTCTACCACAAAGGATCAATATATAACTGTCCTGCAGCCCACAACACACCGGCACGGGCCTGAAAGTATTTTGTAGTTAATTCTATTTCCTTTAATTGGGCACTGATAAGATTTTTTTCCCGTGAGTTAATAAGAAACAAAGAGCTTTCTCCTCCAAAAAATTTCCTTTTTTCGCCTTCTAGTAAGGTAGAATAATTGTATACAATAGCTGAATATAGTTCTATTTGCTGTTCCAATGTTATATGTTCGTTATAGTAAGAACGCACCTTATTTTGTAAAGAAAGCAGTTTTTGAGAAGTATTTAACTCAATATCTCGTATTTCTAATCTGGTTAATTGTAGATTTCCTCTTCCTTGCCGTAAGAAAATGGGCACTTCAAATTCTAAGCCCCATTTATAATTATTTTCAAAAAATCCTTCAAAATTTTCTTCTCTGGTAGATTCACTTAAAACATTATAATTAAAATTCAATCTTGGTTTAAGATTTTCTAACCCTAAACGTTCTTCTATCCTGGCAGCTGATAATTTAAAATCGTAAATCTGCATTTCAGGATGCACGGCTTCAATGTTGTTTAGATAATAATTTAAGGAATCCATGCTAATGACTTGTTTTGTATCAAGCGTTCTAAATTCGGGAGGTTTTAAGCTATCTGTAATTTCTAAAGGAATGTAATTCTCATACCACAAGTAATTAGATAATTCCAATGTTGCTTGTTTATACAACAATAAATACTCATTTCTACTTACCAATCTTGTTTGCAGCTGAATATATGCCTCTAAAGTATCAATGGAAGGCTTATCGCCGAGTTCATGCATTATTACGACACCATTTAATCGAATTCTGGCAAGCTCAACTGATTCCTTATACACTTCGTACTCATTCCATACTTCTACCCATTTCCAATATTTTTTAAGTGCTTCAAAATATAGGTTATTAATCATATTAGCCCTTTCAGCACTGGAAGCTTGATTATACAGTTGTGCTTTTCTCAATATTGCTCTTCTCTTGTCTATGAAAAGCCCATTACCTATAGGCAATGATACCCCTGCATACCATAATCCGTTTTCTGGAGTGCTATTCTCAGGATTTAAAAAAACTCCTTTGTTTTGTTCAAACCCTGCATTCGCTTCTACACCATACCAAGTTGGAATTTTTAATCCAACATCGAGCAAATTGAAATATTCTTTATTAGCAAATTCTTTTTCTTTAAATTTTGTATAGATGGATGGATCAAAGCTACCTCTGGCTTGTTGAACATTTCTCTCTCCTTTTTCCTCGACAATGGCAGCTTGCTGAGCAACCGGATGATGATTTTTTACTAAAAATAAAAACTGTTCTTCAGATAGCACCTTAATCGTATCAGCGCCTACAAAAAGTATGGAGAAAATATAAAAAACAATTAAGAAAAAAGCACGAATCATTCTTTCTCCTTTTTATCTATTTTATATTCACTTTTAGACGTTTCCGGGTCGTAAAAATTAGGAGGGAAGCCATTGAGGTTTCTCCATAGCTCATACCAAATAGTTACATCATCTAATAATGCCATGCCTATTGCACCTGACCCTAATCTTAATCCTTTAGGCCATTTTTTAGGATCATCCGGATCAGGAGTTACGATAACCCGATAGTTCCCATTTTCACTAGTAACATTATCTATCGCAACGACTTTTCCTCCAAATGTACCAAACGATAAGTCAGGCCAGCCGGCAAAAGCGACAGCAGGCCAGCCATCGAACAAAAAACGAACTTCTTGCCCTTTGTTTATCAACGGAATGTCCATAGGGCGGATAAACATGGCAACAGCTAATTCATATTCAGAAGGCACTATAGTAATTAAGTCCTGTCCTTCTTTTACCGTTTCTCCTATACCGGACACAAAGGTTTTAGTAATGTAACCACTTTGAGGGGCTGTTATATAGTATAAGCCTTTTCGTACTGAGTAATTCATGTACTGATTTTGCATTTTAGTAACAACTGCCTCAGCATCATACATACTGGAAAGTGCAGTATATTTTTCTGATTCAGCTTTTGCCAATTTATCTCGGTACTGATTTTCAACTGAACTCAATTCTACTTGGGCATTTATCAGCTTGTTTCTACTGCTTAATAACTTATTATCTGCATTTATTCTTTTCGCTTGTGCCTCTTGTAATTTCAGCCTTTTTTCTTCTAAATCTGATAAAGACTTTAATCCTTCCTTATGCAATTGCTCGATCCTTTCATACTGCCTGTTGGCAATTATAAGATTAGTTTTGGCTGCTTCCAATTCAATACTGTCTGATTTCATCTGTAGGTGTGCTTGCAATATATAATTATCAGCTTGTTCAGCTTTTAACTTTTTAGTTCTTAATAAAGCATCAACTTGACTATCTAACGACTTCACTTTTTCCATGTAAGAATTAACAGAAAGTTCTTTAGCCTTTATTTGCTGCTCAGTATTCGATAGCAAATTTGGATCAAAGTATTCATCTTTAATTTCAGAGATAAATAATATCGTGTCTCCCTTAGATACATAACTGCCTTCTCTAACAAACCATTTTTCAATTCTACCTGCTATAATAGAGTGTATAGTTTGCACTCTTTGTTCCGGATTGAGCGTAGTTACAGTGCCCCGTGCTCGAACATTCTGCGTCCAAGGTAAAAGCATTAAGATGAACACGGAAATTGATAAGAAAACAATACTACGAACAAGAATTTTTCCTGTTCTGGTCTTCCTGATCATCTTAACAGCATCGAATACTTCGGGTGAAATATTTGCTTTTATTTTATTTGAAGATATCCCTAACATACTAGCACTACTTTACCATGAATGTGAAATCATCTTCCAGTAGAAGCTCTTTGTAAGCTCCTTTTTTTCTTACTTTTCCATCTTGCATCCATATGATATTATCAATGAGTTTTAAATATTTTCTTTTTCTAGTCGCAATGATTACGGTTGCTTCTGTTTTTGCGGATAACAGGTATTCAAATAAGCCATCAATAGTTTCATTATCCAACATGTCAAAATTATCTTTAAGAACGATCAGCTTAGGCTTGTGTATAAGTGCTCTAACCAATAAAAGCTTTAAAGGGACTGTCTCCGGTAAATATTTCCCTCCTGACCTGAGCACTTCATCATAACCATCTCTTAAATTTTCTATGTCGGCGCTTAAGCCAATAATGGAGGACATCTCTTCAATTTCATCTTGAGTAATTTGTTTTCGGCCAAGGGTGATATTTTCTGTTACTGTGCCTTCAAATATTAAATCTCTACCTAAATTTTCTCCTATATATTGCCTCAAATCCATGATATCAATATTGCCAATGGGAATATTATTGTAAGAAACTACCCCTTCAAAATCTCGGTAAGACCCGGCTGCCATATGTAAAAAAAGTGATGTACCTGACTTATCGAAGCCGGTAACCGCAATTTTTTCCCCGGAAGTAATAGCAGCATTGAGTTTGTCTACCTTGATCTCATCGGTAATATTATGAAATGTTAAGTCAATAAAATTAATTTTTATTCCCTTATCATCCGGCTTAATCCTTAATCCTCCTTGCTTTTCTAAGGTTAAGTCTGTAAAATATCCGATCTTTTCAAGAGCAGTCAATACATCATATATTGTTTCAAAGCTAAACATCAATTTCTCAATTGATGTCATCAATAGTATAATAATGACCTCTGCTGCTACAAATTGTCCGATATTCATTTGATTATTGATCACTAGTATTCCGCCAAGTATGAGCAGGCCGCCGGTTATAAAAACTTTAAAAAAGACCATAATCAAGTATTGTAGTGCCAAAACCCTGAAATGCTTTTTTCTGTACTTTAGATAATCCTTTACAATTCCATTAGACCTTTCTAACGGAAATGCAACGTTTCCGGCCATTTTAAATCCTTCAAATGTTCGTGCCAGCTCTTCCAGCCAATGGACTAATTGATATTTATAGGAAGATTCTTTTATACTCGACTGCAATCCTAATGGCCCGGTGAATCTGAGTGCGATCAATAAAATGACGAATAATGCTAATCCATAAGCGATGAAAAACGGATGGTATAATGACAGTAATAGTATGCCAAATACAACCTGTAAGGAAGATCTGGTAAAATCTAATAAGAGTTTGCTAATTCCCTTCTGAAGTGTTAATGTATCAAAAAAGCGATTGACCATTTCAGGTAAGTTAAACCTCTCTATTTCTTCCCTTTTTAGCCTTGGAATACGATAAGTAAATTCAAGTGCAGAGTTGGCAAAGATTTTTTGTTGTAAATCTTCTGCTAATGACAGTTGTAAAATTTGCAGAATACCGGAAATTAATATCCCAAATATGACAATAATTACCAATACATACCATGTAGTTGCAAATTGCCCGCCAGTTATAAAATTTATGATAGCTTGGATACCTAAGGGCAACGATAAGGTGATGATACCATTTAATATTGCGTATATATTAATATTGATAACCGTTTCCCGATCTAAGTTGAGCAGCTTGATAAATCTCTGTATAGGGGAAATTTTAGTAGTCACGAAATAATTCTTTTATAATTACCAAAACTTTGTGATGCAAAATTAATTTGATTTAGCATAAAAATACTAATTATTCTCCACTATCTAAATGGCTCAACACTTCAGGCAAACAAATCTTAAACCATTCTGTATACTGATCAGGGTTGTGTTCGATGTCTTTTACTAAATCAGGAATTGCAATATATTTCCAAGCAGCCACTTCGTCAGCATTCAGCTTAGGCTGTACATCGCTAATGCCAATTACTACATGGTCTAATTCATGCTCTGTAAGCCCTTTATCCAGTTCTTTTTTATAAATGAAAGTAAATTTTTCTTCCAGTTCACAATCAAAACCCATTTCCTCTTGCAATCGTCGATGAGCTGCTTGTAAAACTGACTCCCTAACACGCGGATGGCTACAACAAGTATTAGTCCACAGGCCTCCGGAGTGATATTTTTCAAATGCTCTTTGATGGATCATTAGTTCTCCTTGTTTATTAAAAACAAATACTGAAAAAGCTCGATGCAACAACCCTTTTTCATGAGCTTCCATCTTCTCCATTTGGCCTACTTCCTTATTATATTTATCTACTAAAATTACTTTTTCTACCATAAATCATATTGAATTTCCATTTCTTATAATTGAGTTGTAAAATTAATATCATTGTTTAAATAATAATTTAACACTCATTTACTTCAAATCCTTAACATGCCAAATTTTCAATTTTTAATCTTAAATCTTTAATTTTTTAATTTCCAGTTACCCTACCATTTACCTTGCACTTTCATCACTTGCTCTATAATATCCCGTACGCATCCTTGGCCACCTGTTTTAGGAGATATATATTTAGCAATTTCTTTAATCTCAGTGACAGCATCAGCAGGGCAACAGGGCAGTCCAACTTTTTTCATCACTTCATAATCCGGCCAATCGTCTCCCATATACATGACTTCTTCAGATTTCAGATCATAGTTATGAATCATTTCTTCGTAAGCTTCAATTTTATTCTGGCAATTTAAATAAACATGCTGCATGCCTAAGTCTTTTAGCCGCTTTTCTACATCGACTAACTTTCCACCCGTGATAGCCACTACCAAATAACCGTTATTTACAGCAGCTTTTAAAGCATACCCATCGCGGATGGACATTTTACGGCAAAGCTCTCCATTAATTAAATACAACGAACTATCTGTCATTACTCCATCCACATCAAATATAAAAGTGGTAATGTCTTTTAATTTTTTTAAGTAGTTACTCATTCTTCTTTAATTCTTGTATTTTTTCAGATAACAAACCATAAATCTGCACATATTCCGGATTATGATCTTGTAAAAATTTTAAATGCTTCTGAATGGTTTCCATATCTCCCCTCGCTGCAGGGCCTGTTTGTATTTTTTGAGGGTCAGCCTCCTTTAGTTTTCGAACTGTCTCTTCAATTAAAGGTTGTAACATTTTAAAATCCTGCTGATTACTGTTCAATATATTATAAGCAGTTCCGTAAAGATAATTAGCAAAATTATTAACAAAAACAGCAGCTATATGAAAAGCCAACCTATCTTTATCTGTAACTTTTTGCACATTTTCAGTTATTGTCCGGGCAAGGGCTTCCAATTCTTTTTTCAAAGATATCTCATTAGCATCTATTAGGATGGGAACATTTTTAAAATCTACCGGTGTATTTTTTGTAAAAGTTTGTAAAGGATAAAGCACGCCATATTTAGTAGATAAATTACTCAGAATATCCATTCGCTGAGCACCCGACGTATGCACAACAAACTTATGAAATAGATTAAGTTTTCGGCCTACTTCTTCTAACACATCATCTTTTAAAGCCAGAATATAAATATCAGCATTGAGATTGATTTTTGACAAATCATCGGTAGGGTCAGCTTTCAACACAGCAGATAGCTGCTGAGCATTTTTAAATTGGTTACTGAATACTTGATTAAAAATATAACCTTTTTGTTTAAACGCTTTTCCTATATGCCACGCTACATTTCCCGCTCCCAATAAAGTTATTTTTTTTATGTTCATCTTATGTTATAGCATATGTTAAGATTGAATCCATTGGAGGAAAAATACTCTTTATTATCTTATTTTTCAAAGGTCTTCTGTATGTTTTTACCCTAAATTTCAAGTTTAATGAAGTAATCATGTATTTTTGCCATCCTTATGATAAATGTTACTAATATCTCTGTCAGCTTTACCGGAAAACCATTATTTGACCAAATTTCATTTTTAATCAATCCCAAAGATAGAATCGGATTAGTGGGAAAAAA
This sequence comes from Chitinophagales bacterium, assembly GCA_965213575.1. Taxonomy (GTDB): domain Bacteria; phylum Bacteroidota; class Bacteroidia; order Chitinophagales; family JAUHXS01; genus JAUHXS01. The sequence goes on along the minus strand of CBDBZN010000037.1, from coordinate 36,673 downwards.
TGGCGTAGGGAAATCTACTTTGCTAAACATTATTTCAGGTAATTCAGAACCTGATAAGGGCGATATCATTATTCCGGATGGAAAAACAATAGGTTATCTTCCTCAAGAAATAAAGATAAATTCTAAAAAAAGTATCCTTAATGAAACGCTTGAAGCTTTTGCGGATGTACTAAAACTTCAAAAAGACATTGATCAGCTAAATGAAGAACTTGCTACCAGAGAAGATTATAATAGTGATGCTTATGCCGATTTACTAAATGATTTCACAGAAAAACATAATCAACTTAACAACCTTGGTGGTGAGGCTATTCAGGGAAATGCTGAAAAAGTCTTAAAAGGATTAGGATTTTCTGATAAAGACCTATATAGGCCGGTAGGAGAATTCAGCGGCGGATGGCAGATGCGGGTAGAATTATCTAAGCTGCTACTCAAAAAGCCTGATCTTTTACTTTTAGATGAGCCGACGAACCATTTAGATATTGAATCCATTTTATGGTTAGAAAACTTTTTAATCAATTATCCCGGAGCAGTGATGATGGTATCTCACGACAAAATGTTTTTGGACAATATCACAAATAGAACGATCGAAATTGTATTCGGTAAAACTTACGACTACAACGTCAACTACTCCAAATACATGGTACTGCGTGAGGAAAGATATGAGCAACAAATAGCGGCATATAAAAATCAGCAAAAATACATCGAGCAACAAGAACGCACTATAGAACGGTTTAAAGCAAAGGCAACCAAAGCGAAGATGGCTCAGTCTATGATGAAACAATTGGATAAAATTGAAAAAATTGAAATTGATGAGCTAGACACTTCTTCTATAAATTTTCAATTTCCTCCCGCACCTCGCTCAGGTGATGTTGTAATAAATACCAAACAACTGGTAAAAAAATATGGCGATAAAACGATTTTAGATAATGTACAATTTGAGATAAAACGCGGTGAGAGAATAGCCTTTGTGGGAAAAAATGGTGAGGGCAAATCTACCATGGTGAAAATGATCATTGGAGAAGAAAATGCAACTAATGGCACGCTTCTTATTGGACATAATGTGAGCTTGGGTTATTACGCCCAGCTTCAAGAAAAAACATTAAATGAAGAAAAAACTGTTTATCAAACCATAGAAGACATTGCTACCGGAGATTGGGCGAAAGAACACAAAATAAGAGGCTTGTTGGGTACTTTCTTATTTGGGGCAGAAGACATTGATAAAAAAGTGAAAGTACTTTCGGGTGGTGAAAAATCTCGATTAGCTATTTCTAAGTTATTACTCACTCCTATTAATCTCCTCATTTTGGATGAGCCTACCAATCATTTAGATATTTCTGCCAAAGAAGTGCTTAAAAATGCATTGATAAAATACGATGGTGCTTTGATTGTCGTATCTCACGACAGAGAATTTTTACAAGACCTCACAGACAGGACTTTTGAGTTTAAAAATAAAAACATCAAAGAACATTTAGGGTCCATCAATGATTTTTTAGCTAAATATGAATTAGAATCTTTTAGAGATTTTGAAGCTGAAAAAACTAAAAAGCCAAGCAGGCCCGAAGAACAGGAAAAAAACCCTGACCATAAAGTACGCAAAGAGCAAAGTAAAAAAGTCAAACAACTACAGCGTGAGGTAGATAAAGCTGAAAAGGAAATCAATTCTTTAGAAGAAAAAATGCAAGAATTAGAAGTTAAGATGCAAGCTCCCGATTTATACCAAGATAAAATACTTTTTCAAAAAACAGTAGATGATCATACAGCTTTAAAGTTAATGGTAGATCAGGCAATGAAAAAATGGGAAGCAGCTCAGGAAAAGCTCGATAGAAGTAATTAACTCTATAGAAAAGATTTGCCAATTTGATTTATATGTATTATTTGAATACTTTATAATATTTATATTAATAGACTAAATCGGAAGTAAGAAGTGTTAAGTAAGATATTAATTACTGAGCAAGTGACTCCGTTATTTATTCATTAGTTTTGAATTTTAATTACTCAGTGAGCGGGTGACTCCGTTGTTTGTTTTTTATATACCTATTCTGCTCCCTAAGTTGATGTTAACTGTCACCCCGCTCACTTGCTGTCATTCAAAATTAAGTTGTCTTCCGCTCACTATCAGATATTAAAAACTTCGAACTCTAGACTCGGAAAACTTTAAACTCTAAACTCTAAACTAAAATATTTAATTTTGATAAATCGGCTCTCCTATCTCCACTCTTCCGGGATATACAGCTAAAGCCTGTTTCTAAACACTTCATCGCTTTTTTGAGTTCTGCTTTATTTAAAACATAGGCAAGCCGTACTTCATGCCTCCCGGAGCCGGGTGTAGCATAGAAACCTGTTGCCGGCGCTAACATAACCGTTTCACCTTTATACTCAAAAGACTCTAACAGCCATTGGCAAAATCGATCTGAGTCATCTACGGGCAGGCGGGCAATAGTATAAAATGCTCCTCCGGGAGAAGGACACATTACGCCATCCATTCTACTCAATGCTTTTACAACCACATCACGCCGGCCTACATATTCTTTTTTTACGGCTTCGAAATAACTATTTTCTACTTTCAAACCTGCCTCAGCAGCAATCTGCGCCAAAGTAGGTGGGCTTAACCTAGCTTGAGCAAATTTTAACGCTGCACTTAATACTTCTTTATTTTTGGTTACTAAAGCACCAACTCTCGCACCACAAGCACTGTATCTTTTAGAGATAGAGTCGATCACTACGGCATGATCTTCTAAACCAACCAGGGTCAAAATAGAAACATGCTCTCTACCGTCATAGACAAATTCTCTGTAAACCTCATCGGCAAAAAGGAACAGGTCATGTTTTAGCACTATATCTCTTAAGTGTTCTAACTCTTCTCGTGAATATAAATAACCGGTAGGATTATTAGGGTTACAGATCATTATCGCCTTCGTTTTTTCTGTAATCATATTTTCAAAATCACTGATCGGCGGCAATGAAAAAGCCGTTTCTATACTCGAATTAATAGGCTTGATCTCTATATTACCTGCAATGGCAAAGCCATTGTAATTAGCATAAAAAGGCTCAGGGATAATGATTTCATCGCCATTATCCAAACACGACATTAAACCGAATAACGCAGCTTCCGAGCCTCCGGTAGTAATGATAATATCAGTATAACCCACTGCAATGCCATGCTTTTTATAATAATCTACCAATCCTTTTCGATACGATTCAAACCCGGCAGAATGACTGTATTCCAACACTTTTATATCAGCATTTTTCACTGCATCCAACATTTCCTTGGGTGTTTCTATATCCGGCTGGCCTATATTAAGATGATATATTTTTTTCCCTTCTCTGACAGCTTGCTCTGCATAAGGCACCAGCTTTCTGATTGGCGAAGCAGGCATATTGGTTCCTCTTTCTGATATTATTGGCATGTGTTGTTTTTAATACGGTGCAAAAATAAAAAAACTCCGGAGATTGCTCCACGGAGTTTTTAAATAAAGTTTAAAATATCGAATTACTCTACACTCATAATTGATTTCTCTTGCTCACCCGGCACTACCGTAGGGGCAGGCTTTACCATACCGCTGATGTATAATACTTGTGTAGGAGCTTCAGAGTCATTTGAAGTTACCGTAATAGATTTATTAAAATTACCCGGCCTTCCTTTTGAGTTATATACTGCCTTGATAGAAGCTTCTTGTCCGGGCATAATAGGCTCTCTCGGCCACTGTGGTGTGGTACAGCCACAAGAAGCTTTTACATTAGTTAAAATTAACGGTTCTTTGCCGGTATTTTTAAATTTAAATTTCATGAGCAGCTTTATCGCCTTCTGTTACTTCTCCGAAAGCGTGTTTTGTTTCGCCAAACTCAATCTTAGGGCCTTTAGCGGACTGTGCATTAGCATAAAATGCCAACTAAAGCTAATATTGCAACAAAACTTAATATCTTTTTCATATCTATAATTTTTAAATTTGATGACTAATATACAAAATATTGATTAACTATTAACATTCTTACAAAGGCAAATTTTATGCCAAAGTATAAGTAAAACATTTTATCATTATAATGAGTTCCTCTTACCCACACTTCTCAAATTTGAGCTTATAAATGTTAGTATATAACACCTGTTTTGGTTATTTTTGGTAATGATAGGAAATACAAAATTATTATGGGAAAAGCGAAGTCGGCAACTGCCAGTAAAGGAAAAGAGAATAAACTATCTTTTAATCAATTCAAAAATGAAGTCATCAATGACTACCGTATAGCTTGTGAGAGCAGAGAAGCCAGTTTGTTAGGCAGAAAAGAGGTGTTAACCGGTAAGGCTAAGTTTGGTATTTTCGGTGATGGAAAAGAAGTCGCGCAGTTAGCTATGGCCAAGGCTTTTAACGCCGGTGATTTCAGATCAGGATATTATAGAGACCAAACATTTATGTTTGCCACTGGTATGGCAAACATTGAACAGTTTTTCGCACAGCTGTATGCAAATGTAGACATAGAGACAGAGCCTGCCTCTAGCGGAAGACAGATGAACGCGCACTTTGCTACGCGTAGTTTAAACAGTGATGGCAGTTGGAAAAACTTGGCAGAGATTAAAAATACAGCTGCTGACTCCTCTCCTACTGCCAGTCAAATGCCCAGAGCAGTAGGTTTAGCGTATGCTTCTAAACTTTATAGAGAAGTAAAGGAGTTAAAAGGTGAGAACAATTTTTCTAATAACGGTAATGAAGTTACCTTCTGTACAATCGGTGATGCCAGTACTTCCGAAGGCCCTTTCTGGGAAGCATTAAATGCAATAGGAGTGCTGAAATCTCCGATGGCAGTTTCTATTTGGGATGACGGATATGGTATTTCTGTACCTAAAAAATACCAAACCACTAAGTCAAGTATTTCAGAAATTGTAGAAGGCTTTAGAGTGAATGATAAAGGGGAAGGATATGAAATTTATACAGCTAAAGGATGGGATTATCCAACGCTTTGTGAAGTTTATACAGAGGGAATTAAGAAGGTTAGAACCCGGCATATTCCTGCTATTTTTCATATTACAGAGGTTACACAGCCCCAAGGCCATTCTACTTCCGGTTCACATGAGCGATATAAATCAAAAGAACGCCTTCAGTGGGAAATAGAATTTGACTGCATCAAAAAGATGAGAGAATGGATGATCAGTTCAGCGATTACTTCTGAAGATGAGCTTCAAAATATTGAAAAAGAATCTAAAAAACATGTTAGAGAATGTCAAAAGAAGGCTCTTAAGCACGTGCAGGATCAAGTAAAGCAATTGGTAATAGGATTAACTAACATTTATGAAGCTTTAATTAACGAAAGTGAAAAAAGTGAAGCAATAAGTGCCGAGAAAAAAAGCCTTTCCGGTTTGATGGATCCTATGCGTAAAGATGTGGTGAAATCTGCTATTAAAATACTTCTTATTACTCGAAAGGAAACTTCTGACAGCCGGGAGCGTTTGCTTGCTTGGAAAAATGGCGTAAAAGAACAAGCCAGATCTTTTTATAACACCCATTTATTAAGCGAATCTGATCAATCTGCTTTAAGTGTGCCGGAAGTGGTTGCAGAATATAAAGATGATGCTAAAATGATCAATGGATTCGAAGTTTTAAATACTTGTTTTGACAAGATTTTTACTAAGTATGATAATGTGTTTGCATTTGGAGAGGATGTAGGAAAAATAGGCGATGTCAATCAAGGTTTTGCAGGGTTACAAGATAAATATGGCGAATTACGCATCACCGATACAGGCATTCGAGAAAATACAATTATAGGACAAGGTATTGGTATGGCCATGCGTGGATTACGGCCGATCGCTGAGATACAATATCTGGATTATCTCATATATGGATTACAACCTATTTCAGATGACCTGGCAACATTGCAATACAGGACAAAAGGTGGCCAAAAAGCTCCCGTAATTATCCGCACAAGAGGGCATCGGTTAGAAGGTATTTGGCACACAGGCTCTCCTTTGGGAATGATCATTAATTCTGTACGCGGTGTTCATGTTTTAGTACCCCGGAACATGACTCAGGCAGCAGGATTTTATAATACTATGTTGCAATCTGATGAGCCGGCTATTATTATTGAGTGCTTAAATGGGTATAGATTAAAAGAAAAGCTCCCTTCTAATATTGGAGAATTTACTGTATCGTTAGGCATACCGGAAGTGTTACATGAAGGGAAGGACCTAACCATTGTCACTTATGGATCTACTATTAGAATTGCACAAGAAGCCATGACACAGTTAGAAGAAGTAGGCATTTCTGTAGAATTGATCGATGTGCAATCGTTATTACCATTTGATATTAATCACGAAATAGTTAAATCATTAGCTAAAACCAATAAAGTTATGTTCTTAGATGAAGATGTGCCGGGTGGAGCTTCTGCTTATATGATGCAACAGGTTTTAGAAGAGCAAAATGGCTACCAACACTTAGATGCTAAGCCTATTACCCTAGCTGCCAAACCGCATAGGAGCCCTTATGGATCTGATGGAGATTATTTTAGCAAACCAAATGCGGAAGATATTTTTGAAGCAGTCTATCAAGTTATGCATGAAGATAATCCGGAAAAGTTTCCAATATTTTATTAATTAAATGAATTATATTTGCTTACACATTAAATAAAAAATTATGTTCAAGTTATTTAAAATAAATAGATTAGCAAATATTTTATTATTAAGCATTAGCTTCATCCTGTTAACCTCTGGCAGTTGTAACGACAAGCAAGCAGAAGCTGCAAAGCAAGAAGATAATTTAGTGCAGACAGCGATTGGGCCTTTAGTTTTACCTCCTCCGTACGCTACTGAATCAGCGGTAAAGAGAAGTGAAGTGAAAGGCTGGGAAGATGGACAAACTCCTATTCCTCCGGCAGGATTTACAGTTACCAGATTTGCTGAAGGGCTGGATAATCCCAGGTGGATATATGTAGCTCCCAACAAGGATATTTTCGTTGTAGAATCTAAACCGGGACGCATCACACTACTTCATTCCCACGACGGCAAAGTTGTGCCGGCTCACAAAAAGGTATTCATAGAGGATTTAAATAGGCCTTTTGGTATGTTAGTTTTAAATGATTATTTCTATGTCGCTAATACGGGTGGCTTATACAGATATGCATATAATGATACGATGACTTCTATTGAAGAGGATGGTGAAATGATATTGGAGTTGCCGGATGGTGGTTATAATCATCATTGGACAAGAAATTTACTTCCTAATAAAAATGGATCAAAAATATATGTATCCGTAGGTTCTGCAAGCAATGTAGGCGAGCAAGGATTAGATAAAGAGATTAGAAGGGCAGCTATATTAGAGATTAATCCTGATGGAAGTGGAGAGAAAATATACGCCAGTGGCATCAGAAATCCGGTAGGCATGGATTGGAATCCGGTAACGGGTGAATTATGGGCTGCAGTCAATGAACGAGATAAACTCGGCAATAACTTGGTGCCGGATTACATCACCAGTGTTAAAGAAGGCGGGTTTTATGGATGGCCTTTTTCCTATTATGGACAAATAAAAGACCCCAGATGGCAAGATGACCCTCATAATGAATTGGTACAAAAAGCTATTGTTCCGGATGTCCCGGTAGGAAATCACACTGCATCATTAGGATTACAATTTTATACCGGTGATCAATTTCCGGCTAAATATAAAAATGGTGCTTTTGTGGGTCAACATGGCTCATGGAATAGAGCTAATTTTGCAGGCTATAAAGTAGTTTTTGTGCCGTTTAAAGATGGCAAACCTCAACCTCCGGAAGATTTCTTGACCGGCTTTATTGCGGATGAGCAAAATGATGAAGTATATGGCCGGCCGGTTGGCGTACATCAAATCCCTGATGGTTCTTTACTCGTGGTAGATGATGAAGCAGGCATAGTTTGGAAAGTAACGGCTGACAATAAATAGATTTTGCTTACGCATGATTTTCTTATGAAGATTGAAACTTTCTGATGCTTAGACTTTTACTATTTGTAATTTTTATATTAATAAAATCACAAATCTTATGGAGTCAAAATCCTCTCTTTTTTGATACCCTCAAGCTTTCTGAAATTGTCGTAAGAGGTACTTTAATAAAGGATTCGTTGCTGAAAATTCCTGCATCGGTTAGTATTATTAACACACCTCAACTCAATCAAAACAATGGAGTGATCCTTACTCCGGCTCTCAATCAAATACCGGGTGTATACATGCAACAAGGAGCATTGAATACCAATAGAATTGTTATTAGGGGCATTGGAGCACGATCTCAATACAGCACCAATCGAATTAAAACATATTTAAATGGCATTCCTATAACTACAGCTGAAGGAGAAACGACTTTAGAAGATATCGATCCCAATATTCTGCAGCGCATAGAAATAATCAAAGGGCCTAATTCCAGTGTATATGGTGCAGGCTTAGGTGGCGTGATTAATTTATATACTGTAGATACTATTGACTCTCATCTTAACTTTAAAAGTATCTTAGGTAGTTTTGGATTACTTAAATATTCTGCTTCAGCAGGATTAGATATTAAAAACGCTTCCTTAACCTTTAGCTATAATGATGTTACTACCGCCGGGTATCGAGACAACAGCCAATATGATCGCAAGAATTTTACTTTAAATAGTAAAATTACAGTCAGCGATAAAAGCCGTTTAGCAATCTTGGCAAATCTTACTCAATTAAAAGCATTCATTCCCAGCTCGCTAAATGAATCCGATTTATATACAGAGCCTACAAAAGCTGCATTTATATGGCAACAATCTATGGGCTATGAATCTTATGATAAGCTATTGCTTGGGTTATCTCATGAATACCGCTTCAACCAAAAATTCACTAATAATACTACCATTTTCACTCACTTTAGAGATGCATATGAACCACGTCCATTTAATATTTTAGAAGAAGAAAGAACAGGAGTAGGCCTTCGAAGCAAGTTTAATCTTAGTTATTCTTTGTTCAACAAATCTGCTCAGCTGGCTTTCGGGACAGAATATTTAAAGGAATATTATGAAAGTCGAACGCTGGAAAATTTATACAAGTCATTCCCAAATATGGGAAGTATTGCAGGCAGTGACTTAAGTCACCAGCAGCAAGAACGAGATAATCTAAATATTTTCGCTCAACAGAATCTGCAAATATCGTCAAAACTATTGCTGGAAGCCGGGCTTAATTTTAACCATACGCAATACGAATTGAATGATCTTTACCATTCAGATAGTTTGGATCAGTCAGGTGATTACCGGTTTAAAGGAATATGGTCGCCTCGACTGGGGCTTAGTTATAAACTCACGCCTCAAAAGGTAATTTACAGCTCTATCAGCCAAGGATTTTCAACACCAAGTGTAGCTGAAACTTTAACTCCGGAAGGGCTGATTAACACAGATCTAAAACCGGAAATTGGCATCAATTACGAATTAGGACTAAAAGCTAATTGGCTTGGAGAAAAGCTATACACGGAAATAGCTATTTATACCATTAAAGTAGAAAACCTTTTGGTAGCTAAAAGAATAGATCAAGATCAATATGTAGGAATTAATGCGGGAAAGACTGATCATACAGGACTAGAAATGCTGCTGGATTATGATGTAACTTTCCTAGCAAATTGGGCCGCCAAGATCTTTACAAATGCATCGTTTAACTTTTTCACTTTTAACACATTTATAGACGATGGCAATAATTATTCAGGCAATAACTTACCCGGCGTGCCTAAACAACAAATCAGTACAGGATTAATTATTGATTACAAATCAAAATTTAGATTTTGGAGTAATTATTTATATGTAGGAAAAGTTCCAGTGAATGATTTGAATACGGCATATACTGCTGAGTATGCTCTAACCAATTTCAAAGCATCTTATAATATTGCATTTTTAAATAATTTTAATGTGCAATTGCATGCCGGAATTAATAATGTATTTAATAAAAATTATGCTGCAAGCATCGTGCCCAATGCGGTAGGATTTAATAACTCGGCACCTAGATATTTTTATCCGGGAGACGCAAGAAATTATTATGCCGGAGTTAGTTTATCGGTTAACTTTAAGTAAGCACATTCGCAAGTAAACAGTTTTTTAAAATTCTACATCTCTGGGTGGGGAAACGGCCCTTTTTTCAAGCAACTACAATCTCGAAATTGCGAAGCATAAAAAACAATCCGCCAGTTGGCGGATTCGAATTCCGATTTATCGGGATAGTTTCTGCTGTTGCGGGAGGCATTTCTGAGATTGTTTGTAAGAAAAATAAGCCTTGAATTTTTGCTTACTTTTTTTTCAAGAAAAAAGTATATAAATAAATATTGCTAAAAAACTACCTCGATATTTAAACTATATCAAAATCGAGGTAGTTTTTACTGCCAAATTTTCTTTAATGCCAATCAAGCCAATAGTTTTGGCACTATATGAATCTGCCTAAGCAAGGGTTAGAAAGTCCTATTCAAAAAAACTAGTAGGCGTAGCAGGCCTTCTGAACCTAATGATATGAAAGTTTATTAAACAGCCATATAAAAGGATAAGCCAGATCAAACTCATACCATTTTGCGTAACCAAAATTTGGATTATTTCCTCGTGCATGATGATTGTTATGCAACCCTTCACCTAACATAATTACTTCTATAGGCCACATATTTTTAGAAGTATCACTTACTTCATAATTTCTGTATCCGAATAAATGCGCATACCAGTTGATGATTGCTCCATGAAAAGGCCCCATGACAAAGTGAAAAGGTAAAAATAAATACAAATACCATTGCTCGGGCATATCAATAAAATAAACATGAAAACCAATATATACAAAAGCCCAAAATAATCTCGACAACCATTGGTCACCTAATTTTTCAATAAAATCCCAATTCGGAAGGTTCTTTTTATATTTTTCATCTACATCTGCCCTGTCATGTAATATATCATTATAGATGCTTTTTGTCTTCCACATCATTTTAAAAATATTTTCATCATATTTTGGAGAATGCGGGTCATTTTCTGTATCTGCATGAGCATGATGCAACCGGTGAAGAATACCATAAGCCCGTGGACTTAAGAAAGATGCCCCTTGGAAAATATAGGTGCATACATAAAAAAACTTCTCCCAGCCTTTTGACATAGTAAACATTCTGTGTGCAGAATATCTATGATGAAAAAAAGTCTGGCAAAAAAGTGATAAATACCAGTGGGCAATAAAAAAGATAACTACTTCCATAATTTTTTATAGTGTTGGATTTTTAAAGGTTTAAGGGCTTCTACTACATTTTAATTTTAACCCATTATAAATCTATTAAGTTCACAAAGATATAAGATAAAACGCTAACTTTTACTACAGCAAAAAGGGTATTAGGAAATTATGTATATTACTGAATATATATACGCCTCATGATGTGTGCCTTATAGAATTGATATATATATTATAAATCTTTTTTAAGATTTATTCCTTAGCTAACCATTTACTTCTAATAATAGCTACTTTACCGGCCAGTTCTTCAATTGACTTTGTTGGCAATTTGATCACATTCTTACCCCCTACAGTAGTTTGTCCCGATTCTGCATCGGTAATATTAGTAGCATTTTTAACTTCCAGAGTGGCCTCATCATATATAGCTTGTAATCCTATCATATCTTTATTCATTTTTTCTATGGTTTTGTCATTGAACTGATTAAGGCATTTTATGATTTGTTCCAAAGCAAATTTCTGTTCTACTGCTCTATTAGCATATAGTTTATCGTTGGTACTTTCATAAAGTTTCAAATTAATATACAATGCTTCTAACCAAGCACCACTTATCATCATAGCTGATTCCTCATATTTTTTAGATAGGATTAAAGCTTCATTACAAGTAGATACAGATTGACTATAAGCATATTGTAAAGCATCTTTACTAGCACGATCTTTGATATATTCTTCCACAATAGTTTGTCTAAAAATATTACGCAATCCCATTTTAAAAGTTAAATTAGTCATAGCATCTATATAGGCTGTGCCTTTTGAAGGATTTCCTATCTTAGATATATAACATAAATCTGAGCTGTATACACCAAATGCAAAAGCTTGTTGGATGAGCGTTTCAAAGGTGGTAATTTTTTCGAGATCAAATAGCATATCTGTCTCTTTAGGAGGTTGGTAGCCTCGAAAATAAGGCAACGAATTAGGAGAGGGTCCATAATCTCTATTTTCAAAACCGGGAGGCTGGGCTTTAACCAGTATAGGAAAAAGCAAAGGAATCAAGAAAAAAGTTGCAAGAAACTTATTCATTACTATAATTTATATCATAAAGATAATTTTAAATATTCTTTTATCATATTTAAGTACTAATCGACTTTTTGTTAGCGAGTTGCCCACACGCTGCATCTATATCTTTACCTCTACTCTGACGCACACTTACAAAAACACCTTGATTTATTAAAAAACGATTAAAACTGTCTAATCGTTTACGGTCCGGTTTCTTAAAACTAGCTTGTTCGATAGGATTATACTCAATGATGTTTACTTTGGATGAAATATCTTTACAAAAAGCAGCTAATTTAATTGCATCTTCTTCAGTATCATTAAATTGATCAAAAAGAATATATTCAAATGTAACTTTAGTTTTTGTTTTATCATAAAAATACTTCAAAGCTTCTTGCAATGAATGTAAAGAGTTTTGATCATTGATAGGCATGATCTCACTTCTCTTTTTATCATCTGCAGCATGAAGCGACAATGCTAATCTAAATTTAACCTGATCATCAGCCAATTTCTGTATCATTTTAGAGATACCTACCGTAGATACTGTTATGCGTTTAGGGGAAATAGCTAATCCGTCAGCAGCAGTGATTTTATCAATGCCTGCTAAGAGGTTTTTGTAATTTAATAATGGCTCGCCCATTCCCATAAATACGATGTTGGTCAATTCCTTACCATATTGTTCTTTAGCTTCTTTTTGGATCAACACTACTTGATCGTATATTTCGTCGAAATTTAAATTTCTTTTACGACTGATATATCCTGTAGCACAAAATTTACAACTTAAGCTACAGCCTACTTGTGAAGATACGCATGCAGTCATCCTGTCATCTGCAGGTATCAATACACCTTCAACCAAATATTCATCATATAATTTAAAACCTAATTTAATTGTACCGTCATTACTTATTTGCTTCTGGTCGATTTTCAAGTTATTGATCGCATATTTCTCCTGCAGTTTTAAAACCAAATCGGCCGGCAAATTCTTCATATGCGTAAATGACGTAGCGCTTTTTTTCCATAGCCAATGATATATTTGCTTTGCTCTGAACTTCGGCTGCTGAAGTTGCTCCATTACAGCCTGTAAATCTTTCATCGTTAGACTTCGAATATCTATTTTTTTCTCGGTCGTCATTCTTTACTTTCTTTTAATTTTTGCAACTCAAACATTTCATCTCTTAATCTGGCAGCTTCCATAAAATCCATTTGTTTGGCTGCTTTTTCCATTTCTTTTTTAGTTTTTTGAATGGTTTTTTCTAATTGCTCCTTGGTCATATACTGAATCACAGGATCAGCCACTAAGCTAATACTTTCAGTATCATCGTAAACGGATTGATTACCGGATTTAATATTAAGGACAGAAGCTTGTTTAATGATTTGCTCCCTACTCTTGGTTACCGTTGTAGGTGTAATACTATGTTTAATATTGTATGCAATTTGCTTTTCTCTTCTTCGATTTGTCTCATCAATTGTACGCTGCATAGAGCCCGTAACTTTATCTGCATACATGATCACCATTCCATTAACGTTCCGTGCGGCTCGGCCTGCAGTTTGTGTTAAAGACTGATCATTTCGTAAAAATCCTTCTTTATCAGCATCTAAAATCGCTACTAAAGAGACTTCAGGCAAATCCAACCCTTCCCTTAAGAGATTAATGCCGACTAACACATCAAATTTACCTAATCTTAAGTCTCTAAGTATTTCCACCCTTTCTAAAGTATCTACTTCAGAGTGAATATACCGGCATTTTATGTTTAAATTCACCATATATTCTGTCAGTTCCTCTGCCATTCGCTTGGTTAGTGTAGTGATTAAGACCCTTTCATTTACTTTAACCCTTTCATCTATCTCTTCTAATAAGTCATCAATTTGATTTAAACAAGGCCTGACTTCAATAATCGGATCTAATAGTCCGGTCGGTCTCACAATCTGTTCTACTACAACTCCTTCTGATTGCTCCAGTTCATACTTTGCCGGAGTTGCACTCACGAAGATCTTTTGCCGGACAACGTTTTCAAATTCAGAAAAACTTAACGGGCGGTTATCCAAAGCAGAAGGCAATCTAAAACCATATTCTACTAAATTCATTTTTCTAGACCGGTCACCTCCATACATAGCAGATACTTGAGGTACAGTAACATGGCTTTCATCTACTACTAATAAAAAATCATCAGGAAAATAATCGATCAAACAAAACGGACGGTCACCGGGGCTTCGCCTGTCTAAAAATCGAGAGTAATTCTCAATTCCTGAACAATACCCTAATTCTTTTATCATTTCAATATCATATTCCACTTTATCTTTCAGTCTTTTAGCCTCTAAATGTTTACCGATAGACTTATAATATTCAAATTGTGCATGAAGTTCATCTTGTATCTCAGCAATTGCGTTGGAAAAACTACTTTTATCTGCGACATATAAATTTGCCGGAAAAATAGCAGTATGATCTAACTCATCCAATTTACTTCCATCTTCAGGATTAAAAGTTTCTATTGTTTCAATCTCATCTCCAAAAAATATTATCTTAATTGCATGATCTGCATAAGGTAAAAAGATATCGACTGTATCTCCCTGTACCCTAAAATTACCTCTTTTAAATTCTCCTGTTGTTCTATGATAAAGGCTATCCACTAATTTATATAAAAATTGATTCCTTCCTATAGTATCTCCCACTGCTATCCTAATAATACCATTTTTATAATCTCTAGGATTTCCCATGCCGTAGATACAAGAAACTGATGCCACTACAATAATGTCCCTTCTGCCGGACAATAACGATGAGCTTGCTTTTAGCCTCAGCTTCTCAATTTCTTCATTAATGGACAGATCTTTTTCAATATAAGTATTACTGGTAGGTATATAAGCTTCGGGCTGATAGTAATCATAATAAGAAACAAAATACTCTACTGCGTTCTCCGGAAAAAATTGTTTAAACTCTCCATAAAGCTGTGCCACTAATGTTTTATTATGGCTTAAAATCAAGGTGGGTTTTTGTACTTGCTCAATAACATTAGCAATAGTAAAGGTCTTTCCGGAGCCGGTAACGCCCAATAAAGTTTGCGCTGATTCTTGAGCACGTATACCTTTTACCAACTCGCTTATAGCTTGTGGCTGATCTCCTTGAGGAGTATAGTCTGATACTAATTTAAAAAGCATATTTTCCCGCTATAAATGTAGGTTTAATAAATAAATTATTAATTTTGGTAATCTTTCAATATTGAATGTACAATAATCATTTACAAAAATATGGATTTTAGCGAAATAGTATCGGTAAGTGGGCTAAGTGGCCTATATAAATCTGTTGCTCAACGTCCCAATGGGATGGTTGTTTGCCAAATAGGCGAAAAAGATGCTCCTTCAAAATTTGTTTCTAACCGGTTGCATACATTCACTTCTTTAGATAATATTTCTATTTATACTGCAAAAGATAATCAACCTTTAGATGATGTATTGAGAGAAATAAAAAAACAAGCAGCTACCAATCCTCCTGTAGATGCTACTTCATCAGACGCTGAGTTAAAAAAGTATTTTACTTCTATCGTGCCTGACTATGACACAGAACGTGTATACATTAGCGACATAAAAAAATTGCTTAAATGGTATACTATTTTAGATAAAAATAAACTGATCACTCCTAAAAAAGAGTCAAAGAAAAAAGGAGAAGAGGAAGATTCAACTAAGAAAACAACTGGTTCAAAAGATTCCGATAAAAAAAGCACTTCAAAGAAACCTGCAAAAAAGTCTGCTATTGAAAAAAAGCCGGCCAAAGCAAAAGTAACCAACTCGAAAACAACTGTTAAGCCTAGAAAGGCTCCTGTAAAAAAATAAATTTTATCTTACATATGGAAAGCACTATTGCTCCCCCTTCGCCTACCAAACAAAGAACATTTATTCCAAACTCTTTAATTCCTAACAACTGGGAAGAATTAAAACCTTATTATAAATCTTTACTTGAAGAAGAAATAGATTCTACGGCTGACTTAGAAAAATGGTTATTGAAACGTGATGAGGTGGATTCAGCAGTTGCGGAGTATATAGCTTGGCTCTATATCAAAATGACTTGCAATACTGCGGATGAGGATGTGTCAAAACAATATAATGATTTTATAACAAACATCAAACCGAATGTTGCACCTATCTCAAATCAACTTAATCAAAAATTCATAACCTCTCCATTTATTGACCACTTAGATGCTGCAGTGTATTTCCCTATGATTAGAAGTACTAAGCAAGCAAGTGACCTTTTCAGGGACGAAAATATTTCCTTGCAAACACAATTAAACATCAAGGAAAAAGAATACACCCAATTAAGTGGAAGTTTTTCTATTGAGTATAATGGAAAAGAACTCACTTTACAAGAAGCAGCTAAGTATTTAAAAGATAATGACCGAGAAGTCAGGAAAGAGATTTTTGAGAAAATACAAACTTGCAGGTTAAAAGAACGAGATACTTTTAATCATTTATTTTCTGACTTGGTAGATATTCGAGATCAAATTGCAAAAAATGCAGATTTTGCTAATTATCGAGATTATAAGTTCAAGTCACTTAATAGGTTTGATTATACGCCTGAAGATTGCTTTGACTTTCACAACTCTATTAAAGAACTTATTGTACCTCTAAACGAAACATTTTTAAAAACCAGAAAAGAACTACTTGGCTTAGAAACGCTTAAGCCTTGGGATTTGGAAGTAGACCCAACAGGCAAACCGGCGCTTAAAGCGTTCGAAACTCGAGATGAATTAGTTAGTAAAACAATTGAATGTTTTAATAAACTTGATCCGTTTTTTGGAGAATGTATCCAAACAATGGATAAAATGAAGCATTTGGACCTTTTTTCTAGAAAAGGTAAAGCACCGGGCGGATATAATTATCCTTTGGCAGAAACAGGAATACCCTTCATTTTCATGAATGCTATTGGCTCAGTTAGTGATCTTAAAGTAATGGTGCATGAAGGTGGGCACGCTATTCACTCATTTTTGACCAACCAATATGAGTTATACGATTTTAAGCAAACTACTTCTGAGGTAGCTGAATTAGCCTCCATGACTATGGAATTATTTTCAATGGAACATTGGGATATTTTCTTTGATAACGCAGAAGATTTAAAAAGAGCTAAAAAAACGCAATTAGAACATATCTTGGAAATATTACCTTGGATCGCTACAGTAGATAAATTTCAACATTGGGTATATACCCATCCTGGCCATACAATTAGTGAAAGAGAAGATGCTTGGGTAAATATTTATCAAGATTTTTCTTCTGATATTGTCAATTGGAGCGGCCATCAAAAAAGTTTTAAAAATTTATGGCAAAAACAGCTTCATATTTTTACAGTTCCTTTTTATTACATAGAATACGGCATGGCTCAACTTGGTGCTGTGGCTATGTGGAAACAATTTAAAGAAAATAAAAAACAAGCTATCCAAAATTATAAAGCTGCCTTAATGTTAGGATATACTAAAACCATTCCTGAAATATATGAAACTGCCGGAATCAAGTTTGACTTCTCTAAAGCTTATATTGAAGATTTAGTGTCTTTTTTGAAAGATGAGCTTAATAAGCTTGATTAAAGAGGGAAATTCGCAAGTAAGAAAAATGAATGATACCAAGATGTTCAATGAAATTTGTAGGTGTAAATCACCCCGATTATAATCAAAAAAGCCTAATATCGGGGTTATTTTTGCAATGATTTCTACTTGCGAATGTGCCTAGAGAAACATATCACCAATAACTTAAAATTTTAAAAAATCAGCTGAAAGTAATGTGAGGATTCTGCTCCATTCTGCTGACACAGAACTCGCCAACAGAACGGCGAATCAGCCAAATTAATCAAGTTCTTTATCGACTGATCCCGGAAGTTTAGACATCATTACTTCATCATCCATTAACATACTGCCAAATTCCATTTTGTCAATTTCTACATATTTTGCACCACTTGTCATCAATGCGATCATCATAATAATATTGGTTGCGAGTATAACTAGTAATATAATATTTGAATCAAAATGGGCATCTTGTAACTCTGTAGGTATTGCATAAAAAAGTAAAATAGTAATTAAGCCTCGTGGTGCTATAAATAAAAGAGGGAAGACTTTATTATGTGTAATAATTTTGAGATTTATATATCTTATAAAGTATAATACGATAAGTATAGCAATACAAATGAAATAAATAAATACATTATTAAGCCCTCCTAAGTTGATTGTAAGTCCAAAAAGTAGAAAGAAGAATGTTCTAATAACAAAAGAACTTTCTTCTATAAGCGTTTTGAAATCTCTTAATATATCTTTTATATCCTCAATCTTAATTATTTTTCTTAACACTCCTCTTACAAATACCTGTTGGTTATTTAATACTAGCCCGAAGGTTAATATGATTAGCAATGATGAGAGATGAAATAATTTCCCTACTGAATAAAGTAAGGTTAATACTGCTACCATAAGGAATAGCCGGCCGGATAAAACTCTTATATATTGAAATAAAAAAACCAACAAATAGCTCAAAATAAAAGATGCTATAATGGTTATACCGATATTAGAAGTCACATTAATAGATATTTCCTGAGCACCTGACATATCTTGTGTATCTAATAGAAAATAAAACAACATAATGCCTAAAATATCTGAAAAAGTTGCCTCATAAATCATGAACTCTTTATTATCCTCCGTCATGCTGGCGACACTTGGTATAATAATGGCACTACTCATAATAGAAAGAGGAACTGCATATATCATTGCTACAAACATTTCCATTCTTAAAAAGTAGTGGAAAATATAGGTAATAACGGCTGATGTAGCCAGTAACAATATCAATGATATTGAAAAAGCCTTAAGAATCATTACAGATTTATCCTGTCTTAGATGCAGATCCAGTGCGGCTTCCAGCACAATCATAATAAGCCCTACTGCTCCAATAATCTCCAACAGTATTCTTAAGTTCGGAAGGCGAATATCCATTAAATAAA
This sequence comes from Chitinophagales bacterium, assembly GCA_965213575.1. Taxonomy (GTDB): domain Bacteria; phylum Bacteroidota; class Bacteroidia; order Chitinophagales; family JAUHXS01; genus JAUHXS01. The sequence continues at coordinate 17,524 of CBDBZN010000037.1, read as the reverse complement.
GTCCTTCTTTAATTAAAAACCCTAATACAATCAACATTAACACACTGGGAACGTTGGCTTTTTTAGCAAGCACATTGAAAAGAAAAGATAATATAATGACTATTGAAAAACCAATAATCATCCAATAAGAATTAAAAAGCTCCATAATTAATAAGTAGTTCTGCATTTAAAGATCGAATTAAATACTGAACTTTTCGTTTTATGACATTTTTTTTATTAACATCTGCAGCTAGTTAAAAATTCTTTTAGCTAACTTTAAACCGTTACATTAAAGATTAAAACTTGATGCGTCCTAGGTTATTCGAATTATTACTCAAGTAGGCTTGATGGAGAAACAACATAATGCTACTGCAAGTAATGCTAGCCAAGCTATCGACTCCATTAAGCTAATTCTACATGATGAACAGAAAAAATTAGCTACTTTAAAAACACAATTTAAATAATGAATCCCTTTATAAAAATTTGTTTAATATTTTTGCTTTGTAGCTTATTAAATACAACAAGCGCTCAAAATGATTCTGTTATATTGGTTTCAGATTCTTTACTAGATATTAATGGAGACATACTGTTATTAAAAAACGGTCAGCAATTACAGATACAAACTGACTCTTCTTATTTATTCAGCTCTGACCAACATTTTCTGTATGAAAAAGCTCGAGCGTATATTCTCAACTCAGATAATGCTGCTGAAAATGCACTAATTAAGGCTTATGAAGCAACTCTTGCTAGAAAAGATACGAATTATCAAAAAATTATTGCACAAAATGAAAAAATGCGCGAGGGAATGAAGTCAGTTATCAAAGTAAGTAAAAACAAGCTATCTATAATGAAAGAAGAATTGGAACAAAGTCAAATAAAATTAGCTGAAGCGGAAAACAATTTTGACCAACTGCGGCAAGACTTAAAAAAGTCAAACAAGCCTAAAACTTCCAAATGGTTGTGGTTCGGCGGTGGAATAGTTGCAGGAGCGGTGGTTGGCGTGTTGCTTTAATAGCTCCATTAGCTTATAGCTGTTAGACGATAGCATTTGCCATGATTTTTGACTACTCATTATTGCTATCCGCTATTTGCTATTAGCTAACACCTTCTCATAAATCGTTGTATTCATCAATAGCATCAGCATCATGTAGATAGTATCTTCAATAGGAATGGTAAATATCCGAATTGATAAATTTTCATCATTATTGTACCATACTACTTGATCTTCAATAAAAGAACCGGTGAGTACTCCATTTACTATCAAAAAAGGGACCAGCGCAATTAGGTAAGCTAGTAGAAACCGCCCTAAGTAAGCACTTTTCCAAACAAATAAATGTAAAGCAATTAATATAGCTGTTAAAGCAAATGTTATTGTAGTATATAAATTATCGTAAAATATTACTACACAAGCGAGTAAAATCACTAATACAACACCATAAAAAGGTTTTACAAATGGCCGCATCACATCTCTTTTTACAAAATGTTTCATCGACTCATAAATAAACATACACGCATACGGGATACAAAAGAAAAACAGCCACTCTTCCAGCGGAAGATTAAAAAGATCAATTCCTAATAGATAATTTGGATTAAACCCCCAAATACCAATTTTAGCAAACCACACATCCCAAATAATAAAAAAAGCTGCTGTAATAGTAGTACCTAAAAATAAAGCTTTCCATTTCTTATAAAACTGGATGTTAGATTCAAAACTGTAAGCAAAAGGAATAGCAATAGATCCAAGATTGAGCAGTAGGTATAAGTATTTATCCAAAATCTAGTTTATGGGTTCAAAGTTTTGAAGTTCGATATTACAGAAGGCTACCTGCTTTGAGTTTTCATTGCTTCTATAAAAAACTTCCATGGTACAACTAGCATTCCAAAGCATTCTCCATGTTCTTTAGTGAGATGTTTATGGTGAACTTTATGAGCTTTTCTTATTGCTTTAAAATAAGCATTATCGGTACGTCTTAGAAATTTAAATCGCTGATGAATAAAAACATCATGCACTAAAAAGTAAGCGATACCATAAACCATGATCCCAATGCCGATCCAAAATTTAAAATCAAAACCATTAAAGGAACCAAAAAGGATGAATAGAAAACTTGGAATAGCAAAGATCAGAAAAAAAACATCGTTGCGTTCAAAAAAACCAAGCTCATCGCTCGGTACATGGTGGTCCTTATGAAACTTCCACATAGCGCCATGCATCACAAATTTATGCATAAACCACGCCATAAATTCCATAAAGAAAAACACACCAACTACTATTAAAATATTAAATATCATATCAACATTATATACGGCTAAACAACGTATTTAGTTTATTAAACCTATATTCAAATATACTATTTAATTGTTTTTCGACGAATAGTTGATGGGCAATTCTGCCCAGTATTCCCATAGGCAACGAATAAGTTACAATATCTACTACTTCTACTCCACGCTCAATTTCTTTAAAAAAATGTTGATGATGCCAAAGCCTATATGGGCCGGCTCGTTGTTCATCAATGAAATATTGATGCTTTTCTACATTTTTAATTTCTGTTACCCAGTTCATACGAATGCCCAAAACCGGTTTAACGATATACTGAATAATCATTCCGGAATACATTGGCTGATCAGCATCATTGGAAATAATATCGAATCCCATGTATGGGGGTGTAAGCATTTTTAAATTTTTAGGAGTCGCAAAAAACTCCCATGCTTCTGCGATACTTATTGGTAATACTTGGCTTTTTCTGAGCTGATAAACTTTCATAATAGTTTTGTTCTCTATAACAAATGTAGAATAATTACTTATAACCATAACGCTGTTCAAAGTATTTACTACCTTTGCAGCAGTTCTTTATCATCATTACTTATCAAGAAAGGTGGAGGGTATGGCCCTATGAAACCTTGGCAACCCCTATATAATTATGAATGTTGAATTTTCAATGTTGAATGATTCAGAATTATTAATTGTATTTGGAAGGTGCCAATTCCTGTTCCAAATCCTGTTTGGAAAGAGATAAGTGTAATTATGGCTCTAAATAGCTTTCATATATTATACTATCTTTTTCTGCTTTTCAACGATAAGTCAAAAAATAATTAATGAATATTAGAGATATATTAAAAGAGCGAATATTAGTCTTGGACGGTGCCATGGGTACTATGATTCAACGGTATAAATTAGAAGAAGCTGATTTTAGAGGGAATCGCTTTAAAGATCATCCACTTCCTTTAAAAGGGAACAATGATCTTTTATCATTGACTAAACCTGAAGTTATTAAAGAGATCCATGCTCAATATTTAGAAGCAGGAGCAGATATCTTAGAAACCAATTCTTTTGGAAGCACTACCATTGCCCAGGCTGATTATGGCTTGGAAGATGCGGTATATGACATTAATTATGCTTGTGCCAAAATAGCTAAAGAAGTAGCAAACGAATTTACTGCTAAAACACCGAATAAACCGCGGTTTGTTGCCGGCTCGATGGGGCCTACTACCAAGCTAGCATCTATGTCGCCGGATGTGAATGACCCGGGTTTCAGAAATGTCACTTTTGAAGAATTAGTTATTGCTTTTAAAGAGCAAGCAAAAGGATTGATTGATGGTGGTACAGACTTATTATTAGTCGAAACCATCACTGATACTTTAAATGCTAAAGCAGCTTTATTTGCTATTGCAGAAATTCAAGCTGAGCTAAAAACTGAGTTGCCGGTTATGATTTCCGGCACGATTACCGATGCTAGTGGAAGGACACTTTCAGGACAAACAACAGAAGCTTTTTTAATCTCTATAGAGCATTCCAAGCCATTAAGTGTAGGACTTAACTGTGCCTTGGGAGCTGCTGCTTTACGGCCGTATTTGCAAGTTTTACGACAAAAATCAAATTTTTATATAAGTGCACACCCAAATGCCGGATTACCTAATGAAATGGGCGAATATGACCAAACTCCCGAACAAATGGCTGACCAAATTGATGCTTTTTTAAAAGAAGGCTTGGTAGACATTATTGGCGGCTGTTGTGGCACGACTCCTGAGCATATTAGAGCGATTGTGGAGAGAGTGGAAAAAAGTTCAAATGTTCAAAGTTTAAAGTTTAAAGTTAATAGCTAAAAAATGAAAATGAAAGTTGAAATATAAAGTTGAGGGTTTAGAGTTGATAATTCTAAACTATTAATTCTAAACTATTAATTATGAGCATACACCCAGACTATACAAAATCATATATATACAAATGGTCATCGCTGCCTCCACTCAAACTAAGCGGCTTAGAACCATTGATCGTTACTCCCGAAAGTAATTTCATTAACGTGGGAGAGCGCACGAATGTGGCCGGTTCAAAAAAGTTTCTGCGATTAATTAAAGAAGAACAGTTTGATGAGGCTTTGAGTGTAGCAAGAGATCAAGTGGAAGGTGGCGCACAGATTTTAGACATCAATATGGATGATGGGTTGATTGATGGTAAAGACGCCATGGTTCGATTTTTAAAATTAGTGGCTTCTGAACCCGATATTGCTCGTATTCCAATTATGATAGACTCTTCAAAATGGGAGATTATTGAAGCAGGATTAAAAAATGTGCAAGGCAAAAGTGTAGTCAATTCTATTTCCCTTAAAGAAGGAGAAGAACAATTCATTTATCAAGCAAAAAAAATACTCCACTACGGAGCGGCAGTTATTGTTATGGCTTTTGATGAAAAAGGACAGGCAGACAGCTATGAAAGAAGAATAGAGATTTGTGAAAGGTCTTATAAAATATTAGTTGATCAAGTTAATTTTCCTCCTCAAGACATCATTTTTGATCCAAATATTTTCCCGGTTGCTACCGGAATGGAAGAACATCGAAATAACGCATTAGACTTTTTTAGAGCCACTCGTTGGATCAGAGAAAATTTGCCCGGAGCTCATGTCAGTGGTGGGGTAAGTAATGTATCTTTCTCTTTTAGAGGAAATGATACTGTCCGGGAAGCCATGCATTCTTCTTTCTTGTACCATGCTATCAAGGAAGGAATGGATATGGGTATTGTAAATCCAGCTATGCTAGAGGTATATGATGACATTCCTAAAGATTTGCTCCAGCATGTAGAAGAGGTGTTGCTTAACCGAAGTGATGATGCTACGGAAAAATTATTAGAATTTGCAGAGACCGTAAAAGGTACCGCAAAAAAAGATACACGAGACTTATCTTGGAGAGAAAAGCCTGTAGAGAAAAGATTAGAATATGCTTTAGTAAAAGGAATCATTGATTACATCGAAGTGGATGCGGAAGAAGTCAGGCATAAATTCGACAAGACGTTAAGTGTTATCGAAGGGCCACTCATGGACGGAATGAATGTAGTGGGCGATTTATTTGGCGCAGGAAAAATGTTTTTGCCTCAAGTGGTAAAAAGTGCCCGGGTGATGAAAAAAGCAGTGGCATATCTTTTACCTTTTTTAGAAGCTGAGAAACAAGGTAAAAATAAAGCTGCAGGAAAAATATTGCTGGCAACTGTGAAAGGTGATGTACACGATATTGGTAAAAATATTGTGGGTGTCGTATTGGCATGCAATAACTATGAAATAATTGATCTAGGTGTCATGGTGCCGGGTGAGAAAATTCTTAAAATTGCCATAGAAGAGAATGTAGATATCATTGGCCTTAGTGGACTCATCACTCCTTCTCTTGATGAAATGGTGTATGTGGCGAAAGAAATGGAACAACAAAACTTCACCATCCCTTTATTGATTGGTGGTGCCACGACATCTAAGTTACATACTGCTGTAAAAATTCAGCAACATTATCTAAAAGCACCTACTATTCATGTGTTAGACGCATCCAAATCTGTGCCGGTAGTGAGCAGCCTTCTTTCTGAGAAAAAGGACATTTTTATTCAACAAATCAATAAAGAATATGAAGTTATTCGTGAAAAACATGCTAAAAAGAAAGATTTTAAAAACTTAATTTCTATAAAAGAAGTAAGAGAAAATAAGTTTCAATCAGATTGGTCATCTATTCCCATTACGAAACCTCAATTTTTAGGAAATAAATATTTCGAAAACTATGATCTTAAAGAATTAGCTCAATATATCGACTGGACTCCTTTCTTTGCTACGTGGGAACTTAGAGGAAAATATCCGGGAATTCTTTCTGATGAAATAGTGGGTAAAGAAGCTACTCAACTATTCCATGATGCACAGCAGTTACTTCAAACGCTCATTGAAGATAAATGGTTGACTGCAAAAGGAGCAATAGGCCTTTACCCTGCTAACAGTGTAGGAGATGATATTGAAATCTATGCTGATGAAAGCAGAAAAGAAATACTAACTACCATCCACACTTTGAGGCAACAACAGAAGAAGGCAAGCAATCTACCAAATTTTGCCTTAGCTGACTTCATTGCTCCTAAATCATCCGGTGTAGCAGACTACATAGGAGGCTTTGTAGTTACTGCCGGCTTAGGAATTGATAAATGGGTAAAAAAGTTTGAAGCAGATCACGATGATTACAACAGCATATTATTGAAAGCACTTGCCGATCGGCTGGCAGAGGCATTTGCTGAACGTATGCATGAGCGGGTAAGAAAGGAGTTTTGGGGTTATGCTAAAAATGAATCATTAGATAATGATCTATTAATTAAAGAAAAATATCAAGGTATTCGTCCTGCCCCGGGCTATCCCGCTTGCCCGGATCATACGGAGAAGCCAATTCTTTTTAATCTATTAAATGCTACTGAATATACCGGCGTAAAACTCACCGAAAGCATGGCTATGTGGCCGGCTGCTGCTGTAAGTGGGTTCTATTTTGCTCATCCCAATGCTAAGTATTTCGGATTGGGACAAATTCAAAAAGATCAAGTAGAAGACTACGCTCTCAGAAAAGGCATGGATTTAGATACTGCTGAAAGATGGTTGAGTCCAAATTTAGCGTATAGTTGAGAGCTTGTAGCAATTAGTTTACTATTATTACAGCATTAAACACTCTCTCCTATCTTTAATTTTTCAGCATTTTCTGCCACTTTCAATGCATCAATCACATCAATAATGCTACCATTCATAACCTCTGAAAGATTATACATGGTTAGGTTGATCCGATGATCAGTCACTCTACCTTGGGGAAAGTTATAAGTTCGTATTTTGGCAGATCTATCCCCGGTAGAAACCATCGTTTTTCGCTTCAGGGCGATGGCTGCATTATGGGCTTGTAACTCCTTTTCGTAAATTCTGGTCCTCAAAACTTTAAGGGCTTGTTCATAGTTCTTATGCTGGGACCGCCCATCTTGACATTCCACTACAATACCGGTAGGAATATGGGTCAATCGGATAGCAGATTCTGTTTTATTAACATGCTGCCCACCTGCTCCGGAAGCCCTAAAAGTATCCTTTTTAATATCTTTATCATTCACCTTAACGTCCACTTCTTCTGCTTCAGGTAATACTGCTATAGAAGCAGCAGAAGTATGTACCCTGCCTTGTGTTTCAGTCTGTGGAACCCGTTGTACTCGATGTACGCCGGACTCATATTTCATAGTCCCATATACATCATCTCCCTCCACATTCATCACAATTTCTTTAAAACCTCCTGCTGTTCCGGCATTAGAATTAACCACCTCAGCTGACCATCCTTGTGCTTCAAAAAATTTAGTGTACATTCTGAAGAGGTCACCTGCAAAAATACTTGCTTCATCTCCTCCTGTCCCCGCCCTTATCTCTAAAATAATGTTTTTCTCATCTTCAGGATCCTTAGGTATCAACAATTGTTTAATTTCTTCTTCTACAGCTTCTTTTTTAGGCTCCAATTCATTCAATTCTGCTTTAGCCATTTCTTTAAAGTCAGCATCAGACTCATTTTTGAGTATACTTTTATTATTCTCAATATTGCTTACAATTTGTTTATATTCTTCATAAGCTTTTACTAACGGCTCTAGGTCTTTGTATTCTTTACTGTATTTTTTATATTGACTCATATCAGAAACTACTTCCGGATCTGATAGCCTTCCTTCAATATCCTCTCTTCGCTCTTTTATCGCTTGTAACTTATCTAACATACCTTATTTTAAGATATACAAATCTAATGCTTTTCCATCTAAAATATACATCACATCTTTACCAACACGAACTTGTTTAGCCGTTTGAGGCAGCGGCACATCCATATTTTTTATATCCAAAGTTTTAAGGTTATACACTTGAATTTTTTTATACTCATCTATATAAACAAGATTATCTCCCATGATCTGAAAATCGCTTAAGCCTTTTATAGGAATGGTATTTTTATAGGTTCCGAATACATCGAAAACCAAAATACCTAATTTAGGATCATTTAGATAAACCCATTTATCACGCTCTAACATAAAGTTGGGTTGTAAGTCTGCACCTAAGAATGTACTTAAATTCACACTTTCTTGGATGATCTTTAATTGCTCATTAATTTTTTTAAGCTTAAATGCGAGTTCGTCGTATACCCAAATATTGTTATCAAAAGAAATCGCCACTGCGCCTGCTCTGAGAATCCCTTCATCAGGCAACACATAAGCACCTGTTTCCGAAAGCGTATTATCTAATGTCACCACCGTAGAAAACTCTTCAAAAAACAATAAAATTTTGAGCGGATTGTTAACATCTATATAACTTATGGGCCCATATTTTTTAATACTGGCAATATATATGGGATTGTTAAGTGCATTATATTTTGCAACTGTATTAGCATTGGTAACTACATAAAAATTGCCTAACCGATCAGCGGTAAAATAGTTAGCAGTGAGGTTAAGTGTGTTGTGCTTTTGATAATCTGCTGAGAGAAAGGTAAAAGCTAAAAATAATAGCATTAAAATGCTAGTATTTCTACCACCACCCCTGCCTTCGGCTTCTCCTCCTCGAGGAGGGGAGATATAATTGTTATTTAAAATACTGAAGTGAGACATCTTTTCCATCAAATACAGCATAAGAGTTATAATTAAACCATTCTCCTAGATTTATATACTTACTTTTCTCATTAATATTGTGTTTAATTGGCAAATGCCGATGGCCGAAGATAAAGTAGTCGATGTGTTCTGTTTTTAAAACCTCTTTAGCATAAATAATGAGCCACTCTTTTTCTTCACCCAAAAACTCCTCTTCCTCAGTGCCTTGTAAGAAGCGATTCTTTTGCGACCAATAATTTGCCAACCTAATACCTAAGTCAGGATGAAGCTGCCTAAAAGCCCACTTACAAACCGGATTAGTAAAAATTTTTTTCAATGCTTTGTAGCCTTTATCGGCAGGGCCTAAACCATCCCCATGACCTATTAAGAATTTTTTACCGCCCAATTCAACTTTTATAGGAGACCTATGAATAGGAATACCTAATTCTTCTGTAAAATAATCTCGCATCCATACATCATGATTACCTGTAAAAATATGAATATCGATTCCCTTATCTTTCAGCTCAGCAAGTTTCCCCAACAATCTTACAAATCCTTTGGGAACAACTTTTTTATATTCAAACCAAAAGTCAAATAAATCGCCTACTAAATAAATCGCATGAGCATCCTGTTGAATAAAGGTAAGCCAATCAACTACCAGCCGTTCCCGTTTTAAAACTTTTTTCTCTTGTAGGAACGCCCAAATGAAAATCTGATGCAAAGTAAAATTTTCTTATTAGACATCAGTTAAAATTAAGAAAAGTTAAGCCTTCAGCTAGATTTTCTTACTGGTATTATTCTGATCATTATTTGAAGAGCTGTCAGAAGAATGGCCTTTTTGCTTTTTTTCCATAGCTATCTCTTCCTTCGCTAAATCACCCACAGAGCTATCATTGATGGGTTTATTGATAGTATCTTCACTTTCATCTTCTTGTTCGTAAGGCTTATCAGCATTTTTATCCTTAGTAGTCGACGGTGTGTTTTTCATAATATCAAATGTTCTTTTGCCAATTAATCTTTCTAGGTCCGTTTTAAATAGCACCTCTTTATCTAAGAGCTCTTGTGCTATAAGTTCTAATTCTTTTTGCTTATCTCTTAATAATTGCAATGTTTTCTTATAAGCCCTATCAATGAGTCCCCGCATTTCTTCATCTATCATCTCCCCCATCTTTTCTGAATAAGGCTTACCAAAAGTATATTCGTTTTGAGAATCATTATAAGAAATATGTCCGATTTTTTCATTCATCCCATACATGGTGATCATACCGTAGGCCATCTTAGGTATCCGCTCTAGGTCGTTTTGAGCGCCTGTAGATATTTTTCCAAAAAATGATCTCTTCGGCCGCCCTACCCCCTAATGTCATGCACATAGTGTCTATTAATTGCTCAGTAGTATAAAGATATTGTTCTTTAGGCAGGTATTGAGCATTATCCTAATGCAGCAACCCCTCTGGGCACAATGGTTACTTTTACCAAAGGGTCAGCATGTTCCAAGAACCATCCACAGATAGCATGGCCTGCTTCGTGATAAGCAATGATCTTTTTCTCTTCAGGAGATATGATTTTTATTTTTCTTCTCTAATCCTCCAATTACCCGGTCAATAGCATCATGAAAATCCTGCATTTCTACTTGCTGTTTACCTTTACGAGCAGCAATTAAAGCAGCTTCATTACAAATGTTAGCTAACTCAGCTCCCGCAAAGCCCGGTGTCTGAGCAGCTAGTTTTTCAATGCTGATATCACCACTTACTTTAATTGGTTTTAAGTGAACTTTAAAAATTTCCTCCCTGCCTTTTAAATCTGGCTTATCAATAGAAATTTGCCTGTCAAACCTTCCGGGTCGCATCAATGCCGGATCTAATACGTCAGGCCTATTAGTAGCAGCCAATATAATTAATCCTTTTTCGCTGTGAAAGCCGTCCATTTCCACCAATAATTGATTTAAAGTATTCTCTCTTTCATCATTACTTTGCATCATATTTTTACCCCTCATTCGGCCGATGGCATCAATCTCATCAATAAAAATGATGCAAGGCGCTTTCTCTCTTGCTTGCTTAAATAGGTCTCTTACCCTTGATGCTCCAACGCCAACAAACATCTCTACAAAATCAGAACCGGAGATAGAGAAAAATGGCACCTTAGCTTCTCCTGCCATTGCTTTTGCTAAAAGAGTTTTACCGGTTCCCGGAGGACCTATTAACAAAGCGCCCTTAGGAATTTTTCCTCCTAAGGCAGTATATTTTCCCGGATTTTTAAGAAAATCCACTATTTCCATCACTTCTACCTTAGCTTCATCCAAACCGGCTACATCTTTAAAAGTAGTATTTACTTTACCTCCTTCTTTGTCAAATAATGTAGCTCTGGATTTACCGATATTAAATATTTGCCCGCCCGGGCCTGCACCACCTCCGCTTAAACGGCGCATAATAAATATCCAAATTAAAATAATGATAGCAAATGGAATGATCCATTGAAAAAGCTCCATACCCCAATCTCGCTGAGAATCATACTGAACACTCACTACATCATCAGGAGCAAAATCTGATTGAGCTTCTTGCATTTTTTGTTCAAAAAATTCTAACGATCCGATAGTAAAATAATAATGTGGCCCTGCATTTGGTGTTCCAAAATTAGTTTCTCCTATGCCATCTTTTTTGTATTTATCATTATCCAGTACTTCTTTTTTGAGATATATTTCAGCTCTTTCTTTATTAACTACTACGACTTTTGCAACATCATGTGCTTGCAGCATGTCTTGCTCAAATCGCTGCCAAGTGATTTGCTTTACGTTATAATCAGACCCTAAGAACTGTAGGCCTAAAAGCCCTAAAAAAAGGATAGCATATATCCAATAATAATTAAATTTTCCACCTTTAGGCAATTTACCTTTTGGGAGTTTTCTTTTTTTATTGTTACTCTTTTCAATCATTATTACTTGTTAGTGCTAATCGTTGTTATATAAGGTAATGGCGGCATCGCTCCATAGATCTTCTAACTTATATAACTCTCGCTTATCGTGTAAAAAAACATGGACTACAACATTCACATAATCTATCAAAATCCATTCCAAGTTATTATATCCTTCAGTATGCCAGGGGCTGTCTGCCAACTTGTCTTTAACATCATGAATAAGATTGTCTGCAATAGCCCTTATCTGAGGTCCTGAAGTACCCTCACATATTATAAAATAGTCTGTAATTGCGTCGTCTACCTCTCTTAAATCAAGTAAAGCTATGTTTTTGGCCTTTCTTATCCTGAATGCTTTCTATGATAACATTGATCAAGTCAGGAGTGAGTTTGCTATTTATTTTTCTTGCCGGTCTCTGCATTTAGTGGGAAATACCTTTATATTTAATGCAAAAGTAACATTATCTTTCTATACTTCGGGATAAATAGCTGCGAAATATGCTAAAGTATTAATTATGACGTCGGATCCTATTTTCAAAACTTTATTTGTTGGAAATAACTTCTTGTTTCTCGAGAAAGTTCCTTCTACTAACGACTATTTAAAGAAAGAAATTATCTCATTCAAAGCTTCCGGAGGGAACATTGGTATATGCGCAAGAACAAACAAATGGGAAGGGACAATTTACTAAAAATTGGATGTCTGAGCCGGGTAAAAATTTAACTGTCAGCTTACTTTTTTATCCAAAGTGGTTGGCTGTAACTGATCAATTCATGCTAAATCAAGCATTAACAAACGGTGTACATCAATTTATTACCTCTATTTTAATGAATCACGTCAGCATTAAATGGCCAAATGATATTTACTATAAAAATGATAAAATTGCTGGTATTTTAATAGAAAACACGATATCAGGCAATTCACTTAACTCTGTAATTGTAGGAATTGGAATCAATGTGAATCAAACTGACTTTGATAAAGAAATTCCTAATGCTACTTCATTGTGTAAAATAACCGATCAACAATATGACCTGATGTTGCTGCTTCCCCTGCTATGCAAATATTTGGAAGCGGCGTATCTAAAACTTAAATCCGGCTATAATCCGATTAATGATTACACCAATTATCTTTATAAAAGGGACGAGGTTTGTACTTTCATCCTGCAAAATGGAGCCAAAATGTCAGGGAAAATATTGGGAGTCTCTAGAATCGGACAATTGATTGTGAAGTTTGAGAGCGGTGAGCGAAGATTCAGTAATGGGGAGATTAGGTTTGAAGTTTAAAGATTCGAGGTTCGAGGTTCGAGGTTTAAAGTTTAAAGTTAGAATGTGTAATTCAACATTCAAAATTATTCAAAACTTCATCCCATAAAAGATCTCAACACTTCCTATATTAGTTTTTCCTAGCTGAGTAAAATTCTTACTATAACCTACTCCAAGCACAGTACCATAATCTAAAAATTGCCAACCGGTGGTTAAGGTAATGCTTTTGACAGAGCTATAAGTTGTAGAAGCCCAAAATTGCCGATTAATAGACACTTTTAAATTCCCATCATAAATTAAGCCATACAGTCCGTCATAGCTGACATATACAGCAGGCATGAGATATGAATAGGACCGATAAAATCTGAATTTACAGCCGGTATATCCTACATGTTTAAGCCTAACAATTGAAGTAGGTTTATACCGGCTCAAATAATGGCTTTGTCCAAGTAAATTGTAAGCTGAGTAACCACCAAAAAAGTATTTGGCATAAAAGAAAATTCCGGCATTAACATCATACAAAGTTGTTTTACCTGATTCAATAAAATTAGTGAAAGTATTATCTGACATGTCAAAAACTTTTAATTCTTCAATTTTATAGTTTTGATGCCCTATTTCTCCTGCTAAAGAGAAGGAAACATATAATTCATCATATAATGGGACATGCATGGCGTACATCAGCTGCCCTTCGTAACTTGACATAGGCCCAAATTTTTCTGCTGCTGCCGTAAATCCGACATAGTGTTTAACATCTAAATATTTCTTAGAAAATGGATCTATATTGCTTTCACGCAAAGTAAATGGACGAGAAAAATCTATTTTCTCCTTTACATTATGCTGAGCGGTGATATAAAATGAACGCGGTGATCCATCCAGCCCTAGCCAAAGCTTGCGGCAAGATAAAAACACATCTGTTTCGCTATTATAGCCCATCGCAGCCGGATTAACTAAAACAGGGTTATTGATGTAGCTGTTAAATGATTGCAAATTAATTTGCTGGGCAGAGGTAATCATCCAAAATAATAATCCTACTACGCTGATAAATAATCTCATACTATCGAATAAGCGTTATATTTCCCTCATATATTTCTACATTCTCCACATTTAAATCTAACACATAATAATATACCTCCATGGGTAAAGGAGAACCGTTAAAAGTTCCTTGCCATTCATTATTATAGCCATTAGCGGCATATACCAAAATCCCTTGGCTATTATAAATTGATAAGATATTACTGGGATAATTTTCTATTCCTTTAATTTCCCAAGTATCGTTTGACCCATCTTGATTGGGCGTAAAAGCAGTTGCAATCTCAATATCTAAAATCCTGATTATAAAATCTTCTGTAGCGGTACACCCGGGGCCGTTGGTGGCTGTCAAAGTATAAGTAGTTGTATGAAGTGGTTGGAAAATGGCATCTAAAGAATTAGCATTTGTTACATTCAGAGCCGGATCCCAACTGTAGGAAGTAGCATTCAATACTGTTGGATTTAGTTGTACTTGCTCTCCGGCATAGATCTCAACAACAGGCAAAGGAGTGATGGTTGGATATTCAAAAACGGAAAGTGTAACAGTTGTTGTACTCGTATCGGGTGAGCAATCACCAAAGAGCAAACACCGATACGTATATCCATCATACGATATTGGAACATTGTTAATATTCAATGTAGCAGTAGTCACACCACTATAGTTAGCATCATTATTTAAATCAATAAATCCTGATCCATCATCAAGCTGCCATTGATAACTAATATTTTCACCTATTGCGGAAAATGAAATAATAGCATTATCACCTTCACAAACATTTTGATCTGTCGGAGAGCTTAATACCGTTGGGATTCGTAATACGGTTAGAGTAGTTATTTCAGAAGTATCCGGCTCATCACAAAAACCACTAATGATGCATCTATACATGGAGTTATCTAAACTATCATCAATATTAAATATCTCTAAAGTCGGAGAATCTACGCCTGAGTAGGTTAGGCTGTTTGTCAAGTCAATGAAATTACCACCGGTATCTATTTGCCATTGATAGCTTAATGAGTCTCCAATTGCTTGAATAGAAAAACTGGTATCTAATAATTGACAAATCGTAACATCTATCGGCTGACTGTCAATTTGAGGAGCCTGTAAAACAGTTAACATTACGATTTCAGAGGTATCATTAGGATTACTTGCTCCGGAAACTACGCACCGAAATAAAAAGCTATCCATAGAAATGCTTACCGAATCTATATAAAATTTTGCACTATCTATTCCAGTGTAAACGCCATTATTGATCAGATCTATAAATCCTGTTCCACTGTCTACCTGCCACTGATAGGTTAATGAAATACCGGTAGCGGTTAAACTAAAACAAGGTTGTGAGAATTCACAAACAGCTGTATCACGAGGTTCATTGATTATATTCGGTTGACCTTGTAAGCAGCTCCAGAATCCGATTAAAGATAATAAGAGAAAAATATATTTATACATCTCTATTAACTTAAATTATTAAAGGCGCAGCATTGATTTATCTTATTTGACTTACTACTTTTTTAGTTGTCAAGTAGTCCCACATAATATAATAATGTAAGCAAGGCACGCCATAAGCCAACAGCTCCTTAGATTGATTCACTAACCATTCTATCCCTACTTCTGTTGCAGCTTTATCATCCTTGCATTTATCCAATGCATCTGCAAGGTCGTCCGGAAAATCTACATGAAATACACTTGGTATAATATTTACTTGACTTTTCTTAGTTATGGGTTTTAGTCCCGGCACAA
This sequence comes from Chitinophagales bacterium, assembly GCA_965213575.1. Classification (GTDB taxonomy): domain Bacteria; phylum Bacteroidota; class Bacteroidia; order Chitinophagales; family JAUHXS01; genus JAUHXS01. Next base: position 1,748 of record CBDBZN010000037.1, on the reverse strand, counting down.
TTGGCACTTCAATACCGGTATTTCTACAAGCTTCTACAAATTCGAAATATTTTCTATTATCAAAAAACATTTGTGTTACGATATAATCAGCTCCGGCATCCACTTTAGCTTTTAGATATTTCAGATCAGATTTGAGATTGGGAGACTCAAAATGCTTTTCAGGATACCCTGCTACTCCCACACAAAAATCTGTTTTGGCCGCGTTCTCTAATTCTTCTTCTAAATATATGCCATTACTCATTCTTTTAACTTGTTTAAGTAAATCTATAGCATATTCATTTCCTCCTTCCTCAGGAGTAAATGATGACTCATGTTTTGCTGCATCTCCTCTAATTAAAAGGACGTTATCTACGCCTAAAAAATTTAGGTCGATCAAAGCATCTTCTGTCTCTGATTTTGTAAACCCCCCGCAAGTTAAATGAGGCACTGCATCAACTTTATATCTATTCATGATAGCCGCACATATACTTACTGTACCAGGGCGTTTTTTAGTCGACACTTTTTCAAAATAACCGCCCGGCCTTTTTTTATAAATATATTCTTCACGATGATAAGTAACGTCTATAAACGGAGGATTAAATTCCATTAATGGATCTAATACATTAAATATTCCCTGAATTCCTTTGCCTCTTAAAGGGGGAAGAATTTCAAAAGTTACCGGTGTTTCTTTAGTATTAGAAAGATGTTCTGTAATTTTCATATTAAAGCTACAAATACATTTTTTTCACAAAGAAACGATTTTATTTTTTAATAATTTTAGTTGATGGAACTCAACTTATATGCACACAACAAAGGCTTTTTACTCCCATATTAGCAATAAATGTATTTGTAATACTTATTTCCGGGTACGGATCGCTTATATTTTATATAAATTAGCAAAAAACTTGCATGGTTTATTCAGTAGTAAGAGGATTATTGAGAATCTTTTTACGTTTTTATTTTAAAAAGATATACTTTCTTACTTCGCATTACGTGCCACAGTCGGGGCCAACTATATTAGCCTGCAACCATCCGAATGCTTTTATGGATGCGATGATCTCTACTTCGTTTCTTAAAAGAAAAGTTCATTTTTTGGTCCGGTCAGATGTTTTTACCAGTCGTTTTAAAATTTGGCTTTTAGGCTTGCTTAATCTTGCTCCAGTGTATCGAATTCAAGAAGGGCATGAAAATCTCCGTAAAAATGAAGATACATTTAAGCGATGTTATAAAATTTTAGAAAATGGCGGTATGATATTGGTTTTTTCTGAAGGAACATGCCGGCAAGAGAAAAGAATCAGGCCTTTAAGAAAAAGGAACAGCCAGGATCGCATTTGGCGCAGAAGAGAAAAATAATTTTAATTTAGGCGTTCAAATTGTACCCGTCGGCATTAATTACACACATCCTTCAAAGCCCGGAAATGATGCGATTATTTCATTTGGCCAGCCGGTGATGTCCAATAATTATCAAAAAGAATATTTAGACAATAAAGTATCGGCTTTAAAAAAATTAACTCAAACCATTGAAGAAAAGATTAAAGAAAATACGATCATCATTCCAAAGCCGGAAAATGACGGATTAACGGAAAAGTTATTAACTATTGTCCGCAATGATTATAAACCTGAAAGCTTTCATGCATATATTAAAACTGCTTCCGGTGATCGATTAAAAATAGAAAAAAAGGTGGCTCTCGAAGTAGATAAATTGCAAAACGAAAACATTGCAGTTTTTGAAGAGTTGACAAAGCTAGTGAATACTTACTTTCAAAAAC
>CBDBZN010000036.1:0-11305 GCA_965213575.1 Chitinophagales bacterium | reverse complement strand
GCAAAAATTAAAGTAATAGACCGGTTAATTGGAGAAAGAGTTAAATACATATATAATCCCAACCCACAAACAGGAAAATATTTAATGATATTTCCACCGGGGAGAAATTATGATATGATTATTGATGCTGAAGGATATCTACCGAGCATGATAAATATTTATGTTCCTAATCAATCTTACTTTTTTGAATTATTTCAAGAAATTGTTTTACAGCCAATAAGTGGCTTTGGCGATACATTAGGACAAGAAGTTACTGTACGTAACATTTTTTATGATATTTATGCTAAAGAAGATGCTGATCAGGATAAAATGATCATAGATATACATAAGGAGATGTTGAAAAATGAAGATTCGAAAGAAAAAAACTATAATGATTTATTGTCATTAATTGAGAATTTAATAGTAAGTACTGATAGTTTGCTCCTACTACAATTAGATGACAGGATTAAACAATTACCTGTTTATAAGCAAGAAGAAGACCATCTTTTAAGACTAGTGCTGGATGTTATCAGTAATACAGATTCTGTAAACTTTAACAATTATTTTCCACCTTCTAAAGAAGGTGGAAAAACTTATTTCTATGGCGATAACGATTCACTTCGAACAATCATAATTGATGATGATACTATTAAAGTCTTACCACCATTAAACATGGAAAGCACTTCTTCCATTGATACAAATATAAATGATAGTAATATCATATCATACTCAGTTTCCAAGGAACAACGTAAGCAAATTGTTAAAGTTAATATCACTTTTGATATTAATGATAGTTCTATACATACAGAAGAATATCCTTTACTTGATAATATGATTAGGCTTATTCAGAAAAAACCAACATTGGCAGTTGAACTATATGGATATACAGATGCGCAAGGAGATAATATTTTCAATAAACAATTGGCAAAAGCCAGAGTAAATATAGTTGCTGATTATTTAATTAAAAACGGGATTAATCCTGATAGAATTTTGAAAGAAGCAGTTGGCGAAAAAAATCCGATAGCTAATAATCAAACTGAAGAAGGACGAAGATTAAATCGTCGAGTAGAGTTAATTTTAATAGATGTAAAACAAATAGAAAAATAGTATAATGCCGGGTTATATTATACATATAAATAAAAAAGTAATGACAATTACAATATTTGTCATGATCTTGTTATGGATTATGTATAAACCTGCAAGTGTAAATGCTCAAGAAAGTTTTTCAGAGTATGAAGTTAAAGCAGGATTCATTTATAACTTTACTAAATTTGTTGAGTGGCCGGCAGATGCCTTTTCAACTACAAATTCCCCATTTGTGGTTGTAGTGGTAGGAGATACACTTATGCGAGATATTTTAGATAAAGTTTTATCTCAACGGTCTATTAAAGGCCGAACTACCGTTATATTATATGCAAAAAATCTCCATGATATTCCAAATTGTAATGTTTTATTTATTGGAAATAGTCAAAAATCAAATTTAAGACCAATCATCAATAAATTTCAATCTAAACCTACACTCTTAATTGGTAATAATTATGAAGAGTTTTGCCAGTTGGGTGGTATGATTAATTTTTCAAGTAGAATTACTAAACATGGCTTTGAAATTAATCAGGCGGGGTTAGAGAGATCAGGTTTAATTATTAGTGCTAAATTGCTATCTTTGGCGCAGTTGGTTAAGGAATACAATTCTGTAGAAAAATAGACAGATAGCATGAGTAAATGGCTTGATTATCGCAATGCCTCTATAAAACATAAGATAATGCTTATCATCATGGTGATAAGCACAATCTCATTGATTGTAGCCTGTACTTTTTTTCTAATATTTGATACTTTTCAAACTCGTAAATTAATGGCGAATGATTTGCTTCTTAAAGCAAAAATAATCGCTAATCAACATACCGCTTCATTAACTTTTTTGACGCCGCATACTGCTGTTAGTGAATTAAAAGGGTTAAAAGATGATTCTCATATTGAAGCAGCTGTTATATACACACCGGATAGTGCGGAATTTGCAACATATTTTAAAGAAGGATTTGAAAATAAAATTGATATTCCTCCACTTCAAGAAGATGGCCATGAGTATTTTGATGATCACATAGAATTATTTACCAGCATTTACGATGAAGACATTGAAGGGGCTGTTATCGGTAAATTATTCTTAAGAAGTGATTTAGCTATTTATCAAGAGCGATTAACCACTTATGTGTTTATTATCGCCGGAGTATTATTAATTTCATTATTTATTGCATTTGTGCTTTCTTCTAGATTTCAGATGCTTATATCTAAGCCATTGTTATTTCTTACTAAAAAGGCGATGGAAATATCAGTAAATAAAGATTATTCTATCAGGATCAAAAAATACACTAATGATGAAGTAGGAGGGCTAATTGAAAGTTTTAATGATATGTTAAAAGAAATAGAAAAGCAGAATGTTACCCTTGATGAACAGTTGCGCTTAATAACTGAAACTAATACTCAGATTACAGATAGCATTAACTATGCTAAACGCATACAAGAAGCTATGTTGCCCGTGATGGATAAATTTAAATCGTATTTACCTGATCTATTTGTATTATTTAAGCCAAAAGATATCGTAAGTGGTGATTTCTATTGGGCAAGAGAAAAAAAAGGATATTTATATATCGCAGCAGTGGATTGTACCGGCCATGGCGTGCCGGGTGCATTAATGTCTATGATAGGAAGTAACGTTTTAAATGGAATAATTAATGGAACAACAGATAATGTTGATGTTGATATTGTTCTAAATAAATTAAATGTTGGAGTCAAAAAAGCTTTAAAACAGAATCGTATAGATTCTAACTCTCAAGATGGTATGGATATAGCTTTATGCAGAGTTGATCGTAACAACAGAATATTACAGTATGCAGGAGCTAATAATCCGCTATATTATTATAAAGCAAATAAGCTTGAGATCATTAAAGCTGATAAATACCCGATTGGTGGGAATCAATATCAAACAGATATAACTTTTACAAAACATGAATTAAATTATCAAGAAGGCGATGTGGTTTATATTTTTTCAGATGGCTATCCGGATCAATTTGGAGGAAGCAATGATAAAAAATTTACTAATAGAAGAATTAGAGAGATATTAAAAGATATTTATAAAGAAAGCATGGATCAACAATATGCTGTATTAGATGAAGCATTTAAGGAGTGGAAGGGAAAGACTGAGCAGACTGATGATGTATTAATGATTGGATTTAGATTATAAGTCTAGTTATTATTAAAGTCTTTTTTTCTGTAAAATATTCATTGGTTTATTCAAAAGTATTTGGTAAATTTGATGTTATATACAATACAGACTTAATGTTGAAACATTTATATACATATTTATTAAGCTTTTTAGCCGTTTTTTTTAATTATTCTGATAGCTGAAAACGCAAGTGCTCAAGGGCCGCCGCCACCACCTCCTCCTCCAATACCCGTTCCTGTCGATGGTGGCATTGTTGCGTTATTAGTGGCAGGTGCTGCATATGGTGCCAAAAAAATTCACGATAGAAAAGCTAGATAATACTTTACTAATCAAATCAATTTTCTCTTTTAAAAATTTAAACTAATGGGACAAAAAAATACCATTAGATTTATAACTGTATTTCTAATTCTTTTTGGTTTTTGGTATTTTATATATGAATTCTTCATCAATCCATGGAATGTATTTGACCTTTGGGTAATTGATTGCTTAGTTAAACCCATTGATTTTTCTTTAAATACTTTGGGGTATGATACAATCGTAAATGAGCGCCATATTGCTTTGAAGGGAACCGGTGGTGTTTGGATAGGAGATTCTTGTAATGCAGTTGATTTATTTGCGTTATTTATCTGTTTTTTAATTGCATATCCGGTGGGTAAGTGGTTATATAAGTTATTATACGGAATCTTAGGTGTTATATCTATATACGTTTTAAATCTTCTTCGAATAATTGCTTTGTTATTTATACAAAAACATTTTCCTCAATCTCTGGATTTTAATCATACCTATACCTTCACCATTTTAATGTATTGTTTTATTTTCATGCTTTGGATGCTGTGGATCAATAACTTCAGTAAAAAATAACATATTGAGCAAATCAATTAAGTATATATATGCTATATCATTAATAGGATTAGCTATCGTATTTGGTTTTTTTAGAGATTCTTTTGCAGTAGATATAAATGAAACTCTTTTTAAACATCAATTATACGCCACAGCTACACCTATATATTGGGTTATGCACAGCAAGTATGAAATTTATCAACTAATAACATATAAGTGGCTGATGACCGGTCTAAGTATTTTAATTATATTTTTTATTACTTATCTAGTTACAGGGTTAATATTTTTTTTTAGCACCTCCCAATTTTTAATCTTGATAAGAATATATGGACTACTGATATTGATGGCTGTTGCCGGTACAATTATTGGAAAACTTTTTGGAGAGCCAATGCATGGCTATTTAGTAAGTCGTAGGCTTTTAGGGATTCTTCAATCTGTAATAATTATTTTCATAGCAATAACGGTTTTTGTGCTGTATCAGCATAAAGAGTCAGAATAAGATTATTCTTTAACAACTTTCACTTCAACTCTTCTGTTAAGAGCCCTTCCTTTTTCTGTATCATTATCTGCTTTCGGAACAGTTTCTCCATATCCTACTTCTTTGGCGATACTAGAAGATTTTATACCCTGCTCCATTAAGTATTTCTTTACTTCATTATTACGTTGTTTAGAAAGCCTTGTATTATATGCTAGGCTACCTTTAGAGTCTGTATGGCCTAAAAGTTCAACTTTATAAGTCGGATTTTGGTTTAAATATTTAATTAAAGTATTTAATTTTTCTTTTTCTTGTTCACCATTTGATGTTAAATCAGATTTATCAAAAGCAAAATAAACTGCTATTCCGAAAGCATTTTCACTTAATTTATCTAGCTCGGTATTTTCACCAAACAAAAAGTCTTTTACAAATAAATTAAAACTTGACCGGTCTTTTATTTCTATAGTATCTATTTTATCCGGATAGCCATCAACTTTTACTTGTAGAATATAAGTAGTTCCTACCGGTAAAGAAAATATATATTTTCCTGATTCACTATCAGATTTATAAGTACCTATTAATGAATCATTGATTAGATTGGTAACTTGAATAGTACCCTCAATCGGTTGATCGTCTTTTTTTACTAAGCCTTTTACTAATGCTAGTTCAGCAGTATCAGTTAATACATAATTATTCATGAAAACCTTATAGATATCTTGCCGGCCAAAACAATTCCTAACCCTCTCGGAAGAGAGATAACCGGTATTGCCATCTGTAGACAAAACAAAATAAATATCATCATCTGTTGTATTTATAGGAAATCCCATATTAACCGGATCTGACCAAGCACCATTTCTAAACTCAGATTTAAAGATATCAAAGCCACCCATACTATTATGGCCGCGTGAACTGAAATATAGCGTATTAGTTGGAGAATGAAAAAATGGCGCATCTTCATCATAAGGAGTATTTATTCTAATATTTAAAAGAGTAGGTTGGCCCCAAGATCCATTAGGTTGTTTAAGGCTCCTGTATATATCCTTGCCTCCCTTTCCATTTGGCCTATTACTGGAAAAATAGATTACTTGATCATCATCAGTAATACTTGCCCCACCTTCCCAATAATCAGAGTTTACAGGTTCAGGTAATTTTTTAGGAGTTGACCAATCAATCCCTAGCTTATTACTCACCCATATATCTCCATATCCTTTGTCATCGCTTTTATAGATATATAATTTCTCTCCATTTGATGAAAATCCAATACAAGCATCATGCTGTACTGTATTGATACTATCACTTATGCCAACCGGCTTAGACCACTTTCCTTCATCTTGCACTGAAATATACACATCTTCATAATAAGAGCCTTGAGTGTCAGGCCTACCATATACATCGCGTAAGCCACCGGTACTGCCTTCTCCTTGATAAGTAAAAACTAAAATAGATTCATCACCCGTAATAAGGGGAGTGTATTCAGAATATGTGGAATTAATAGTATTTCCCATATTCTTAATTTCTTCTTTAGAATGATTTGCGAAAAAATAACGTGCATTATTAATCATTTCCAGCTCTCTGTCCACTAAAGCCATCATTTCACTATCACCTTCTATAAATGTTTTGAATTTTTCATAAGCTTGTACAGCAGCATCAAAATCATTGGCTAAGTGATAGGCTTGGCCTAAGTAATAAAAAGCTTCAGGAATAGTATCTGCTGCATACGTAGCATCTTCCAAATAGGGTAATGCTTTTACTCGGTGATATGCTGCATTTAAATAGCATATTCCTATTGCAAGGCTATATTCTGTGCTGGAAGTATCTCTGTTGTATAATTCTAAATATAGTGGCAATGCTTGATCATACATTTCTTGTTGAAAGTAAGAATTTGCCTTTGATAAAGTAAAATCTTTAGCAAAACAAGCAGTATATATGGCGCATATATATATTAATAGTAAAAAGGTTTTTTTCATTGAGGTATATAATTTCTATTAATGTTCATGTTTAACTATCAATAGATAAAGTTGCAAATATTGTACCAGATTACCAAGCATATAAGTATGTTTTAAAACGAAATATACTTATTCGAAATCAGTATAAATAAGATACTTAGTTCTGATCTTTTTAAAAATCTCTATATCATTTTGCCAATTTTGGCGTATAGTGGCTTCATCTACCGTCTCAATAATTTCATCACGAAGTGTTGATGTTCCTGCCAGTTTTTCAAAAAATGGAGTGAAAAAATCATTGCCTATTGAGTTTATATTATATGCATTGATCAGCCAACTCAGTTCGATTTTTCCTTTTCTTAGCTCCTGAAGTGATAATTTAGTTAAATCATATCCATAGCAAACTTTATTATTATGTTTGGGATTTTTAGCCCCGGGATATGAAGTAGGTACAAACGTACAGGGGAGTGTGTCAGGGAAACCAGGATGTCCATAGAGTTGAAAAGGTGTTTCAGTGCCTCTGCCAATGCTAACATCTGTTCCTTCAAATAAGCACAAAGATGGGTACAGATATATAGCTGTCATATTCGGCAAGTTTGGCGAAGGTTTGATGGGTAGGTTATAAAATGTTAAATGGTCATAATTTTTACAAGAAATATAGGATAAGTTACACTTAATACTATCTTTTAGCCATCCTTCGCCATTGATCATCAATGCATATTCTGCAATAGTCATACCATGTACGACCGGAACAGGATGCATACCTACAAATGATTGGAATTCTTTTTCTAATACCGGGCCGTCAACATAAAACCCATTTGGGTTGGGCCTGTCGAACACTAAAAATAATATATTATTTTCAGCGCAAGCTTCCATACAATAATGCATCGTAGAGATATAAGTATAAAATCTAGCTCCTACATCCTGAATGTCGAAGATTAAGATATCTATATTTTCTAAATCTTCCGGAGTAGGTTTTTTATGATTACCATATAAGGAAATAATTGGCAAACCTGTTCTTTTATCAACTGAATTATCTATTTTTTCTCCTGCATCTGACTCTCCTCTGAAACCATGCTCGGGAGTAAGTATTTTAACAATCTCAACACCTCGTGAAAGCAATGTATCGACTAAATGGTTATTCCCTACCATAGAGGTTTGATTCGCAACAATACCTACTTTTTTATTAACTAATAAAGGTAAATAAGCTTCCATCTGCTCCGCTCCGGTTATGATTTGTGTATTCAGCTCTTCTTTATCTTGATGAGCAAAGCAAGAGATGAAAAATGTGAGAATGATAAATGAAAATAAGGTACTGGACATTTTATTAATATTTAATAAGCAAATTTAACAAGATAGAAACTAAATTATAATTTGATATTTTATAAAATACTTACTTTAGCAATAAATTGAATTCTTTGATTAACACTGAGTATTTCATAGCATCAAAATTATCCAAAGCAAAGGGAGAAAAGTTTTCCAGATTTATCATTAAACTGGCGATCATTGCTACTTCTCTTAGTTTGGCTGTAATGATCATTGCTACTGCAACTATTACCGGCTTCCAAAAAGAAATTGGCGAGAAAGTTTTTGGGTTTTTTGGCCATATCCACATCATGGGTTTTGATTATAACTATAGTCAGAGCCTCGAGAATGAGCCGATCAATAAGAATCAAAATTTTTATCCATCTATTGATACTTTCCCTGAAATTAAGCACATTCAAGTATATGCCACTAAACCGGGTATTATAAAAGTTAACGACCAAATAGAAGGTATCGTATTAAAAGGAATATCAGATGATTTTGATTGGAATTTTTTTCAACAATCCCTTACGGAAGGTAAAATATTCTCTATTGACTCAACAAGTACTTCAGATGACATTTTAATTTCTAAATATACTGCTCAGCGATTAAGGCTAAAAGTAAAAGATGAAGTACTTATATATTTTATTCAACAACCTCCGCGTGTCCGGAAACTTACTGTTTCAGGGGTTTATAACACAGGACTTGAAGAATATGATAAAATTTATGCCTTAATAGATATTAAACATATTCAAAAATTAAATAATTGGGATCAAAATCAAATAGGTGGTTTTGAGATTTTCACCAGTGATGTGAATGACTTAGATAAGATGGTAGATTTTGTTTATAATAATATTCTTGACCTTTCTTTAAATGCAAGGACGATCAAAGACATTAATCCTAATATATTTGATTGGCTTGCACTACAGAATATTAATCAAAGAGTGATCTTGATCCTAATGACTGTCGTGGCCGCTATTAATTTAATCACAGTTTTATTGATCTTGATATTGGAACGTACTAATATGATCGGTATTCTTAAAGCATTGGGCGCAAGTGATTGCCTGATCAGGAAGATATTTATCTATAATGCTGTATATATTATCTTAAAAGGGCTATTTTGGGGAAATTTGATAGGAATAGGGTTATGTTTTGCACAAAAATATCTTGAGCTAATTTCATTGCCGGAAGAGTCGTATTACTTATCTTATGTGCCAATTGACATAAATTGGGTAGCTATCCTCATTATTAATTTGTCGGCAATCATCATTAATGCTTTGATTTTATTAATCCCCTCTTATTTGATAGTAAAAGTAAATCCTATCAAAGCAATTAGATTTTCTTAAATTTTTTTTTGATGAAAAAAATATTAACTGTAGTAGGGGCGAGGCCACAATTCATAAAAGCAGCTGTAGTGAGCAGATGTATTGCACAATCTGATAAGTTGTCAGAGGTTATCGTTCATACAGGCCAACATTTTGATGCTAATATGTCTGACATATTTTTTGATGAAATGGCCATTCCTAAGCCTTCTATCAATTTGGAGATCAATAGCATGACACATGGAGCTATGACGGGAAGGATGTTGGAAGAACTGGAAAAGGTGATGCTTTCAGAAAAGCCGGATATAGTGTTAGTATATGGTGATACCAACTCTACACTTGCAGGAGCGTTGGCTGCTAAAAAGCTACATATAAAAATTGCTCATGTAGAAGCAGGTTTACGGTCATTTAACGATAGAATGCCCGAAGAGATTAATCGAATATTAACCGATCGAATATCAGACATCTTATTTTGCCCTACCGATAAAGCAGTAGATAACCTACACAGAGAGGGATATGAAAATATCAATACTCAGATTATAAAGGTGGGAGATGTGATGAATGATGCCGCTAAGTTTTATGCTGGTAAAAACGATCAGGGCCAAATTTTAGATGATTTAAATGTGCGAGATAAGAAATTCATTTTGTGTACTATTCATCGCCAAGAAAATACGGATGATGAAGAAAAGCTAAAAGCTATTGCAGCAGCCTTAAATCAATTAAATGAGCAATATAAAGTTGTTTTTTTGATCCATCCACGTACCAAAGGAAAATTAAAAACATTAGGAATCACGCTTAATTTTGAGCCGGTAGAACCTGTTGGTTATTTTGATATGATCACTTTATTAGCAAATACTGCATTGGTCGTTACGGATAGTGGAGGCTTACAAAAAGAAGCCTTTTTTTTTAAAAATAATTGTGTAACAGTTCGCAACCAAACAGAATGGGTAGAATTAGTGGAAAACGGTTATAATGTTTTAAGTGATGCTACCGAATCAGCTATTATATATCACTGCAAACAAATGATCAATAAAACTTCTAATTTTTCTAAAAATCTTTACGGAAATGGAGATGCGGGAGAGAAGATTGTTGAGTGTCTGGAGGAACTGGTGAACTAAGTTAATGCAGTATAATGGCAACGAATACCATAAATTGAGTGCTTTAAAAAGAGGCTTACCTTTATTTTATAATTATTTTTCCTTTTTCATCTCCGCAATCTCTTTTCTAAGCTCTTCAATTGATTGTTGAATATCCTGCAAGTTCACTGTAGAAGTTTGGTTAAATTCTGAGGAGATTTTAGAAGTAACTTTCCACAATTCTTTTATTTCATGAGGAGCAACTTCAATAGGAGGATAAGTAGGATTGGAAGAAATGAGCCAAAGAATATTTCTTTCTTGATGAATTTTTTTTACTAAGACGGAGTCTTCTAAAACCATTACATATATATCTTCAGTCGTTTTTTTATAAGGCAAATCATCTAATTTCTCTACTGATTTAGCAATAATCCACTCATCTGAATAAAGATGTGGAACCATACTGTCTCCCAACACTTGAAAAGCTCGAAAGCTCGCGTTTTGATATTCATTGAGCGGTAAGTTAAAACTGGGTAGCTGCCCATACCATTCCATATCTTGTATGTTATGAGCATAACCTGCAGCTGCCTTGGTAGGTACCATTAATATATTTTCAGTATTTTCTTTATCAATAGCAATTACTTTGGGCATCGTACTAGTTTTAGTAGAAAGCCGTTTTTGATCACTTAAGCCATAAAGCCACAAAGGATTTATTTGAAAAAGGTTTAGCAGCTGCATAACAATATAACCACTCAACTTAGTTTTTCCTCTCTCTATATCTGCTATGGCAATGTTTAAGTCTAATTTTTTAGCAAATGTTGCTTGAGTGAATTTAAGTTCTTCTCTAATTTGTTTGAAGCGAATGTTTTCTAAATGTTGTGTAGCCATATTCTTTACAAATATATTCATAAAAGATAAATTTTTAAAATTTACTTAGGAATAATTCCAAATATTTGGAATTATTCCTACTTTTGAAGATGTCTTTTGATCGAATTAAAAAAAAGTTAAATATTCTAGCGGACGCTGCAAAGTATGATGTGTCTTGCGCATCAAGTGGCAGTAATCGCAAAAATAAATCTAAAGGATTAGGCGATTCTATCGGAATGGGCATTTGTCATTCTTACACAGAAGATGGCAGATGTGTGTCACTA
>CBDBZN010000035.1:0-31172 GCA_965213575.1 Chitinophagales bacterium | reverse complement strand
TTGAGCACATAGAGGGTAAAGAAAAGATATTTCAAAAACTACATGCGAATATTTCTCCATCATACAGAATTGGTAGAATTAATAAAATAAATATTGCTTCTCTTTATAAAGATGATCATGCAAACTATGAGAAAAACCAAACTAAAAAGTCTTTAACAGATATTGCTAAGGATTCGTTTTTTAAATATCAGCCTAATCCATACGTAATTATTAACAGGAAGAAAGAAATTCTGGAAATAAAGGGCAGCATTCGTCTATATACTGAGTTACAGGAGGGGGCAGCTACTGTAAATATTGTAAAAATGATAAATTCTGAATTAAATTTAGAGCTTAAGACTTTATTATCAAAAGCGGAAAAAACTCATAGAGCTATCAGCAGCAATGTCATTAAATTTAATCTTTTAAAACATGATCACTATGTTAAAATGCATGTTTATCCTATCGAGCATGATTCAGAACGACAAACCTGTTTTATGGTTATGTTTGAAGAGATAGATCCTAATCAGATCATCATTAATAAAACTGAGAAAGCTAAAAATAAATCTGAAGGGAATCATATAATCTTGTTAGAGCATGAATTAGCCATAGCAAAAGAACATCTCCAGCTTTTTACTGAAGAATTAGAAACTTCAAATGAAGAACTGCAATCTCTGAATGAGGAGTTACAAAGTACTAATGAAGAGTTGAAATCCACTAATGAAGAGATGGAGACGTCTAATGAAGAATTGCAGTCTACCAATGAAGAACTACAAACGGCTAATCAGGAATTACGCTCAATAAATGAGGAGCTGATAGATAAAGAATATGAATTAAAGCAATCGCGAAATAAGATTAAAGAAAGCGAACATTTATATAAATCTGTTGCTCGAAATTTTCCGAATGGCACAATTAACATCATTAAATCTGACTACACATTAAAGTTCATTGAAGGTAGTGAGTTAGATGAGTTGGACTTAGATAAAAATATGCTATTAGGTAGAAACATACTGACTTTATATGAACCTGATGAAGCAAAAAAACTTGAGAAGGTTTTTACTGCATCATTTAAAGGTAAATCTGCTCAAACCGTGATATTATATAAATCAAAATATTATACTGTACATACTATACCACTAAAATTTTCGCCGGAGAATACTATTGAAGAAGTGATGTTTGCTACACAAAATATTACTGAACAAAAACAGTTGGAACATTTTCTACAAAAATCTGTAAATGAAAATAAAGAACTCTTACAAAGAGAAAAACAAGCTTTACAGCATGTAACTCACCATGAGAGAAAGCTGAATCATCTGTTTATGAACGCCCCTTCTGCTATATGTATTTTAAAGGGCAAAAAAATGGTTTTTGAACTAATAAATCCAAAATGCCAAGAGATATTAGGCGGGCGGGCAGTTATAGGCAAGCCTTTTGCTGAGGATTTTCCGGAATTGCTAAACTCTCAGGTGGAAACTAATATTAAAGAAGTTTATAAAACCGGCAAACCTTATAAAGAAAAAGAAATAAAAATCAAATATAACAAATTTGGTAATGGTGATATTGTAAAGGCCTATTTTACATTTATTTTTCTTCCTTTATACAATAAAAATAATAAAGTAGAAGGAGTGATTTTTTATGGTAACGATGTGACTGACTACGTTGAAGCGAAAAACCAAGTTAAAGAAGAGTATCTTAAATTACAAAATATAATTAATTCTTTACCTGTAATTGCGTGGACTTCGAAGCCGGATGGAACAGTAGACTTTTTAAATAAGATGTGGTACGAATACTGTGGAGAGGTGCCAAATATACCTATAAAATGGAGTGAATATGTTCATCCGGATGATGTTAATGCTATGGAGTTGGTTAGTCGTAGAAATTATTTGGCCAAAAAACTTTTTAATATAGAAATTCGCTTGTTAAATAAAAATGAAAACACCTATCGATGGCATTTAGTTAGAGTTGTTCCTGTAAAAGATAGTAAAGATGAAGTGAATTTTTGGATTGGTATTTCCATAGATATACATGAGCAGAAAGAAAATGAATTTAAAAAAGATGAGTTTTTAAATATTGCTAGTCACGAACTTAAAACGCCTTTAACAGCTATTCAAGGATATTATCAATTACTTAATGAGAGTTTCCCGGATGATATAGAAATGAGTAAATTGTATTTAAAGAATACAAATAAATCTATTAAAAGAATAAATAAACTGATAAATGAACTACTAAGTATAAGCCGAATTGAAAGTGGCAATTTTGAATTGGATTTACAGGCTCATAATCTAAATGACATCGTTAAAGATGCAGTTGCTAATTTTACTACGGAAAGCGACAGGATTAAAGTTAAATGTAAAGATAAGCTTGATGTATTTGTAGATAACGATAGAATGTTACAAGTTCTAGAAAATTTAATGTCTAATGCAATTAAATTCTCTCCTGATGGCTCTGAAATAATAGTAAAAGTTAGCAAAGAGAATGATTTTGCTAAAGTAGATGTTATAGATAAGGGAGTAGGCATAGATGGAAAAGATCAAGAGAAATTATTTGATAGATATTATAGAGTAAAAAATAAAACTAAAGCAGCAGGTATGGGGCTTGGGCTTTATATATCTTCTCAAATTATTAAATCTCACCATGGACGTATGTTGGTTGAAAGCACAGAAGGGGAGGGAACTACTTTTTCAATCTTACTTCCAATAAAATAAAATATTATGCGTAAAAAAGTTTTAATATGCGATGATAACCTGGCACTGTTAGAAATGACAAAGTTAACATTAGCAAGCGGCTATTTTAAGATAGAGTGCCTTTCTGATATGAATGATTTTTTTACCTTTGTTGATGAGTTTGCCCCGGATATTATTTTATTGGATATTGCTATGCCACATATAGATGGAGTAAAAGCTACAAAAATTCTTAGAAATAACCCCGCTACTGCACATATCAAAATTATTCTTTTCTCCGCAAATTCTAAGTTGCCAAGCATAGCTGCTGAGCTGGGAACTGATCATATTTCTAAGCCATTTAATATTAGCGAGCTTAGGAGTTTAATTAAAAGTTATGCCCTAGTCCCCGCAACTTAACAGCAGTAAATAGGAACTTAGTGAGAATTAATCGTATTTTTGCGATTAATGAAAATGCCTAATAATTTCAAACTATATTTTGCCGAGCTTATCGGCACATTTATTTTAGTTTTTTGTGGTGCAGGGAGTATAATTATAAATCACATTAGTAACGGTGCATTGGGCCATGTAGGAATATCAGCTGCTTTTGGATTAGTGGTAATGATTGTCATCTATTCAATTGGTGAAATATCAGGAGCACATATCAATCCGGCAGTGACTATTGCATTTTGGATTGCTAATAAGTTTGATAAGCAAAAATTACTTCCTTACATTTCGTTCCAGATTGTGGGAGCAATAATAGCATCCGGATTGTTGTTTTTGTTATTTCCGGAAATAAAGGTAACAGGAGCAACAGTTCCCGGAGAAAATATTTCATTGTTGCAAGCTTTTATTATGGAGTTTTTGTTGACATTCATTTTAATGTTTGTGATTATTAATGTCTCTACAGGATCAAAAGAAATGGGCGTGATGGCAGGTATATCGATAGGAGGGACTGTCGCATTAGAAGCACTAATCGGAGGGCCGATATCCGGCGCATCTATGAATCCTGCTCGGTCAATTGCTCCGGCTATATTTACAGGAGATATACAATATTTATGGATTTACATATTGGCACCTGTATTAGGCGCAGGAATGGCAATTTTCAGCTGCCAATTAATCAAGGGAAAAAATTGCTGTGTAGAAAAATTAATCTGATTCCCCACTTTTTGTTGTCTTTTTTGCTCATCTAAAAAAATATTATATTTTATAATATGCTGATATATAGATAATTAATGTGTATAACCTTTTGGCATAATTCTTAAATCATATTGAATTATTAATAATATAAAATTTTACTATGTTACGATACGCATTAATATTTTTAGTAGTAGCGCTTATAGCTGCTGTATTAGGTTTTGGAGGAATTGCTGCAGGTGCAGCTTCAATTGCAAAGATTTTGTTTTATGTGTTTATTGTGTTGTTTGTGTTATCATTAATTGCGAGCCTAGTTCGTAAGGTATGATTTTTAAAATAGGCTGATTGGACTGCGTAAGTTAATCAGCCTATTCTTTTCATATAATTTATTACTATCTTTATCGTTATCATCATGATGAAGATTTTTACCACCTTACTTGCTTTTATTCATTTTGTTTTTTCCTTTGGAGCAACTGTTCAGCTTCATTACTGTCATGATCAAATTAGTTCGATAAATGTATTTAGTGGTGCTGATCATTTAAGTTGTTGTCAGCAAACAATAACGAATTTTAAAAATTCAAATTGTTGTAGGGACGAATCAGTTAAATTAGAAATTGATTCAGATTTTTCTTCAAGTATTCTCGATAAAGTCTTAGTTCTTGAAGGACTTAGCAATTTCTTAAGAATAGAAAAATATTTAGCACCTGTTACCCAACAACTAGTTGCTTATTTCAATCGGCCGCCTCCTTGCTTTTCAGAAGAATTATATCTGCTTTTTACTTCTCTTTTATTTTACGAATAACCATACTCTCTTTTCTTACTAAAGCCGAAGCTATTTATACATAGCTTATGTTAATGTTCTACCTATTATAAGATATTAACTACCACGATTTTAAAATTCTAAATTCTAAATTCTAAACTTTAGACTTTAAACTCTAAACTTCAAACCAAACAAAAATGAATAAACTAATAATAATCGTATTGTTGAGTATACTAGGATGTTACTCATCAAATGCACAAGAAAAAGAAAAAATTACAGCTACTATAAAAGTAGAAGGTATATGTGATATGTGTAAATCAAGAATAGAAGAAGCTGCATATATCAAGGGAGTTAAATTTGCGGAATGGAATAAAGCAACCAAAGAGCTGACCATTGTTTATCGAGCAGATAAAACTAACCTGCAGGAAGTAGCCGGGCATATAGCTGCTGCAGGACATGATAATGAATACATCATAACTGAAGATTCTACCTATTATAAGATTAGCTCTTGCTGTAGATATCGAGAAATGGAAACTCATTAAATTTTAACGTTATGAAAATCAGTATACCATCAGTATTATTACTTGCTTTTGCGTGGAACTCAATATTTGCACAAACTTATTTAGACGGCGTCGTAGTAGAAGAAGATGCTAAAGGTAATTTAAATCCGATTATTGGAGCAAATGTTTATTGGTTGGGATCTACAATTGGCACTACCACGGATACTTTAGGTTACTTTTCTATTTTAGATGACCACCAAATACATCAGTTAGTCATCAGTTATGTCGGGTATCAAACTGACACTCTTTCTATTGCTAAGCATGATAAGCTCACCATCATTTTAAAAAATGTAATGAACTTAGAAGAGGTAGAAGTAGTATATCGAGAAAAATCTACTAAAATAGACTTTAGAGCTCCTCTGAATACTCAAATAATGGGCGAAAAGGAGCTTTTTAAAGCAGCTTGTTGTAATCTTTCAGAGAGTTTTGAAACCAATCCTTCTATTGATGTTTCCTTTACGGATGCAGTAACAGGTACTCGTCAGATAGAGATGCTAGGGTTAGCCGGTATTTATACGCAAATAACTCAAGAGAATATGCCTTATATAAGAGGCATCGCTTCTAATATAGGATTATCTTACACACCGGGCACATGGATTGAATCTATTCAAGTTACCAAAGGGGTAGGGCCGGTTATTAATGGATATGAAAGCATGGCTGGGCAGATAAACGTAGAACTTGAGAAACCTGAACATTCAGAAGAGGAAGAAAAAGGCCTTACCTTAAATACTTACGTCAACCAAAGTGGCAGAACTGAGTTAAATATTCTTAAAAATTTTGACTTAGGGGAGCATTTGCATTCAGGTTTGTTGCTACATGGTAATATTCGTCCGATAAGAACAGATGGTAATGGCGATGGATTTATGGACGTCCCGTTAGCGAAGCAGATCAATATCGGTAATCGGTGGAAATTTGATAATCATCAAGGCGTGGAAGCTCAAGTAGGCGGTAAGATCTTATTAGATGAAAAAATTGGTGGACAATTAGACTTTAATCCTGATAGTGACAAGGGGACCGTAAATGCTTATGGTATAGGTATCAATACGCAGCGTGCTGAAGTATGGGGTAAGGTTGGGTATGTTTTTGAAAATAAACGATACAAAAGCATAGGATTACAATTATATGTATTGGATCATGTACAACAAAACTTTTTTGGCTTAAGACAATATGATGCTAAGCAAGAAGGCTATTACGCTAACTTAATTTATCAATCTATTATTTTTAATACCAATCATAAGTTTAAAACCGGACTAAGTTTTCAGTCTGATTACTATAAAGAGGAATTAAATTTCCTTCAGAATTATAATAGAGTAGAGCAAGTAAGCGGAGCATTTTTTGAATATACTTATAATCATTTGGATAAATTCAATCTTATATTAGGCTTAAGAAGTGACTACAATAATCTGTATGGTTGGATATTTACGCCTCGCCTTCATACTCGTTATGAAATATCTGAGCAAACGGTGCTAAGAGCTTCGGCAGGTAAAGGACAACGAACGGCCAATATTTTTGCCGAGAATATTGCTTTATTAGCTAGTTCAAGAACATTTAATATTATTCCATCCTTTAATAAGGGTGCGTATCAATTAGAGCAGGAAGTATCCTGGAATATTGGTGGAGGGTTAAGTCATTGTTTTAGGTTAAACTATAAAGAAGGTACAGTAGCACTAGATTATTATTATACACACTTCGAAAATCAAGTGGTAATTGACCGCGATAATGATCCTCAAAAAGTCTTAATTTACAATTTGGATGGGCGATCGTATGCCAACAGTTTTCAAGCAACTGTTGATTATGAGTTGGTTCGTAGATTAGACATGAGACTAGCTTATAGGCTGTATGATGTGAAAACTGAATATTTAGAAGGCATCTTACAAAAGCCATTAATATCAAAACATAGAGGTTTTGTAAACCTAGCTTATGAAACTCCATCAAAATGGGTATTTGACTATACTTTAAATGTAATTGGACATAAAAGGTTGCCTCAGACAGATTCTAATCCAACCGAATATCAACTAAAGGACAACTCTCCAATATATTCCACTATGAATGCTCAAATTAGCAAAAGCTGGAAAAATGATTTACGCATTTACGTAGGGATGGAAAATATAACCAATTTCAGACAGTTGAATCCAATTATAGCTTCAGATGATCCATTTGGAGATTATTTTGACAGCTCGATAGTGTGGGGCCCAATCTTTGGCAGAATGGTATATTTAGGAGTTAATAAAACCTTCTAAAGAATTCAGAATTATTAGTTTAGAATTATTAAAATGGTGGTAACTGGATATAGCCTTAAATTATAAACTTTAAACTCGGAACATTAAACTTCGAACTCGGAACTCTAAACTATTTTTTGGCAGGAAATTTGTTTAATAATTGACCATATGAAACCATTGCAAAAAGTAGTACAAAAAACGGAAAGTGGGTACGATAAGATCATTTTCAAGATTAAAGACAAATTACACTTATTTGATCCGGTATTTATTTATCCTTATAGAGGTTTTGGAAATCAGGAGAAAGTGTATTTACATGGACGAATTTTAGAAAAAGAAAAGATCATTCATGAAAAAAATGAACTGACAGATTCTCTTTGGACAAATTTAAAAAAAGTATGGAAAAGATATGAAAGCGATGAAATACCGGGTGTTGAAATTAGAGGCGAACTTTATGGACATGAAGCGAAAGCCATCAGCGATGAAGAAGGGTATTTCACGTTAATTTTTGAAGGCTTTGAAAATGCTTTCTTAAATAATGGTTGGCACAAAGTTAACATAGAGATTACACATATGCCTTTTGACGTGCCGTACGAAAAATCTGCTGTAGGGGAGGTGCTGATCTGCGAGCAGCGAAATCCATTCGGCATTATTTCCGATGTTGATGATACCGTTATGAAATCAGATGCGATGCATCCTGTTAAAAGGATCATAACAATGTTAAAAAATGATGCGCCATCACGTATTCCATTTATAGGCGTTAAGGAGTTATATAATAAATTGATCGATAATTATAAAAATCCACTGTTTTTTGTCTCCGGAAGCTCCTATAATCTATATGATTTAATAACTAACTTTTGTGACATACATCATATTCCAAAAGCTCCTATCTTTCTAAGAGACTTAGGATTTAGTGTTATCCAATGGATAAAAGAAGATACAGCTTCTTATAAAATGAAGTGTATCGAAACAATTTTTGGTGTATACGATAAATTATCTTTCATCCTAATTGGGGATAGCGGGCAGGAGGATCCGGAAATATATTATAAACTGCACAAAAAACATCCAAAACGCGTTAAAGCCATCTACATCCGTAATGTACATACTGATATAAGAGAACTGGAAATTAAAACAATGTCAAACGCTAGTGATATACCTTTTCTTATTATGAGGGATTCCCAAGAAGCATTAGATCATGCAACTAAGGAAGGATATATTAATTAATTGTTTAGTTTAAAGTTTAGAGTTAGGAAGTTTAAAGTTTGTAATTAGTAGGATTTGATTTAAGCATCATCACCAAATTAATAAAGCACGTACGAAAATTTTAAACTGATTATTTTATAATAATAAATTAATTTTCTAATCTTCTAGTCTTTAAATCTCCTATCCTAAATAAATTATTAATTTTGTTGCGACTTAATCTCATCGCATGTTATTTCGATTTACTCAGTGGGCCAAACTTATTTTATACAATCACAAAGAATTAATTGTTCGATTATTTAGTATCCTTAATGTTGGGGTTGTTGTCACGGCATTTTTTTTCCTTATTTATGATTTTGGCTTTCCTGATATTACCTTGAGTGTATTTATTGAAGAGAAAATCATTCAATGGTTCTTGATTTTTTTCATTTTGCAGTTTTTGTTAAGGTGGCTATTTGCTGCATCTTCCGAAGATTATATAAAGAAGAACAGAATAGAGGCCGGGTTGCTCTTATTTCTTATACCGGAATTGCTTGCCCTTATCTTTTTTAATAGTTCTTTACTTAGTATTTTCCTGAAAAAAAGCAATATCATCGAGTCTGAAGATATTCATCTAGGAATTTTTAAGTGCTATTTATTTGTGCTGTCGAGTTTTGAATTCTTAAAAACCATGGATGTTTTCGGGTTTCTTAATATAAAAGCTTCTTCTAGCCTGATTTTGTCTTTACTTACGCTATCATTCATAGGCGGTGCAGTGCTCACCATGCCCGAATGTACTACTATCCCTGGTTCTATGAGTTTTTTCGAAGCGTTATTTACTTCTGTGAGTGCTATTAGCCAGACAGGTTTGATTTTACAAGATACAGGAACGTTTTTTACCTTAAAAGGTCAAGTTGTTATTATGTTATTAATTCAAGTTGGCGCCTTAGGAGTTATTTCTTTTGGTACTTTTTTCGGTTCTTATGTATCCAAAGGTGTTAATATAAAGCAGAAATATAGTTTTCAGGATTTTTTCTTTTCTGATGCAGAAGTTGATACTACGCGGCTGTTTAAAAATATCATGTATTATACCATTGCGATCGACTTAATCGGTGCATTCATCATTTATCCCAGCTGGGGAGATACACTTCAGTTCACTAGCGTAGGAGATAGATTTTTTTGGTCTTTGTTCCATTCGGTTTCGGCATTTTGTAATGCCGGATTTTCATTAATGGGAAATAGTTTATATACCGATGCTGTAAAAGATGTTTATGGACTACATGTTATAGTTATGGTACTGGTATTTTTGGGTAGTATTGGTTACCCTACCTTGTTTGAAATATTCAGCTTTAAAAAATATAGAGAAATGAATAGAATTCCTTGGAAACGGTGGAAATTAGATACAAGGCTTTCCATGTATACAACATTATTTTTAGTGTTTGGTGGAGGATTGATATATTATTTATTAGAAAAAAATAATACGTTGGCGGGCATGGACGAAACTGCTGCCGGCGTAACTGCAATCTTTCAATCTACGATGAGAACTGCCGGTTTTAATACTGTAGATATCAGTCAGGTAGGCGTTCCAATGCTATTAATATTTTGCTTTTTAATGTTCGTTGGAGGCTCCTCTGCATCGGTATGTGGAGGTATCAAAACTTCCACTTTTGCTATCACAGTAGTATCTATTTATAATGCTTTTAAAGGAAAAAGGCGTGTGGAGATAGCAGGAAAAGAGATTTCCTACAGTATCTTGGCCAAAGCTTTGGCCATTTGGTTTTTTGCAATTTTGTTTATATTCATATGTTGCTTTGCCTTACTTTTAACTGACGGAGATATCCCGATCATGCAACTGGTCTTTGAACAAATTTCCGCAGTAGGCACTGTAGGGCTGTCTACGGGAATCACTGCACAATTATCTATGCCCGGTAAATATATCATTTTGATTTCTATGTTTGTCGGAAGGGTTGGGTCTACTACAGTCGCTTTCGCCCTGATTTCGCAAGCTGTTATTACACATTATAAATATCCTGATGCAAATATTGCGTTGGGATAAATAGTTGTAGAGTTTATAGTTTAAAGTTCGAAGTTAAACCTCGAACTTAGAACTTCAAACCTCAAACTTGAACGCCACACTTCAAATCTCAAACAAAATCTCTTGTTTAAAAATCTTTGACTTTGTTAATAACTTAGGTGCTTATAAGTGGACTTGAAACGCTTTTATCTCTATTTTTAATCCTCCCACAAAAGTTTAAGCCATGCCCGATTTTTGCCATTTACATAGTCATACACAGTACTCTTTACTGGATGGAGCCGCTTCTATTCCCGGCCTTATGGCGAAAGCCAAAAAAGAAAATATGCAAGCTGTTGCTATTACCGATCATGGTAATATGTTTGGCGTTTTTAAATTTTTTAATGAAGCTAAGAAGCAAGGCATTAAACCGATACTTGGATGTGAATTCTATTTATGTGCCAATCGTTTCGATAAGAAAGATAAAATACGATATCATCAGTTGCTGTTAGCAAAAAATGCAATTGGCTATAAAAATCTTTCCAAGCTCTGTTCTATCGGCTTTATTGAAGGCTATTATTATCATCCTCGAATAGACAAGGAGATTTTAATGCAATATAAAGAAGGTTTGATCGCCACTACCTGCTGCTTGGCTGCTGAAGTGCCGAGAGCTATCATCAACAAAGGAGAAGCAGAAGCCGAGAAGTTGTTTAAAGAGTGGTTGGATATGTTTGGTGAGGATTACTACATCGAATTACAACGACATGGCATTCCCGAGCAAGATAAATGTAACGAGGTATTGCTAAAATGGTCAAAAAAATATAATGTTAAAGTTATTGCAACCAATGATAGCCACTATGTAGAAGAGGAAGATGCCGATGCTCATGACATATTATTATGTCTTCAAACGGGCAAAGACATTAATGAGCCTAATCGTTTCAAGTTTGATAATAACAACTTTTTCTTCAAGACCAAAGAGGAGATGGCTAAGTTATTTTCTGATGTCCCCGAAGCACTGGATAATACGCTGGATATCGTTTCCAAAGTAGAAGATTTGGAATTAAAGCGTGATATATTACTACCCGTATATCAAATGCCACAAGGTTTTAGCACGGAAGACGATTACTTGAAACATTTAGTTTATGAGGGAGCAAAATCTCGATATAATGAGTTGACAACCGATATTCAAGAGCGATTGGACTTTGAGCTAAAGGTTATTAAAGATATGGGTTTCCCAGGCTATTTTTTGATCGTGCAGGATTTTATCAATGAGGGAAAGAAAATAGGCGTAAAAGTTGGGCCAGGCAGGGGCTCTGCTGCGGGTTCTGCAGTAGCATATTGTACGGGTATCACAAATATTGATCCGATAAAATACAATTTGCTTTTTGAAAGGTTCCTTAATCCTGAAAGGGTTTCTATGCCCGACATTGATATCGATTTTGATGATGTGAATCGTCAAAAAGTAATCGATTATGTAGTCGACAAATATGGCAAGAATCAAGTAGCTCAAATTGTGACGTTTGGTACGATGGCTGCTAAATCTTCTATCAGAGATGTTGCCAGAGTATTGCAATTACCACTTCCGCAAGCAGATAAATTAGCTAAAATGGTTCCCGACGGGCCGGGTGTAAGTCTTGCAAGAGCTTTTAATGAAGTAAAAGAATTGGCTGATTATAAGACGGGCCCGGATAAATTAGCTGCTAAAACCTTGAAGTTTGCGGAAACATTAGAAGGATCTGTCCGGCATACCGGCATTCATGCGGCAGGTGTGATTATCGCTCCCAGCGATTTAACCGAATATATACCTCTTTGTACTGCTAAAGATGCAGATTTATATGTTACGCAATTTGATGGAAAGTACATCGAGGATGCCGGCATGCTCAAAATGGATTTTCTCGGGCTTAAAACATTATCCATTATTAAAGATGCAATAGAAAATATCAAGGTAAATCGAAATGTAGAAATTAATATTGATGATATTCCTTTAGAGGATACTAAAACTTTTGAATTATTCCAACGGGGTGATACAAAAGGAATATTCCAATTTGAGTCTGATGGGATGAGGATGTATATGAAGGAGTTAAAGCCGACTAACATCGAAGATCTCATCGCTATGAATGCATTGTACCGGCCCGGGCCAATGAGTTATATTCCTGAATTTATAGATAGAAAACACGGACGAAAAAAGGTAGCGTATCCACACATATGGTTAGAAGATCTGCTTAAGCCTACTTATGGCATTATGGTGTATCAAGAGCAAATTATGCAAACTGCTCAGATCATGGCAGGTTATACACTTGGTGCTGCCGATTTGCTAAGAAGAGCAATGGGTAAGAAAAAGGTAGAGGAGATGCAGAAGCAAAAAGAAATTTTTGTAAAAGGAGCCCAAGAAAAAGGGGTGGAAAAGGATAATGCCATAGAGATCTTTGCAATCATGGAAAAGTTTGCTCAGTACGGCTTTAATCGATCTCATTCTGCTGCTTATTCTGTTTTAGCTTATCAAACAGCTTACCTTAAAGCTAATTATCCGGCAGAATACATGGCTGCTGTATTGACTCATAATATGAGTGATATTAAGCAGGTCAATTTCTTTTTGAATGAAAGCAAACGTATGGGTATCCAACCTCTTGGCCCGGATATTAATGAAAGCAGATTAAAATTTACCGTTAATGAAAAAGGCGAGATCCGCTTTGCCTTATCAGCTATAAAAGGGGTAGGGGAAGCTGCTGTGGAAGCTATGCTTGCCGAACGGGAAAAGCATGGCTCATTCACCGGTTTATTCGATTTCACAAAACGCGTAAACTTGCGTACTGTTAACAAAAAAAGTATAGAGAACTTAGTGATGGCCGGTGCATTTGATGGTTTTAAAGAGGTACATCGAGCGCAGTATTTTAACGTCACTCCTCCGGAAAGTATCAATATCATTGAAAAAGCCATTAAGTATGGAGGATCCTATCAAAATAATATGATATCCAGCCAAAACTCACTTTTTGGAGAAGCTTTAATGGCAGAAACAGAAGATCCTAAAATTCCAGAATGTGAACCTTGGCAAATATTAGATATTTTACATAAAGAAAGGGAAATAACCGGCATTTACATTTCCGGCCATCCGTTAGATAGCTATTTGTTGGAGATAGAAAATTTCTGTACCCCAATTAACACAGTAGAAAAAAGCCGAAATAGGGAAATATCAATTGGCGGTATCGTAAAGTCAGCAGCTCATAGGCTCAGCAAGAGGGGCAATAAGTTTGGCTCTTTCACCCTTGAAGATTATTCAGGAGAAATAGAATTGGTGTTATTTGGTGAAGATTACTTAAAATTTAAGCACTTTCTGGAGCCTGGAGAAATAATATTTATAAAAGGTAGGTATCAAGCTCAGAAATATGATGAGAATAAATTAGAATTTAAAGTTTTTAGTATTGATCATCTGGAAAATGTCAAAGATAAAGAGGCTCAGAAAGTAATAATGAACTTTCCGTTAGCTAGCATTTCGGAAGATTTTGTTAATAATGTAGAAGACCTTTGTATAAATAACCCGGGAAACTATTTTTTAGATTTGAATATTTTTGATCAAAAAGAAAATATTCAAGTAAATATGTCTGCCCAAAAAGTTAAGGTAGACTTAAATGAAAATGTAACCGGTTTTGCGAATAAATATGGAACATATAAGTTAGGATGATTTAATTTAAGCCCGCAATATTATTTTGCAAAGGCCTCGGAACTTTATTTGTATATTTCGGTTATATATTAAACGTAATTTAAAATATTTTAAAACACATTTAAAAAAATAAAAATGGCATTAGAATTTACAGATAGTAATTTTGAAGAAACTGTAGTAAAATCAGATAAAGTTGTATTGGTCGACTTTTGGGCTGAATGGTGTGGCCCATGTAGAATGGTTGGCCCTGTAGTAGATGAACTTGCTGATGAATATAAAGACAAAGCAGTGATCGGAAAAGTAAATGTAGATAACAACCCGGGCATTTCACAACAATTTGGCGTGCGAAACATTCCTACAATCCTATTTTTTAAAAATGGAGAAGTTATCGATAAACAAGTTGGAGCTGTACCAAAAGCAACCTTAGAAAGTAAATTAAAAGCTCATATCTAAAGTTTTTTGTACTCCGGTGACTTATATGCCGGAGTACATTTTTATTTTTTACATTTTCTTTCTTGCTTTTTTCTTCTCGTAACATAATATTAATACTTGACAAAAATGAAGCACGTCATCTTATTAATTGCACTTAATTTCCTGCTAGGCGCCTGCAAAAAACAAAGCATTAACTGCGGTGAACCTTGTTCCTATCCGAATGAATTACTATTTAATTTTGGTTTTGAGAACGTATCTGTTATTCAAGATGGCAATAAAGCTTATATAACAGGTGTAGATACTGCTTTTTCTAATAATAATAATTGGGGAGATTGGCAGATAAATCCAATAGGAAATCTTGTTATCAATTACGAAGATGGTGATATCTCCGAACGAAAAGCAAGCATTGTGTCCGATCCGGTAAATACTAACAATAATGTATTGCTGTTTAATATTTCGAGCCCAAATGTATATAACGGAAAAAATCCATATAAGGCCAGAATTCAAATGAACTTTGATAATACTTCTTGTATAAAAGAATATTATCAAAAATGCAGGATGTATCTGCCTCAGCCAAATATGGACTACCTAAAACAATATCCTGAATCTATATATTGGCTTTCCGTTTTTGAATTTTGGAATAACGCAAATTGGACAAAAGAAAAATTTCCGTTCAGAGTTACCGTAGGCTTAAGCAAAGAATCAGGCGTAGGAAAAGAATTATTTTTTACAGCTACAGCAGATAAAGATAAATCAATTGGAGGTTTTGAAGTTATTTGGAAAGAATCAGCTGAACATTTTACCATACCTTTTGGGCATTGGATGGAAATTGAGCTTTATATTCTTGAGGGAGATGAAAACACGGGCAAATTCTTTATGGCAGTTACTCCGGATGGTGGTACCAAGCAAATACTTTTTGATATCAATAATTGGACTCAGCACCCGAATGAAAAATGTCCTGATGGTTATACACATTTTCAACCCTTAAAATGGTATACCTCGGCCGAATTAGTAAACTATATGAAGGCGGGAGGTTATGCTTTACAAATTTATTGGGATGATTGGAGAGTCTATAGAAATAGAACACCATAACTTATGATACTGATGCTTATAATCCGGTTACTTTTTAACCTCCATCTTCTTATTCAATTCCTTCAAAGATTTATCTATTTGTGAAAGTAATTGAATATCTTTTGGCGTAGGAACCGATGTCTCCTTCTCGTCTTCTCCTTTTCTCTTTAAAATATTAATAAATTTTACCACCATAAAAATAGTAAAGGCAATAATTAAGAAATCAGTTAATTGATTGATCAAGTTTCCATACGATATGATCACGCCCGAATCAATAACTTTACCGGCTGCGTCTACCTCCGGTGTCTTTAAAACTAATTCTAATTTAGAAAAGTCCGTTTTCCCGGTTATGTATCCCAAGCCGGGCATAAGGAGATCTTGTACAATGCTTTCAATAACCTTTTTAAAAGCCGTACCTATGATGATACCAATGGCCATATCAATCATATTACCTTTTACTGCAAATTCCTTAAATTCTTTAAATAGTGGCATCTTCTAAAAATATATATGAAGCTAATTTTTAATTTGATTGATAGTAAATGATTCACTATAATCAAAGAAGTATATGCAAATTTAATTAAAATAGAATAAATTTACTTTGATAGCACCTCAAATTCTGTTCTTCTATTCAAGGCTCTACCTTCAGGATTATCAGAGCCATCTTCATTTTCATTCGGCGCAATAGGACGCGTTTCGCCATATCCGGTACTTTTTAAGCGGGATGGGCTGATTCCGAGATTAATTAAATATTTCACAACTGATTGAGCCCTTGCTTCTGATAAACGTTGATTATATGCCGGATTTCCTTTGTTATCAGTGTGGCCTGAAATTTCAACAGTAAGTGTAGAATTATCAACCATAAGATTATACAAGCCGAGTAGTTCGGGCTCTGATTCGGGTTTTATAGTAGCTTTGTCAAAATCAAAAAAGATATTTCGCAATACAATTTTTGATCCAATATCTATTTTAGAAAGGGCTATATCTTTCCTTATTTCTTGATATTCAGTAGCAGCAGGTATGTCAAAATTTTCTGAATGAAACAGATATCCTTCTTTTCGTACGGTTAATCCATAATTTCTGCCGGAAGGCAAAGAAACTAAATATTTACCTGTTTTGCTGTTTGACCGGAATCTTCCAATGATATCGTAAGTAGTATTATCAACTAATTGAATAGAGGCTTGCAATGGTTCACCGGTTTGTTTATCAGTAATAAACCCGGTTAAAATAGTAACAAATTTTTTGGGTTGTTCTTTTTCAAAATCAATAACATATATATCTTTTTCCCCAACACCTTGAGATTTTATAGAACTATAAAATCCTCTAGTGCCTCCAGAATTTAATACAAAATATATGTCATCGTCAGGTGTATTTACCGGATGGCCCATGTTTGTAGGCGGAGCCCAACTCCCTGCAGAATCTTTAGTTTCAAAAATATCATATCCACCCATCGTGTTGTGTCCTTCTGAGCTAAAATACAAAGTCGCTCCGTCAGGATGAGCAAATACTCCTCGTTCGTTGTATTTAGTATTTACGGTAGGGCCTAAATTTATTGGTTCAGACCAAGTTCCATCCGCCTGCTTATTTAATAAATAAATATCATCTTTTCCATAGCCACCCGGGCGGTCACTTATTAAATAAAGTTTTTGTTCGTCGGGAGAAATAGCAATGGCCCTTTCTGAGTAATCGGAATTAATAGGAGAAGGCATACGTTTTGGTTCTGTCCATTCATTTCCTTCTAATGTAGCAATGAAAATATCGCCATTGTCTGTAATTTTTGCTTTATCATCTTTAAAGATAAACAGAGTTTGCCCATCTGCCGAGAGCGCAACAGCAGATTCGTGTAAGCGAGTATTTACAGGCTTTCCTATATTTTCAGGCTGCGACCATCGGCCATTAGCTCCCTTTAGTTTATAAATATCTTCGTAGTATTCATGATCAATAGGGTCTTGCTTATTGCTCGAAGAGCCTTCCCGCCTGGAAGTAATATACATTACCGATTCATCTGCATTAATAACCGGTGCATAGTCACCTGCCGGAGAATTTATATTTTGCCCAATATTTCTGATAAATATATCTAACGGAACTTCTGAAATAGTAATCCCATTATTACATTCTTCTATTCTTTTGTTTATAATATCCTGTATATTGTAAACAGTAACATTTGTAGAAAGTGTGGTGCCTCGTTCTTTAGTAAAAATATTACTAATAAGGCGATCTATCTTTTTCTTCTGTAATTCGTCTTCTGAAAGTGTTGCTTTATATTGTTCAAAATATTTTATAGCTCTCTCAAATTGACTATTTAGATGAGAAGCTACGCCTAGTAAAAAAGTAATTTCTTTGCTAATTTCTTTGTCAGCCCTATAAGATGCTTCTAAATATCTGAGTGCTTTAGCTTTATTTATCGTATTTAAATAACAGATGCCTATTTTATAATCTAGAGTTGGATGGTTTAATCCTTTTTGCTTGGCCTCTAGATATAATTCTAGAGCATCGCTATACTGAGGAACAGGTTCACTTAAATAACGATCTGCCTTTTTAATGATCTTTTTCGTATTAGCATCATAAAAGGTAGAAGTCTGAGCATATATAATGCCTGTTAAAACTAAAAATATAAATGTTATATAAGATTTGATGTACTTAAGCACTTCTTTAAATAGGTTTGTAGTTATAACGGTTGCAGAAGTGTCTTTATTTTAAACCAAGGCTATATTAGCAGCCTGACAGGATCTTCTAAAAAGCTTTTAAGCGTCTGCATAAACTTTGCTCCAGTTACACCGTCTACTACTCGGTGATCACAAGATAAAGTCAATCGCATAATATTGCCTATTTTAATAGCACCGTTTTCAACGATTGGTGTTTCTTTGATCTTTCCTACGGCTAAAATACAAGCATCCGGTGTGTTGATAATTGCTGTAAAATCATCAATATCAAACATTCCTAAATTAGAGATAGTAAACGTATTGCCTTCCCAATCTGCGGGTTGTAATTTTTTAGATTTAGCTTTTTCTGCAAATTGTTTTGTTTCCACAGATATTTGAGAGAGTGTTTTATTGTCAGCAAATCTGATAACGGGCACCAATAATCCTTCTTCTACCGCTACCGCTACGCCGATATGAATATGTTTATTTGTTCTGATTTTATCTCCAAGCCAAGCTGAGTTTATTGCCGGATGCTGCCTTAATGCTAAAGCAGCAGCTTTAACGATTATATCATTAAATGATAATTTAACTGGTGCAATTTCATTCAAACTTTTTCTGGCTTCCATTGCTTTTTCCATATCAACTTCCATATTTAAATAGAAGTGGGGAGCTGAAAACTTGCTTTCGCTAAGCCTCTTTGCAATAGTTTTTCTCATTTGAGAAACTTGCTTTTCTTCGTATTGTTCTTCTCCAACTACTTGTGGTAATTGAATAGGGCTAGCTTTTTGCCCTTTTTCACTCAATTCAGCATTTGATGTTGCTTTTTCTAAATCTTTTTTTACGATTCTTCCGCCATCGCCACTACCATGCAACATTTGTAAATCAATACCTTGCTCTTTTGCAATCCTTTTAGCGAGCGGAGAGGCTTTGAGCCGGCCATGACCGTTATTGGTATTAGTTTTTTGAGTAGAAGTATCGTTTTCTGTGGTAGAATCTGTTGTTTCTTTTTGACTCTCTTTTCCTGTGGTTGCGCTTTTTTCTTTTAACTCATTTTTTGATTCATCTGAAGACTCATTTGAACTTTTGTTTTCAGAAGGTTCGTCATTCGTTTCCTCTGAAGCTGCACTTCCGTTTGAAGCATTTTCTAAAGCCGCTTTATAGTCTTCACCTTCTTCTCCCACTACTGCTAAAACACCATTAACCGGTACTGAATTGCCTTTTTCAACGCCGATATGTAAAAGAGTGCCCTCTTGATAGCTTTCAAGCTCCATAGTAGCCTTGTCGGTTTCAACTTCAGCCATTACATCACCGGGTTCTACATGGTCGCCAACTTTTTTATGCCACTCTACAATCACCCCTTCAGTCATTGTATCACTCATTCGGGGCATTTTTATTACTTCAGCCATAATTATAATAACAATTTAACTCCTATCAGTTTAAGACAGTCATATTTATACTACTAAGGATCGAAATTATAAAATTTAAAGCACTATTTATACCTAACCAGCTTTAATTTTCGATTTAGCAGTAAATTGGTTCATGAAGAAATAAAAAATAGTCTATAGGTATTTTACTCGTGCAGAATAATCAGAATATTAATATTCTAAATTAAGGTCTAGTCTTTTTTTAAGTTCATAAAGATGAGGATTCTTATTTGCCATGTGTTTAAATTTATCGGAGGCAGTATAAAGTTTCTTCTCGCTTAATGGCACTTCTCTTTTTTCTAGCTTAATTAAAAAATCAATTTTGGGAATATTGAGATGATTGGTAATAATAGAAACAATTTCAGTTCTTTCCATATCAAGCTGATCAACTTGTAATTGATTATATGCAATAACTTCAATTATATTTTTTTCTAATACAGTAGGATGTAAGTTTTCGAAAGCAGCATATAAACTCATTTTCTCTTTCTTTTCAAGAATATCGATATAAGCTTTCCAGGCAATATCTAGCTTTTCTTGAGGCACATCAATTATAGCAATTTTTTCAGCTTCATTAGCTTTTCTTTCTTCTTCTTTTATTATGTGTGCAACGCTTCCTAACGATTTTATCTTAGAAGTGTTTTTTATCTCTTGACTTGCAAAAGAAGTTGATGGTGATGTAGGGTTGCTGTCAGCTGCCGGCACTGATTTACCGGAGGAGGAAGATAATTTTGCTTCTTTTACTTCAGTTTTAGCAATGCTTGAAACAGGCTCAGAAACATTTTTATTAATGAGTTCAGCCGAATCGGCGTGGCCATTAACTTTAGATTCAACAATTGGTGCGGTAGAAGTTGCAGATGCTATTAAATTACTATCTGATTTTTTTTTTATTGGTTCAATTGTTTGTGGAGCATAATTTTCTGTTAATCGGGAATTAATGTAGCATATTTTTATCAAATACAATTCTAGGTGCAATCTTTTGTTTTTGCTCATTTTATAGTTTATATCGCACTGGTTGAGCAAATTAATTGCGTTCAATATAAATGAGCGAGGCGTGAGGATTGACTGGTGCAAATATCTTTCTTTAATGTTTTCGCCAACTTCTAAGAGTTGTAAGGTTTTATGATCTTGAGCTACTAACAAATTTCTGAAATGGCCCGCTAAACCGGTAATAAAAATTATCTCCTTCAAAACCATTATTGATAATGTCATTATAAATATTCAAAACTAGAGCTACATCCTCAGATAAAAAAGCATCCGTTAATTTAAAGTAATAGTCATAATCTAATATGTTGAGGATTTCTAAAGTGTTTTTAAGCGTGATATTATTTTCTGAAAAGCTACTGATCCTGTCAAAGATTGAAAGGGCATCTCTTAAGGCGCCGTCAGCTTTTTGAGCTATAATATGTAAGGCATCCGGTTCAAATCCAATATTTTCTTTTTTTGCTATCTGTGCTAGATAGGCTGCCATATCTTCTACTTGAATTCTTTTGAAGTCAAATATTTGGCACCTGGAGAGTATAGTAGGGATAATTTTATGCTTTTCAGTAGTAGCTAAGATGAAAATGGCGTAGGAGGGAGGTTCTTCCAAAGTTTTCAAAAAAGCATTAAATGCATTTTGAGAAAGCATGTGCACCTCATCAATGATGTAGACCTTATATTTTCCCTCTTGTGGGGCATATCTAACTTGATCGATTAGATTTCTAATATCTTCTACAGAATTATTAGAGGCAGCATCTAATTCATAAATATTAAAATTATTTGGTGCCTCAATGGAGGTTTCTGTTTCGTTGATATATCGGGCTAATATTCTGGCACAAGTAGTTTTGCCAACGCCTCGAGGCCCACAAAAAAGAAAAGATTGAGCAAGGGTATTATTTTTAACCGCATTCTGCAATGCGTCCGTAATATGTGATTGTCCTACTACTGCATCAAATGTTGCCGGCCTGTATTTTCTTGCTGATACTAAGAAGTTTTCCATCTGAGAAGACTAAAGCTTTTGTGGTTATTCAAAATTACTACATCTCACAATGGAATCAAATTATTTTAAAAATAAAATCAAATTTGTGGAATTAATAGGATTTTTTATATCTTTGCAGTCCATTTTTTCGATCTAAATATTGAAATGAAACAACAGTACGAATTAGTATTTATAGTAACGCCGGTCTTATCTGAGGCTGAGTTGAAGAAAACCATTAGTAGTTATACAGATTTCTTGAAGCAGGAAAAAGCTGAGATAGTTAATGAAGAAAATTGGGGTGTTAAGCAATTAGCCTATCCTATTAATAAAAAAACTACCGGGTATTACTACCTCCTACAATTTGAATCTAGTACAGATATCATAGAAAAATTGGAGACGCTTTTCAAAAGAGATGAAAATATTATGCGATTCATATTTACTAAATTGGATAAATATGCACTGGAATACGCAGAGAAGAGAAAAAATGGCCAAATAGGTAAAAAATCCAAAAAGAAACAAGATAAAGTTAAAGAAGGGGCTTAAATATGGCAGCAAACGATAATGTAAGATTTTTAACAACTCCGCAATTTGCGGATCGACAAAAAAAGTATTGCCGATTTAAAAAAAGCGGCATTAAATATGTCGATTATAAAGATCCTGAATTTTTATTAAAATTTGTAAACGAGCAAGGAAAACTTTTGCCGAGAAGGCTCACCGGTAATTCCTTAAAATTTCAACGAAAAGTTGCTCAAGCAGTTAAAAAGGCTAGACAGCTTGCATTAATGCCTTACGTTACTGACCTTATGAAGTAAATACCATGGAAGTAATATTATTATCCCAAATCGAAAAGCTCGGAGAAGAGCATGAAGTAGTTGCTGTTAAATCAGGCTATGCTAGAAATTATTTGATTCCTCAAAAATTAGCTATCGCTGCAAATGATACTAATAGAAAAGTGTTAGATCATAAGATTAAGCAAGCTAAGCTTAGGGAAGAAGAGCTTAAAAAAGAAATGGCTGTTATTGCAGAAAAGTTGACTAACTCGGTGGTTAAAGTTGGTGCTAAAGTTGGTAAAGAAGATAAGATTTTTGGTACTATAACAGCGCTACAATTAGTTGAAGCGATTGAAGCACAACAAGGTGTGACAGTAGATAGGAAAAAAGTCTCTTTTAATGATGAAGTTAAGAAATTAGGAACTTATAAAGCTAACTTAGCTTTACATAAAGAAGTAAATGTGCAAATCACTTTTGAAGTAATAGCAGACTAAGGTTTTTCATTTTAATTTTTTTTACCCATCCTGTTCATTCAGGGTGGGTTTTTTTATGCTAATAATATCATGATAGCTAGAACATTATGTATCTTTTATACATATTTATACTCATTATATGAATAATAGTGGCACCTTTCATACTTATTTTGTAGCTTTGTCACGAAAATTTATTTTATAGCATAATTCGACTGAAAATTAATAAGATGGCTTTTGATATTGAGATGATTAAAGAGGTATACACTCATATGCCTAAAAAAATTAAAGCAGCAAGAGAAGCAGTTGGCCGGCCGCTTACATTGAGTGAAAAAATATTATACGCTCATTTACATGAAGAAACTAAGCTAGAAGCTTTTAAAAGAGGGAAGTCATATGTAGATTTTACTCCTGATAGAGTCGCTATGCAAGATGCTACCGCACAAATGGCTTTATTGCAATTTATGCAAGCCGGAAAACAGAAAGTGGCGGTGCCTTCTACTACTCATTGTGATCATTTAATTTTAGCAAAAGAAGGAGCTGCAAAGGATTTGCAAAACTCACTTAATGCTAGTAGTGAAGTATTTAATTTTTTAGAATCAGTATCTAATAAATATGGCATCGGTTTTTGGAAGCCCGGGGCAGGCATTATCCATCAAGTAGTTTTAGAAAACTATGCTTTTCCGGGTGGCATGATGATTGGAACTGATTCTCATACGGTAAATGCCGGTGGCTTAGGAATGGTAGCCATTGGAGTAGGTGGTGCTGACGCAGTAGATGTGATGGCTGGGATGCCATGGGAATTAAAGTTTCCAAAATTAATTGGCATTAAATTAACAGGTAAATTAAGTGGTTGGACCGCTCCTAAAGATGTGATCTTAAAAGTTGCAGGCATCCTTACCGTAAAAGGGGGTACCGGTGCAATAATTGAATATTTTGGCGAAGGTGCGAGATCTATGTCGTGTACCGGAAAAGGCACTATCTGTAATATGGGTGCTGAAGTAGGGGCAACCAGTTCTACGTTTGGATACGATGATTCAATGGATCGCTATTTAAGAGCAACAGACCGTACCGATGTAGCAGATGCCGCTAATAAAATAAAAGATCATTTAACTGCTGATCCGGAAGTTTACGAAAACCCTGAACAGTATTTTGATCAAGTTGTTGAAATTAATCTTTCTGAATTGGAACCTCATTTAAATGGGCCGTTTACTCCGGATTTGGCTACGCCTGTTTCCCAAATGAAAGAAAAAGCTGAGAAAGAAGGTTGGCCAAAAGAGATTGAATGGGCATTAATAGGGTCCTGTACTAACTCTTCTTATGAAGACTTAACTAGAGCGGCTTCTATTGTGGATGATGCATTCAGTAAAGGTGTGAAACCTAAAGCTATGCTTGGCGTTAATCCGGGTTCTGAGCAAGTAAGGTACACAGCTGAAAGAGATGGCCTTCTTGATACCTTTAAAAAATTTGAAACAGCCAGGATATTTACTAATGCATGTGGGCCATGTATCGGCCAATGGGATAGGGAAGGGGCAGAAAAGCAAGAAATAAACTCTATTGTTCACTCTTTTAACAGGAACTTTGCTAAAAGAGCTGATGGCAATCCTAATACCCATGCTTTTGTTACTTCTCCTGAAATGGTTGCAGCTGTGGCCATAGCCGGAAGGTTAGATTTTGATCCAATACATGATACTTTAGTTAGCGAAACCGGAGAAGAAGTTAAATTAGCCGATCCTTCAGGATTTGAGTTGCCGCCAAAGGGCTTTGCAGTTGATGATAATGGTTATCAGGCTCCTGCTGAAGACGGTTCTCATATTCAAGTTATAGTAGATCCTAATTCCCAGAGATTACAATTACTGGAGCCTTTTGAGCCATGGGATGGTAAAAACATCATGGATGCTAAACTACTGATCAAAGCGAAAGGAAAATGCACGACAGACCATATTTCTATGGCAGGCCCTTGGTTAAGATTTAGAGGCCATTTAGATAATATTTCAAATAATTGTTTGATAGGGGCAGTCAATGCTTTTAATGGTGAAACGAATAATATAAAAAACCAACTTGACGGAACTTATGGTGAAGTGCCGGCAGTTCAAAGGCAGTATAAAGCCGCAGGTATTCCTACAGTAGTTGTAGGAGACCATAATTACGGCGAAGGTTCTTCAAGAGAACATGCAGCCATGGAGCCTAGGCATTTAGGTGTAAAAGCGGTTATTGTAAAATCTTTTGCCCGTATTCATGAAACTAATCTCAAAAAGCAAGGTTTATTAGGCCTCACTTTCACTAATGAAAAAGATTATGATCTAATTCAAGAAGATGATGTATTTAATTTTATCGATTTAGAATCTTTTGCACCCGGCAAACTTTTAACAATCCAACTCGTACATACTGACGGCAGTAAAGACCAATTTAAGGTAACCCATACTTATAACCAAAGTCAAATAGAATGGTATAAAGCTGGAAGTGCTTTAAATTTAATCAAAAAACAAAATCAATAATCTACAGTAACTTTTAAAAAAACGGTTACGTATAGAGACTGAATCAAAAGCAGCATCGGACAATTTATTGACAGATAGTATATCTGTTTTATTAAATAATAATTATATGAAAGTTATATATACTTTAACAATTAAAAAAATATTATTAGCAATATTAGGTGTTTTAGTTTTTAGCTTCTCGCTATTAGCAGATGGTACTAAACAGTTAAGGCCGACAGAAGCTGATTTTGGAGATTTAAAATTAAATAAGGGATTTGTTACGGAACAGCATTCAGAGGGTCCTATTTTTGGTAGGCCGGAAGAAAATAGATGGAGAATTGAGGTATGTGATACAACCGAGCGTATTTACATTGGTATGAAATTTAGAGACGAAGGGAATGGACTGTCTGGTTTGATAACATATATGAGGGTAAAAGATTCTGCAGGTAATATAATTTACGGAGGAAGTGGCGGAGTAATATGTCCTAACCCGCGGCCTGGATATCAAGATGGATTTATAAATACTTATAGTCAAGCTGTTACTGGCCCTGCAGAATTAGTTGGGGCAGGAGGTTATAATGCAATAGTTATTAACCCGACTATAATTGGTGCATATTATATAGAATTTGATTATGATTTAAATGATTCGATTATTGTAAATGGAACAACATATAAAAAGCGAATACGTGATTTTGAATTATTTGATGTTACAGTAGGCAAACCTAGTACTGGGCAAGTTATGGAAGGAAGATTTTGGGCGAATATTTTTGTTGTAACTACCAAGAGTTTTTTGAATGAGTTTAATGGCAGTGTGTTTATATATTCAAGTGATCAATTAACTACTAAAATAAACTTTAATGGCATAAAACCACATGTATTTACAATTTCTGCAAACTCTTATGGAATTACTAATACGGGCAACCCCGCTTTAGATAGGGCTTCTGTTTTTGGTAATCAGCAAGGCCCTGAATATAAATTGTTTTTAACTCCTCCGGAAATAACATGTTTCCCAACTGGGTTTTTTGGTAGCTTAACAGCTCCTACTGTAATAGATGGTTGTACCAACGGAAGTTTTTGTATAAATATAACGGTAGATAAAGCAGGGCAGGTAGATGTGTTATTAGACTTAAATGGAGTTCCCGGTTATCAAAGTGGCACAGCAGATAGATTATTAAATGCTACGGTAGCTGTTGGTGTAAATTGTGTACCATGGGATGGAAAGGACGGATTAGGTAACTTAGTAGAATCTGATATTACAGTAACGGTAGAAGTAACTTATTTAAATGGTATCACCCATCTTCCTATTTACGATATTGAGGAACATAAAAATGGTTTTATTGTAACACCATTTCGACCTGCTGCGGCAAAAGTGTCCTTGTATTGGGATGATTCTACTAAATTAAATGCAAGCGGCCCTTTTCCTTGTGGAGATGCGGGTCTTATTTTAGGAACAATCAATTTAGATGGTTGTGATGATACTATTAATGGTTGTCACGCATTTCCTTGTAATGACGAGACATTTAACAATGGAAATGGTAATAATGCAGGATACGGTGATAAAAAAACCATTAATACCTGGTGGTTTGTGCCTACAGAAACAAACACTGATTCATTCACTTATTCGGTTGATTTTATTACTATCGACTTTAATCCTGATGATCCTAATACTTTAAATGGAGATACAACTTTATGCTGGGGTCCGGATGATTCGCTGGTTGCTATTAATGTAATAGTGAACAAAGCTCAAGGTGGAACTTTTGATTTAACTAATTTAAATGGAATTTTTAGTCCGGGTAATTCAACTACTGCCGGTGTTTTTAATGGCACTTACAAGCCTACCGCAGCAGAAGTTGCTTCAGGTAAGGTAATAATCAAAATGACAACTTTTGGAAATGGTGATTGTCCTGCAGTAACAGACAGTATGATAGTTACTTTTGATTTACTTCCAACGGTAGATGCCGGTGCCAATGATACCCTGTGTAATGACGCGTTACCGTTTCAGCTAAATGGTAGTATTACAAATGCTACTACTTTTGAATGGTCAGGCGGTAATGGTACTTTTACTCCTAACAATAAAACTTTGAATGCTACATATACGCCTACTTCAACAGAAATAAATAATGGTCAGGTTACACTTTATCTGGTTGTATTTGAATCTGTAGCTTGCGGTATTATTATGGATTCAGTAAAACTTAAAATAAATAAAAAGCCAACTTTTTCAGTTCTGACTTCTAAAAACTCTATATGTTTTAATGATTCGGTACAAATTATTATTTCCGGCGCTCCTGCAGGCTCTAATTTTTTATGGACCCCTGCTGGAAGTGTGAGTGATCCTACAGAAGATACGGTATATGTGTCTCCTTCAAATACTACAACTTATACCATAACAGTCACTTCTCCTGAAGGCTGTTCGGCTTCAACTACTAAAAAAATAACAGTTAATTCTTTGCCGGAAGTAGATGCGGGTCCTAATTTTACAATTTGTGAAGGAGCTACCGTTACTTTACTAGGTGCAACAAGCGCAGCACGTCCTACAGTTATTTGGACTCCATTTAGCAATATTGAAGATCCGACAAAGTTACAAGCTAAGGCTACTCCTCCTGTAACAACAGTATACAAGCTTACGGTCACAGATGGGGCAGGTTGTAAGAGTTCTGATACAACTACTGTATTTGTAAATCCATTGCCAAATGTATATGCAGGCGAAGACACTGCAATTTGCGCGGGAGCTTCTGTGCAATTACAAGCTAGTGGGGCAGTAACTTATA
This sequence comes from Chitinophagales bacterium, assembly GCA_965213575.1. GTDB lineage: Bacteria > Bacteroidota > Bacteroidia > Chitinophagales > JAUHXS01 > JAUHXS01. Next base: position 3,007 of record CBDBZN010000035.1, on the reverse strand, counting down.
AATGGACTCCTACCGGTAGTTTAAGTGATGCTAATATTCCTAATCCCATAGCTACACCTACAAGTAGCACCACTTACAGGGTTACCGGTACTGATGTGAATGGTTGTAAAAATACAGATGATATAAGAGTAGATATTAATGCATTGCCTATTGTAACTGCTCAAAATTTAAATAGTTCTGGAATTTGTGCAGGAGACACCGCACAATTGCAAGCTAATGGTGCAACTTCTTATATGTGGTCGCCAATAGCTACACTTACAAATTCTAGTATAGCTAATCCTAAGGCTTTTCCAGCAGTAACTACAACTTATACAGTTACCGGTACAGATGTGAATGGATGTAATAATATTGCTACTGTTCAAGTACCTGTTAATCAATTGCCAAATGTAGACGCTGGCCAAGATACCTTTATTTGTTTAGAAGATAAGTATCAGTTGAGCGCCTCCGGAGCTAGTAGTTATGTATGGAGCCCTGCCGGTACATTAGATAATCCGAACATAGCAGATCCGGCAGCTACTCCTACAGTAAAAACAACCTATTATGTTACCGGTACTGATGTAAATGGATGTGTAAATAGTGATTCTATTGTAATAGACGTTTAAGCCATTACCCATTGTAGATGCTGGTAATGATACAGCTATTACTTGTGCTGCTCGGGTTGATTTATCAGCAACAGCGTCTGCCGGCACCAGTCCGTATAGCTTTAAGTGGAAAGGTGGCCCTGCTGCAGCCAACTGGAATAATGTAGGTGCAGGACAATATGTAATAACATTAACAGATGCTTTTGGTTGTAAAGATAAAGATACTGTAGTAGTTACTTTAACTAGTACAACTTTAGACTTAACACTTGACGATGATATTGCTATTTGTATAGGAGAAAGTGCTACTTTTGAAGCAGTAGTAAGTGGCGGTATTAGCCCAATCACTATCACTTGGGATAATGGCCTGCCTCCTAATGGTGGCCCTCACACAGTAAGTCCGACCGCAACAACAACTTATACAGTTACGGTAGAAGATGCTGCAGGATGTATTATAACTGACTTTATCGAAGTTACAGTTAATCCTCTTCCTAATGCAAATGCCGGTAATGATGTTGAAATATGTATAGGTGAAACAACGCAATTAAATGCAAGCGGTGGTGGTACTTATCAATGGACTCCAACTGGTAGCTTAAGTAGTTCGTCAGTACGCGATCCATTAGCTAACCCTACCGAGACAACAACATATACGGTACTAGTTACAAGTAATGCGGGTTGCATCAAAGAAGATTCAGTAGTGGTAACTGTTTATGAATTACCAACTATCACTGTAAATATTACAAATGATACGACTATCTGTAATCAAGATGAAGTACAACTTATTGCTAGTGGCGGTACATCTTACACTTGGTCACCAGCTACGGGATTAGATGATCCTAATATTCCTAATCCGGTTGCTAGTCCAAGCAATACAACTACTTATATGGTGATTGGTACAGACAATAATACTTGTCAAAATTCAGCTAATGTTACTATCAACGTTAATCCTTTACCAATTGTAACAGCTACCGAAGATTTTGATCTATGTGTAGGTGACAGCGCTGTATTGGATGCATTTGGAGCAAATTCTTACAGCTGGACCCCAACGGGAACATTAAGTGATCCAACTATTAAAAATCCGATTGCTTACCCACTAACTACGACTACTTATATTGTAATCGGTACAGATACTAATAATTGTCAGAATGCTGATAGTGTAGAAGTAACTGTAAATGACCTTCCGGTTATTACTGCTATTTCTAGTGAAGACAGTATATGTTTTGGCGATACGGTTCAGTTAAATGTTTTCGGAGGTGTAATCCATACATGGACACCCGGAATGACATTAAATGATTCTACTAGTGCAGCCCCACTTGCTTATCCTTCTAATACTACTACATATTATGTGACTGGTACAGATGGAAATGGATGTAGCAACGTAGATAGTGTGACAGTGTCCATAATTTCTTTACCAGGTATAGATGCAGGTGAGGATGATACAATCTGTTTTGGTCAAAGTGTTCAGTTAAATGGAACGGGAGATGGAGTATTTAATTGGTTGCCTGCAGGTAGCTTAGATAATAATAATTCTGCTACTCCTATTGCTAGCCCAACTACAACTACTAACTATGAGTTAACAGTAACAGACGTTCAAGGTTGTCAAAGTGTAGATTACGTTTTAATCACCGTTAATCAATTACCAATTGTCACTACCTATGGAGATACTTCAACTTGTTCTAATGCCTCTGTTCAAATTGGCGCTTCAGGAGGGGTGATGTATAGTTGGACACCTGCGTCTCAAGTAGATGATAGTAATATTTCTGATCCTATAGCAACCGCAGATGCTACAACATTATTTGTTGTAACTGTTACAGATACTAATGGATGTCAGAATACAGGAAATGTGTTGATATCTATTAGCGATATTGAAGCATTTTATACAGTTGATGATATCTGTATAGGGCAATCAGCACAATTTTTTGATCAGTCAACCGGAGCAGTGACAGATTGGTTATGGGATTTTGGAGGTGATTTGTTTTCTACGAATCAAAACCCTAGATTCCCGTATAATGCAGAAGGAGTGTACGAGGTGACATTAACTGTAACAGATACGCTAGGATGTGAAGATACTTACACAGATAGTGTGGAAGTAACAACTACTATTATAGTATCAGTAGAACCCAATGACACTTCTATTATTTTAGGAGAGAGCTTACAATTAATGGTGAGCAGCAATGCAGAAGTATGCAGTTGGTCACCAGAAGCATATTTAGATGATCCAAACATTTCAAATCCTATAACTACTCCATTTGCAGATTTGACTTATACGGTGACATGCTCAGATTCAAATGGATGTGTAGGAACAGATACTATTAGAATTGTAGTAAGAGAAGATTGCGAATTTTATATTCCTGACGCTTTTACGCCTAATAATGATAATGAAAATGATATTATTTATCTGGAAGGCTTTTGTATAGATGAGATCGAAT
>CBDBZN010000034.1:0-15960 GCA_965213575.1 Chitinophagales bacterium | reverse complement strand
ACCATCACACCGGAAGAATGGAAAAATAAATTTACAAAGGAAGATAAAACATGGACAAAAGATCCTGATTTTTGTTGCTCTATCAACAAAGTCGAACCTTTAGAAAAGGTTAAAAGTAATTTTAACGTTTGGATTTCAGGATTAATGCATCATCAAAATAAACACCGGAGTCAATTAGATATTTTTGAACAGAAAGAAAATATTATCAAATTCCATCCTATCATTGATATTGCCCCTGAAGATGTGCAAGATTATAAACAAAAATATAACCTTCCGGAGCACCCACTCATCGACCTAGGGTATGAGTCGGTAGGCTGCACTCATTGTACTCAAAAAGGCCAAGGTAGAGCCGGGAGGTGGGATGGCTTTAGTAAAACCGAGTGTGGATTACATACCTAAGTTTGTTTAATCAAACGACTGATTACTCCTGGAAACAAGCTCAATCATTTAGCATATTCCTCAGGAGATAGATCACTATAATAAAAATTTATAGGATTTACTTTATTCCCATTTTTATGTACTTCATAATGAAGGTGAGGAGCGGTAGATAAGCCTGTATTACCAACATAACCCAACAAATCTCCCCTATTCACTTTTTGTCCGGTCTTTACTGCTATTTTACTCATATGAGCATAAATTGTTTCATAACCATAGCCATGATCTACAATCACATGATATCCATATCCTTTTTTAGAATGCTTGGCAATTTTAATTTTCCCGTCGCCTGTGGAGTGTATTTCTGTGCCTGTTGGTGCCGTAAAATCCATACCCCAATGCATTCTTCTTGTTTTATAAATGGGGTGAATTCTATATCCGTAACCGGAAGCCATACGCTTCAGATTTTTGTTAGAAATGGGCTGGATAGCAGGAATAGAAGCTAACATCGTCTCCTTATTTTTTACCATTTGATACACCTGATCATAGGATTTTGATTGCACATATAACTGCCTTCTAATCGTTTCCAATTTTCTACTTGCTTCAATCATAATATCTCCATTTTCATATGCAGCAAGCTTCTTGTAAAGATCAGTGCCCCCATAGCCGGCATTCCTGATAGTAGCCGGAATAGGATCGGCTTCAAAAATCACTCGATAGATGTTATCATCTCTTTCTTGCAGGTCTGACAAAACCGTTGTCATCTTTTCCAGCTCTTGAGTTAACATGCTGTACTGATCAGCTAACTGATAGTTTTCTCTTTTTAATAACTTCTCTTTAGGAGAAATCAAAAAAAGTATACGCAATAAAGATGATTATCAAAGCGAAAGTAATGGCTGAGCTTATAAAACCCAATGCTTTTAACATTCTCTGTCCTAAGCTTACCTCTACCTTTTCATACCTTAGAGATTGAGTATTATATTGATATTTTACTTTAGCCATAAGTTTAAAATAATTAACTTTGGTTAGAAATTATTACTAATTAAAATTCTAAATAGGTTCTTCCGAAGGTTCGTTTTAACTAAGTTAATAATTTATAATTTAATAAGGTGGCCATATTATATATGATAGATTTATTGAGATGACAGCTAGAGATATACGAAACACCTTTCTAAACTTCTTTTACGATAAAAAACATACAATTGTTTCATCAGCACCAATTGTACTGAAAGATGATCCTACATTAATGTTTACCAATGCCGGAATGAATCAGTTTAAGGATATTTTTTTAGGTAATAAAAAACCTCCTTATGCGAGGGCAGTAGACACTCAAAAATGCTTACGCGTATCAGGCAAGCATAATGACTTAGAAGATGTCGGCATGGATACTTACCATCATACCATGTTTGAAATGCTTGGCAATTGGTCGTTTGGGGAATATTTTAAAAAAGAGGCGATTGAATGGGCCTGGGAATTACTCACTAAAATATATCAAATACCTAAAGACAGAATTTATGTCACAATTTTTGCCGGTGCTAAGGATGATAAGCTGGCATTAGATAGTGAAGCTACTGAGTACTGGAAAAAATGGATCAGTGAAGATAGAATTTTACCTTTTGGGAAGAAAGATAATTTTTGGGAAATGGGTAATACCGGGCCTTGTGGGCCATGTTCTGAGATTCATGTTGATATACGGCCTGAGAAAGAAAGACAAAAGCAAGACGGTAAATTCTTAGTTAATAAAGATCATCCACAAGTTATAGAAATTTGGAATCTTGTCTTTATTCAATATAATCGTTTGAAAGACGGTACCCTTCAACCACTTTCAAACAAATATGTAGATACCGGGATGGGCCTAGAAAGATTGTGCATGGTTCTACAGAATAAAACTTCTAATTATGACACTGATCTTTTTAAGCATATTATAACCACTTTAGAGAAAAAAGCTGACTACAAATATGGAACTGCCGAACCGAAAGATATTGCCATTCGGGTAGTAGCAGATCATATCAGAGCCATTAGTTTTGCTGTTGCTGATGGACAAATACCTTCCAATACCGGGGCAGGCTATGTAATTAGAAGAATATTGAGAAGGGCTGTACGCTATGGCTATCAATTCCTAAACTTAGACCAGCCTTTTCTTAATGAGCTAGTTCCTGTATTATGCGATGAAATGGGACATGCATTTCCTGAATTGTCAGCGCAAAAAGATTTAATTCAAAGAGTTATTAAGGAAGAAGAAAGTACCTTTTTAAATACCTTAGGAAATGGGATTAAAAGATTTGAAGACAGCTTGCCGAAAAAAGGAAAAGTCTTTAGTGGTGAAGTGGCATTTGAATTATACGATACTTTTGGATTTCCGCTGGATTTTGACGGAATTACTTGCCAGAGAAAAGGGGCTAGCAGTAGATATGAACGCATTTAACAGTAAAATGCAAGAGCAGAAAAATAGAGCCAGGGCAGCTTCGGTAATTGATGCATCTGACTGGGTAGAAATTAGGGCAATCGACAAGGTAAACTTTGTAGGATATGATAAGGAAGAAACTACTGCTGAACTTTCTAAGTATCGGCAAGTTTCTGCCAAAGGAAAAACTTATTATCAAGTAGTATTAAATGAGACGCCATTCTATGCGGAAAGTGGCGGGCAAGTGGGTGATACCGGGATTTTAGATATTGGTGGCGAAAAAATAAATGTTATAGATACTAAAAAGGAGAATGACCTGACCATTCACCATACGGATAAATTGCCTACTAACCCACAAGCAACTATTCATGCTGCTATCAATAAAGAAAAAAGGCAACGAATAGCTTGCAATCATTCTGCTACACATTTGCTGCATGCTGCTTTAAGGAAAGTATTAGGCGATCATGTTCAACAAAAAGGATCATTAGTAGATGATAAATATCTTCGATTTGACTTCACTCATTTTTCAAAATTAACAAATGAAGAGATCTCCCAAGTAGAAAACACAGTTAATCAGAAAATAAGAGAAAATATTTCGCTTGACGAGCAAAGAAATGTCCCTATTAAAGAGGCAAAGGAAATGGGAGCAACGGCTCTATTTGGCGAAAAATACGGAGACATCGTGCGGATGATCACTTTTGACAAAGATTTTTCTATAGAACTTTGTGGGGGAACACATGTAGCTGCTACTGGAAATATTGGATTTTTTAAAATTAAAATGGAGGCTTCTATTGCCGCCGGAATCAGAAGAATAGAAGCTATTACCGGCTCAGCTGCTGAAAAATTTGTCAATAAGCAACTAGAAGAATTGCATAAATTGAATGAATTATTAAAGCATCCTAAAAATATTTTACAATCTGTTAATACCTTATTAAAAGATAATAATCAACTTAAAAAACAGATTGCTGCTTTTGAGCAAAAAAATGTTCAATATTTAAAAGAGCAATTGAAAGCAAAGATGATATCTTTTGGAAATATAAACTTCATAGGATCAATAGTAGAGTTAAACTCTGCCGATGCCGTAAAAAATCTAGCTTTCGAACTCCGAAAAGAAAATTCCAATTTAATAGCCATATTAGGTGCGGAAATAGATCAAAAAGCTTTATTAACTATTATTTTATCCGACGATTTAGTTAAAGAGAAAGGCTTAAACGCAGGAAATATGATCAAAGAAGTTTCTAAATCCATACAAGGCGGCGGAGGCGGACAACCTTTTTATGCAACAGCAGGTGGAAAAAATCCACAAGGATTACCTATTGCCATAGAGCAAGTTAAAGAACTAATAGCTAATATATGATGGAAGCTGTTAACAAATATGAAGCTGTTATAGGGCTTGAAGTGCATGCTCAACTTTCTACAAATAGCAAGGCATATTCTTCTGATGATGCATCGTATGGAGCATTTCCTAATAGTCATGTTAGTCAGATTTCACTGGGCCACCCCGGTACCCTTCCTAAAGTAAATGAAGCGGCTATCAAATATGCTATAAAAGCAGGATTGGCACTTCATTGTAAGATCAATAAATACAATGAGTACGCCCGAAAGAATTATTTCTATGCGGATTTACCAAAAGGCTATCAGATCACTCAGGATACTACACCTATTTGTACCAATGGCTATATAAATATCTCAATTGATGATGTTTCTAAAAAGATAGGCATCACTAGGATTCATATGGAAGAAGACTCCGGAAAAAGTATGCACGACCAAGATCCATATTATTCTTTAATTGACTTAAACAGAGCGGGCGTTGCGTTGATAGAAATTGTATCAGAGCCGGATATGCGAAGTGGAGATGAAGCGTACCAGTATTTATCTGAAATTCGAAAGTTAGTGAGGTATTTAGATATATGCGATGGCAATATGGAGGAAGGCAGTTTAAGATGTGATGCAAATATTTCTATTAGATTAAAAGGGAATACCAAATTTAGTACGCGTGTGGAAGTCAAGAATATGAACTCCTTAAGAAATGTAAAGCGCGCCATTGACTATGAAATTAATCGTCAGGTTGAAGTAGTAGAAGCCGGAGGTGTTGTCGTACAATCCACCCTAGGATATGATCCTGTAGCGAATAAAACTTTTGTAATGCGTAGCAAAGAAATGGCTCATGATTATCGATACTTTCCCGAGCCCGATCTTCCTCCTGTTATGCTGAAAGATGAATATATAGAAAATGTCAAATCGGCGATGCCGGCTTTACCACATGAATTGTTCAAAAAATTCACTGCTGAATATGGCTTATCTGATTATGATGCGGAAGTTTTAACCGGTGAAAAAGAAATTGCATTGTATTTTGAATCTCTAATCGCTGAGCTGGCCAGCAATGAAAAAGCGGACAAGAAGCTATACAAAACTGCTGCTAACTGGCTAAATGGGCCTATTAAAAATTATTTAAATGAAAATGCAATCGGCATTGGAGCCTTTCCAATCAGCTTGTCAAATGTAGTATCACTCATTAAATTAGTGCATGAAGATAAAATCAGCCACTCAATCGCCGTGCAAAAAATATTCCCTGTTTTATTAGATGAAAAAGAATCCAATCCTATAGAAGTTGCGAAAGCACAAAATCTTCTACATGATAATAACGAAGATGCCGTTCAGCAATATATTCAACAAGCATTAGATAAGTATCCTGATAAAGTAGCAGATTATAAAAATGGAAACAAAAACTTGCTTGGTTTGTTTATGGGCGAGTTAATGAAAATTTCTAAAGGACAAATCAATCCTAAGGTTGCTAACCAAGCTCTCCGAGAGGCTTTAGAAAAGTAATATAAATAACTAGCCTATTGATTAATTTCAAAAAATATAATGATGCGTTATTTCATTATAAATTACTATTATATCGAATAGGTATTATTTTTCTTGTTTACAACATACTGCGAATCCTCTTTTTTATTTTTAATGTAGCTTTATTCCCAACAGTTTCGGCTCTTGATTTTATTAAAATTTTATTTTACGGCCTACGATTTGATTTAGTGGCTATTGCTTACCTCAACTTGCCAATCATTTTTTTGCATATTATTCCAGTAACTCTAAGAGATAAACAGTGGTATCAAATATTAATTAAAATTTTATTTTTCTTTACAAACGCTGTGGGAATCAGCTTTGCTCTGGCTGATATTATCTATTTCCGTTATACACTGAAAAGAACAACGGGAGATATTTTTAACTTAGGGAAAGACTTTAGCAATCTATTTACTACTTATTTAGCTGACTTTTGGTATTTGATTCCTGTGCTAATAATTTTTCTTCTTTTAATTAACCTTCTTTATTCTCAAGCCAATATTTTCATTTCTCTCAGGAAGAAATCAATGCCTGCCGATCGGACAGACAGCGATGGTGCAGCCAAAAGGAACTTTAAGTATCGCCTCACTCAAATAATATATTTTTGTTTATTTCTTGGCTTAACTATTATTAGTATACGCGGAGGCCTTCAGCTAATTCCTTTAGGGCCGGGAAGTGCTGCAAAATATGTGGCAGCAGAACAAATTCCACTTATTACGAATACTCCCTTGTCCATTCTCTACACCCTAGACAAAAATGCTTTAGAAGAAAAAACATTTTTTACAGATGGTGAACTAGCAGCTATCTACACTACCCATCAACTTCCTGATGAACATAGCAAATTTTCTAAAGAAAATATAGTTTTGATTATTTTAGAAAGCTTCTCAGCGGAGTATATGGGATTTTTAAATAAAGGAAATGGATATACTCCTTTTTTAGATTCATTATCAAAGAATAGTTTAGTATTTAAAAAATTTTATGCTAACGGCACTCAGTCAAATCAAGGCATCATAGCAATATTAGGAGGAATTCCATCCCTGATGGATGATCCTTTTACCGTTTCTATTTATCAAAACAATCTTTTCGATGGATTAGGAACTTTATTAAAAGAAAAAGGTTATCAAACTTTATTCTTCCATGGAGCAGAAAACGGAAGCCTTAAATTTGATGATTTTACCAAAGCCGCCGGATTTGATCACTATTACGGTAAAGATGAATATCCTAACCCGGCTGATGCGGATGGAGCATGGGGAATTTATGACGAGCCTTTTTTTAAATATGCTGCAAAAACCATAAATAAATTTGAAGAACCATTTATAGCAGGCGTATTTTCCCTATCATCTCACCATCCTTACAACCTCCCTCCTGCCTATCAAGAAAAATACGCAGCCACACAAGGTAAACTGGAAAAAACAATTCTCTATACGGATAACGCACTCAAAGAATTTTTTAAATCAGCTAGTAAAATGCCGTGGTACAATAACACGCTGTTTGTCATCACTGCTGACCATACCGGGCCGACTAAAAAAGAAAATGGAAAAAATGCGATACTACGCTATCATATTCCGTTACTACTTTTTCATCCGACAAAGCCTTTAGCAGGATATTCTGATAAAGTCGGACAGCATGTAGATATACAAAATACAATTTTAGATTATCTCAACTATAATAAAGCCTACCAATCGTTTGGCAATTCTTTAATTGATAATACGACAATAGGATGCAGTTTCAACTATTACAATAATATTTATCAAATTATCAATAATTCTATTTTAGTACAATCGGATGGCAATGAAATTTTAGGAGTTTATAATTACGGTCAGAATCCGGCTCAACCTGAAATGATTGATATGGAAAGTCATCAACCTCTTCAAAATAAGTTAAAAGCAATAATCCAGACATATAATAAACAAATGACATCCAATCAATTGAGAAAATAAAACTTTTTCTACTATATAAAAGATATATATTCAATTATCGTATGCTGTCGTCATTCTGATATGACGAAATCGGCTTGGATGTTTGGTCTATATTCACTTTTGAGTGCATATATGGGTTTTGTAAAACTGATCAAGTTATTTACAAAATATGAAATTAGCCGTTGGCATTTTCGTTTATATCAGTTCCTGTAACTACTCATAATTTAATACCTTTGCACACATAAACTACGAGGCATGGAATATAATTTTGGAGCAATAGAAAAAAAGTGGCAACAATACTGGAAAGACCATGATATTTATAAAGTTACGGAGGACAAAAACAAGCCAAAATACTATGTGTTGGATATGTTTCCTTACCCTTCCGGAGCGGGCTTGCATGTGGGACATCCGCTAGGCTATGTAGCGTCTGATATTGTGGCTCGTTACAAAAAATTATGTGGTTATAATGTACTTCACCCAATGGGTTTTGATGCATTTGGCTTGCCGGCAGAGCAGTATGCTATCGAAACGGGCCAGCACCCTGCTAAAACGACGGAGCAAAATATCAAACGATACAAAGAACAATTGGATAACATTGGTTTTTCTTATGATTGGAGCCGAGAAGTCAAAACTTCTGATCCGGATTATTATAAATGGACCCAGTGGATTTTCCTTCAATTATTTAATGCTTGGTACAATAATGGCATTCAAAAAGCAGCTACTATTAAAGAGTTGACAGGAATTTTCGAGAAAGAAGGCAATAAAAATATTAATGCAGCTACTTCTTACACTGAAACTTTCACTTCGGAGGAATGGCTAAAAAAACCAGAAAAAGAGCAACAAGAAATTTTAATGCACTATCGCCTAGCCTACCAAACTTATTCAGATGTAAATTGGTGTCCATATCTAGGTACGGTATTGGCAAATGACGAGATCAAAGATGGCGTTTCTGAACGAGGTGGCCATCCAATAGTCAAAAAATCTATGCGCCAATGGTTTTTGAGGATTACGGCTTACGCAGAACGATTATTAAAAGCATTAGACGATTTGTCATGGACAGATTCCATGAAAGAGATGCAACGAAATTGGATCGGAAAATCACAAGGAGCAACTATCCAGTTTAAAGTTGAGAGTTTAGATTGTAAAGTTGAGGTATTTACGACAAGGCCGGATACTATTTTCGGATGTACTTTTATGGTATTGGCACCAGAGCATGAGTTAGGTCAAACCATCACCACCCACAAACAAAAAGAAGCTGTAGAAGAATATATCGAACAAGTACAAGCTCGATCTGAAAGAGAAAGGTTGAGTGAGAAAAAAGTAAGCGGTGTGTTTACCGGAGCTTACGCAACACATCCATTTACAGGAGAAAACATTCCTATTTGGATAGCAGATTATGTATTATCGGGCTATGGCACGGGAGCCATTATGGCAGTCCCCGCTCACGACAGCAGAGACTATGCTTTTGCAAAGCATTTTAATATTCTTATTCAAGAAGTAGTTGCCGGAGGAAATATTAAAGAAGAAGCTTTTGAGGCAAAAGATGGAGAAATCATTAATTCTGATTTTTTAAATGGGTTGAAAGTCAAGCAAGCTATTGCTAGAGCTATTGAAGTCATAGAAGCTCAAGGAATAGGTACGAGACAGATCAATTATCGACTTCGAGATGCTGCTTATAGCCGTCAACGGTATTGGGGTGAACCTTTTCCTATTTACTATAAAGACGATATGCCCTATGCTTTAGATGAAAGTCAATTGCCTTTAACTCTTCCATCCATTGAAACCTATAAACCTACCGAAGACGGTGACCCTCCTCTCGCCAGAGCTGAAAATTGGAAAACAGAAGATGGATATCCTCTTGCAACAGACACCATGCCGGGTTATGCCGGTTCAAGTTGGTACTTCTTCCGATATATGGATCCGAATAATCAAGAGGCTTTTGCATCTGAAGAAGCACTTAACTATTGGCAGGATGTAGATTTATATATCGGAGGAACAGAACATGCAACCGGACATTTATTATATGCTCGCTTTTGGACGCATTTCTTACATGATTTGGGGAAAGTACCGGTTAAGGAACCTTTTAAAAAGCTCGTTAATCAGGGTATGATACAAGGAATGTCAGAAAAAATCTTTATGTACAAGGTGAGATCAAGCTCAATTCAATTATACCACCCAATTACTAAAAGGCTAGTATTAGTAAATATAAGTCAAAATGCTTTACCTATATATGTTACTGGAGATATATATAATAATTTCTTGAAGGGTTCCAAAACAGAAGAAAATCCAACTAATATTCCTGTACAAGTAAATATCCCTATTGACTGTGTTACTGATAATTATGTAAACTTATCAAAGCTAATTTCAAATTACAACAAATTTTCAAATGGAGTTTTCATATTAAATGATGGCACATTTTGGATAAAGAATAAACTTTATAGTTTTAAAGATACTGGAAGCCCTGTTGAAAACATTGACATTACAAAAATAATAGATTGTCATACAGATGAAACATTTAAAAAATTTAAATCTATTTCTGAAGTAGAGAAAATGTCAAAATCTAAGCTTAACGTCGTTAATCCTGATGATATTATTGAAAAATATGGAGCAGATACTTTCAGGATGTATGAAATGTTTTTAGGCCCGATAGAAATGCATAAGCCATGGGACACCAAAGGGATCGATGGCGTGCATCGCTTTTTAAAAAAACTTTGGAGACTATTTCATGACGAGACCGGAAATATTATGCTTATAGAGGAGAAACCTATCGCTGATGAACTTAAAATCTTACATAAAACAATCAAAAAGATCACGGAGGATATCGAGCGGTTGAGTTTAAATACTTGTATAAGTGCTTTTATGGTTTGCGTAAATGAACTGACCGATATTAAATGTCAAAATAAACAAGTGCTTAAAGAACTGTTAATTTTACTATCTCCCTTTGCTCCTCATATTTCAGAAGAGCTGTGGCAGAAAACAGGGCATATCGATAGTGTTACTAAAGCTGACTTTCCTGAGCATGAAGAAAAGTATTTAAAAGAAAATACTTTTGAATATCCGGTATCAGTGAATGGGAAAATGCGTCATAAGATAAAGTTAGCGTTAAGTTTATCAATGCCTGAAATAGAAAAAGAGGTGCTGGCTACTGAAGAAATACAGAAATGGCTGCATGGTAAACAGCCTAAAAATGTGATCATAGTGCTCGGAAGAATTATCAATATTGTAATATAGCTTAGTTAATAATATTTTATATATTTGCAATATTAATAACATACAAAAATACAAATATGATAAGATTTTTTACATTTTTTTTAGCCATCTACTCTCTAGCTACATTCGCTCAAAATATTCCTAATGGATCTTTTGAAGATTGGAAAACTTATTCATTAGGATTCCAACCGGATGAATATCCTTTCACTTCATTCGAGGAACAGCTTATTACCGATTCTTTAACTATTATCCGAAGCGAAGATGCTCAATCAGGTAACTATGCTATGTATCTTAAAACCATAGGATATTTCAATGAAGACTTTATGGAACAAGATACAAGTGCCGGCTTTGCTGTTTTAGGCCAACCGGACGAAGGCGCAGGTGGCGGTTTTGCAATATCAGAAAAGCCGGATTCGTTAGTTATACATGCTAAGTTTAATATCCCGGCCGGTGATACTGCTGATATAGTAGTATGGTTTTTTATGGATAGTAATATTGTGACGCTGAATTTCTTTCCCTTAACCGGTACGCAAAGCACTTATAAAAGATTTGCTTTTGCTTTAGATACTACCGGTAATCGCAATTCCGCTTTAATTGGATTTACTTCCAGTCATATTGCCGCAGGTGATTTTTCCGGTATTCCGGGAAGTGAAATTTGGATTGATAATATTTCTTTTACAGGAGCTACTACAGAAATACCTAATAGTGGTTTCGAAAATTGGACTGAATTGACTTATTCAAATCCTGACAATTGGGATACATATAATTATGAAGAAGCATTTTTAGGCTTTAATTCAGTTACTCAAGTCACAGGAACAGAGGCTTATGAAGGTTCTTCAGCTATAAAAGCAATTGTAACAGAGTTTGTAAATGAGTATGAAGGAAATGAGGTAGATACTTCAAGAGGATTATTCATCAGTGGAGAGTTTGTTGACTATGAATGGATGAATCCTGAAGAAAATACAGGCTTTGCTTACGATCTACAACCTGAGTCCTTCAATGCGTTTTATAAATATAAACCAAATGGAGATGATACTGCATATATTAATATCTTATTCTTAGACGGCAAAACTGTAATTGGCAACGAAATAATTATATTATCTAATGAGCAAGATGATTATACAGAAATAAATAAGAATATTTCAATCATATCAGACAATAGCCATGATTCTGTAATTATTTTAATACATCCGGGTAAAAATCCGGGAACAGAATTTACCTTGGATGCAGTAAAATTTGTACTGCCTAGCTGTATGGACAGTACCGTATTTAGCTATGATGACGCCGTAGCTTGTGATGAGTTCACCATCAACGCTGCAACTAAAAAATTTGATGCGTGGTTATGGGATGATTTTACTACTGATTCTACTTTAACTGTAATGACTTCCGGTACTTATTTTGTAGATGCCACTATTTCAGACAGTAACTGTACAGTCCGTGATAGTGTAGTTATAATAATAAATAAAGCTGCACAGCCTACTATCGTGCAAGATGGCAATGAATTGACTTCCAGTATGGCTAGCAGTTACCAGTGGTATAAAAATGGCAACACTATCTCAGGTGAAACTATGCAAACACTAAATATCACAGAAAATGGTGTATATCAAGTAGAGATCACAGATAATAATGGCTGTATGGCAATATCAGATTCTACATCCGTAACATTTACCGCTATTGATATAATCAATTCAACTGAAATTTTAATATTCCCTAATCCTAGTATGGGATTTGTAAATATTTCAACAAGTAACTTAAAAAATGATTTCATGGTTACGATATATGATGTATTGGGAAGAGAAGTATACCAATCTTTTAATCAAAAACAATTAAATATCCATAATCTGAATAATGGTATTTATATGATGATTATGGAAACTCAAGGTGAACGATTCACTCAAAAAATAACTTTATCTAAATAAACATTGAACAACAAGGTTAAAATTATTGAATGTCCAAGGGATGCCATGCAAGGCATCCCTTTTTTTATAGATACCAGTACAAAAGCAACATATATCAATATGTTGCTTCAAGTAGGATTTGACACAGTTGATTTTGGAAGTTTTGTATCGCCTAAAGCTATCCCACAAATGAGGGATACCGCAGCGGTGTTACAAAAGCTTGATCTTAGCGACACTCAATCTAAATTGCTTGCGATTGTGGGAAATCTAAGAGGTGCTCAAGATGCTTGTCAATTTGAGGAGATACGTTATTTAGGATTTCCATTTTCTATCTCCGAGACGTTTCAGCAAAGAAATCTTAATTCTACTATTAAAGAATCTGAACAAAAATTACAAGATATTCAAGAAGTATGTTCTAAGCACAATAAAGAGCTTGTTACTTACTTATCCATGGGATTTGGCAATCCATATGGAGATCCTTGGAATATAGAAATCGTGCAAAAATGGGTAAAGCAATTGGCAAAATATGGTATAAAAATTATTTCACTTTCTGATACCGTAGGGACTGCCGATGCAAAAGACATTGCTTATTTATTTAAAAATTTAGTTCCTCAATTTCCTAAGATTGAATTCGGAGCTCATCTCCATGCTCGCCCTGATAATTGGTTAACTAACTTAGAAGCTGCTTTCAGAAATGGATGTAAGAGATTTGATGGTGCAATTAAAGGATACGGAGGATGCCCAATGGCAGAAGATGACTTGGTTGGTAATATGCCTACAGAAAATATGATCCAGTATTTTCAAAATCACCATGTCACTACAAACATAAACATGAATACGTTTACAGAAGCACTCAGATTAGCGGTAAAGACATTAGGATAGATAACCTTATAAGCCAATCGATTGATAGCTTTCTTTATAAATTAATATTTCTCTATTCATGGCACAGAAATTGCTGAAAAACTTAATATTTATTAATTTTTTAAAATCATAAGAAATGCGCTGGAGAGGAAGACAAGGTAGCGGAAATGTTTTAGATAGTAGAGGAGGAAAAGCAGGATTAGGTATTGGAGGATTTATTGTAGTGGTAATTTTCGGATTGATATTTGGCGAAGATATTACACCATTACTTCAACAGGTCGGTTCCACTTCCAACCAAAGTGAATATGTAGGTACAGCTGAAGAAGAAGAAGCTGCAGCATTTGTTTCTGTAGTATTAAAGGATACTGAAGATGCATGGGCTAAAATATTTAGAGAAGAGCTAAATCAGCAATATATAGAACCTAAGTTAGTATTATTCACTAATCAGGTAAATTCGGCATGCGGCTCAGCCAGTTCTGCAACCGGGCCTTTTTATTGCCCTGCAAATAATCAAATTTATATTGACTTGAGCTTTTATGATGAACTAAAGAATCGCTTTGGTGCCCCGGGAGATTTTGCCATGGCATATGTGGTAGCACACGAAGTAGGCCATCATGTTCAAACTTTACTAGGAATCAGCCAACAAATAAATAATCAAAGAGCTCAATTATCTAAAGCCGAATATAATAAGTTATCTGTGCGATTGGAATTACAGGCTGATTTTTTTGCAGGTTATTGGGCCAAAACAGCTGATGAAATGAAGAATATATTAGAAGAAGGAGATGTAGAAGAAGCTATTAATGCAGCAGAAGCTATTGGAGATGACCGTTTGCAAAAGCAGTCGCAGGGATATGTAGTTCCGGAGTCTTTTACCCATGGTACATCTGCGCAACGGGTAAAATGGTTTATGAAAGGATATAACAGCACAGACATAAACAGCGGAAATACTTTTGATCAAAATGTTAACTTATAAAACGTCAAGGTGTAATTAAATAGTTGTATAAATTAATTAACATTTGGAAATAATAAAAGAAATGATAAACTTTGTAAGAGATCATGCATAAAATGAACAATACATATACGTGGTGGTGGCTTAACTTATCAAAAGATGAAGTGAGTTAACAGCTACGTATACAATTAAAGATATTAAAGCGGCTTATCACTTCAGATAAGCCGCTTTTTTTTTGTAAAAAATTATGAATTTTAACACTCAACATATTAAGCAACTTGCGGATTTACTTACTCCTGTAGGAGCGTATCTTAAATTAAGAAATCATTTCACTGAATTATTATTGCTTGAAAGCGTGGATTTTAACAGTGCTTCAAACAGCAAATCCTTTATTTGCTTTGAGCCCTTGGCAAGTTTCTCGTTAAAAGAAGATAAGCTTACTCAACGGATTCTTTCAGATTCTAAAGCTGAAACGATAAAGCCTAAAGATGCTTTGAAGCGATTAGGTCAATTCAGGAATAAACTTGCGAAACACGCCACCACTTCTCATCAAGGACTATTCGGATATAGCACCTTCGAATGCACGCAATATTTTGATGATCATGATTATGATTACAGCAAAACAAAACATGATATTCCGGACATGCATTACACTTTTTACCGATTTATGCTAGTTTTTAATCATTTCAATAATGAGCTGGAACTTATTGAAAATATCCCTAAGGGAGAAAAGACAAATTTGGAAAGTATCCAATCAATTTTAAATAGACAGGATGTAGGTACTTATCCATTCAAAAAAAATTCCCATATAAAATCTAATATGTCTGATAAAGAATATATGGATTTAGTAGATAAAGCGAAATTGCACTGCCAACACGGAGATGTTTTTCAACTCGTACTATCACGAGCATTTCATCAGCAGTATAAAGGTGATGATTTCTGTGTGTATAGGGCATTGCGAAGAATAAATCCCTCCCCTTACTTATTTTATTTTGATTATGGTTCTTTTAAAATATTTGGATCTTCACCGGAAGCCCAACTAATGGTTAATGGACAATTAGCAGAAATACACCCCATTGCAGGAACTTATAAACGTACAGGAAATGATGAGCAAGATAGAAAAGAAGCGAAGCAACTAAAAAATGACCCTAAAGAAAATTCTGAACACGTGATGCTTGTAGATTTAGCGCGAAATGACTTATCAAAAAGCTGTACCGATGTAACAGTGGATACATTTAAAGAAATTCAATATTTTTCTCATGTTATTCACTTAGTAAGTAAAGTTACGGGCAAACTTACCTCTCTGCAAGATAATTTAAAAGTTTATGGCGACACTTTTCCTGCCGGCACACTTTCCGGTGCGCCAAAACACCGAGCGGTAGAGCTTATTAAGAAATATGAAACGACACATCGGACATTTTATGGAGGAGCTATTGGATATATGTCACTTGACTCCACTATTTTAAATAAAGCAATCATCATCAGGTCTTTTTTATCGAT
>CBDBZN010000033.1:0-11811 GCA_965213575.1 Chitinophagales bacterium | reverse complement strand
TCATTAATAAAATATTTAGTATGAAATTTTAATAACTGATGATTTACCTTTTGATACGGAGCATCAATATTGTAAGAAAAATCATCTTTGGTAAAAAAAGGAACTTCTCGTGTAAATGCTTCTTCTAAATCAGTTAAGTTTCCAATCTGAGATCCTCTAAGAATGCCTAGTTTAGTGTTAAATGAACTGACATACAAATCGCTTATCCAGTTTTCACTGAATGATTTTTCCAATTGCAAAGCTATATTAGCCTCTTCACTTCCCGTATTGTTTAAATAATAGTCGGGAGTATATTTATCTCCACTTTTTTTCAATGTTCCTACTACTCTCCAGGCAACTAAATCGGTATATTTCTGCAGTTGTAGGTTCACTCCATTTCCTAGGCCATTACTTTCAAAAAAATATCTTGCTTTTCCATGCAAATGAGGCTCTTTACCAATTTTTTTAGGTTCAACTAATATTACACTTCCCAAAGAACTTCCTTGATATTCTAAAACTCCAACACTTTTAACGACCGATATTTTATTTGCTGTTAAAGGATCGATCTCAGGACTATGATCTACTCCCCATTGTTGCCCATTTTGAGTAATTCCATTATTTAATATAAGTATTCGATTGCCGTATAACCCATGTATGACAGGTTTAGAAATGCCATTACCGTTCTTGATCGTGCTGACTCCGGAAATATCCTCAAGCATATTGGAGAGATTTTTATCCATGTTTTCTGAGATGCTTCTTTCATTGACAGCGTGTACTTCTTGTATGGTATTTTTTTTAGCTTCTCCGATAATTGCCACTTCATTAAGCAATTGACTATTATGATCTAAAATTACTTTAATAGATGTGTCGCGATCTATATTGAAATATGTCTCGTATGGTTCGCAGCCAATATGGCTAATTGTAATATGAAAATTACCTACACATATCGAATCTACTTGAAAAAAACCAACTTTGTTACTTACTGTTCCTTTCTTTGCTTCGCTCGAATAGATATTAGCATCAGCAATAGGTTTACCGGTTTTTTTTATCAACTATATGCCCTGAAATTGTTAAAGTACAATTTTGGGCATAAACTGATAATTGTAATAAGCATATAATAAATGCGAATAGAAAATTTTTATTCAACATTTATAGGAAAAGTAACTTCAATATCTGTTTCACCTCCTGCATTAGTGATATCTCCTGATGAGACGTCTGTGGCAAATTTATCGGGTTCATGCTTTAAGATTATTCTAAGTGTACCAGAATCTGCTGTATTAGTTGAAACATTTATGGCTAACCCAATTGGATTTCCGTTTGCGTCTGTATCATCATAATTAATATCCATTCCTGATATGGTAGATTGAAAAAAGAACTGATGCTCTTCGGCTTCTTCTTCAACTTCTTCTGATATATTACCGACAGGGTTTTCTAACTCATTCAAAAGCTGAAGATAACCTGTATAAGTTGAATTAGTTCGAAGTGTACCACCGGAAATAGTAGGTGCATCACCGCCATCACCATCTAGATCTTTAAAGCTGAAGATAACCGGATTTCCGCTATCAGTAGGAGTTAGAGTAAGTTCAAGCGTTGTGATAACTTCTTCTTCATTGGGAATAACAGGGTCTTGAGGCTGATCTTTACTGCATGATAAAATTAGCATAAAAAAGCTGAGGCCAATAAATATGTAATTAGTATTTTTCATTCTATATATTTTAAAAGTTAAATGATTTGATAGGACAAAGATAGAATTTTTATTGCAACATTGTTGCAATAAGGTGTTTTATTTTCGCTAGTGTTGCTACCACTGTGATTAAGCAGTAAGAATTGCATATGCCAGGTATCAGTTAAATCTAGAAACACCTCATATAAAAACTTTATAAACTATACTATGAGACAGCATTATTTAAGTTGAGACTTATCTTCCAGATAATCTTTCACATATAGTTCATTGATGATAACCATTAAAGCAGCTAAAATAGGCGCAGCAAATACCACTCCTAAAACACCTGCTACTAACCCCATTAATACTATCCAAAATAATGTTACGGCAGGAGGAAGAGAAACCATCTTCTTTTGAAGATTAGGAGTAACCAAATAACTTTCAACTATCTGTATACTAAAATATAGTATCACCACATATAAAGCATCTTGCGGGCTTTGCATAAAGCCGATTAATACTGCTGGTAATAAACCTAAATACGGGCCTATATTAGGAATAAAGGAACACAATGTAGCGATTAGTGCCAATGCATAAGGTAACGGCACTCCTAAAATTAACAAGCCTATAGATGTACTAACTCCTACTACCGACATAGAGATTAACTTAGCAAACATCCATTGATTGAGAATTAGTTGAATTTTTTTGAGTACCTCATCAATTCTGTTCCTGTAATCGGGTGGAAATAATTTTTTAAAATATCCGGTATATAAAATAGGATTAACTGCAAAATAAATAGCGGTAACAATTATAATAAAGATATTTACTAAAGCTCCGAAAGTGCCGGTAAATGACCACAATATTTTTGATAAGAATTCTTTATTATTTTTAACTATTTGAGCCGGCTCATCCGATATTTGTTCGAATATTTTTTTTCCAATTTGGGTGTTTGATATTTTACTTTTTAGATTAGCTAAGGACTCCGGAAGTGTGTCAATCATCTTTTCGACTTGGTCACTTATGGATGGGCCGATAAATATAAATATAACTGTAAATGAAGCTACGATAGAAAGTAAGACAATAGCTAAGCATAAGCCGTAGTTTAAATTTATTTTTTTCTTTAATAGATTAGACATATGACTGAAGAGAGAAGCAAAAAATATACCTGCAAACAGCAATAGCAAAAAATGGAGATGATAAATGATAAAAGCAAAACCCGACAGAATAAGAGCAGCGATTAATACAGTTTTAGCTATTTTCCTATCCGATACCATATAATTTGTAATTTTCAATTTGTAATCTTCAATCTTCTATCGGAATGTTTCTAAAGTATTAAAACTTTTAATTCCTATTAATTGATCATATCGCTCAGTTATTGGCCTGTAATATACATATATTTTATAATCGTTTTCAGTACCATAGTAACTGCCTTCAATCAGTGTTTCATCAAAACCTCTTAGCCCTTCTTGATTAGGCAGTGGCCCTTCTCCTACAAAAACATAGATATACTCGTAATAGCCTTGTTTGAGTAAAACAGAATTTTCATAAGTGAGCGTTTTGAAATTAAATTTCATCTCAAAATCTTCTTTAATATCCCAATCGGTCATAGAGCCAACTATGTATAGTTTGCCGGTAGTGAGCATGGAATTAAATGGGAGGGTGAAATGAATATTAGCATAATCAGCTTCTAAATCATCGTTATTTCCTTCTTGTACTTCTATGATGTATCTGCCATTAATATCTTTTATGTAGATATAATTTTGGTACGCCCTTACTTGATCATCAATAATATACACATCATCTGCCAATACATTTTGATCAATATGGCGAAGGCGTTCAGATAGATAGCGCAGGCTGCTAAATCTAAAATTTCTAAATTCTTTACCCCCTGCAAAAAGATTTTCTCTTTGAAAATCATATATCAATTTATTATCGCGTATAAACGTAGGTTTGAGATTTTCAATTTGATTATCCCACCGGTCATTTTGAGTGATCACCACTTTAATATCTTGATAAGGATTGGTAATATTTAACCCGCGGAAATCTACATCAAAATCAATTTCTTGATGTGATCGCCGGTACTCTGCAATAAAAGGCTGCTTAACATGCTCAGAAACCTTGACTTGCTGATCTACCACATAAAATCGCCTGGTAATGATAGGGTCAGCTTTACTGTTTTGATACACGATCAATAAATAATTACCCGATTTAGTAATGGAATAATCTTGTGTTGGAAACCTTAAACTATAATGAACATACTGTTGGGTGGTGTTATAAGAAAACTCAAATTCACTGATCCGGTTGTCAATAAAACCATCTATATAGTCATATTCCGTTAAGCTTGACGGCTGCCAATCAGCATTGCAATGAATAATGCTGTAAGAATAATTTTCAGCATCCGTTACCAAGTCATCAAACTTCAATTCTAGTTGTGACGTACTATTAAGTGTTAAAATAGGATCAGAAAGATCTAAACCAATTTTTCTAAATAAAACTGTTTTAATTTTAGCATCGTATACCTTATCTCGATATTGTATAGTTGGTTTTGGTTCAATAGGGATATTTACAGTATCTGCTTGATCGCTGCCGATCGTTGCTGTAGGCTGTGTTTTAGAACTGCATCCATAATGAAAAATTACAGAAATTAACAACAAGCTAAAAAAGTATAGCAAAAATTTTCTATGCATTATGCTAAATTACTATTTACAATTTTACCAACTAAGTTTATGTAAGTTTTTAGTATTCATAAAAGCAAGTTTTGCATATATCGTAAAATTATTTCTGTTAAATGACTTTAATTTCCCTTGCCGGTCTTCTTAAAATTTAAATAGCTATTAACTATCGGCTATTAGCTAATAGCTATATATTTTGTAACTTTGCAAAGTGTTAAGATTTTTATTATTATTCAGTTTACTAGGGATGCTAGGATGTGATGATTCTTCTCAAGAAACGAATGATATACCTACCACCGACTCTGTATCTCTAGATAAAACAACTCATCCAACTATTCGGCAGATTAACGAACAGTTAAAAAATGATCCTAAAAATAGCTATTTATATTATGCTCGGTCTGAAATAAATTATCAGCTGGATAATTTGCCTGAAGCATTGAGAGATATCCGCTATGCCTTGAGTTTAGATTCCTTAAACCCCGAATATTATAGCCTCATGGCTGATATTTATTTCGATGGCCAAAAAATAGAGCGGTCTATTGACGCAATGGAAAGAAGTATTATTTTAAATAATAAAGATGTAAATGCACTGCTTAAATTAGCTAAATATAAACTTTATGTAAAGGAATATGATGAGTCTATTCGTTTGATAAACAGTGCTTTAAAAATTGACATTTACAACCCATTTGCTTACTTTTTGAAGGGTATGAACTATAGAGAATTAGGCAATACCTCAAAAGCCATTTCCAGTTGGCAGACTGCAGTAGAGCAAGATCCTTCCTACACTGAAGCATACATGCAAATGGGCCTTGCTTATAGTAAAGAAGGAGATAGTTTGGGAGTTGCTTATTTTGATAATATTTTAAAGCTTGACAGTACTCACATACAAGCAGCTTATGCAAAAGCGAAATTCTTTCAGGACACAGAGCAGTTTCAAAGAGCTATTCAAACCTATAAAAAACTATTGGCAGTTGATCCTCAAAACGAAGAGGTCTTTTATAATTTAGGAGTTATTTATTACGGATTAGATTCTATACAAAAAGCCTATAATAATTTTAACTTTGCAACTAAAGCTAATCCTACGTATGCAGAAGCGTATGCAGGCTTAGGATTATGTTCAGAGTTGATGGGAAATAAGGAGAAAGCTTTGGAATATTACAAAGCGGCTTTAAAATTTAACCCAGATAACAAATTAGCTCAAGAGAGCTTAAATAGAATTAACAGTTAGTAGATGGTGAATATAACATTTCCGGATGGCTCGGTAAAACAATATGAAAAGGGTATAAGTGCTATTGACATTGCCAATCAACTTAGTAACAGCTTAGCAAAAAAAGTATTATCTGCAGAAATTAACGGAGAGATCCAAGATGCTACTCGTTCAATAAATGAAGATGCAGCTTTAAAACTATTAACTTTTGAAGAAGAGGGCGGTAAATATGCTTTTTGGCATTCTTCAGCTCACTTAATGGCAGAAGCATTAGAAGCTGTTTTTCCCGGTGTTAAATTTGGTATAGGGCCTCCAATTAGCAATGGGTTTTATTATGATATTGACCTGGGTGATAAAGTGTTACAAGAAGAAGATTTGGCTAAAATCGAAGCCAAAATGAAGGAATTAGCGAAGCAAAAGAATGAATATTTACGGAAAGAGGTTTCGAAAAAAGATGCTGTAAATTATTTCACTGAAAAAGGAGATGAATATAAGTTAGATTTATTAGAAGGCCTTGAAGATGGGGCAATCACTTTCTATACTCAAGGAAATTTCACTGATTTATGTAGAGGCCCACATATTCCACATACAGCCCATATCAAAGCGATTAAATTGTTAAGTATAGCCGGAGCTTATTGGAGAGGAGATGAAAAAAATAAACAGTTAACGCGGATATATGGAATTACTTTTCCAAAACAAGAGCAGCTGGATGAATATCTGGAAATGTTGGAAGAAGCTAAAAAAAGAGATCATCGTAAACTTGGCAAAGAACTTGAATTGTTTACTTTCGATGACGAGATTGGTCCCGGGCTGCCTCTCTGGTTGCCCAAAGGATCTATTTTAATTGAAGAAATAGAAAAATTAGCTAAAAAAACAGAAAAGGATGCCGGGTATGACCGAGTTAAAACGCCTCATATAGCCAAAGAAAGCCTGTATTATACCAGCGGACATTTGCCATATTATAAAGAGAGCATGTTTCCACCGATGGAATTAGACGGTACTAGTTACTATTTAAAAGCGATGAATTGTCCGCATCATCATAAAATTTTTGATGCCCTACCAAGAAGTTACAAAGATTTGCCGATAAGACTTGCAGAATATGGTACGTGTTACCGGTATGAGCAGTCCGGTGAATTGTTTGGATTAATGAGGGTTCGCTGTTTACAAATGAATGATGCACACATTTATTGTTCTAAAGAACAGTTTGAAGCCGAGTTTAAAGCAGTTAATGATATGTACCTAAAATATTTTGATATTTTTGGTATAGATAAATATGTCATGCGTTTTTCTACACATGCACCTGAAAAGCTCGGAGAAAAATATGTTAACGAACCTGCGCTGTGGCTAGAAACAGAAAAGATGGTTAGAGACGTATTAAATAAGTCCGGCATTCCATATGAAGAGGTAGCTGATGAAGCAGCCTTTTACGGCCCAAAGATCGATGTGCAGGTATGGAGTGCTATCGGCAGGGAATTTACTTTAGCCACTAATCAAGTGGATTTTTCTCAACCTAGAAAATTTAACCTGTCCTATACCAACGCAAATAATGAGCCCGAAATACCTATCATTATTCATCGGGCACCTTTGGGTACACATGAGCGGTTTATTGGCTTTTTAATAGAACATTATGCAGGAAATTTTCCTTTATGGTTAGCTCCTGAACAAGTTATTATACTTCCTATCAGTGACAAATTTGCTGAATACGCCGGAAAAATTTTAAAATCCTTAAATAATTACGATATTCGTTGTTCTATAGATACCAGGACAGAGAAAATAGGACGTAAAATACGGGATGCGGAAGTTAAAAAGATTCCATATATGCTTATTGTAGGCGAAAAGGAACAAGAAGCCGGAAAAGTATCGGTACGTAAACATGGAGAAGGCGATCAAGGCGTTACTTCGCTGGAAGGGTTTTATAAGTCTGTAGAAAAAGAACTTTTTGTAGAAAATTTATAAATTAAATAAACGATAATTTGCAATCAAAACGATATAAAGGTCCCAGGGGCAGGTTTAAAAAAGAAAATCCTAATAGAATAAATGAAGATATTCGTGTATCTAAAATCAGATTGGTAGGAGACAATATTGAACAAGGCGTTTACACCACTGATGAAGCCAGAAAAATGGCTAAAGAACTGGAACTTGATTTGGTAGAAATTTCTCCTAGTGCGGATCCTCCCGTTTGCAAGATCATAGACTATAAAAAGTTTCTCTACGAAAAGAAGAAAAAAGATAAAGAAATCAAAGCAAAAGCTGTAAAAACGGTAATTAAAGAAATACGCTTTACACCTAATACAGATGACCATGATTTTGAATTTAAAGCCAAGCATGCAGAAAAGTTTCTGGAAGAAGGAGCTAAGGTGAAGGCGATGGTTCAATTCAGAGGTAGAAACATTGCTTTTAAAGATAGGGGAGAGCTGATTCTTTTAAAACTAGCCAAGTATCTGGAAGATGTAGGTTCGCTCGAACAAATGCCTAAATTGGAAGGGCGTAGAATGTTTGTCTTCTTGACACCAAAAGCAAATAAGAAAAAATAGTAATTTTAGCTATATTATAAGCTATAAGCCGATACTTACTTATTATAGTCAAGCTATTTTTTATTTAAGCTAAACCCTCTATGTACCTGAGAGGTTAATTATATTTATTCCATAGTAATTTTTCAAGCATAAGTTTTTTAGGGAAATTCGCAAGTAATAAAAATGAATGATACCAAGGTGTTCAATGAAATTTATAGATGTAAATCATCCCGATTTTAATCAAAAAAGCCTAATATCGGGGTTATTTTTGCAATGATTTCTTCTTACTTTTCTTTTTCTCGAAAACAATCTCAGAAATGCTAACCAAAACAGCAGAAACTCGCCACCTATTTGTGGCTTCATACATCTGATGTTTTTCTCCCTCTCAATTTCGAGATTGTAGTAGCTTGAAAAAAAGGCCGTTCTTTAACTCAGAAATTTCTGATTTTAAAACTGCTCTACTTGCGAATGTGCCTATTCATTCTCAATTTTCAATCTGTAATCTGTAATCTTTCAAATCTCTCAATCTAAAACATAGGCGTATTATAGTTGTGTTTTACTGTAGAAAGCAGCGGCATGGGCTTGATTTCAGTGATCAAGTCATAATTACCTAATTTATTAGTTGTGATGTCATCAAAATCTTGATGGTTCCTAGCTACTATTTTTAATAGCCACTGATGATCGCTACTGATTTTATGGCATTCTGTAATTTCTTTAATACGTTGTATGCGATGAATAAAGCCTTCAACAGCTTCTTTCTTCATATTTTCTAATTTTACTAAAACAAAAGATTGAAAATGGAAACCAAGATGGCCTTTAGATATATTGGCCGTGTAACTTTCAATAATATTAAGCCTTTCTAATCTTTTTACACGATCATGCGTCGAAGCTGTAGAAAGAGCAATTCTTTTAGATAAATCTAAATTTGAAGTTTTACCGTCTACCTGAAGGATAGAAAGAATTTTTTTATCAATCTCGTCAGGTATGTACATGTTCGATTACAAGTTAAAAATAATTAAATGCTATTTACATTTAATTAAGCATTCTACTATGGAAATACACCCAGATACTTATATGATTCTGCAATTTTATCAATAGCACTTTTGTAGGCAGCAGTCCTCATGTCTTTTACATTGTCATTAGATTTCAATATTGATCTGATTTGGTGAAAAGCGAGGATCATTACCTCTTCTAAGCCGGACCTTACCAGGTCAATTTCATCTGCTCCTTTAGTAACCATGGTTTTTTCTTTGTCAGATAATTTTTTTCCGGTAAGTTTTTCCATAGAGTCTACCAAGTGCATATAAGCTGTCTCATCGTATCGTTTAAAAATTTTACCAAATCTTACTCTAGAAAGATTTTTTAGCCATTCAAAGTAAGATACCGTTACACCACCTGCATTTAAATATAAGTCAGGCAAGATATATATTCCTTTTTTTAATAGAACTTCTTCAGCATCTGCTGTAATAGGGCCATTAGCTGCTTCACCGATAATTTTTGCCTTGATCTTATCAGCATTCGTCATATTAATTTGTGCTTCTAATGCTGCAGGAATTAAAATATCACATTCTAGTTCTAAAACATCATTTTTGTTATCTAATAATGTAGCATTTGGAAATCCTTCCAAAGTCATATTTTTAGTGAAATATTCCTTTAACTCTTTCACATCAATACCATCCGGATTATGAATAGCGCTATTAAATTCTCCTATACCAATAATCTTAGCTCCTGCCTCTTCAAAGAACAAACCGGTATAATATCCTACATTCCCAAGGCCTTGTATGATAATTGTTTTATCTTTAATACCTGTAGTTAAACCTAATTCCTTCATGTCATCGCTCTGCCTTAGTGCTTCGCGAATCCCAAAGAATACACCTAATCCGGTTGCTTCTGTCCTGCCTCTAATGCCTCCTTGGCTGATGGGCTTTCCGGTCACACAACCATAACTGTCGGTTTCTTGGCTGTTAAGTGTCTGATAAGTATCCATGATCCAAGCCATTTCTCGTTCTCCTGTTCCCATATCGGGAGCGGGAACATCAGTAGCGGGGCCAATAAAATTTTTCTTAATTAACTCGACAGTGTATCTTCGAGTAATTTTTTCAGCGGTGTATTCATCTAAAGTATGAGGATCAATTTTAATTCCTCCTTTGGCACCTCCGAAAGGAACATTTACAATAGCACATTTATAAGTCATCAAAGCAGCTAAAGCCATAACTTCTTCTTGATTGACGTGTTCACTGAAACGAATTCCACCTTTTGTTGGCAATTTATGATGGCTGTGTTGTACCCGGTAGGCTTCTATTACTTGATATTCCCCATTAATGCGTATTGGAAATTTCATTTTATATACGCTATTATTACTTCTTACCACCTTAAGCAATCCATCAGGGTGGTCTGTGCATGCTGCTGCTTTATCAAAATAAGTTACTACACTGTCTAAGAATGATTTTTCTTCCATCACTAAATCTTTTCTTTATTATCTTTTTGTTCCAAGTTACTTAACCTCCTTCCAATCGAAAGTAAATAAAATATTATGCCCATAAATATAGTCAATAATACACCAACTACTATATAAATTTTACCTGATGATCTTAAATAATCAGCCATCTCAGGCGAGGAAGTATTTTGCAATAGCAATATCCACAATGTTATAACAACATACATATTATAATTGATTTTTATCTTTTAGTAAACGCATTCTACCGGTTATAGTAAATATCCATATTCCTAATAAAATCCAACCTACACAGGCAGGATAAAATATTAAACGCATTTTACCGTCCAGGTCATACATGTTAAAAGCAGGATTGCCTCCACTGCCTGGGTGTAGCGAGTCTGTGAGCCTTGGCAATACATATATGAGCGGTATGAGTGTTGCAAAAGCAAAAATATTATATACCGATGCAATTTTAGCCCTAAGATCTATGTCATCTAACGATGACCGTAAAATAAAATATGCTGAATAGATTAGTAAAGCTATGGCCACTCCATTAAGTTTAGGATCATTGACCCACCAAGCTCCCCAGGTAAATTTTGCCCACAACATACCGGTTAAAACGCCTAAAATGCCGAATAAAAAGCCGGTTTGTGCTGCTTCCACAGATAAAAAGTCGTTTCTAATGCTGTTAGATGATAGGTATTTTATAGCATAGGCCATCGAGATGCCCAATAATATGATCATCGTAAACCACATCGGGACGTGGAAAAACAAGTTTCTTATACTTTCATTAAGAATAAAACGCGCAGGGACGTGGATTAATAAGCCTCCTACGATTGTGTAAATGAGTAGTATGACAGTCAGTATTTTCCACCAACTTTTTTTAGCAAATGCTTCATCTTTACGCATACTCAATCTTTCCAAAGGTAAGGAAATAATATAAAAGAAATTGCTAGCACAATTACATTTAATGCCATAATTATGCATACATCATTTAAAATATTGAATACTTTTAAATTAGAAGTGATCATTAAAGAAGTTCTTATTAAGCTTAGTAGTAGAGGGATCATAATAGGGAAACTTAAAATAGTCATTAAGATAGCACTATTGTTCACTTTGGCCACTATTAACGAGATGCTGGTTAAAGTTATTGAAAAACTTATACTGCCTAAAAACATAAGGCCTATAAGAAGTTGCCATTCGGTTATATTATGATTACCTAGTTGAAAATAGAAAAATAAGAAAATAGCAGTTAAGCAAGAAAGTAAAATAATATTATAAACTAATTTAGAAATAAATATTATTTCAGGAGAAGTAAGCTGATAATAATATAAAAAACGATA
>CBDBZN010000032.1:0-29825 GCA_965213575.1 Chitinophagales bacterium | reverse complement strand
TAAATAAGATTGTATTGGAGAAGGGGAATATTCAAGGGAAAGAGATATTAATTGCTAATCATTATTTAGGCACAATTGATTATTTTACAGCTATTGCCAATGCTCAAGCTGCCGTTATAGAAACGCAAGAGCATTATCAAAAAGTCAGTTATCGAAATAGATGCTATATCGTAGCTGTAAACGGATTTTTACGTTTAACTGTGCCTTTAAAAAAAGGAAAAAATGAGCACCAGCATATAAAAGACGTTAAAATAGCTAATGAGTTTGAATGGCAAAAACTGCATTGGCAAAGTTTCTGTGCTGCATATAGGTCAGCCCCATATTTTGAATTTTATGAAGATGTCCTTAAAGGTTTTTATGAAAAAGAGTATAAGTTTTTGTGGGATTTAAATAGTGAGCTTTTAAATCAGATTATGCAATGGATAGGTGTTGATACGCCAATAAACTATACAGAAACTTATGAAAAAGTACCTGCACATTTATTAGATCTGCGATTTTTAGCAAAAATTAAAAATAATAATTTGTTTCCTGTAAGGAAGTACCAGCAAGTTTTTGAAGATAAAATAGGTTTTTTAGAACATGCCGGTATACTTGATATGCTTTTTAGCCAAGGGCCAAATACAATCAACTTGTTAAAAGCCTAAAAAATAATTCTAATCTTTATTTTTTAGGCCTTCTTCGTCAAAATCATACGGCAGATCAAAGTCCTCATCGAATTTTCCCGCTAAATCATCAAGCCCTTCCATATTACCCAAGCCCATATAGTCCATTCCACCGCCCATACCTAAGCCGCCAAAACCTCCTATAGCTGATGTTCCACCATTTCTAATGTTACCAACTTCTATTTTAACAGCTAAGGAATTAAGGCTACTGCTTATTAATTCCGCAGATTTGCCGAGTATGTATGATTGATAAAATTTAACAGCTAGTTCGGGATTGTTTTTTGCAAATCCTTTTCCAAATACTGCTTCTAATTCTTTGATTGCTGTCTTTAGATTGTGATTTTGTTCTTCCATAAATTATTCAGCTGATATCATTAGTTTTTGACTAGCTATATTATATCCATTTTGTTTGATAGAAAGCATATAATAACCGGAAGATAGATTTAAACTGCTGAGATCCCAATTTAATTTATCTATTTTCTGAATATTATTATTGCGTTTTAATTCTCCTACTTTATTACCGATCAAATCAAATAAAACGATATCAAATGGTCCGGCATCTATATTATCTATATCAATTGAGATATAGTTAGTTGCAGGATTAGGATATATTTTAAGAATAGAAATATCTTTATTATAAGCTATCTCATTAACAGAAGTAACACTATCATTCACGATGACAAGAGGTTGATCTACAGCATTTAAAATTGTTCTGTCTCTTTGATCTCCTATATTGATTTTTTGAATTAAACTAACCAAAGTTATATTTGTTGCATCCCATTCAGGAGGAACCGTATAGGTATAGGAAATTTTAAAACTGTCTCCTTCATTAATAGTCAGAGGAAATGGATTAGCAGGTACAATATTTTGTCCGAAAGGGCCTCCTAGCATAGCTCTTAATACATCTTGATGAACAAATTCTAGTATTGTATCGCCTTCGTCTTCATAAGGGTGGCCTGGACTGGTATTACGTAAATTTAATTGAGCATAGCCTTCTTCATCTTTACTTATATTATCTTCAACGATATAACAATTAAATCTATAATTCCCTGATACAGGAGCATAAAATTTTGCATTAACATTAATAGTTAACTCGCGTGAAGTACTATCCATAGTATTATTCATAGAAACTTCTACGGGGGTAATGGCATCAGCTCTTTCTGTGATTTTATCTCGCCATAGGTTATCATTCTGATTAAGGATGCCTATTTCAGTATTTACCTGATCATCAAATTTTTTCCTGTCTATCAGGGCCGTATTGTTTTCTGGAGCATTATCATAGGTTTCTGTAACAATTATTCCATCATCAATAGCCATGGCATCGTCATAATGAATGTTGGTAATAATAGCTCTGGGAATATCACTTCTTATATCTTCTAACGCAACTAATCCGTCTACACAAAATCCACAACTTGCATCAGTAATATTTTCAACTAAAACATTTTTAACAGGAATTTTAGACACTCCATAAGTAGTAAGATTTATAGTATCATCAATAGGATTTTCATCTAATAATCCATTGACATTATCTACCCATAGTTGAATCGAATAAGCTCCTGAACTGGGGACATTCCAAATAGAATCATGTGTAAACTCAAAAGAATCTCGATAAGCTATAGCAACATTCGAATAAGTATGAGTTTTAATTGTACCATTATCGATGGTATAATTAAGGTCAAAAGAATTAATAGTATCCACTCCATTATTATATAATAAGCCGTCAAATTCTTCATCACTCCCTGCTAAAACATACGGTTCAATACTGGAGGTGATGGCAGCATCAGTTGTTAGTACATTAAATAATTCAATATCATCAATATATAATATATCTGCTTCACGTCCATTATTAAAATCGGTCGTAGTATTATGCCTATAAGCAATATAAATAGTCTCATTTTGGTAACCAAAATCTCTCAAAAATATTTCATTAACTCTCCATGATTCATCTCCAGAATCAGGATCTGCTAAAAACACTCTGTCAGTAAAGTCTGTAGTTGTATCTCCATTAGCGTTAGATATATATACTTCGTATGTCAAAGGGGCTATCTCATAATTAGAGCTATAACTCTCCCATCTTAAAACGGTGTTAGAGCCAATTACAATAGAATCAGTAATCATCCAGTCATCAATCTTTTCACCATTATAAGGACTATTTATACCGGTATCTAGAATTGAAAAAGTAGTACTTGCCATAGCCGAATCACTAAGTGAACGTGGATTATATACAATGCTCCAAGTACCGGAACTAAAGTCTCGAAAACCATTGTTAGGCCCGGGGGGCTCTGGCGTTAAAGTATCATGATTAAAAAATTTATAACCTGCCGGGATACCTCCAAGAAAGTCTTCGTAATAGATAGGTACTTGAGCAAATAAGGTTATGTTTATGAACATTCCTATCAAAAAAATATGTATAATTTTTGCCATTTTCATCTGATTTACAATTTTTTATGCGAAATTTGAAATTCTATGTTATAAAGGTATAATTTTTCTGTAACTTAATCAGTGAGATATACGTACAAAAGCAATAGATGTTACAAAAAGGATTTAAAATATTAATTTTTGCACTTTTATTTCCAGTGTGTAGTTATGCTACTCACGTCATGGGTGGAGAGCTTATTTATAAATATTTAGGAAATAATAAATACGAATTTACGGTGAAGCTGTATCGAAACTGCTCCCCCGGAGGTGCCCAAGCACCGAAGACAGCTACAATCAGAATAAAGTATGGTAACACTACAGGAGCAAATCCTAAACTACCATTAATATCTATTATAAATATTACTGACACAATAAGTAATGACCCTTGTTTAGTAGTTCCACCTAATGTATGTGTAGAGGAATATATTTATCAAAATACTTTTAATATCCCTAATATACCACCCGGTGGCCTTCATGTAACGTTTTCATTAAGAAACAGAAATTGGAGTATTGGTAATTTAGTAGATCCGGGATCTATAAATATGATTTTATATGAGCACATTCCGGATACTTTAGTTGCAAAAGATAATAGTACACCTACCTTTACATTTTTTCCTCCAACTTTTATATGCGTAAACGAGCCATTCGTTTTTGACCATTCTGCTACCGATGCAGATGGCGATTCATTGTATTATGAATTGTATCACCCTTATGGTGCTCCAAATGGTAATTATGGAAATTCCAGTAATTTTGACCCTACCATCAATGCAGATACTCCTGTAATTCCGCTCATCCCATTTCTTAATCCTTATAATGAAAATGACCCAATGGGTGGGGTACCTTTAACTATCGATCAAAATGGAATTTTAAGAGCAATACCTAATTTAATAGGCCAATATGTAGTAGGTATTCTAGTATCTGAATATCGAAATGGAGTATTAATTGGAAGGCATTTAAAGGATTTTCAGTTTAATGTAACCGACTGCCAAAGAGTTCAGGCTAGGATTAGAAGCGGATTTGGAGCCTTAGTGGGATGTGGAAATACGGTTACATTCCCAAATAGAAGTATAGGAGCTAATAATTTCTTTTGGGATTTCGGTGTGTCCGGTATTGATAGTGACACTTCTAGAGAAATAAGTCCTATTTATGTGTATCCGGGAATAGGGGAGTATGAAGTAATGCTGATAGCGGAGCCAGGTTCTGAATGCTCGGATACCGTGTTTGTCGATGTAAATATAAAAGAAGCTATGGTACCTGACTTTGTTGTTAATGACGTATGTGATGGATATCCTGCAATTTTTACAGATAATTCTCAGCCTGGGGGAGGCGGATTTATTATTTTTAGAAAATGGGATTTTGGAGATGGAACTTTTTCGTCTGTAAGAAATCCCACTCATCTTTATGATTCGGCAGGTGTGTATGATGTTACCTTAGAAATTACTTCTAATTTAGGATGTATAGATTCTATTACTAAACAGGTGGAAGTGAAACAAGCCCCTACAGCAAAGTTTACTGCAGATACCACTGGAGGATGTGAACCTTTGCGAATTTCCTTCATAGACAGTTCGGAAGGAGCCAACCAATATCATTGGGATTTAGGTGATGGTACTATTCGTGACACCATGGCTTCGTCATTTTCCATATTACATACATATACAGGAGAAGGATTGTATTATGTAGAACTCATTACCACATTTACGCCTACAGGTTGTACGGATACGGCCAAGATTACCATTAGTAATTACCCAAACCCGGAAGCTAATATAGAAATTATTAATCCAATTGGTTGTAGTCCATTAAAAGTATTTTTTGATAATAAATCTGAAAGAGCCGCTAAATATTTTTGGGATTTTGGAAATGGAAATACTTCAGAAGATTCTATTCCACCACCTGTAACTTATACAAATTCTGGTGTAGATGATACAACTTATCTTATTACTTTAATTGCATCTTCATCTTTTGGTTGTTCTTCTGATACTATTATTGACAGTGTAATTGTAAAGCCTAAAAGTGTATCTATTCTTTTACCTAATGATACGTTGTGTATCGGCCAATCTATATTAATAGATGATGTTGTGGAAGATTCTTTATCTACCTATGAGTGGATACCTGCTGCTAATTTAAGCGATCCTACTATAGCTAATCCTGTAGCTACACCTGAGCAAACTACTAACTATGTGGTGTTAAAAAACTATTACGGGAATTGTTATGATACTATTCATAAAAAAATTGTTGTACATCCTCTTCCTGAAATCATACTGCCCTCCGATCAAATAATATGCAGGGGAGACTCTGCATATTTTGAAGTGGAGGGAGACGGAGTAATTTTTGAATGGAAGCCGGAAGGACTGTTTGATGATCCTAATAGTAGCACTCCTACTACACAACCTTTAAATGATGAAAATTATGTTTTTACAGTTATCGTGACTGACACTAATGGGTGTATAGATAGTGGTATAGTAAATATAGCTACTAAATTTCCTTTTGTGGATGCAGGAAAAGAGGTAGTGATACTAAAAGGTGAGTCTACTCAACTTAAAGCAGAGGCAGCTGAAGATGTTACATTTGATTGGCAACCTGAAAATACCTTAAACAACAACAGCATTGCAAACCCCGTAGCTACACCACCTGTTACAACCTTGTATGATGTAGTAGTAGAAATAAATGGTTGTATGAGTCAAGATTCTGTATTAGTAAGAGTAATTGACATGATATTAGATGTGCCTAATGCTTTTTCTCCCGATGGAGATAATCAAAATGATTTTATAAAAGCAGAAGGGCGAGATGTTTATAAATTTGAATTTAAAATTTTTGACCGGTGGGGTGTTGTAGTATTTGAAACAAATGATATTGATCAAAGTTGGGATGGCAAATACAATGGGAAATTTTTAGATATGGATACCTATGTTTACTATGCTATTGCAAAGAGTGAATTAGATACTAAAATTATTAAAAAGGGAAATATTACTTTATTGAGGTAATTTAACTAAGTTATAAATGGGCAACTTAGTAA
Source organism: Chitinophagales bacterium (assembly GCA_965213575.1). Classification (GTDB taxonomy): domain Bacteria; phylum Bacteroidota; class Bacteroidia; order Chitinophagales; family JAUHXS01; genus JAUHXS01. The sequence continues at coordinate 23,732 of CBDBZN010000032.1, read as the reverse complement.
AGTTAGGTGTGTTTAAATATATTAAAAGTTTATTATAAGCTTGTTAAGCAGCATCAAAATGAAAACAATCATAAATATATATGTTTTCTTATGTTTTTCTTTTTCTGGTGAAAAAGTTAGACAATGGTGTAATCTATTCTCTAATACTACACCTAAATATAATTTAATTCTAATACCATTACTTCTATTTATTTCATCTGCAGTTAACGCACAAAATTTTCGTTTTACTCAATATGAAATGAATCCACTTTTATTAAACCCTGCAGTTACTGGAAATATTGCTTATGGTTATAGATTAAGTACTAATTATAGAAATCAATGGGGAACAGTAAGTGTGCCTTATTCTACCGGAACTGTCTGCTTTGATGCAAATATAAGGCCTGATCTGATAGAAACAGATGAGATTGGAGTAGGGGGTTATATAGCATACGATAAATCAGGTGATGGAGGATTATCAATTATAAAATTTTTACCTTCTGCTGCTTTTCATAAATCGATGGATGACATGGGAGTGTATAATATAGGTTTAGGAATACAAGCAGGAGTGGTGCAAAAAAGTATTGATTTCACCTCTTTAGTTTTTCCAGATCAATATAATGGTGTTGTGTTTGATAAAGAAATACCTACAAGTCAAACTTTTCAAAGAAGTACTTTATGGAATCTGGATGCAGGAGTAGGCTTAATTTGGCATTATAGGGAAAAAGGAAAAGCAATTTCAAAAATACAATATGTACCACCTCTAAGAAAAATATTAGAAGCTACTGTAGGATTAGCGATTAATCAAGCAAATAATGCATATGAAACATTTTTATTTAATAATAGTAACAGAATTCAGCCTAGGTATGTATTTCATTCTATGTTATTATACAAACATTCTTCAAGCTTTAATATAATACCAAGTATGGTTATTATGAAACAAAACTCTATTAAAGAACTTATATTTGGATTAGACCTGGAGTATAATTTTATAGATAAAGAAGGAGATATTTCACTCTTATACGGTGCCAGATATCGCCATAAAGATGCTTTCAGTTTAAATTTTGGATTTAAACATAATGATATAATTATGAAAGCGGCTTATGATTTAAACCATTCTTCTTTATTCCAAGCAAGTAGAGGATGGGGAGCTTTAGAAATTCATATGATAAAAGTATGGGCGAAAAGGTGGAAAATCGAATGTCCGAAATTAGATCGTTAGAACTATAGCTGTATATTTTTTATAAATTCAAAAGGGTCAAGCAAATCAAAATTAATTCGAAACGATATACGATCCAATATTTTTGCTCTATTTCTACTAGATAAATCTTCTCGAATATCTTCCGAAATGATTATCGGAATATAAATTTCAGCGATGTCCGGAATGAGTGCCAACGTAAAACCGGCATCATATTGCAAATTAGAAGTAGTTTCAGAAATACCGATGTCTGCAAAGGCTTCAATTAAATTAGTAAAAGGCAAATTAGTTCTGAAGTTTATGCTTGTTAGCCAATCACCCGACTGCCCAATATTGGTAACAGTTTTAAAATAGCCATCTCCTTTATTTATTTGGCGAGGATTAGCATCACTTCTTCTAAAATAAGTTTGGCTATATGTATAATCTTGTGTTCCGGTAGGCCCGTTTAACCTAAAACGTACATCTAAAGGAGATTGATTATAAAAAAACGCCCCTATAAATCCTCTTATTTGTAAGACTTTAGAAGCTGTATAATTAATTTGTTTTTGCCAGGTAAACGATGCTTTTAGGTATTCGTTGCCTTGCTCAAGCTTCGCAGCGACTTGGTAGGGATGTAAAGTTTGATTGTGCAAAAAAGTTGCTTCAAGTATATTAATTAAATAATCTTGCCGAGTTTGCTGAATGCTATTCTCCATGTTTGAGAGCATTGACCTGTCTCGATTAATGTATATATGTTTTGTTTCAATTTCAACTTGTTTATCTGCCCTAGCTATTTTAGGTGAGAGAATAAACTTAGTATCAAAAGCAATCCTTCTGAATTTTTGCAAAGATGGCTGGTTATGATAATTGAACTGCCGTGCGTTAAGCGAAAAAGATATTCTATCTAAGGTTTTATCATATCCATAAAAATAGTTATTGCGAAGCGCAGCTATACCATTAAGTTGTTGTGAGCCGAAAGCAAACATTGGAGCAAAGAGATATTCAATCTTTTGAGGATATATCAATCCATTATAGAAAGCTGCACCTATCATGATTTTGTCGTATTTATTATACCCCGCAATAGGAGCATAATTTATATTTGTTCGATCTCCTTGATCAAGATTCAGAACTGGATTTAACCTTAAAGGCTCCACTTTAGGAAATAAAGCTGATTTACGAATAGTATTATTTTGAGTGTTGACTTCTAAAGGGCCTCCATCAATTTCGATCTTATTATATTCTCCGTAAGGGAAAAGAATGCTAGCTTCCCCGGAAGATGCCGGGTAGCTAGAAGTACCGGGATATTTTGGTTTATGGCCATCATACCATATTTGTTTCTTAATTTCTTTATCTTGATAAGCAATTACTTGATATGGTGATTTGATCTTACCTTTATTAATGATGGTTAGTTCATAAAAAGGCGTGCCTGCAATATGGGTTGTATCTACTCTTTTAAGTTCGTAATCTATTTGTCTGGTCGTGCCACGCATACCATTCTCGTTAAATAACCAACCGGTGTATTTACTTGCATTGGCTTCAAAGAAGTTTTGAATATCTTCCGGATAAATGTGTTTAAATTTATACGTTTCATAAAATTGCCTCATCACTTCGTCAAATTCTTCTTCTCCCAAATATTGATAGAGATGATCTAGTGCAAGGGCTGTCTTACCGTATACGATAATACCATAATTAGCATATGTATAATCAGCAGAATGTAATTCAATCGGTTGATCTCTTTTTCGTTTTGCTTGGAATAAATATCCTAATTGATTTTCATCAAGCGTGTCAAACCCCTTAATTAACTTGCTGCTGAAGGTATTAGCAAATAAGGAATCCTCTTCACCAACTAAATCAGTGCAACGTTTTTCATAAAAAGAATTAAATCCTTCATCAATCCAGGGATAGTCTCTTTCATTAGAAGCCAAAATTCCGTACCACCAATTATGTCCAACCTCATGAATGATCACATCTTCCAAATAATCTTTTCCAATGGTATAATCTATAATAGTAACATTCGGATATTCCATGCCTCCTCCCGCAGATATGGGGCCTTCGACGGCAGTTACTTGTTGATAAGGGTAGTCGCCCAGCCACTTTGAATAACAATGAATAGCATTATCCAAATGTTGCAGCGCTTTATTCCAAGTCTTTTTATTATAATATATAGCCCAAGTGGTAACCGTATCTTTAGAGGTAGGTAAAATTGTAAAACCTTTACTTACGTTATATTTTCTATCAGCAAACCACGCAAAATCATGCACATTTTCAGCTGTATAGTGCAGCGTTTTAAGTGTTGTGTCTTCACCGTAAGATGTGTGATTAGCGAAATCTGTAGAATCTTTTGCACGACTGTTTAGCCATTCAATTTCAGTTTGTGTTTGCAGATTGCCGGTAGCACCTACAACATATTCACTCGGAAGGGTGATTTTTACATCAAATGAGCCAAATTCGGAAAAAAACTCTCCTTGATTGAGGTAGGGCATCGGATGCCACCCATTTTCATCATATACCGCGGGTTTTGGATACCATTGCGTGATTTGATAGCTTTGTCCTACGTGGCCTAATCGAGAAAAAGGTTTAGGAATTTTCACGTGAAATGGAGTAGAAATAATGATACTGTCGCCGGGTTGTAAAGCTTTTAGCAAATTTATTTTAGCAATATCAATGTGCATATCATGTAAAGACCAATTAAGCTTAGTGCTATTGGTACTAAAATCTAATTTATCGATATAACCCTTATCACCAGGTTGAGAATAATGAAAATCGGTGTTGCCATTTTCAATATACTGTTGAGCAAAAGCTGTTGTTTCATTTTTATAGGCATTAGGCCATAGATGAAAATAGATATAGGTTAAAGTATCGGGAGAATTATTAATGTAGTGAATCGTTATTTGTCCACCCAGCTCGTGGGCTATATCATTAAGCGATACCTCAATTTCATAATTAACTTCTTGTTGCCAATATTCTTGTGCAAATGAAATTTGAGTTATTAAAAATGTTATGAAGAGGAGAGAATATAATTTATGCTGCATGATGCTACTAAAGTAATTCAATTAGATTATAGAGACCTTTACAAAATAAGATAATAAAGAGTTTATTTCCTCAAATAACTTCAATCTTCTTCGTTTTCTAAATTTATAAACCCTCATAAACAATAGGTTATTCGCAATAATAAATTTTTTTATGCCTTGAATATTATTGCAATTTTAGTTTTACAAGGCCACTAAATATAAAGGATTTTTAAAACGGTACTTTTCAATTACCAGACTTTTGTACAAAATCTTTAGGCGGCTGAAAGATTGGTTCAGTAATTGAAACAAATTTGAAATCGCTTAATTGAGCCATTCCTAACTGCTTAATCAAGCCATTTTCCTCACTCCAACTCCAAAATGTCCAAGTAGTAGCTAATGGAATTCCATCTACTAATTGATAATTTTCATATTGAATGGCATGAGGGTCTTTTTCAGCTTCTACTTTGGTTTTGCCAGCTGTAACAATATAAGCAGCTGCATTGATCATATGCTTCTCCGGATGTGCATAAATAATATACCAATCATCAGGAGCATCGCCAATTCCCTGCTTAAAAGTTAATTTTTGAGAATTATATGCTTCATTATAGAGCATTCGAGTTGTTGGTGCTGACCATTGAGTGCCTTGATCAGATAATTTATATGGTAAAAGGAAAAAATAAGGTCATGTATATGCATCAAATCTTACTTTTTGCTCATTTGGGATATCGGGTGAATGATATACTATGTCATCTTTATAATAGATTTTATGGCCATTTGCTAATTCAATAAGTCCTTCAGAAGAGTTAGTCGTTAAAGTTATTTTTCCATTTAACCTTTCTTTTCCACCAAACTGTAAGTTGATATAAAATTGAATAGCATCTTTTGATATAAAAGTATCTTTTTGATGGGCAGTTTCAATTTTTTTGATGAAACTAATAGGTGACTTACTATTATTACAAGCAATCATGCTACTAATAAAAATAGTAACGAAAAATACATTCTTTCTTATCTTTTCCATTGTTTTTTAGAACCTTTTGGTGAATGTGTTTTACTCTTTTTCGCGGCAAAAAATTCTTGTTTTTTTTGTTGTTTTTCTTTTTCCCATTCCTTTTTTTCTTTATCAGTCATAGCCTTTTCCGTTTGAGGGAAAGGATTTTCTTTTACAACAGGAATCTTCTGATTGATCAATTTTTCAATGTCTTTGATCCAAGTATTTTCTTCCGGTTCACAAATAGATATCGCGACACCTTCTTCACCAGCTCTACCAGATCTTCCTATTCTGTGAACATATGTTTCAGCGATATTGGGAATATCGTAATTAACAACATGTTTTAATTTATCAATATCAATACCTCTCGCTGCAATGTCAGTAGCTACTAAAACTCTGATTGTTTTATTTTTAAAGTTTGTTAAAGCTCTTTGTCGCTGATTCTGAGATTTGTTACCATGAATAGCTGCTGTTTTAATGCGCTGTTTTTCTAAATTACGAACGATTTTATCAGCACCGTGCTTAGTTCTAGAAAAGACTAAAACCTGGTCCATATTTTGATCTCGAAGGATATGAAATAATAGATCTTTTTTGGTAGTTCGGTTAGTATAGTAAAGATATTGTTGAATGGTTTCGGCTGTTGAAGAGACAGGACTCACCTCAACTTTTTTAGGATTAGTTAAGATTTTTTTTGAGAGTTCTACTATATTATCCGGCATAGTAGCAGAGAAAAACAATGATTGGCGTTTATTCGGCAAATGAGATATTATCTTTCGGATGTCATGAATAAAGCCCATATCAAGCATTCTATCTGCCTCGTCCAATACAAAATACTTTATATCCTTTAGCTTTATAAAACTCTGTTCCATCAGGTCTAAAAGCCTGCCGGGCGTTGCAATTAATATATCAATTCCTTTTTTAAGTGCATCTGTTTGAGCGCCTTGGTTAACGCCTCCAAAGATAACGGTGTTTTTTAAGTTGGTATATTTCCCATAGGTAGAGAAACTCTCTCCAATTTGAATTGCCAGCTCTCTGGTAGGTGTTATGATCAGGGCATTTATTTTTCTAGATTGGATTTGTTGCCTATCTTGATACATATGTTGAAGAATAGGAATAGCGAATGCTGCCGTTTTTCCCGTACCTGTTTGAGCACTGGCTAACACATCATTTTTATTAAGTATCAAAGGGATAGCCTTTTCTTGAATAGAAGTGGGCTCAACGTAGTTTTCTTCTTTGAGCGCCTTTATAATCGGCTCAATAATTTTTAAATCTTTAAATTGCATTCGTTTGTTTTCGCGGTAATAACATTATTATCCATTATGCATACTAAACCTCATCAACCACCAACTTATAATTAGGATCTTCCAGTACGTTTACTTCAATAATTTCTGAAGCATTTTTAAGGAGTTTTACACAATCAGAACTTAAATGCTTAAGATGCACTTTTTTGCCGACTTTATGATAACGTTCGGTGATTTTATTAAGCGCTTCTATAGCAGACATATCTACCACACGGCTTTCAGCAAAATCAATAATTATTTCCTTTGGATCATTTATTACATCGAATTTTTCATTAAAAACTGTAACTGAACCAAAGAAAAGTGGGCCATATATTTCATAATGTTTTACTCCATTTTCGTCAATATGTTTTCTAGCTCTAATTCGCTTAGCATTGTCCCAGGCAAAGACCAATGCTGCAATGATCACACCAACAATTACAGCTAACGCTAGATTGTGTAATAAAGCTGTTACCAAAGTCACTAAAACCATTACGAATATATCCGACTTCGGCATTTTATTAAATGTTTTGATACTTGCCCATTCAAATGTCCCGATTGCTACCATGATCATTAGTCCAGTTAAAGCAGCCATAGGTAATTTCTCTACTAAATCTGCTCCAAACATGATAAAGACCAAGAGCATAACCGCTGCTACAATTCCTGAAAGCCTTGCCCTTGCACCAGCTGAAGTATTAATCAAGCTCTGTCCAATCATCGCACAACCACCCATGCCAGAGAAAAATCCTGATAACGTATTAGCAATGCCTTGAGCAACAGCTTCTTTATTTCCTCTTCCTCTAGTTTCAGTGATTTCGTCAATAATATTTAAAGTCAAGAGACTTTCGATCAAACCAACACCTGCCATAATAGCGGCATAAGGAAATATGAGTGACAATGTTTCTAAATTAATAGGAATTTGTGGAATATGAAAAGGAGGGAAACCTCCTTGAATGGATGCGATATCCCCGACTGTTCTCGTATCAAGATTAAACACAACTACTAGTCCAAATATGGTTAAAATAGCAAGAAGAGACGCCGGTAATGCTTTGTTTAATTTAGGTAATCCCCAAATAATAGCCATAGTGAGTAAAACCAATCCTAAAAATAAATATAGCGGAGCGCCACTCAGCCATTCACCTGACGGAGCTTTAAATTGGTCCAATTGTGACATAAAAATAATGATCGCCAAGCCGTTAACAAATCCAAAAATCACAGGGTGGGGGACTAAACGCATTAATTTGCCCAATTTTAACAATCCGGCTGATATCTGCAAAATACCTGCTAAAACTACTGTAGCAAAAATATATTCTACGCCATGAGATTGAGCTAAAGATACCAGCACTACTGCTACTGCCCCCGTTGCTCCCGATATCATCCCGGGCCGCCCGCCTAGGATTGAGGTGACGATGCCCATCACAAAAGCAGCGTATAAACCGGTAAGTGGTGATAAGCCTGCAATCAGAGCGAATGCTACTGCTTCAGGAATAAGTGCCAATGCTACAGTAAGCCCCGAAAGTATTTCTTTTTTGTAATCTACTTTTTGAGAAAAATCGAATAGGTTTAGATATTGTTTCATACTGCACTTTTATCGTATCAGCGAGCAAAAGTACGTTTTTATGATTTAAAAACTGAAAAATTGAAAATTGGAAGACTAAAGATTTTATAAAAGCTTCATGTAAATTAGGAACAACTATTGTAGTATTAAATTATGCTTAATAGTTTACAAGATATTTGCAATAGAGCACAACACATACAGGATAAAAAGTTGGAGGAACTAGGCTCGGTATTGATTTTTGCTCCCCATCAGGATGATGAATCGCTTGGTTGCGGAGGTACCATAGCACTATTAAAAAAAGAAAAAATGCCTGTACATGTAGCTTTTACTACAGACGGCAGTGGGTCACATCCTAATTCTTTAAAATATCCAACAGAAAAACTGATTCATACCAGAAAAAAAGAAGCTGTAGACGCATTAAAAATTTTAGGTGTAAAGGAAGTAGAAATAACTTTTTTAAATATGAAAGATGGCCGTCTTCCGTTTCCCGGCGATCCTGATTTTATGAATGCTGTAAGATCCGTTCAAAAATTAATAGAGCAACAAAAACCAACTACTATTTTTTTGCCGTGGCGGCGAGATCCCCACTCGGACCATCGCGCTACTTGGCAGATAGTCAATCGAGCGATTCAAAATAATGATCAAATAAGAAAAATAGAGTATTTAATTTGGTTATGGGAAAGAGGTTTAGACCAGGATTTACCTTCTTTAAAAGAACATAAGATATGGTATGTAGATATTTCATCAGTATTGAATCTTAAAAAGCAAGCTATTGAAGCCCATCGTTCTCAAATAACATTATTAATTGATGATGATCCTGAAGGATTTATATTATCTCCTGAAGTATTAGCTCATTTTAACAAAAGCAAAGAAGTTTTTGTAGAGGATTTGAGCTGAGAGTTGTAGTTAATACAATTAAATTGAATAGAGGATAACTTAAATACTTTGGGGACTTCAGATCTTGTTAATCTTTGATTAACTCGTCAGCGAAAGAAAAGCAATTAACCTGCTTTATTCATTTGTACGAAATCTCTTAATTCATCGATTGCTTCTGTTATAGGTTGTAGTTTGTTTTTATTTTCTGATAAAATTTCGCGATTGACATTATTCCATAGCTCCCCAAAATATGATGAATGTGAAAATTCATTCTGTAAATTATTCTGATTAATTTTTAAAAGATGCGATAAACTCATCCATTCAGATGGATCAATAGTACCAACGTCTTGGAATGTTTTCCAGTATGTGCGCAATTTGGCTCGGAGTTCAAATAACTTTAAAACTGCATTCACACACTCCACCTGTTGGGGTATATGTTGCTCATTTTCATCATTCCATTTCCGTAGTTGCTCTGAAAATCCTACAGCCACCCTTCCATCCATTCGATCAGACGTATAGACTTTTACTTTGCAACTTCTTCTTATTTGAGCATCTTTTTGCAACAATGCTTGATGAAAAGCCATATCTTCTAAATAAGGTACTTTCGGCATTCTTCCGGCTAGCAAATAAGCGTCACAAGTGACAGCCATATTAGCGCCAAAAAATTGAAAATGACATGGGGAGGGATCATTATTTAAAGGGTCTAAAAGTGCTTCGGCTTCAGCCAATAGACAACGATAAGTTACATTTCGTAAATGATACAATCGAACTTGGCTATTCGTTCTTTTTGTTAATATACGCCCTCCAACAGCATCATAGCCATTGTCTATTTCTTTGATTATAGAATATATCCATTGTTTATCAACTTGCGTATCGCCATCACTTGAAGCAATAATGCCTTTTCCATTATAATTTTTTATACGATCATAAGCTTTATCCATCAGCAAACGCCTAATTGTTCCAATATTTGCTTTCTCTTTCGGCAGTTGTATTTCGTCAATATATAACTGAAAATCTAAGTGCCTGGTTTTATACTCATTGGCTATAGTAAAAGACTTATCTGATGAGTTGTTTACTAAAACCAATACTTCATAAATATTTTTATCTAATAAATTATTGAAAGCATCAAATTGATGAAACAATGCTTCCAGCGTTTTAGGAATGTGATTTTCTTCGTTTCTAACCGGTACAATTACACATACTCTGGTTAAGGGATTAGGAGAAGGTGCTTTATTGAAAAGATTGTTATTTGCTTTCACCTTACAACTTTTTATAAAATTTTAAATAAACTAAACTAGCACAGCTCGTTCAACTTCTTTTTGAGCTAGCTTTAAAGCATTTGCATAAGGCTCATTTAATATGCGAGTAAATGGGATGGTATGATCTTCTTTATTTTTATCCCATACCCCACTTGCATGCCAAACGTCGAGGTGATCCCAATCAGGCCGGTCAATAATAGGATAAATACAAATGCCATATAATGGAATGTTTTGTTCTAATAATTTTTTACATTCTTTGGCGATAATTTTAATCCATAAAGGCCTTTCTACTCCAAAATGACTAGTTTCTGCTAAAACCACCGGCTTTTTATATCGCTCATAAGCTTCAGTCATTAAGGAACTGAAAGAGCGCCAACGCAGATCGTTTGTTTTATTTTTCCAATCTAACGTTTCACTAAAACCTATCGCCCATTGATTATTATAATAATAATTAAATCCTAACAAATCGAGTAATTCAGGAGATCCTCCTAGTTCAGGATTTAGGTGCCCGGCAAGCATATCTACAGCTTGATATTGATTATTATGAGCCATAGCTGCTTCTTGTAACTTTTCTTTAGTAGCTCGTAAAGGTGGAATGATATTGACCAGTGGCTCCGTAGTAAGTATTCGAATGGTTGGATCAATCTCCTTCATTTTATAAATACTTTGTATATAAGCTTCCATTAACTTGTACTTTACCTGAAAGCCACTTTCGGTACGAAACGGGCTTGTACCTCTAACATCTCCCCCTAACCAGGATAAGAAACTTACCTCGTTGATGGGAGTGACAATTAACGTTTGATCAGGACAGGTGTTTTTATAAAATTGGGTGAAAGCAGCACATAGCGAGACAAACCGTTTAGTAAAATCAGGATGTAGAGGGTCCAGGTCATCCGGAAAACCAAAATGGCATACATCCCAGACTTGCTGAATACCACTAGATTTAGCGCATTGCAGCATCATTTTTACTGTATTGAAGTCATATTTATAAGGAGTTTTTTCTACCTGACTCCATCTAATGCCTTCTCTGACTGTAGTTATATTAAATAAAGACAAGTCTTCATAATCTTTTTTTAATCTATCTAAATGTCCGGTGGTTTTAGCGAGATCTACTCTGTTTCTGGTATTATTTAAATGATCTGCACATTCATATCCTGCCATCCAAAAGGATTTGAAAGGATTCGAGAACTCATTTAGCATATTTTATAGAAGTCTATTTGATGGTATCTAATTCTGCCAATCGATCAGGTTGTTTAGACACATTTTTCTGCTCTTGTATCTTCTTAAAAGTAGTCAAAGCTTGTGCCACCACTTGATCCATATTGTAGTATTTGTAAGTAGCTAACCTGCCTACAAAAATAGTGTCAGACTGGCCGGCTAAAACAGCATATCTTTGATATATTTCCTTGTTTTCTAAAGTAGGTATCGGATAATAAGGATCTCCTTCACTTTTAGGAAATTCATAAACTACTGTAGTCTTTTTATGCTGTTGATTTGTGAGGTATTTAAACTCTGTAATCCTGGTAAAATCATAATCGTTAGGATAATTTATCGTACCGGTTTCTTGAAAAATTTCCTGATCATAAGTTTCAAACTTAAAGTTTAAAGACCGGTACGGAAGCTTGCCAAAGCAATAGTCAAAATATTGATCAATCGGGCCGGTATAAATTAACTGCTTGTACTTCACTTCATTTGCCAGGTTTTGATAATCTGCATTCAGCATGATATGAATGTTGGGATGGGCCAGCATTTTTTCAAACATCTTGGTATAGCCGTGTAAAGGCATGGCTTGATAAGTATCGGTAAAATAGCGGTCATCTTTATTATTCCTCGTAGGTACCCTGGCTGTAACTGAAGCGTCCAGCTCAGATGGGTCAAGAGCCCACTGTTTATTCGTATATCCTTTGAAGAATTTTTCATACAGCTCTCTTCCTACCGCTTTTACTACTACATCTTCAGAGTTACGAACTTGTTTAATGTCTTCTGATCTTGAAGCAAAGAAATCATTAAGCTGCGATGAGCTGAGATTTAAGCCATATAAACTGTTAATAGTCGTTAAATTTATTGGAATAGGCACTTTCTGTCCATCTACACAGGCTAATACTTTGTGTTGGTAGTTTCTCCATTTAGTAAACTTGGATAAATAAGAAAATACCAGCTTGCTATTGGTATGAAAAATGTGTGGGCCATATTTGTGAACAAGAATGCCCTCATTATTATAAAAATCGTAAGCGTTTCCTCCTATATGATTCCGCTTATCTATAAGTAATACTTTTTTATCGCTTACATTGGCAAGTCGCTCAGCTAACACACTTCCTGCAAAACCTGCTCCCACTATTAAATAATCATACATTCGCTACAGCTTTTGAGGTTGATAAGGAAACTTTCTGTTTATAAGTATCAGTAATTATTTTCTTCATTTCATTAAATGTAGTATCCCATGAATTTTGAGATAAGGCCTCATCAACTTTTTCTTGACGTACTTTTTGAGCATTTTCTGGTAAGCTTAGCTCTTTTTCTGCAGCAAAAATAAATTCTGCTGCACTAGCACAAATATGCACCATTTCGTTATTGCCATAAAGCCCTACTACATCTTTGATCGGAGTAGAGATTACCGGCAACCCTGCTGCAAGATATTCAGGGGTCTTAGTGGGACTAATAAACTCAGTAGATTCATTTAATAGAAATGGTATTAATGCAATATTCCATGCGGCAATATAATTTGGAAGATCGGCATATTTTTTAGCACCGAGATAATGGATATTCTTATTTTTAGGTAAAATATCTGCGTCTATTTTTACTACCGGGCCAATAACTACTAATTCCCAGTTAGGCTTAGCATCAGCTATTTTTTTAATTAATTCTATATCAAATCGTTCATCTATTACACCAAAATACCCAAGAACAGGATTTGAAGTATTGATTTGATCGGAAGGGTTAGAGTGAATTTTTCTAGCTTTGGAAAAATGTTCTTTATCAATGCTACTTGGGAAAGGATAAATATTAGAATGATAATTTTTTTTAGCTTCGTATAAGGAATATCCACCCGTAAATACTACATCGGCTTTATTAAATAAATCTTTTTCTAATTTTTTTAAATTCTCAGGGGCAAATTTAAAATTAGACAGTTCATCCATACAATCATATATGATGATTTCAGGATCAAAGCCATCACTAAAATCAAGCGCCATTGGTGTGTAGTACCAGAAAGCATATTTTCTGATATTTTGATCTTTTAGAAAATTTTGTAACAGTGATCTTTGAACAAGTGAAATCTGGGTCTCTGAAAACCCGCTTGGTAAAACAGGTACTAAGCCAACAATATTTTCATTTTTTTTAGTGATTGAGTAGGTGGCTTGTTCGATATTTTCATCAAATATCGGCTCTTCGATGTAGTAAATTATAGCTGTTTTAGAAAATCTAGTAAGTAAATGCTGAGGCCTTTGAAAAACAAAATCCCAGCGTAAATGTGAGAAGCAAATTATGTTATTTATATTTTCAACTGATTTGCATCTTTGACTTGACCCCTCTCTCATAGCTAATTATAATGTTTGGTAAAGATTAATAAGTAGATTTAATAATTAAAATAGTGCCAAATCATGTAAGGCTATTTTTATAAGTATAACGTGCTCTATAGCAATAGTATTTTGTAGAGGATTATTTACAGCATGGGGAAGTATTCCTCGGCTAATAAGTGGAATTAATAAGTTTGAATTCTTATTTTTCATTATGTATTTGTAAATATTTATATCGAATTAATTAATTACTTTATTGTAATATATTAGACTAAGACAAGTGTTTGACTCTAAATAATTATATTTAGTTATGGCATGTTAATTGCTAGGAAATATATATGGAAATTTTTGATAATTTAAGCTGGTTGTATGGAGATTCTTATTCAATATGGGCTACGGTTTTTTCAACCATAGTAATTTATATAGCAGTGATAGTGATTACCAGGGTCAATGGCCTCCGAACCTTTGCAAAAATGAGCAGCTTTGATTTTGCTATAACTATTGCTATCGGAAGCCTTATAGCATCTACTATGCTTTCGGACAAGCAGAGCGTTTTACAAGGCATAGTAGGCTTGGTATTATTAATAGCTTTACAATTTATTATTGCAAATATTCGTAAGCGGAGTGATACTTTTGAAAAGGCAATGACAAACACTCCTATCTTATTGATGGAAGGCGAAGAAATTTTTTGGCATAATCTTGATAAAACTAATGTTACTGAAGCAGACCTCTTTGCTAAGCTGCGAGAAGCTAACGTAACGGATATGTGTCAAGTGTTAGCTGTAGTTCTCGAAACTACGGGAGATATATCGGTGTTACATGCAGATGGCCCAAACGCAAGTTTGGATAAATCTGTGCTTAAGTTTGTTGCGAGAAGTAAGTAAGTGTTCCTGACTTTAATAACTGTTATCAATTAATACAGAGAAAATCAAACGCCTATCTTCCCACCACGGGCCACCGTACCCTGTGAGAACTAGAGTAGGTGATTACCGAATCGTATATAAGATTGCAGAGACTATAAAAAGTAATAGAGATCTGCAGAATAAATCATCGTAAAGATGTTTATCGCTAATCCCGATTCGGCTATTCTTATGCATAGTAGCGTAAGCTTAACTAATCAGCTTTAATTATTATATGATTTATAAGATCAGGTATGAATGAACAGCCAGAATCGTATATTACCAGGCTACCATATTTTAGTGAAGTTGTATATTTTTTATGGTTTTTAAGTTAGAAAAGTTATTTTTGTTATTATTTAGATTCAGTATAAATAAACATTGGCGATATGAATGTTATTGTGGCAGATCCTCATTACTTGATTAGAGAAGGGGTAAAATCAATTTTAAAAGAATTTAGAAATGTCACTACTGTTGATGAAGTACAAAATAGTATAGAACTACATTCCACTTTAGCTATTCGAACACCGCATATAATAATCATTGATTTTGATAATTATGCTTTTTCGATAAAAGATATTCAATACATTAAAAATTTACATAAGCATTCACAAATCATAGCCATCACGCCTAATTTAAATAAAAGAACGATTACACAGGCTTTGAAATATGGAGTCAACAGCTACTTACTAAAAGAATGTGACCGAAATGAAGTCATTGATGCCATTAATGCCGTGATCAACAAAAAACAATTCTTTTGTGGAAGAATTATTGATATTGCTATGAAACAAGAAATAGGAGAGCAACAAGATAATAACGCCATTAATAATTGTGCACCTATTTGTATTTCAGATAGAGAGATTGAAATAATAAAATTAATTGCTGAAGGATTGACTAATCAAGAGATAGGAGAACAAATATTCTTAAGCACTCATACGGTCAATACACACCGTAAGAATATTATGAAAAAGCTGGAAGTGCGTAATACCGCAGGCATCGTAATGTATGCCGTTCGCGAAAAATTAGTAGATATAGGTTAGCGAATGCCAAGCTTATATTTTTAGATTCCTCTTAATAAGATTTTCAATACCTTACTTTATTCAATAGTAGAATTTTAGATTTAATTACTTTAAGTAACTTTACAGAAATTATTTAAATAAAGTGGATTTATCTATCATTGCATGCTGCAATGGATTTTTAATTTATTACTTCTTTAAATTTCAGTAGATTAGAAAGAACATAATGAATAATAAAAAAGTTTTAGTGACCGGTGGCGCTGGATTCATTGGCTCTCATGTAGTTCGATTATTGGTTAATAAATATCCAAATTATCAAATATATAATCTGGATAAATTGACTTATGCGGGTAATCTGGAAAACCTGCGAGATATAGAGGACAAAGCAAACTATACGTTCATTAAAGGTGATATTGTAGATGAAGCATTTATCAATGGTATATTTAATAAAGAAAAGTTTGATAGTGTTATACATTTAGCAGCAGAGTCTCACGTAGATCGATCTATTAAAGATCCGATGGCATTTATTTATACGAATGTGCTGGGTACTGTTAATTTAGTTAATGCTGCACGAAATATTTGGAACTTAGAAAATCCAAATGCTGACAGAGCACATCTTTTTTATCATGTATCTACCGATGAAGTTTATGGATCACTGGGAGAAGAAGGGCTATTTACAGAAACTACCTCCTATGATCCACAATCACCTTACTCAGCCTCTAAGGCAAGCTCTGATCATTTTGTAAGAGCATATGCCAACACCTATGGATTGCCCATCGTGATTTCTAATTGCTCCAATAATTATGGTGCTAATCAGTTTCCTGAAAAGTTACTTCCTTTATTCATCAATAATATTAAACACAACAAGCCGTTACCGGTGTATGGTGATGGTAAATATACTCGAGATTGGCTTTGGGTAAATGATCATGCCACAGCAATCGATATGGTATTTCATAAAGGAAAATTAGGAGAGACTTATAATATTGGCGGCTTTAATGAATGGATGAATATTGAATTAATTAAATTATTATGCAATGTGATGGACCGAAAACTCAATAGGCCAAAAGGGGAATCGGAAAAACTAATAACTTACGTAAAAGATCGGCCGGGACACGATAAGCGATATGCTATTGACGCATCAAAAATTAAGGATGAATTAGGATGGGAGCCATCGGTTAATTTTGAACAAGGACTAGAAAAGACAGTGGATTGGTATTTGGAGAACGAAGCCTGGTTGAAAAATGTTACCTCAGGAGCGTATAAAAATTACTACAAAACGCAATACGGCTAAAAATGATTTTTGATAAGATACGATCTGTTTTTGAAAAACCTGCACCGGTTGATCTTAGTATTTTAAAAGTAGATTTTCATTCTCATCTGGTTCCGGGCATTGATGACGGGGCTAAGGATATGAGTGATGCCCTTCAATTAATCAGTGGCTTGCAAAGATTGGGATATAAAAAGGTTATTACAACACCCCATATTATGGGAGATATGTATCGCAATAACAGTCAAACTATTTTAGCGGGATTAGAAGCAGTAAAAACTGAATTATATAAAAATAAGATTGATATTCAAATGGAAGCTGCTGCAGAATATTATATAGATGAATATTTTGAACGTTTAGTTGATGATGATGAGCTTTTGACGTTTGGAAATGGGTACCTGTTATTCGAGTTATCCTTTTTGAACAAACCTACTAATCTGGAACTCATTATAAATAAATTAAAGAAAAAAGGCATTAAGCCCATTTTAGCTCACCCTGAGCGTTACCCGTATATGTTTGATAAGAGTTTATCAAAATATCATCAAATTAAAGAGATGGGCGTATATTTTCAATTAAACTTACTTTCTGCCCTGGGTGGTTATAATCCAAATGTGTTAAGAGCAGCGAGACATCTTATTGACGCTGATATGATTGATTTTATCGGTTCAGACTTACATAACAAAAGCCAGTTAGATTTTTTACAAGATAATTTGCGAGATAAATATTTATCTAAAGTTTTATCAAGTGAAAAAATCTTAAACCGAATGTTATTTTAATGAAAATTATGAAAGTAATAGAAACGGGCATAGATGATTTGGTAATTATTGAACCGGCCGTGTTTCAAGATCACCGAGGATATTTTTATGAGAGTTATAATCAAAAGGTTTTTAAAAAACTTGGCCTTAATTATCAATTTGTTCAAGATAATAGATCTAAATCAAAATATGGTACGCTTAGAGGCTTGCATTATCAAATAAACCCTCATGCTCAAGCAAAACTAGTAAGTGTGATCTCCGGTGAGGTATTAGACGTAGCTGTAGATTTGAGACAGTATTCAGCTACTTACGGTAAATATTTCAGCATTAAATTAAATGCAAATAATAAAAAACAGTTATTAGTGCCCAGAGGATTTGCACATGGTTTTTTAGTATTGAGTCCGGAAGCAGAATTTTCTTATAAGTGTGACAATTTTTATGATCAAAAGAGTGAGTATGGGATTATTTTTAACGATCCGGATATTAATATAGATTGGACAATTCCCGAAAGTGATTTTATTCTATCTGATAAAGATAAAGAATTGCCTAGCTTCAAAAAAGCTGTGAAAAATTTTCAGAAATGAATATTCTCGTCACCGGCAGCGATGGCCAACTAGGACAAGAATTACGGGTTGTAAGTAAAAATTTTAGTAGACATATATTTTATTTTACAAATCGCAATAGATTAGATATTACTAATCAATTAGCGGTAGCTAAATTCATAGATGAAAATAATATAGCTGTTTGCATTAATACGGCAGCATATACCGCGGTAGACAAAGCAGAAAATGAGCAAAAAAAAGCTAATGATATTAATCACTTAGCAGTTAGAAACTTAGCCGAAATATGCAAAGACAAGAATGTTATTTTAATTCATATTTCCACAGATTTTGTATTTAATGGAGAAAAAAATCAACCATACACTGAAGATGATATTACTAACCCTTTAAGCATATACGGTAAAACGAAGTTAGAAGGCGAGGAAGCCGCTTTAGCAATTCATGATAAAGTGTATATTGTCAGAACTTCATGGGTGTATTCTTCTTTTGGTAAAAATTTTGTAAAAACTATCTTGAAAATAGCTACTGCTAACGAAATAATCAATGTAGTGAATGATCAAACAGGATCTCCTACATATGCAAGAGATTTAGCTGAGGTGATTTATCAAATCGTTGACAATACTGAAAATGTTCCTTTTGGCATATACAATTATTGCAATGCAAGTGCAATTAGCTGGCATGAGTTTGCTAAAGAAATAGTTAATCAAAGCGGTATATCTTGTAGAGTTAATCCTATACCTACAAAAGATTATCCTACTCCTGCAAAAAGGCCTGTATATAGTGTGTTAGATACATTTAAAATCACTAATGCTTTACAAATAGATATACCTGATTGGAAACATAGCTTAAAAAGATGTTTAGAATTGATAAAGTATGAAAATGCTTGAGAAAATCCAAATAGAAGACATTATAAATATTGCCAAAGAAGCCGGAGAGGCTATTATGGAAGTTTATAAAAAAGATTTTGAAGTCTTTGAGAAAGCTGATCAATCTCCTCTAACAATAGCTGATAAAAAGGCAAACGACATTATAGTAAAACGTTTGCGTGCTTTGCAACTAGAGAATATACACCTAATTTCTGAAGAAGAAAAAGAAGTGCCCTATGCTGTGCGGAAAAATTGGGAATATTTCTGGTTAGTTGATCCACTTGATGGGACAAAGGAATTTATAAAAAAGAATGATGAATTTACTGTTAATATCGCATTGATTAAAAATCACCGTCCCATCTTAGGGGTTATTTATGTACCTGCTACTCAAGAAGTGTATTATGCTATTAAAGAGAAAGGGAGTTATAAGATTGATCAATTTGGTAATAAAAAGCAACTTAAGGTTAAGATGGCAAACAAAAATTTAAAAATTGTTGCAAGTAGATCGCATTTAAGCACAGAAGTAGAAACTTATATTGCTGATCAAAAGAAAAAGTATACATACGTTTCCTGCATTGCTGCGGGCAGTTCTTTGAAATTTTGTTTAGTGGCCGAAGGAATAGCAGATGTATATCCGCGATTAGGCCCTACCATGGAGTGGGATACCGGTGCCGGCCAGATCATTGTAGAAGAAGCGGGAGGAGAAGTAATTCGCGTTGATAATAACAATGTTTTAGACTATAACAAAAAAAACCTTTTAAATCCCTTTTTTATAGTAAAACGTTTAGAAGCAATATAGTTTTGTATCTTTGTGAGGAGATATAATTATATACAATAATGACTTCTAACACAGATATTTCAGACGAAATTGACTTAAGCAAAATCTTGTATAAATTACAGCAATCTAAGCGCTTTATATTAATAGGTATTTTAGTGTCTGCTTTAATTGCGTTAATCGTTTTTTTTGTTTTACCTAAAGAGTATGTTAGTCAAGCTACTATTCAGATAGGGGCTAACTTGGAATTTAATTTAGATAGTAAGCAACTTAAGCGTGATGATATTCACGGGATAAGAATTCCTCAGTATAAAAGTTATGAAAATGCATTTAAAAGCTCAGAAAAAATAAATCTTTTCTTAAAAGAAAAAGGGATTGACGGGAAAGTTTCTGAGAAAGAATTTGATGACTACATTACAGTCATTTATAGTTATAATAAAAATATGAATGTGCAAAGTCAAGATAATACAATTATAGGCCTCAAAATTGTATCTAGAGCTACTGATCCCCGAAAAGCATTTAATAAAACATTATTTATTGGGCAGTATATAAAGACTACTGTGCTAAATTATAAAATTTGGAAGCTATATAATGATATGCAGCATTATTATACGAAAATGAAATCTATGAGTGAGAAAGAAATTCTTATTACTAATAAATCAGTTGAAAATACAGAGAAGAAAGTGGTCCTGATTGAAAAAGATTTGCTAAAACTGAATTCTTCTGAAACACAGCGTCAGATTGTTGAAGTTGATGAAAAAACGGAGAAGTACCTTTCTCCTCAGCAGCAACTTATTTCAGCGAAAGTTTCTATACAGAATTATCAAGTTGAGATAGAGACATTAGAAAATCAGTTAAAGGTGAGTACTCAGATCTTGAATTTTTTAAAAATCTTAAAATCGAAGTATTTTACAGATAATGCTTTTTGGATAAAGGAAAATTTGTGGGAAAACATACAATTAGAAAAGGAGAAGTTTATTAATAGCCTAGACAATTCGTATATATCACTCAATGTGAAAAATCAAGTTTCGGAAGAGTTTATTGATATTAAAGATTTTAATGATAATAAATTTTTATTTATTACTAAGCCCAGCTTACCCGAGTCTCCAGATTACACGAAAAATATATTAATCGCAGCAGGTATCTTAATAAGCTTATCTATATTAATAATATTTATTGCTTTAATAAAAAACAATTAAATGCAAAGTGTACTCTCTATTTTCGGAGCATTTTTGACATCTTTACTGATTGTATATATTGCAATACCTTCCATTATAAAAATTGCCGAACTTAAAGCTTTGTATGATGAACCAGGTGCCAGAAAGTTACATAATACAAATATTCCTACCTTAGGAGGCTTAGCGATATTTGCCGGCTTCATCTTTTCTATACTTTGCTGGGTAGATATTAGCACTTTTCCTCAGCTGCAATTCATTATTGCATCTATAATTATAATATTTTTTATTGGTATAAAGGATGATATTATTGCAATTGACCCTCTCAAAAAATTGGGTATTCAAATTATTGCAACAGTGATTATAGTTCATTGGGGAGGAATTCGCTTAACCAGCTTGTACGGAATTTTTGGTATCAATGATATTCCTCTATGGTTTAGTTACTTTTTATCTCTATTCACAATTTTAGTTATTACGAATTCATTCAATTTTATAGATGGAATTGATGGGTTACTAGGGGGAATTGGTATAATCATTACATTAACTTTTGCAGTTTTATTTAATAAATTGGAAGATTTCAACATGGTAGTTATCTCTTGTGCTTTAATAGGCGCATTAATAGCTTTTTTGGTGTACAATATTACTCCTGCAAAGATATTTATGGGAGATACCGGTTCGCTATTGGTAGGTTTGGTTTCCGCAGTCATGGCCATAAAATTTATAGAAATGAATAAAATCACTGAAAACAGTTTGCCAATGGTTAAATCTGCACCCGCCATTGCAATTGGAATATTGATAATTCCGCTTTGGGATTTATTACGAGTATTTGTGCAACGTGTAATAAGGAGACGTTCTCCTTTTAGTGCTGATAAGAACCATGTACACCATTTATTATTAAAAACCGGTATGAATCACTTGCAAGCAACAATGATGTTAATTCTTATAAATATATTTTTTATATTAATAGTATTTACTTTGCAAGAAGTAGGATCCCTTAATTTATTACTTTTAATATTAGCATTAGCTTTTGGATTTACTATGCTTTTACATATGCTTCTAAAAAGATCTCGAGCATAACAACATCTTTATTTTCTATGCCTTAAAATTTCTTTGGTTAATTGTATCATAAATTGAGAGTTAGTTTTTAGATATCGTTTCCATAGTCTTTTAGGATCCTGAATTAACCTGTACAGCCATTCCATACCTATTTGTTGTATGATTAATGGAGCTCTTTTCTTTGCTTTGACAAATACTTCTAATGCACCACCAATGCCAAGTAATGTTGCATTGATGTCTTTGCAATTTTCTGCCATCCACTTTTCTTGTTTGGGGCAACCCAGTGCCACAAAGACTAAATTAGCTTGGCTAGAATTAATAATAGCGATATGGTCCTCAATCTCTGTATGAGACAGTTCTCTAAATGGAGGAGATAACGTTCCGGCGATGTTGATGTCCGGATATTTATTCTTTATATATTTTTGCGTGATTTGAAGCATTTCTGGAGTAGAACCATAGAAAAAGATAGACAAATTTTGTTGATGTGCTTTATCAATTAAAATGGGTAGAAAATCCATTCCAGCTAATCGTTCCTGATTAATATTGTATAGCCATTTTATAGCTTTTGCAACCGGCATACCATCTGCTAGAGAAAGTGTAGATTGTGTTACAGCTTGTTTAAGTATTTCATCAGTTTGAGATTCGATGGTCATATGAACATTGACAAAGCAAGTGTATGAGGATTGCCTATTAAACGCCAATTGTATTAGCTCAAATACAGCTTTTTCTTTACTTATTATCGTTATGCTAGTTCCTAGAATTTGTTTTCTTGGATATGACATTATTATAAATATTAATCAAGTTTTTGTAGTTAACTTCTGGAGTATATTTTTTTAAATATTCATCAAATGCATTTTTACCCATTGCTGCTATTGCAGGCTTATTATTGCATGCCCAAATAATTTTTTCTTGTAAATCATCTATGTCACCGGTTTTAAATAATAATCCTGTTTTTTGATCGTCTACCAATTCATTAGGTGCTCCAATATTAGAGGCAATAACTGCTTTGCCTCTTGCAAATGCTTCAATAATAGTCATGCCAAAAGTTTCATAGAGTAAAGATGGAAAGATGAGTGCAATACATTTATCAAGTAATAAATTGATAGTGCTTTTATTTGTCCAACCCAGAAGCTTTATATTTGGTTGATTAATTAGTTTTGCATATTCACCATCTCCTGCAATTATGAATTTTATGTTAGGTAATTTTTCTGCTGCATTTAAAAGCAGTTCAATTCCTTTAGGCTGATCTAAACGTCCGATAAAAAGGAAAAAGTCCATTTCGTTTATACTTTCAGGATTTGAAATTTCTTTAAAATATGTAAAATTGGGTTTTATATATAATTTATCTGGTGGGATTAAACTAGAAAATTTAGTTTTTGCAAATTCTGTTAAGCAAATGTAAGCATCTACCTTATGAGCCCAAGTAAGTCTTACTTTATTGATTTCTATCATATTACAGACCATTAATGTTTCCAATTTCGAATCTCTGTAACAATTATATTTTACTCCATGGTAGGTATTGCTAGCTGTACATTCTTCACAAACCATTCCATCTCTAAAAAATAAGCCGTTGGAACATAATAATCTATAATTATGTAGTGTTTGAACTACCGGTATATTTTCTTTCCGGCACGCATCATATATAGAGGGCGAAATGATCGGCAAAAAATTGTGAACATGGCAAATATCGGCTTTTGCTTCTTTGATCAATATTCTTACTTCTTTATAA
>CBDBZN010000031.1:0-63264 GCA_965213575.1 Chitinophagales bacterium | reverse complement strand
AATGCTGCCTGTGCCGGCGAACAAATCTAAAAAACTAATATTGTCAAAGTTGAAATTATTAGCAAGTATATTAAAAAGTGCCTCTTTTGCAAAATCTGTGGTAGGCCGAGTAGGGATGTTTTGTGGTGGTGTAAATCTTCTCCCTTTATGGATGCCCCCTATGATTCGCATAGCGACAGGGCATATAAATTAGAAAATGGATGAGCAATGGTTTTATTTATTTTTTCAGATGCAGAAAATTCTTTAGGAAAATCTAGGAAACTTAGTTTGGCAAAGTAACTACTTAACATCGTATATAATTTGTCTTTTTCTGAAATACTTCCGGCTAAATAAGTATGAGTAAGTGTGGTGCTAAAACGCAGCTGTTTATAGGCATTTAATAAATAATATAAACATTCATCTTCATTTTTATATTCGAATCTATTAAAATAAATCAACTGATCTTTTTTGATTGCTACTATATAAAAATCATCTTTGTTAACATTAATAAATACACGAGGTGAAAAAGCATCATCATGCTCTTTTAAAAGTAGACTTATCCATAACGCTATTCCTGAAGTTAAAACTGCGCTCGGAAATTTCTTGCTCAGGAACATTTTAACTTCTTTATCTAAAGCGAAAATAACGGTGGCTTGTAAATTTTTTATTTTGCCGGTCAGTATTTCTTTAGCACGCAACTTATCAGCAGCATAGTTAAATCGTAAATATTCATCGTTTAACTTATCATCATAAAGATCATTTGGAATAATAGTTGTAATTGGAGTATTAAAACCTATGACAATTTTTTTAAATTTTTTTTGGAGATAAGCATCATCTAAAATAAATGATTTTATCGACCTGAAATAGTTGTTGAAATCAAGTTTATCTGATTTAACAGCTACCACTTTTTTTTGCTCCATATCTTCAATAGCATACGATATGCTGCTTTGTTCTATGAGTATATTTAATAAATACTTATTAGAAAAAATAATGTTATTATTAAAATCTTGAGTGACGACAGTATCCGTTATATGTACCTTCTTGATCATTTTAATCAATAGAGATTATTCTAAAGGCCGTTTTATTCCAAATCTAGCTTCTGACATAGAGCCTAAGGCAAATCTAGCTCCCGGGTCATAATCAGTCTTATATTTTACGTCAGAAAATATAACCTCATTAGACGTGCTTACTTCAAATACCTTAACTTTTACGTTATTTGTTTTAATTTCTCCGGCAGAAATATCAAACTTTTTACCATTCGTAAATGGAATATATGCAAGAGAATCAGCGGGATATTCTCTTCCATATATAGCTAATGCAGCAGGCTCATATAAAGTATCTCTCCTAATCACTTGATTAGTATCATCAGGATTTCCAATAACTCTAATGGTGATAACCGTATCTTGTTTGACAAACTTAGTAAGTTCATTAAAATTTTCTGCAAATTTACCGTACTTATCTTTGTAAGCAATTTGAGCATTTTTGATGTCTTCCAATTTCTTTTCGATTACGTCATATCGCTCCGTTCTAAGCTCATTAAATTTAATAGGAGCATTGATTGTTTCATACAAAAAATAGAAAAGAACCAAGACTAAAACCGTAAGGACAATGTTAATAATTCGCATGTATTTAAGTTAATTTTATTCTACCTTTACGCAATATTAAGACTTTTTATTGTTTTTTTTTGAGTTGAAATCAACTTTCTGAATCTGTTAACACAATCTTAATTTTTGTGTATGTTTAAAGCTAAAAATCCTCAGTATAAAGAAGTAATAGAGGATAAACTCACTCGGCAATATTTCATGAAACATATTGGTTTTAAAATTACCAATATTAAAGAAGGTTTGGTAGAAGGGGAGTTGCCTATTGAACAATTTCATAAACAGCAAAACGAAGCATTGCATGGAGGGTTAGTATCTACAGTGTGTGATATTGTAGCCGGATTTGCGGCATTCTCCCTAGTGCCTGAAGGAAAACATGTAGTCACTGCCGAGATCAAAATTTCCTGTTTAAGAGCAGGCCGGGGAGAACGTCTATATGCTAAAGGTTGGGTGGTTAAGCCGGGTAATCATTTATCATTTTGTGAAAGTGAGGCATGGGTGATAAATGGAAAGGAAAAAGTGCTGATTGCAAAAGCTACTACTACAATGGCGGTTTTAGATAGATTTTAAATAATTTCTTACCTTTAAATATGATTAGGTTGGATAGGCCCCAAATTGTAAAAGGATTAGATTTAAGGATATTTTAAGGATGGAGAAAAAGATAAAGATATTAGAGCAAAAAATCAATGAAGCTAAATTAGGTGGTGGCCAAAAACGTATTGATGCACAACACGACAAAGGAAAATTAACAGCTAGAGAACGGTTGCATTTCCTTTTAGATGAAGGCTCATTTGAGGAGATTGGCATGCTAGTGAGGCATCGCTCAACAGAATTTGGCCTTGATCAAAACAGGCCTTATGGAGATGGCGTAGTAACCGGGTATGGTACTATTAACGGAAGGCTGGTGTATGTTTTTTCTCAAGATTTTACGGTATTTGGAGGTTCGCTATCAGAAACACACGCAGAAAAAATCTGTAAAATCATGGATTTAGCTATGAAAAATGGTGCGCCGATGATTGGCCTTAATGACTCGGGAGGTGCGAGAATTCAAGAAGGAGTGGTGTCACTTGGTGGCTATGCCGATATATTTTACCGAAATACCTTAGCTTCCGGCGTAGTGCCTCAAATTTCTGCTATCCTGGGCCCATGTGCCGGCGGGGCAGTTTATTCCCCGGCTATTACAGACTTCATTATGATGGTAGAAAACACATCCTATATGTTTGTGACCGGCCCGAATGTTGTAAAAACAGTAACCCATGAAGAGGTGAGCTCAGAAGATCTGGGAGGCGCTTCTGCTCATTCTACCAAAAGTGGAGTGACACATTTTGCTTATGCTAATGAGATTGAATGTATAAACGGAATTAAGCAGTTGTTAAGCTACATGCCTCAAAACTGTGAAGAACATACACCGTTTGTAGATTATACGAATACAGAAGACGAAAATAGAACGGGGTTATTAAATATTATACCTGAAAATCCTAACCATCCTTACGACATTCGCGATGTAATTGCTGAAGTAGGAGATGCGGATTCTTTTTATGAAGTACATAAAAATTATGCAGAAAATATTGTAGTTGGTTTTGCCCGATTAGCAGGGAGAAGCATCGGTATTATTGCTAACCAGCCTGCATATTTAGCGGGTGTGTTAGATATCAATGCATCCCGAAAAGGGGCACGTTTTGTAAGGTTTTGTGATGCTTTTAACATTCCTCTATTAGTGTTTGAAGATGTACCCGGCTTTTTACCGGGAACAGATCAGGAATGGAATGCCATTATTACCAACGGTGCTAAATTATTATATGCTTTTAGTGAAGCAACAGTGCCCAGAATAACGGTTATTACACGAAAAGCATATGGTGGCGCCTACGATGTAATGAACTCTAAACATATCGGTGCCGACATGAATTTTGCCTGGCCAAGTGCAGAAATTGCAGTAATGGGAGCAAAAGGGGCTGCAGAAATTATTTTTAGAAATGAAATCAAAGAATCCGATGATCCGGATAAAAAGCTTCAAGAAAAAACAGACGAGTATACCCAGAAATTTGCCGATCCCTATCGAGCTGCATACAGAGGTTTCGTTGATGAGGTGATTAAGCCAAATGAAACGAGAAAAAAATTAATTAAAGCTTTTAAAATGCTGGAAAATAAAGTAGATAACTTGCCTAAAAAGAAACACGGCAATATTCCTTTGTAATTACAGTGTATAATAATTATAAATTATAATTTTTTAATTATAAATTGAATAATGTCAGAAGAAAATCAATTCACTGTTCCTACAGTAGCAGAACTAGTTGCTAAGGGCGAAGTGCCCGAAATTTTATTTTGGGTAGGTTGTGCCGGCAGCTTTGATGAAAGAGCGCAGAGGATCACCAAAGCATTTGCTAAAATATTACACCATGTAGGGCTTAAGTTTGCTATCCTTGGTACCGAAGAAAGCTGCACCGGTGATCCTGCAAGAAGGGCAGGAAATGAATTCTTGTTTCAGATGCAGGCAATGAATAACATACAAGTATTAAATGGCTATAACATTAATAAAATTGTAACCACTTGCCCTCATTGCTTTAACACGTTAAAAAATGAATATCCTGAATTGGGTGGAAATTATGAAGTCATCCATCATACGCAATTGCTTCAGCAGTTGATAGATGAAGGAAAAATTAAGATGACTGACGGGGATTATTTTAAAGGTAAAAAAATTACCTATCACGACTCATGTTACTTAGGAAGAGCAAATAATATTTATGAAGCTCCCAGAAAAGTATTAGAACATCTGGACGCAGAGTTGATAGAATTAAAACGCTGTAGAAGTAAAGGCTTATGCTGTGGCGCCGGAGGTGCTCAAATGTTCAAAGAAGAAGAACCCGGGGATAAAAGAGTTAATCAAGAGCGTGCGGAAGAGATCGCAGCATCTAATGCGGATATTGTTGCTTCGGCATGTCCATTTTGTATGACGATGTTGGGTGACGGTATCAAAACGACTAATAAAGAGGAGCAAATTGTTAGCCTAGATATAGCGGAAGTGGTTGCAAAAGCTAATAATTTATAATATTATTTACTGGCTATTTTAATATTGTAATATTCCCTGTAGAAATCTCTTCTCCGTCTAATACTAATCGATAAGTATACACTCCATAATTAGCTGTTTTTTTGCCATATATACCATTCCATCGTTCATTGGGATCCGTAGAATAAAATGCTTGATTGCCATATCTATCATAGATCATAAATTCATATGATGTATATTCACCGGATAAAATAGGTTTAAATCCATTATTTTGGCTGCTTACTGAATATACGTTAGGTATAAAAAAATCATTATAAATAGTACAGCTGTCATCTTCCGAAATAAATACAGTTACTTCTAGTTGTTCCTCACAGCCATAAGATGTATCTTGAATAGTTACGGAAAAGGTGATAGTTTGTTGAGGATACGCATTGATAGTCCTATTAGGGTTGCCATTCATCCATCTGACAACATCCCCACCATTTACATGGAGGTAGGTAGTATCTCCGACACAAATCGTAGTATCCTTGCTTATTGAACTTGCAAATTGGTATACATAAAGATATACCGAATCTTTGATCGAGCATTCTATATTGTTCATATCAGCTATTATAAGGGTATCATTATTAATTGATATAGTAATACTATCCTCCATGCTACCGGTATTCCAAATAGTAGAGTCAGAATATATCGTATAAAGCATGACGGTATCTCCAAGACATACGGTATCGGTTAGGCTGGAGCTGATTAATTCAGGACAAATAGGAGTAAATTTGACTATATAACTATCGTCTGGAGCTATTTCGCGATCTACAAACCAAGCACCATTTTCCGGATCTTTAGTAGCTAAACTTTGTGGGCCCTTCCATTCACCGATAAAAAATATATTATTAGAAGCATCTACGGCTACAGCCGTACCAAAATCATAGGTTAATGTTCCAAACGGTGAACTCCAGAACTGTTCGCCACTCGGAGTATATGCACCTAAAAAAGAATTCTCTAGAGTATGATTACCTGCTTGTATCCAAGATCCATATAATTGCGTTTTAGGAAAAATGTGATTATAGGTTTGGCCTGTAATATATATATTATCTCTATTATCGCATGCTAAATGCCTAGGAATATCATATGCTTGATTAATGCTATTACCGGGGCCAATATTATTAGACCAAAGTAAATTTCTATTTTTATTAAATTTTATAAGCATGACAGCATTAGAACTGCTGTTACCCGCTACATAGAAATTGTCATCATTGTCTACAGTTACTGCTGACCCTCTATCAACTCCAATATCACCATATGTAGTTCCCCATAACAATTGGCCATTATTATTAAATTGAACTACAAAATTTTGAAAATCTGAGCCGGTATAAGGTTGATAAAACTCAGTAATATTTTGTTTTAGAGGAAAATTGGCGGAAGATGTTCTACCTGCTAAAAATACATTTCCAACCTTATCTACCGCTAAAGAGTTGCCATAATCCGATTTATTCCCTCCGTAATAAGTACACCAAACTTGCTGTCTGTTTTGATCAAACTCTGCTATATATGCTGAAATAGAATCTGCGGGGAGAATACCTTGAAAATGAGCACCTGCTCCACGATCCAATAACGGAAAGCCAGCTGTAGAAGCAGTATGGCCTGTTATATAAAACCCACCATCTGATTTAGGACTTATTGAAAAACACTCTTCATATTCATTGCCTCCAAAATAGGTTGCCCATAGTGCAGTTCCGCTTTCAGACAATTCGAGTAAAAAGACGTCATTGCTATCCGAAAGGGTATTGTCATTATATGCCCCTGCTTTAAAAATAGTAGGAAGGTCTGTTGAGGAAGTAAAACCTGAGATGATAATATTGTTATTAGTAAGAGCACTGATGGCATATCCTCTTTCAGTGCCGCTGCCTCCAAAGAAAGTTGCCCATTTCCTTATTCCACTGTTATCGAACCTTAATATTAATACATCATATTCTCCGTCTCCATAGCCATTGTTTAGCCATACACCATTGGTGCTATCTACTGGGAAATCAGTAGAGGAGGAGTATCCGGCTATTAAAACTGATTGATCTATAGGATGAATCACCATATCAGTAAACCCATCATTGCCTGTACCGCCATAATAGGTTCCCCAAATTAAATCCGGATCGATTGTAAGTGGTTTATTGAAATCGTAATTGTCCACTTTATATTGCCAAACCCCATTTTTGCTGTGGTATTCAGTTTGAATGTCCATTGTTGCTTCTTGATAACTTATGGGTTTCGCTTCACTCAGTTTACCTAAAATGCCTTTGATCTCCATACTGCCATCTTGTTTGACCTGCACATCCTCTGCACCTCTATATTTCCATTTGATTTGATCAGGGTCACTACCTTGATGTATTACAAATTCATGTTTGATATTTCCATTGGTTTTACTATATATAACCCAATCAATACCCGGATATACATTTGGAATAGTTATTTTATCAAAAGTTCTTACATAATTTATTCCTTTTGAACAGTGAGCTAAATAGTAATTAGTATAATCTACTGACTGGCCTTCTTTATAAATTTTTGCCGGGTCAATGTTTGCATTCAGTAAATCCATATCTATTCTATTCCATTGATAAACATGTTCTGATTTTTCTTGATACTTCTTATGTTGTATAAATTGTTTTTCTGATTCTTTTGTCGATTTACGAAAAACCCAACTTATACCCGTAGTAGTAATATAAATGTCTCCAATGTCGCTAGTTGTATGAAATAATACATTTTTAGCTACTTGATTTTGAGTAGTAAATATTTGTCCAATATTTTCTTCAAATTTTCCAATATTATTATCAGCATCCTGTTTTATAGCAGCATGAGATGTTAATATAGAAATTATGATGACAAATATTAGAAGGTAGGTAGTTTTCCACATGCTGATTGTAGTGTTGGTTAATTTAAAATACTATTTATTTTTTGATTCAACAAATTCTATATAAAATTATAATGGCTTATTTATCAACAGATATGTGGATAATAACTTCTAAAATTAGGGTGTCAACCAGATAAAATTCATTATATTTAAATAACACTTACCTTAACAATACACTAGTCATGACTCAAAATTTAACACTCTTTAAAAGTTTTGCAGTAACCTTTATCTTTGTGGTATTCGCAGTTTTCCTAACCCAAGCAATTGATTTACCTAAAACAGGATGGATCAATGAAAATGCATTATCCAATAATTTTTTTATTGAAAATATTGGGCAGCATGGTTTAAATGCTAAATTGCCTAAAAATATCAAATATGAAGCTCGCCAACATGGATATAAGCTGTATTTTACTACGAAAGGGTTTACCTACCAGTTTGTTAATCCATTTAATAGCTCGAGTGCATCCGCTGCTTCTCAAAAGCAAACTGTTCAACCTGAAAGAAAATTTTTAGAATTAGAGTGGCTAAACAGTAATAAGGATGTTGAAATCATCTCGTTAAATCCACAAACTGCACCTTTTAGATTTGTTGATCCCAATCAACTGGCTCATCCGGAAGAGATTTTAAAATGGAATACCCTGTCAGCTAACGCCTATAGTAAGTTGCTATATCGAAACATATATCCAAATATTGATATAGAATATATGTTTCATGAAGAGGGTGGTTTAAAATACAATATAATAGTAAGGCCGGGTGGAGATTTAACTCAAGTTAAAATGAATTACAAAGGGGCGGATAATTTATCCATTGATCAAGGCCGATTATTGATAGCCGGAGCTGGCCATACTATTAAAGACGCTGCTCCTCAAACTTACCAAGTAATTGGAAACCATCAAGAAATCGTTTCATCATCGTATAATCTGTCAGGGAATATCGTTTCTTTTAATATGGATAATTATGATCCTACTACCACACTTATTATAGACCCTTGGCAGGTTGTTTTAGATTTTACCGGAGATAATGATAGAGGCCATCATATTGATACTGATAATGAGGGTAATATATATGTTTTGGGAGGTGGAAATGGCGATATTGAAACGGAAATTAAAAAGTTTGATCCATCCGGTAATTTAGAATGGACATTTGTAACTCTATCTGATAGAGGGTTTGGCGAACTAGAGGTAGATAAGTTTTCGGGAGCATCTTATTATGGGAATAGTTATCATGAGCTTTATAAAGTGGGGACAAATGGCTTAATAGAGTGGTTAAATGTAACTGATGACTGGGTTCCGGAATTTATGGAGCCCACAGCATTGGCTACAAATGAAGATGGTAGTAAGATTTTCGTGGCAGGAAATGGTACTCCCAGGTTTATTGACCCAATCACAGGTGAATATGATGATCCCCCTTCAAATAGTGCGCCCGGTTATTTCTTTAAAAATGCTATTATTGATCCAAACACAGGAGGTTTTATAACATCTAATGGATATGTTATTATGTTTTTTAATAGGAGTCCGGCACCGGTCGAATTTATAGATCATCAAACTGAGTTTTCTACCTATGGAGGTAAATATATGAATAGCGATTATATAAGTAATAACTCTTTAAGTGCCTTAGCGTGCAGTAAAACCAGTGTATATCTTAATAATTCAGATTCTTTGAAAAAGTGGGATTATAACACTCACCAGTATGTAGGAGGTATTAAAATTTCCGGTGGTACGCTTGAAAACGGTAATGGCATTCTAGTAGATGACTGCGGTTTTATTTACGTAGGTTCAGACTTAGGCCTCTATAAGTATGACGAAGAGCTTAATGAAGTTGATTTCGTAGCTACAGATGAACCTGTGCATGATATAGCTTTCGGGTTAAATGGTGAAATAGTTGCTACCGGAATTGAATATGTTGCATCATTAGTAATTGATACTTCTAGTTGTGGTGATATCATTAATGTAATTGATGAAGATTATGTAGGAGTATCAAGTTACGATACAATTTGTAAAGGAGATACCATACAATTGCAGACGTTTAAAAATGGCATCTATTACCGATGGACGCCAAGTGCAAGACTTAGTAATAGAAGTATTTCAAATCCTTTAGCTTACCCGACAGTTTCTACATTTTATGTGGCTGAGGTTCATTTACCGGGGCCTTTGGCGGGAGTTTTATATGACACTTTTTTTATTCCGGTATTTGAAGAGCCGGTAGTTGCACCTGATGCAGCAGGTGTATGTAACGGAGATTCTGTAAAACTTACTTCTACTGGATCTAATCTCACCTGGAGCCCTGATTATAACATAACCAGTACCACAAGTAATACTGTTTGGGTATTCCCGGATGTAGATACCACTTATTCTGTATATATCGGAGATGATTCCCTGGGTTTTTGTGCTAAAGAAATACCGGTAAAAGCAGGAGTGTTGGTTTCTAGTTCCAAGGATGTTATATGTATAGGCGATACTATTAAGCTGCAAGCTTCAGGAACAGCATCTTCAAATATCGTATGGACACCTAATTATCGAGTTAGTACTACTACTAGAAGTACAATATTTGCGAAACCTGATTCGTCACTATATTATAGAGCTTATAAAGTCTCTGATGCTACTTGTACCGATTCTGTTTTTATAAGTGTAAGAGATACATTATTAATCAATCCTGCTGACCCTTCTGCCTGCCCGGGTTCGATGACTACCTTAACGGTATTAGACTTTGATGATGCCGTATGGACTCCTTCCGCAACTTTAAACACTGATCGTGGTAAAAGTGTTGTCGCTTCTCCATCGGTAGATACAGAATATCAAATTCAGTTAAGAAACAATAATGCTTGTAAGGGTAAGGTCACGCTTATTGTAACAAATTTAGAAATAACAGCTTCTGACTCATTTATTTGTTTAGGAGATACGCTACAATTGACTAGTAGTATAAACACTAATAATATTCTATGGATGCCGTCAGAGTTTTTAGCAAATAACGTTGGTGAAAATGTAACAGCTTATCCTGATAGTACTACCATCTACATAGCAGTAGATCAAACAAATGCTAATTGTACTGATAGTATAAAAATAGGTGTAATTAACCTCGTAGCTGACCCGGAGAGTGCAGTGATTTGTGCGGGAGATACTATTTTATTAAGTGCCTCGGGTGGTGAGAATCTACGATGGGAGCCTACGATTACTCTAGATCCTGATACCGGTAAGCTAGTCTACGCTTTTCCGGAAGAAAATACAGACTATTTAGTTTATTCCGAAGATGATACATCTTGTTTCCTTCGTATCCCAATTACCACAATTGAATTTTCAGATTTTACTTTTAATGCTCAAATTGATTCCTGTGCAGCCTATAGTGTGAAATTCAGTAGTGTAGGGAGCGATATTGTAAATTGTGTATGGTCATTTGGTGATGGTACAACCGCAAACGATTGTGAAATTAATAAAATGTATGATGCTCCAGGAAATTATGTTGTAGTTTTAACAATAACTAATAGTGCCGGTTGTACTTCATCTCTTGAGCAAACAGTTGCTGTTACTAACAGCAACGACGATTGTATCCAAATACCTAGTGCTTTTTCTCCAAATGGAGATGGAATAAATGACTTTTTCATTCCTGTTGTCTTTAATTTATCTGAAGTGGCATATTTTAAAGTTTTTAATAGATGGGGACAGCAAGTTTATTCATCAAATAATATTGAGAAGGGATGGGATGGAACATATAATGGTAAATCTCAACCTATAGGTGTGTATAACTATGAAATAGTCGGTACTACCTTTACAGGACAAGAAATGTCAGCAGATGGAAGTTTTGTACTTGCAAAATAATTGTCCTGATTTTCTGATAGTAGCTTCGAAAGGAAAGGTAAACTTATTATGATCAAATCTCTTCAGCTAATTATGTCTCTACATCTATAAATTTAGCCCATTATAATTTGCTCTAAGCATGATATTTTTATCTTTGCCCGGTGATCCAAAAAGATAATAAAAAACTAATCAATGCATGGGCGTTGTATGATTGGGGAAACTCAGCATATAATCTAGTCATCACATCTACGATATTCCCTATCTATTATAGTGCAGTTACAGCTGGTAAGCAAACGGATAAAGTTAATTTTTTTGGTTTTGAAGTGGTAAATACGTCTTTGTATGCCTATGCAGTGTCTTTCTCCTTTTTATTAGTAGCTATTCTTTCTCCTTTTTTATCCGGTATTTCAGACTATACGGGATCTAAAAAAGGATTTATGATGTTTTTTACTGTTATAGGAGCTACGGCTTGCTCCGCACTGTATTTTTTTACAGGAGCAAATATTGAATACGGCATATTGATCTTCGTACTTGCGAGTATGGGGTATTCAGCAAGCTTAGTCTTTTATAATGCATATTTACCTGAGATAGCTTCTCCGCAGAAACAAGATAAAGTCAGTGCTAAAGGGTTTGCCTTCGGTTATTTAGGAAGTTCGATATTATTAATTTTCAACTTAATGATGATCTTAAATCCCGGTTGGTTTGGGATCGATACAGAAGGATTACCGGCAAGAATATCTTTTTTATTAGTAGGAGTGTGGTGGATAGGTTTTGCGAGCATCACTTTTTATTACTTACCTAAAAATATTTTTAATAAAAAACCTGAAAGTAAATATCTATTAAATGGATATAAAGAATTGCGAAAAGTTTGGATTCAAATAAAATCTGAAAGTGCTTTAGCCTCTTTTCTGACCTCTTTTTTCTTTTACACCATGGGTGTGCAAACAGTGATGTATGTAGCTGCTTTGTTTGGAGAGAAAGAATTGAAATTGGAAAGTGCTCAGTTAATTACTACTATTCTCATTATTCAATTTGTCGGAATATTTGGGGCGTATTTATTTTCTTTCTTATCCCGAAAAATGGGAAACCTCAAAGCTATTATGACAGCAATTGTTATATGGATAGGAATATGTATAGCTGCTTATTTTGTCTATACAGCTAATGAATTTTATGCCATTGCTTTTTGTGTGGGTATGGTAATGGGCGGAATTCAAGCTTTGTCCAGGTCAACTTATTCAAAAATGTTACCACCTACTCAAGATCATGCTTCATTTTTTAGCTTCTTTGATGTAAGTGAGAAGATTGCTATTGTTTTGGGAACAGCCAGTTATGGATTAATTGAACAACTTACAGGCAATATGCGTAATTCAATAATTATGTTGATTGTGTTTTTTATAATTGGTTTGTTTTTGTTGGTGAGAACGCAGAGAATTAGGAGATAGGCAGTAGGATGTAAGATTTATGATCTTTCGATCAGGCTACGTTAATTTGTATGTCTAGTTAATTGTATGTAAAATCCTTACATTTGTAGTAAATGGGATTAAATTCTTTAAAAACAGGAGCAATATTATTGCTCCTGTTTACTAATACTTTATTATTTGGTCAAACTATCGAAAAATCTGATATGATTTTCAAAGACCAAATTAAATTTTCTCTTTCTACGATGCTATATGATAATTTAGCTATCAATCAATTCTCTGGAGAGCAGTTATTAAAGTCTAAACCTGTTTTTAGTGGAGAAATAACTATCTCTTACTATAGGCATCTAAAAAATAATCTAGGGCTAAACTTTGGAGCCGGTTTGGGATTGGCTCCATTTTATATAAATTACAATTTCAAAGCGCCTAAAAATAGTATTTTTCAAACAGGTCCATATAAAGAAGCCTACGAATACCTAGGAGATATCAGGCATTATGAGTATGCTAATGCAATATGGGTCTTTCCTGTATCTATTCAAAAGATTGTACAAAAAAAAGAAAATAGATATTATAGCTTTGAAGGTGGTATAAAAATAAACTCAGTAATTGCACATCCTTATGTAATAAGTGTAGGTCATAATTTTCAAATTGATGATACTACAGAAGCAAGGTTATTTAATTTTATATTAGGCAGCCAGAAAAAAATCTTACTTAGTTATTTTTTAAAAGCAGGATTGATGAGAATAACAAAAAAACAGAACACTTTGCAGTTGAATGGAGTATTGCATTTTTGTTTTTCAGACATTGGTATTGGAGACTACGAATTTCTCAACTTAGGGTTTGAAAATACAGGTCAAGTTGGTCAAAAAATCAACTATATCGGCTTTGAGTTTACTTATGGGTTAACTACTTCTAAAAGAGTCAATAATATTAAGGAGGAATGATACTAAGCAGTAGAGATTAGCTGCTAGGTATTAGAACATGTGATGTGATCTTTTAATCTGAAATTTGTAACCTTCAATCTACAACCTTTTAATCTCTAATCAATTCCCTCAAGCACTTCGACTGTTTTCTCAAGCATTTTATCAGTAAAATCTAAATGTGTGACTAACCGAATGGTATTAGGCCCAAAAGGAGAAGCTTTAATATGGTGTTCTGCTAGCTTTTCTAAAAATGATGAAGCATCATAAGGTGAGTTTAGATCAAAAATAATAATATTTGTTTTTACGGGAATTACACTTGCCACATAAGATTGTTTTTGTAATACTTCCGATAATCGCTGAGCCTTTTGATGATCTTCTTTCAATCGATCTACATGATGATCTAACGCATAAATAGCCGCTGCAGCAAGTATACCCGCTTGTCGCATACCCCCACCTAATACTTTTCTTATTTTTCTACTTTTTTTAATCATAGCAGCTGTTCCTAGTAAAACAGACCCAACAGGAGCACCTAACCCTTTTGATAAACAAATAGAGATGCTGTCAAACTCAGCTCCTAAATCTTTTGGCGTATAATCAGCTTCTATAACAGCGTTGAAAATTCTTGCTCCGTCTAAATGAAAAATCAAATTCTCTTCTTGGCAGACTTTCGCTATGGCTTTAATTTGATCTAAGCTGTAATAACTTCCGCCACCTTTGTTAGTTGTGTTTTCGATAACTACCAATTTACTATTAGGTAGCCAATCTTGTTCGGGTTGGATAGCTGCTTTTACTTGATCCGCATTTATAATTCCATTTTCACCATCTAGCAACTTAATAGATATTTGTGAATTGAATGCATAACCGCCCACTTCATATTGGTAGATATGAGAAAGTTTATCACAAATTACTTCATCTAGCGGTTGGGTATGAGCTTTAATGGCAATTTGATTAGTCATTGTGCCGGATGGACAGAATAATCCTGCTTCCATACCAAACATTTTTGCCAGTTTTTCTTCTAGGGCTATAACAGTTGGGTCTTCGCCATAAACATCATCTCCTACTCGGGCAGTGAGCATTGCCTGCTGCATTTCTTTAGTAGGTTTAGTAACTGTATCGCTTCTTAAATCAATGAAGTTATCCAATCTGATATTTGAGTTACAAAGTGTATGATGAGCTTAGGCTTTAAAGCTATAGTATAAATCATGCCAAAAATTGCTCCATAAATATGAGCATCATGATTAATGTTATCCATCCCTCTGCCGGACATTCGGTTGGCATAAAATAAATATCCGATAGCCATGATAAACCCCCGGAACACACAGTAATCCCCATAAACATACTTTATCAATAGGGTAAATGAGTATACTTGAAAAAAGCACTGCCGAGGTAGCTCCGGAAGCTCCTAAACTTCGATAGCCGGGATTATCTTTATGTTTTTTATAAGTAGATATCTCTGAAATAATGATTGCTCCTAAGTATAACAAAATATAATAATAAAGCCCTAGTGTGCCCCAAAACAGTTGAAAAGTGTGCTCCACATTTCTGCCAAAGAAATATAATACCAACATGTTAATGAACAAATGCATCCAGTCGCCATGTAAAAATCCGGATGTTAAAAATCGATAATATTGATTTTCTTGTTTAACCAGATATGGGGAGAAAATCCATTTATTCATTAAAGCATTATTCTGCAAAGCTACTACAGAGATAATACAGGTTACAATGATAATACCATAGGTGAGAAGCATGGGCGAATTTAATAAAATTAAAAACTAAAATTCAAAAGGCTCATTTAAAACTTTAGAAGTGAATTATTATAAACTGTTTCATCTTTTCTTTTATAGATTATCTTATAAATGACTTCTCTGATAGCTCAATGATTAATTAAGAGGGACCAAACGTTTTTCTAATTTTACTAGTCATTTAGCATTTTATTAAAATTTAAAATTCGACACTAAAAATTCAAACTTTATTATTTCTGCGCCGTATGATAAATATCATAAAGTTGTTCAGCAATCTGTAAAAGATGATCCCTTCTATATTGCATCGTTTCAAATATTTCATTCTTTACTTCTTGACCTACCTCGGGAGGAATTTGTTGAATAGCTTCTGTTAGCACCTTGCCAGTGAGATTTTTTTGCATTTGTGTTGCGGCCTGTTGCCATGTAGTTTTGGAAACATCAGCAAAAAAATCTGGCTCAAAAGAAGGACGGTTAATCAAGTAACCTTCAATATCTTCAATATCAGGTTTGTAGGGCTGAAACTTTGTGTAAAAAACCTTTACTATATTAGAGAATATACCTCCGAACTTAGCAAATGCTGCATCTCTATCTTGAGGAATGGCTTGAATAGCAGCTTGCTGAGATGAGTGATGCCTCATCCACGCCCAATTGCCGTTGTGCCGGTCAAAATCACCGATCATAATGTCTAATAACCTGCACATTAAGAACTGACCGGTATCTATATGTATATTATATGTATCTGCATACAGCAACATGTCGCCTGTTTTCCCTATAATATTTCCTCGTATCAAACTATCTGTACAAGGATTTTGCTCATCCCAGTCTAAATCTAATATAGCCACATTTCCTGCCATTTCCTTTTGACAACTTTCGTCCATAGCGGGGTCATAGGGTATAAAATATAATTTAGGGTTTTGAGAAGGGATATTTAGAGCTCTATATAAAGGTGTTACCATTAACCTTCCGTAAGGCATTAATGCAGAAATCTGGTCTCGAAGTAAAAGCCGCAACGGCGTATATTGCCAAAATGCGCTCACCATCCCTTGAGCATCTTTATTGACAGAACGTAGGCTATATATGCACCCATCTGCATTGCTAAACTTTAAGCTAGTTGTTTGCGACCCACCCCCTATTTTTATGCATTGAAAATCTTCGTCAAACTCATTAATGTCAAATACTTTCATCGTCACCGCTTGTCCCCATGTCTGCCGATATCCTTTTCCTAAAAACTTTTGGTAAAACTCTGAATGATCAGCATAGTAGGAACAGGGAGCGATTTTTATAGAGTCTTTGAGATGGGCTATGTTGTAATTCTTTTTTGCATAATCCATCCTTGTTTGCGCATCATAAACAGCATCTTCTTTTTTATTAGAAATGTTGGGTAAAATGAAAATAAAAATGATCAATAGAATGATAATGATAATTTTAAGCTGCTTCATATAGGTTGCTTTCCAAATGCCGGCCTATTCTTTTTAACAAATATAGCTACTACTGCTGAGATGATTGTTCCTATTATTAATGCTCCTAAAGTACTTTGCCACATATAACTTTGTAAATTAAAATAAGCTTGCATTTCTTCGGGTGGTTTGCCCAATTTGTTTATGCCATAGTATATTGCATTCGGAAAATAATCAGGAGATATCCATGCATGTATAATCACTTGTATGAAAGGTGACATGATAGCTATTACAAAAGATATGACCAGACCACTTAAAAAACCTTCTTTCCAAGTCATAAAGCCTTGATAGTGATGCTTCCGTTTGTCTAATAATGCGAATATATAAATTGCAATAGCAAATAGTATAAATACATTTGTCAGGATAGCATGCTGATCAATGTATACATCATGCCAACCTATATATTTTTCAAATATCATCCAAACTAAAGTAACAAAAGTAAAGATGAGTCCCCATTTTATCTCGAGCAGTGTAACATATCTTTTCATGGTTTTAGCAATTAGGCACTAGTTTTTCTTTTATCATTTAAAATTCAGCATTCAGTATTTAAATTAAAAATATCGTTGATCGCGTCAATCTAAAATCGTAACTCTCAGTGGTGGTATTTTTCATTCTTCAAAATAGTAAACGCCCTATACAATTGCTCTACAAAAATTATGCGAATTAGTTGATGAGGAAAGGTCATTTTAGATAAAGCTATTTTGTAGTCAGCTCTAGCATAAACTTTTGGATCAAATCCATGTGCGCCACCAATAATAAATACTAATGAGGAGAGGCCCTGAACCATCTGTTTGTTTAAAAAAACAGCAAATTCCTTTGAAGTAAATGCTTTCCCTAATTCATCTAAAAGTACTACTTTATCATTTACTGAAAGTTTCTTTAATATTAAATCTGCCTCAATTTTTTGTCTATTTATAACATCACCACTATTTTTCCCGGTGGGTATCTCTGCAATTTCAAATGAAGCATAATGTTTTAAGCGTTGCGAATACAAATTGATACCTTCCTGAATGTATCCTTTTTCAGTATTTCCTACCGTAAGTAATGTAATCTTCATGTTTGTTCTACTTAAATCTAAAATACTTTAATATATTTGTTTAAACAACCCAAACTAAATTGGACTTATATTTCATCATCGGACTTTTTGGTTTGGGCATTATTTTTATGTTCTTAGAAGTGTTTTTTTTACCTGGTACTACAGTGGCAGGCG
The DNA here is from genome assembly GCA_965213575.1 of Chitinophagales bacterium. Taxonomy (GTDB): domain Bacteria; phylum Bacteroidota; class Bacteroidia; order Chitinophagales; family JAUHXS01; genus JAUHXS01. The sequence goes on along the minus strand of CBDBZN010000031.1, from coordinate 45,240 downwards.
TTATAGGCTTAGTACTGATGGCAGTTGGCGTATATTATATGTTTAGTAATTATGGTACACAAAATGGATTATTAGCTCTTGTAGGTATGACCGTACTTTGTGTTGGTATTGTACTAATAGGGTTTAGGTCCGGTATATGGAAAAGAGCATCTATTCAAGAAGTGGTATCAGGAAGAGTAAAAATAGTAGAGGATGAACTATTTATTATCGGCGATCAAGGAGTTGCATTTACCGATATTAGGCCTTCAGGAAAAGGTTTTATTAACGATCTTAAAATTGAAGTTCATTCACTTACAGGTGCATTTATCGAAAAAGATACTCCTATAGAAATTGTTAAAGTTCAGAAAAATAAGATCTTTGTTCATCCTAAAAGTTAAATAACATGCAAGCAGTATTTTTTATCGTAGGTTTAGTGGTATTATTTGTCATATTCGTCTACTTCGTGCCCATTCCACTTTGGATATCAGCTATTGCTTCAGGCGTGTATGTAAATCTCTTCCAGTTGATATTTATGCGATTAAGAAAAGTGCCTCCAAGCATTATTGTCAATGCTTTGATTAATGCTACCAAGGCCGGCCTAACTTTATCCCGGAACGAATTAGAGGCACATTATTTAGCAGGAGGAAATGTGCCCCGATTGGTCAATGCACTTATTTCTGCCGACAAAGCAAATATTGAATTAGATTTTCAAAAAGCGGCAGCTATTGACCTTGCCGGTAGAGATGTATTTGAGGCAGTACAGTTATCAGTAAACCCCAGAGTAATAGAATCGCCCCCTGTTGTAGCGGTGGCGAAAGACGGTATCCAGCTCATTGCTAAAGCCAGAGTCACAGTAAGGGCAAATATTCAACGATTAGTTGGAGGTGCGGGAGAAGAAACGATTTTAGCCAGAGTGGGAGAGGGTATAGTTACATCTATCGGGTCAGCGGTTTCACATAAACAAGTATTAGAAAACCCTGACACTATCTCAAAGTTAGTATTGAATAAAGGATTGGATGCGGGAACAGCTTTTGAGATATTATCCATTGATATTGCCGATATTGACATTGGTAAGAATATTGGCGCAGAACTGCAAATAGATCAAGCGGAAGCAGATAAGAATATTGCTCAGGCAAAAGCAGAGGAACGAAGAGCTTTTGCCGTAGCACATGAGCAAGAGATGCAAGCAAAAGCTCAGGAAGCGAGAGCAAAAGTTATTGAAGCAGAGGCTCAAATTCCTATGGCGATTGCAGAGGCTTTCAGAAGCGGTAACTTAGGTATAATGGATTATTATAAATTACAAAATATCCAAGCAGATACGGATATGAGAGAATCCATCTCTAAGCCTAGGCCATCTTCTTCCAGAAATAAGAAGGATAATAAATAATATTTTTAACATAAAAGCGCAGAAGCAACGCCACTTCGTGCCAAGTTATGCTTCAACGTGATTAAGTCGAAGTTTCAGTATCGTACTTATGCTAACAAGATGTTCTCCAAAACCTTATTAATCTCATTAGCATTTTCAAATACCATAAAGTGGCCCCTATTGGGAATGATATGAGTATATTTATTATGCCATAATTTTATCAGGCGGTCTTTTGAGCCGAGAATATTGTGCACTATAGTATTTAGGGAGGTGTTTGATTTTTCAGTTCTAATTTTTTCTAATGACCATTTGATAAGCTGTAAATTAGCAGTCTGAAGCATCTGTTTTAGTGCTTTTTTTCCTTCAGCTGATTCAATATTAAAAAGGAGTGGTAAGGCAGGATAGATTCGGCTAATACTAAGATCAGGTATAATTTTGTAAGCTCGTGAATTAAGTATCCATTGAAACACGGTATATAGGTCATGCACATCTCTCAAACTAGATATTAGTATAATCTGGTCGTTTTTGACAATTTTAGCTATTTCTGAGGTAACCATTCCTCCAAACGATAAGCCAATTATAATATCATTTTTAATAATATTATGCTTTGAAATAAGCCGTTGGGCATATTGAGTAAGACTTTCATTTCCTTTATTTATTTCCCATTCTATATAATGTTTATGATAACCTGTAAAGGCTTGGATCTTTTTAAAAACTCTCTCATCTGCTCCTAATCCGGAAATAAATAATAGCCTCTTCAAGTATGAATTTTAATCTTTTGTCTTTAACATATAGGCATAAAAAAACCTGCTTTGAAAATCAAAGCAGGTTTTTTTTAAGAAAACTATCTAATATTAGTTAGTCTTTTTATACTTGAAAGTAATTTTTCCTTTATTAGTAGTACCTGGACTACAAGTTTCATCATTAGGACTTAATGCAGTAATTTTTATTATTGCATAATCATCATCACCTCTTAACTTAGCAATGAACACATCATTAACTGCAGGATTGGTTACAGTAGCTGAAGGTGTTCCGGCATCATAAGCAGCTGTTATAACTGACTCAGATGCAGTAGCATAATCTGTACTGTTGCTTTTTACGAATCTAGTATCGTTTTGAGCTTCAAATGAACCGGTAAATGTTGCACCTGCTGCATCTGTATTTTCCATGTCTTTATTATCATCTGAAGATAAACTTGAAACCGGAAGATTATTTACTAAGTCATATGCTCCGGTACATCCAGTAGCGCCGGCCATATGGAAAAATTGACCAGTGAATTCAGTACCTAAGCCAATATTTCCTTCAGTAGTAATTGTAAATGCAACATTATTAGTTAAACCATCATTATCAGTTACAGTGAAAGTATATCTTTCCGTACCTTCTACATTTCTAGTTCCGATAGTAGTAGTATAAGTACCGCTTTCTCCTGAAAGGTCTTCTGTATCATATTCTAATGCATTAGCACCATCATACGAATAAGTAACTCTCAATCGATCTAAATTTGCATCTCCTGCTGACATAATAACACCTACTGCTACAGAATCACCCGGCTCAACGGTTACATTTCCGGTGGTGCCTTGGGTAGTATTGAAAGAAATAGTAGGGCCTACAGGCGCTTCTTCATCTTTGCTACATCCTGTGAATATAGTAGCCATTGTAGCTACTGATAAAAATAATGTGAAAATTTTTTTCATTTTAGTTTTAGTTTAGTAATTAATCAAAATTTGTTAATTATCTATAGAGATAATTAATGCCAAATTTACAATAATTATGCCACAATTTTTACTCATTCAACTATATTATTTATGTAAAGATTTTTAATATCAGCTTCCGAGATTTCTAAAAGTTCTTTTAAAACATTCCATGTTTGTTGTGCATAATGTGGAGGAGGTGAAAGAGAAGGTTTTTCATGCTTAAAAGAAATAGAACGCAAAGCTGAATATGCTTCATATTTGAGCATCAGATTTTTAGCTTGTCCGGATCCTAGAACAGTTTTTACATCATTAATGACGCCTATCGGAACGTGATATTTTTCAAATTTTTCGACTAAGTTATTAATGTCGATTATTTTAAAAGTGTTTTCAAGTAATGTTTTTAGTTCATTTTTACGAGCAAGCCTATCAGCATTTGTTGAAAAATTGTATACAGCTTATGTTTAATATTTCGCACATACACTTAAATTGTTTATCGGTACCGATAGCTATGGTAAATAGTATATCGTTTTTATCCTTAAAGATAGTTCCATACGGGAATATGTTGGGGTGTTCTGACCCCATTCGCTGTGGATTGTGGTGCCCCGTTAGCCAATTGCTTGCTTGGTTAGCTAAAGAACTAAGTGCTGTGTCCATTAGGGAACAACTTACGTACTTACCTTTTTTTGTAGACACCTTTTCTAATAGAGCTATTAAAATTCCTTCTTTAAGTTGATGAGCGGTTAAGATATCTATCAGGGCAACAGGCATTTTTGTTGGTGGGTCATCCGGCTGGCCATTTAAATGCATAAATCCGCTTTCAGCTTGAATGATACCGTCATATCCCGCACGGCTATCGCCATCTCCATATCCGGTTATTTGTCCGTAAATTATTTGGTTATTAATTTTTTTTAAGCTTTCATAATCAGCTTTTAGCTTTTTAGCATCACCGGGTTTATAACTGCTGATGACAATATCAGATTTTTCGACTAACTGATGTAATAGACTAATTCCCTCTTTAGTATGAAGATCTATTGCTATAGATTGTTTACCCCAATTTGCCGATACAAAATATGCAGAAATATCACTTTCTTGATCTTCGGCCGGAAGCTTCCATTTCCTGGTGGCGTCTCCATTAGTATGAGGGTTTTCTACTTTAATAACTGTGGCTCCTAACTCAGCGAAAAACATTCCCGTTAGTGGCCCCGCAAGTACATTTGCTAATTCAAGTACAACTAATTTTGAAAAATCCACGCTTACTTATAAAGTATTGGATTCTTTATTGAGTTGTTCACTTATCACATTTTCCAACTCCCTACCTCTTAAATTTTTACCTACAATAACCCCGTTTGTATCTAATAAATAGGTTGTTGGAATAGAATTTATCTGATATGCTTTAATTCCTTCTGTATCCCAAGCTTTTAATTCACTTACGTGATTTTCCCATAATAAATGATCTTCTGCAATAGCTTTTAACCATTGATCTTTATTTTTATCCAATGAAACGCTGTATATAGTAAAACCTTCTTTATTGTACTTATTATATAATGCTACTATGTTAGGATTTTCTACCCTGCATGGTTTGCACCACGATGCCCAGAAATCTAATAGAACAATATTCCCTTTAAGTGATGAAAGTTCTAAATTATTTCCATTAGGGCCCGGTAAATTTATATTAGGAGCAACATCGCCAACTCGGAGTGGTTTGGACTTGTTAACTTTTTTATCAAAATCTTTTGTGTATTTTGAATTGGGAATTTCTTTATTAAGTGTATTTTTAATTTGTTGAAGTTTATCGTAATCTTGCTCCGGATTCAATGTTCCGGAAGCAAATACTAATATTAGCGGATGTGCAGGAGAATCTATAACTGCATTTGTATGAGATTTGAATTCAGCGATCTTAACTTTATATTGGTTTTCAATAACTTTAATCAATGAATCATTTTCGCTGTCTTGAGCAATAGTTGATTGATATGATTTTGTCAATTGTTCTAATTCCTTTCCGCTAGATTCAAGTTGGGCCATAAGCAACTTTAACTGTGTTGATCCGGGTGAGTTATTTATTTCATAGTTTTTTAGATCATTAACATCTGCTATCACTTCTATCTCTTCATTTTCTAAGATCAATAAAATAGATCCTTCCTTATCAATATTTAATCTATAAATACCCGGTTCTGAAATATACCCTTGCAGTTGTAATTTTCCTTCGTCATCTATTACTCCTGTATCTATTACAATAGCTTTTTCCGGAGCCAACTCTTCTAAATATACGATTTGGTTTTCTGCATTGTTAAAAGTCCCCGTTACAGTATATCCCTTATGTTTAGGAGCAATATTGCAGTGACTGTAAAATCCTACGATTAAAAAAGCAAGTAATAATTTTATTGAGGTATAAAATATTTTCATTTGATAATATTTAATGTAAAAATGACTTTATCAATCTAAGTTAAAGAAATTTCCAATCTTAAAATCTTCAATTTGAAATTATAAAGGCTTATTTTGTCCCATCAGGTGTTATCACCTACTGGTTAATAGATAAAGGTCAAGTGACAACACCCGACAAGGCGGAATAATGCAACTATTAATTTAAATGAGGCGTATAATATAATATTTAAGAAACAAATTGTATTTATTTAATCGAAGTTAAAAATTTTTCCAATTTTATAATTATAAGTAAAAATGGTACAAAAATTGATTGACTTCTATATTAAAATGCTAAGCAATGGATATTAAAAAAATACTTGGATTACTATTTACTTTATTGGATGCGGGCGCTGTAGTATATGGAATAATTACGTTATTTGGTGGTGACATTAACAATGCACTGGCATGGAGTGCAGCAGTATTAGGGTTTATTTTTATGGGATCAGGCATAGGCTTGTTAAAAAGCATAAAAACGGTAGAAACAGAATAATCCTATTTAGATATAATTTCTTCTGTATAATGTTCGGCATATCTTGTGAGCCTCACTTTTTTATTCATAGCGTTTGATAAAGCTATGGAAAATGCTGCTCCAAAATACATGATCAAGGAGGAATAGAAGATAAATAACAATATTAGTACGATCGATGAAGATGCTGCAAAAATAGAAGATAAATTTTCATCAACCAACAGCATCTCCATTATAAATTTTCCTATCATAAATAATACTCCGGTAATTAATCCGCTTACCCACAGAACTTTCCAGTCTATTTTTGCATCCGGAAGAAATCTGAACAGCATAGTGAACCAAAATGATGCAGTTGCTAATGAAAGTAGTTTTGTAAGAAGAATAACAAAAAAAGAATCTAGAAAGGGGATAAACTCATTTAATTCATTTCCTATAGCCAATATAATTGAATCAGCGATAGAAAATAAAAATACTAGGATCCCCGAACCTATAATAATTGCTAATGCTATAGCTCTTTTTTTTAATCTATTGAGAATGATTTTATCCGGATTAGTTACTTTAATACACCAGATTTTATTTATTGATAATCTAATGATTTTTAATAAATTAGTTGCTACAAAAATTAAGAAAACAGCTCCTAAAACAGTCATCCATATGGAATCGGCTTTATCTTGAAAATTACTAACAATAGTAAAAACTTGATCCGCAACTTTGGGCCCGAATAATCTCTCTGTTCCGTCAAGCAACGGTTTAGTAACTCTTTCAGGCTTATCAAAATAAAGATTCAGCGAGTTAATAATTATTATAATGATTGTAGGTATTGCAAATACAGTAAAAAATGAAGTAGAAGAGGCTAATACTAGCGGCGTACTATGATTATATCTTTTTAAAGCTTTTTTTAAAACACCTCCATATTGAGAAATGGTTATCATTTACAATAAATTATCTTGCTAAGATAATTACATTATTTCGATCAAACGACAATGAGATTACTTCATTTACATTTAGGGAATGAGTATTACTGATTCGGGCAGTTATAAGCTGCTGATCAGATAAAATAACTTCAATTTCTTTATGCGTGCCATAGTAATTGATATTTTTTATTTCACCTTTTATAGGTGTATTGTGTTTGGTGGCAGTAAATTCATCAGGCCTGATGCAAAGAGTGATTTTTTTATTTAATAATTGTATGTTTCTAGGAATATCAAACGTACCTACAGGTGAGGTAATGAGATTATCTGCTATTGTTGCTTCAAAAACATTTACCTCTCCAAAAAGTTTCGCAATATAAATATTAGCAGGATCGGAATAAACTTTTTCGGGAGTATCATGTTGTAGCAATTGTCCGTCTTTAAGAATAATAATTTCGTCAGCGACAGATAAGGCATCAATGGTATCATGTGTTACAAAAATTGTTGTTACTCCGGTACGGTCTATTATTTGTTTAATTTCCTGTCTTATTTTCTTCTTTAATATCCCATCTAAATTACTAAAAGGCTCATCTAGTAATAAAAGTTTAGGCTCTGTAGCCAATGCCCTGGCTAAAGCAACACGCTGTTGCTGTCCGCCCGATAACTCATGTGGATATTTGTGAGCTGCGTCAGTTAACCCAACAATAGAAAGATATTTATCTATTCTATTTATTTTTTCTTTCTCCGATAATTTGTTGAGTCCAAATGCTATATTTTTTTTAACGGTATAGTGTGGAAATAAGGCATAATCCTGAAATACTAGGCCAATATCTCTTTTATGCGGAGGCAGGCTTTTTTTAGGTGAGAATAGAACAGTGTTTGATAATAAAATTGTTCCATTTGTGGGCTGTTCCAACCCGGCTAACATTCGTAAAAAAGTAGTTTTTCCGCTACCGCTTTCACCGACTAATGCGATAAAAGTGCCCGGTTTTTCTATCTCAAAAGAAACATTGTCTACTGCTAGTATTTGTTGTCCTGCATAGCGTTTTGATAAATTTTGGATAGATAGAAAACTCACTTTATTTTGTTGAGTGTTATTTTATTTAAAAATAAGATTGGAATTAATCCTACTAATATAATTAATAAAGATAAAATGGCCGATTCGGCAACTTGTTCATTCTTAGCTAATTCAAATCCTTTAATTGCCAAAGTATCAAAGTTAAAAGGCCTCAAAATGATTGTTAGAGGAATTTCTTTTAAAATATTAACAAATATTAATATCAAAGCTGCGAGAATAGCATTTTTTAGAATTGGGATATCTATTTTAAGTAAAATTTTCCAATTAGAAGCGCCTAATGATCGAGCCGCTTCTTCAATATTTTTACCTGCTTTTTCTAGGGTTGATTCTAAAGGATTAATAGCTAAAACTAAAAACCGAACGAGATAAGCAAAGCCTAAAGCAAGGAAAGAGCCAATTATAAGCCCAAACATAGGATTATAATTTATCTCCAACCAATTAATTAAAATATTATGAATAAATAGAAAAGGTACCAATACTCCAACAGCAGCTACAGCACCGGGTAAAATATAGCCTATTGAAGAGATCTTTACGAGGCTTTTAATGAATTTAGAATAATTAATTCGAGTAGTGTAGACTAATAATAATCCTAAAGCGACAATTACTACAGAAGAAATGGTCGCCAATAAAAAGCTATTACTTACTAAAATCCAAAACTTATCACTTACAACTGTTGAAGCAGTTTTAAATGCCCAGATTATTAATTGGAAAGTTGGTATAATAAAACCTATTAGTAAGGGGATGAAACAAATCATAAAAGGGATCCACTTACCGGCGCCATATATTTTTGTTGCTTGTAATGGCTTGTAAATACCACCACTTGTATCATATTTTGCTTTACCTCTAAACATATTTTCTGCAAGGATAATAGCGAGAACAATAAACATCAGATACATAGATAGCCTTATAGCAGCATTTACATCATTAAAGGCAAACCAGACTTGGATGATTGCAACTGTAAAAGTACTGATACCAAAGTATTTCATCGCTCCATAGTCATTGAGCACTTCCATAATTACAATTACGGCGCTACTTATTATTGCAGGCCTGGCGAGTGGAAGTATTATTTTAAAAAACCTTTTTGCAGAAGAATGTCCAAATAATTTTGCAGCGTCAATAATACTAGCCGATTGGCTGGAAAAAGAAGCCCTACAGATGATGAATACATAAGGATACAATACAAAGGATAATATTAAAATGATGTTTTCCATTGTCATAATATCCAACCGGCCGGTGTCTGCTCCAAATATATTTTTACTATATGTTTGAATAACTCCTGTATAATCAAATATGCCGGCATATGTATATGCAGCTACATAAGAAGGAATGGCTAGCGGCAGCATTAACGCCCAATTAAATATTTTTCTTCCGGGAAATCGATAAACAGAAACTACCCATGCTGTAGAGATACCTATCACTAAAGAAAAGAATCCTATGCCCAAACATGCAATGAGCGTGTTGGTAATATAAAGTGTTAATACTGTATCAACTAGATGTTGCCAAACATCACTTTTTTGCGTAAAAAAATTATAGCATAAAATAAATAATGGAATAATAACTATGCAAGTGATCGTTACAGCAACAATCGTCCATATATTAAAGAATTTAGAAAGGCTAAACTTGAAGCTGGTAGTCAATTAGTAATAATTTGGCTTCAAAGGTACAGAATAAAGATAAGCCTTATTGCCAGCCTACTTCATTAAAGGCCATGATAGCTTGTTTATTGTATTTCCCTAATAATGCCATGTTTAAAGTATCCATCTTAAATTCACCCCACGATTCTAAAATAGGGGCTTTTTTTACTCCATTTTTTACCGGATATTCAAAGTTAGCTTTAGCAAATTTTTCTTGAATAGGAGCACTACTTAAAAATTCTAGAAGTTTTATGGCATTTTCTTTATTGGGGGCACCTGTCACTACGCCTGCACCACTTATATTGACATGTGTTCCCCGGCCATTTTGATTAGGAAATATTACTTTCATTTTAGATCCAACTTCTCTTTCGGATGTATCTGCTGAGTTGATCATATTTGCTACATAATAGGTATTTACGATAGCCACATTTCCTATGCCGGCAACAATTGCCTTCATTTGATCTCTATCGTTCCCTTTTGGCGAACGTGCCATATTATTCACAGTTTCTTTAGCCCATTTTTTAGCAGCTTCTTCCCCTTGAGAAGCAATCATAGATGCTAGTAATGATTGATTATATATATTTTCTGATGACCTGACTAAAACCTTCCCCTTTAAAGAAGGTCCTGTTAATGCTTCGTAAGAAGAGACTTGAGAGGGATTAACTCGATTAGAGTCATACACAATTACTCGAGCTCTATAAGTTAGGCCAAACCAATGTCCTTCAGGATCTCTAAACAAGCTGGGAATATTGTTTTCTAATGCCTCAGATTTGACCGATTGTAATAATCCTTTTTCTTGAGCTCTGTAGAGTCTTCCTGCATCAACGGTAACTAGTATATCTGCCGGAGAATTTTTTCCTTCTTGTTCTAAACGGTTAATAAGCTCATCTGCTTGTGCCCTAATCAGGTTTACTTGTATGCCAGTATGGTTTGTGAATTCTTCAAAAATTTCATTGTCCACTTCATAATGCCTGTCAGAATATAGATTAACTTCTTGTCCAATAGAATTGGGAGTCGTTATATTGTCATTTTTTGGGGTATTACAACCAAAGATAATAATTGATAATAACAGGATAAATGAGAAGTTTGAAATCTTACACATAGTTTAGTTAATTTTGAAGAAATGATTGTTAGAAATCTTTATCTTAGTACCGTCAAAGCTACCTAATAAACTAAAATCAAACAAATTGAGAAATAAAATCTTAAATATGGCCTATCTAATATACCATAAAGGGGGTATGTTATTTGGAATACTACTTTTATTTTTAAATGTGGTGAAGGGATATGCACATGATATAAGCGCTGTTGATCAACAAGTATTTGCACGAGAAATATTGTTTGCTTTAAAAGATTCTGCTGCTAAACTTGATAAACTTGTAGTAGATGCTCAATATATTATAGCTCAAAGAGAGCAAGAGAAGGCGGACCAGATATATCAATACGGAATAAATAGCCTAACTGAATCGGATAAAAAATATTACAACTTAACCTTATCACAGGCAGAGCAAATAAGGAGGTTATATGTGCAAAGATTAGAGAAGATATTTGCTTATGTCAGAGAAACCGGTGTACAGGATTTTAATTTTACATGGAGTAAAATAACTATGGATTCAGTAAGCTACAGTAAAATTGATGAAGCAGATAGTTTGACAATGCAAATGACATTATTTAATAAAAAAGAAAAATCTACTTTAATCCTTGATCAATTGACGATAGCAAATAATGCAATTAAATTTAATGAACGTTCGAAAATCTATTTTGTAGGAAATGATGCAGTTGATGTTATTGGTAAAAAATTTACTTATGCTTTTAAAGTGGAGGCCATAGATGATTTGGTAAGATGGTTTATGCCAACTCAAGAAGATATGATTTATCTAACTAAATTCATTCCAAATTTGTCTACGCAAAAACATGATAATGTAAGCATGGCGACTTTAAGAGCTGAATTGATTAATAAGATGATTGAAGAATTTGATGTTGTAATAACTGAGGGTAAAACGGCTAATATTGACTGGAGTGGGATTAAACAAGACGATATTAAAGCAAATTTAATGTTTGTAAATTTCGATCTGGATAAAGGCCCTGTTGATCTAATGCTTGATTACAATAATCAAAAATATTTAATAGGATTAGAGCAGGTGGTTGAATTGAATGGAAAACCTTATTTCTTGGGAGGTATCAGTTGGAAAGGGAAGGTTAAGTAGGCTTCTTTAGATGGTATTAAATTACATTTGGGTTGCTTTTTTTCTTGTTGCATTTCTTGTTGCTTTTTGTAAGCTTATATTTTTAGGTGATACAGCTGTTTTTCCGGCAATAGTCAACAGTACGTTTGATATGGCAAAACTTGGTTTTGAACTATCGCTGGGCTTAACCGGAGTAATGGCGTTGTGGCTAGGGATCATGAAAATCGGAGAGAAAGGTGGAGTGATAAATTTTTTATCTCGATTAGTCAGCCCGCTTTTTGTTAGATTATTTCCCGGCATTCCTAAAGGGCATCCTGCCACCGGATCAATAGTTATGAATTTAGCTGCCAATATGTTAGGATTAGATAATGCTGCTACTCCTTTGGGATTAAAAGCTATGAATGAAATGCAAGAGCTGAATCCTCATAAAGAACAAGCTTCTAATGCACAGATCATGTTCTTAGTACTAAATACCTCAGGATTAACTCTGATACCAATAAGTGTAATGGTTTACCGGGCACAAATGGGATCAGTTAACCCTTCTGATGTATTTATACCTATTTTAATTGCTACATTCTTTTCCACGCTTGCAGGCATTATAGCGGTTTCTGTTTATCAAAAAATTAATTTACTAGATAAAGCCATTCTAAGTTATTTAGGTGGGATGACACTTTTAATTTCAGGGATAACTTATTTGTTTTCGATAATGCCTCAGGAGCAGGCAAATACAGTTTCTACTGTAGCAGGAAATTTCATTTTATTATCCATTATCATTGCATTTATCATAGCAGGAGTAATAAAAAAAGCCAATGTATATGATACTTTCATTGAAGGGGCGAAAGAAGGTTTTAGCATAGCCATTAAAATCATACCCTATCTTATTGCCATACTGGTTGCTATTGGTGTGTTTCGTGCCTCCGGGGCATTTGATTACTTTTTATTTGCTATTAGTAGGGGAGTTACACTCTTAGGCGTAAATGCAGATTTTGTACCTGCACTACCTGTTGCCTTTATGAAGCCATTAAGTGGAAGCGGAGCCAGAGGATTAATGGTAGAAGCAATGAGTACTTACGGAGTTGATTCTTTTGTAGGACATTTAGCCGCTACTTTACAAGGTGCTACTGATACTACATTTTATATCATAGCAGTTTATTTTGGATCAGTAGGTATTAAAAATACAAGGTATGCAATTACATGCGGATTGATCGCAGACTTTTTTGGAATAATAGCTGCTATACTGGTCGCATATTTGTTTTTTCATTAATATATTACAAGGATGAATTGGAGAGGAAGTATTTTAATTATTTTAACGCTATGGTTTACATCCTGCGTAGAAAAAGTTTCTAAAAAAGAGGCTGTTGAGATTGTTAAAGAGCGTGATAGGAGCATTTTTTTAAATAAAAAAGAGCTGTTAAAAGCAGCTGAACTAGAAAGATATTTTTTAAATAAATTTCATAAAGATCATTTTAATGGAGTTGTCCTGTATGCTGATAGTGGTAAAATTATTTATCAAAATATCTATGGATATAAAGATATTCGGTCTCATGATACTTTAACGATAGATACCAAATTTCAACTAGCTTCTGTATCTAAACCTATAACCGCACTCGGTATATTAAAACTATATCAAGATAGTGCATTGCACATTAATGATCCCGTTAAGAAATTTTTTCCCGGCTTTCCTTATGAAAATATTACAGTAAAATTGTTGTTAACCCACCGCTCCGGGTTGCCTAACTATATGTACTTCTCTGACAAATATTGGCCTAGAGATTCTTCTATTTGTAATGATAATGTAATACAATTAATGATTGATAAACGCCCTGCAGTATATTATTTCCCTGACCGCAGGTATAACTATAGCAATACTAATTTTGCCATCTTAGCTTCGATCATTGAAAAAGTTTCAGGCATGCCTTATGAAGAGTATATGTATAGAAAAATATTTGCTCCTTCCGGCATGACAAATACAGTAATTTATAATAAATGCAAGGCACCTATGTCTATGATCGCAAATGCTGCTATAGGTTATGATGGGAGAAGGGTTTCAGAAGATACTTATTTAAATGGGGTAGTAGGGGATAAGGGAGTATATTCCACGATACAAGATCTGTATAAATTAGACAGAGCTTTAGTAACGGGTAAGTTATTAAATGATTCTACTTTAGCTCAAGCATATACGCCACTTCATAGAGATTTAAAGCTGTTTGACAATTACGGTTTAGGATGGAGGATAGATGCTGAAGACGATGGAAATAAAATTGTTTATCATACCGGTTGGTGGAAAGGATTCAGGTCATATTTTATCAGGATACCGGAAAAACAACGGGTTTTGATTGTTTTAAGCAATGTGAATAAGCGTGGTCGGTTTTTTCGTAAAAAACAATTGGTAGAATTGATGGAGGATATGTAAGAATTAGTTTAATGTTCAAAGTTTAAAGTTAAAAGATTTGAATTGGTAAACCGGAAGTTTTTCTACCGTGTTTCTGTGATGAATTATCCTATATTTTCATTTCGTTAGCCAATCTACTTAAGCAGAAGAGGCTGAAATCCATTATAATTCTCTAGGCAAACTGACAAATAATACCACCCATTAATCCAATAGTTACAATCCAATATCCTGTATTTACTGCAATATATTTAAACCCTTTGCGCTCAAATAAGGCATTTATAGCTATAATAGGTAAAGCAAATAAAAAGCCATCTAAAACACCATGAAATAAACCGTGTTTAAAAGTCCGGAAGTTCGCACCATATTTTCCCATAAATGTTTCGAAAATATTCCAAGCTTCCCCACTTTGATTCTTAAATCCGGGTTCATCAACCAAAATAGAAAATACATGAGATTGATGAATGACTGTAAAATGAACTCCGGCAGCTAAAATATAACTAAATACCAAGCATAAACCTAAAATAAGTGGCATATTACTGCCTTTTAAATCTTCGGCTTTTAAACCGGAGGCATTCATCCAAACATTACCTAATACTTTAGGATGATACCATATAAATCCAAGGATCATAGGAACTAATGCTGCTAATGCCCAAATCAAAAATGTTATGGAAGTCATGCTGTAAGTTTATATTTAACTGATTTTCAAATCTACAAAATATATAATATTAATCGAATGCTGAATCCTATTAATATTAATCCTACTATTCTAAAAATAATTTTTAACTTTTTCGGTTGGATGAGTTTGTGTAACTTTTTAGCAAGTAAAACTTTTAATACGTCAGTGATCAATATAGTGACCAGTAATGATAAAAGGAATAAATGTAAATCCAGATTATTGTCAAACTTTTCTCGTCCGTAGCTTACAATATTGATCCAAACTATACAGACAAACGGATTGATAGAAGTTATGGCAAATCCTTTTAAAAAAGAGGTGCCGTAGCCTATAAAACTAAGTTTCTTTTCGTGATTGGTATCTAAGTTAGGAAAGAAAAGATATTTTCCTCCGAGCCCGGCCAATATGAAAATGCCACCAATACCTAAATAAAATTTGGTGTCTTCTGAGGCAACTAAAAAATTGATGCTATATATGCATAACAACACATATAAAAAATCTGCAACGAAAATACCTGTCGCAGCTGAGATTCCTGCTTTCCGCCCATTTTGTAAAGTAATATTAATGAGTGTAAATAAAACAGGACCAATAAATATTATTGTAATTATTCCGACTAATACACCTAATAATATTGCGAGCACGCCTATAGTTTAGAGGCGGCAATTTAGAAAGTTTTAATTAATTAAAGTAATATTTCCATTCTTCAGCATTCTTTCACCTGAAATATATGTAGCATTAATATAATAAGTATAGACACCGTTCGGAAGATCTTGGCCATTTGAGTTCTTTCCATCCCAACTGCTATTTTTATCCGATGTCTGATATACCAGTGCTCCTTTTCGATTATAAATATTTAATGATAATGAAATGATCCCATTTCCTGAAAATTTAAATTCATCATTGATTCCGTCATTGTTTGGACTAAATGCATTGGGTAAAAATAAATTGCAATCACTTAGTTGTATGTCTATAGAATCTTTACCTATACAGTCATTTAAATTTACAGATAAACTATATGTTCCGGAATTGGTAATAGTAATATCTTGAGTAGTTTCTCCAGTCGACCAATTATAAGTTCCGGTAGCATATTCCGGAGACGATTTAATTAAGTATTCACTCGCATTGCAAATGATGGTATCATTACCAATATTTATTGGCAGGTTGTTTCTAATAGTTATATTTTTTATGAGTTTAGTTTCTACACAATTATGAATAATAGTTAAGGTAATAGAATATGTTCCTTCTTTACTATACTGATGTGTTGGCATTAAGGAAGTACTATTTACTGATCCATCGCCGAAATCCCATGTTACTTCATCTATCTGATCTGTAGTATTTAATTGGAGATTGATATTTTCATTTACACAAACTTGTTCGGGCAATGAAAAAGCATAGGTAGGTATATACTTGTCTTTCACCTCCGGAAATTTAGGACACGGATAATTGATGCCCCAGTAAGTTGTATAGGCAATTTGAAGATTTATAGATTCGCCGGGGGCAAATGTCTGGGGTTTAGTAGAACCTAATCCTCTTTTATCCCCTTCCACAGAGGGTGTTCCCATGCCATCAATATTACATTCTGACCATGCATCAGCGGAGCCGTCGTCAGGGGAGGAAGGAAACATAAATTTTTGAGGGCGAGTAGGGTCACCACCTTCGGAGATGTGGCCCCTGCCTCCATATAATAAAGGCGTGCCATCTTTCCATCTGCTATTCATATAAAAATAGTATTCTTCTGCGGTTTCAGGATCGCCGAGCATTGAATAGCCACTATTATAATACATAAATGAGTGTATTTTTTGATTAGTAAAGCGGACAGACTGTATGGGTATGTTGTTGCCATATCCCTCAATAGGCCCAAAGTCTTCATCAAACATATCAGCGTTATAACCAATAAACCTATTATTTGCAACATCAGAACCAATATAGTCATCACTCGGATTGCCAATGTCTAAATCAGCAAAAAGCCCTACGATCAAAGAGTCATAGGTTCTGTTACTTTTATTAATAATATCAAGCTCTACATAAACGGTATTATCAATAATGCTATCAGTAGTACAACCTATTGCAAAGGCTATCGCTTGCACTTCTATTCCAAGTTTAGCGCCTCCACTTTCAGTGTGTCCTCTAAGCTGATCATTAAATACCCACCATAGCATTTGATCACCTTTTATTTTAGGTAGGTCACCTTGATAAGGATCATACTTTCCATCACCATTTTTATCGATAAATGGAGCAAGGGATTGATCTTGTGGAATGAATGATAAATTACTGTTATTTCGTCCCGGCCATTCCAGAATATCCATTGGGATAGTATTGTCAATAGTTCCATTATCTTCAAAATCTGCTATTAATGTATTTATCTCTGTTTTATTGATTTTCCATATTCTATTCCAGTTGGAAGAGGTTCCTTCTCCAATGATCCCATTTTCATTAAGAGGGCCCGGCCAGAAATCATCACCATTCTGACGGTATGTTTGTGCTGCTAAATGGAGTTGATTATTATTATCTATACCGCCTACCCATATTCCACTTGTGAAAATGGTTTGTTTATTTTCTCCTTTAGGTACATTGTAAATCTGTATGTCATTTTCTGTATCATAAAAAAACATCCCATTTGCTAAAAATAGTGCTTCCACATTATTAACATCTAAAATTTTTGAATCATATAGTTGTGCAAAAATGTTTATGGAGAAAATGTTTAACAGTATTACTCCTAGGTAGATTGTCTTGATGTTCATAATACATAATATTGATTATCAAGCCAATTTATATAATATAAGTTATAACTTAAAATACAATATTATGGGCCTATGAGTGTTTTATATACTTGTCAATTAGTAAAATACAATGCTAGGATGCTTGCTACTGTTGGATTAAATGAATTACAAGATAATATAGTTGTGTGGGAAATGTTTTAGCTCGAAGTTTAATGATTAATGTTCGAAGTTTAAAGTTCAGAGTAAAGATAATTAGGGATTTCAGGCCACATTTCCGCTTTGCGCGAACTAGCTCCGAGATAACGAACAGCCGCCATCATTTCAGAAATTTTCTGCAAGAAAATTATCTGAAATCTCATTCAATTCCAAACTAAAAATTCAAAATTATCACATCGTATCTCGGAATCTATAATCGTAAATTCAACAGTAAAGATGCTTCGACAAGCTCAGCATGACAAATCGGATTCAATTCAAAATTGTACCTTGTAAATCCAAAATCCCAAATCCACTAATGGATCATCGTAAGCAGCCTATCCCACCTGATCTTATTCAAAAATTTTGCATGTTTGTCCCACGACATCCATATCATCCATGCTTTTCCTACAATGTGATCTTCCGGCACAAATCCCCAATATCTTGAGTCTAATGAATTGTGTCTATTATCTCCCATCATAAAATAGTAATTCATCTTAAAAGTATATTCATTGGTAGATTTACCATTGATGATAATTTGATTTCCTCGGATCTGGAAGTCATTGCCTTCATATAATCCTATCACACGCTCATACATGGGTAAATTATCTGCGGTAAGCTGCACGGTAGTGCCTTTTTTAGGAACCATGACAGGGCCATAGTTGTCTAAACTCCATCCCTCTTTTAACCCTTGCGGGAATAATCGTTCAGAATATATACTCGGCGAAGGAGTTTTTTTAATATTCGATACTTCAATTTGTTCTACTGTTTTAAAGTTTTTGATTTTATTCGCTGCTTCATCTGTCAAAAAGTACCGATATACGCCGGTAGCCCCTGCTTGCCCGCCTTCTTCTATGCTTACATCTAGCCTTCTGAGGGCTTGAGGGTTTAAGCCTGCACCATTTGTTTTTATGTAGTAAGCAAATTGCATATCCTGAGGGTTTTCAGATGGCTTTCCGTTAATATTTAATTGCCGATCTACGATGGTTATTACATCTCCGGGAATAGCAATACATCTTTTAATATAATTTTCTTTTTTATCAGTAGGCCTGAAGTCTTCCATCGGATAATTGAAAACCACAATATCATTTCTTTCAATATCTTCAAATCCCGGAATTCTCACGTAAGGGATCTTGATCCATTCTAAATATGATTTAGCCGGGAAAATAGGAAGCGTGTGGTGAGCAAACGGAAAAGCAATAGGGGTCATAGGCACTCGCGCTCCGTAATGCATTTTACTCACAAAAAGAAAATCACCTACCAATAAGGTTTTTTCCATAGAAGAGGTAGGTATAGTGTACGCCTCAATAGCAAAAGTCCTTATAAGCGTAGCTGCTACAACGGCGAAAACCAATGCATCTATCCATTCTCTTCCTTTTGTTTTTTTCTGGCCTTTCTTTTTAGATGTTACAAACAAAGCGAAAAGCAATATCTCAAAGATGATGATTATGGTGATCGTGCTGCCAATCGTCAGGTTATCAGCCATGAAGTACGACCATATCATCAGTGCTGTAAACACGACTGATAAGATCACTATCCACATTTTTTGCTTTTGGGTTAGTGCTTTAAGTATATTTTGCATAAATATTTTATTAGTGTGTTGTAATGCATATTATCTGATGCAAAGTTATTATTTTATTAATCTTATTTAACTTTTGATTTAACACTCTATAATAACACAGCCATAATATTATCGGTATGTATTCAGCTAGAAAATTCTTTTGATCAACTTTAATTGATGGGTATATTTTTTTAATTCTATATTATAAATACCATAGTGGTCTAGTTTATCACATCGTACCTTGCCTGAAGCGTGAATGATAGAGAGTTCTTTATCTTCTGTTTTTTCTATAATACCGACGTGAGTAATCTTATTTTCTTTATTAGCAAAATAAGCCAGGTCTGCAGTTTGAGCAGAAGAGATAAGGTCAATTGTAATACCCTGCTCGGCCTGTTGATAGGCATCTCTTTGGATAGGCATCCCGCATAATTTAAACACTACCTGGGTTAACCCTGAGCAGTCAATGCCAAATGGCGATCTTCCTCCCCATAAATAAGGCGCATTCATATATTTACGAGCTATTTTTATAACTAATTCAGCTGTGATATTGTGTGCTTCCGGTTCTATAGTTTGTCCATTATAAACATACTTTTGATCACATAATTTAAAATTCAATCCATCAAACTCGTGTAAAGTGCTGCCTATAAGTAATTGAATATGTTGATTGTTTGTGATAGCCGGCTGCATTAAACTTAGCGCATAACCCGGCTTAGATTTTTGAAGGGCAGCAAATTCTTTATTCGTCAATAAAGCACATTGTTTTTCATCGATCCAACCTGTATAATCATCAAAAGTGGTATTGATTTTAAGCCATTGGTCTTTTTTCTGTAATATTTTAAATGTCTCGCCAAATAATAATTGAGAAGTCATTTCGCTCGGGTCAGCCGCCTCTTTTCTCATGGGAACAACACATAGATTACAAATTCCGAAAGGTTTGGAAATACTAGACAATGGTCAATTGGTTTTTTATCTTCATGATATAAATTTATGTCTAAAATCCTTAAATTCACAATCCTTCAATAATAACGCCAATCTTGCATTTAGTTAGTTTAGAAACCAAAGGATTTAAAAGTTTTGCTGATAAGACGGTAATTAACTTTAACGAGCGTATTACCGGCATTGTAGGGCCAAACGGGTGTGGAAAGTCAAATATTGTTGATTCTATTCGGTGGGTTTTGGGAGAGCAAAAAACCAGCATGCTTCGCTCTGATAAAATGGAGAATATCATTTTTAATGGTTCTAAAAAAAGAAAAGCCTCCAGTCTGGCAGAAGTATCCCTTACTTTTGAAAATACAAAAAATGTGTTACCTACAGAATATACTACCATTACAATTACTCGTATGCTGTATAGGAATGGGGATAGTGAATATCGGTTAAACGGTATTCCCTGCCGGTTAAAAGATATTACTAACTTATTTCTTGATACCGGTGTGGGAAGCGATTCTTATGCAATTATAGAATTGGGTATGGTTGATGAAATTTTAAATGACCGGGAACACTCGCGTAGAAAATTATTTGAGCAAGCAGCCGGGATCTCAAAATATAAAAGCCGTAAAAAAGAAACGCTCCAGAAGCTTTCTGCTACTGAAAATGACTTAGATAGAATTGAAGACTTACTTTTTGAGATAAATGATAATTTAAAAAAGCTGGAATCTCAAGCGAAAAGAGCAAAAAGATATCATCAATTAAAAAAAGATTATAAACTTAATAGTATTGAACTGGCAAAGTTCAGCTTAAAAAGTTTCAGCATTAAATATGATAGCCTTTTTAAGCAAATAAGCTCGGAAGAGGATAAGAAATTAAGTATAGAAACTGATATCAAACAACTGGATGCTAAAATTGAAAAAGAAAAAAATGAAAGCTTAGAAAAAGAGAAGCAATTAGCTACTATACAGCGGTCTCTTAACGAAAAGTTACACCAGCTCCGAGAGCAAGAAAATCAAAAGAATTTATTTTCTGAGAAAGTAAAGTTTTTATCCGATAAGAGGGAAGACCTGTTAAAGCACGCTGAGGATGCTATACATAATCTACATGAATTAAATAATAGCCTACAGATTGCCGAACAGCAAAAACAAGAAGCCGAAACAAAAATCAATGCTGCTCAAAAAGATTTAAATACCCTATCATTAACACAAGATCAGGCTAGAAAGCAACAAGATGACCGGAGGGCTGAACTGGAACAATTGAAATCAACTTATAATCAATTAAAAATAGAGCTTAATGAAAATGATAAACAACTTCAGATCAATTCCGCTCAACTTTCCGCCCTTGAAAAAACAAAACAAATAAGTGAGGAAGAGAAGCTGTTAAAAGAACAGGAGGTAGCGTCGCTTCAACAACAATTAGTTGATTCTGATAAACAGGTAATAGCACAGCGTGAGTTGTTAGAAAATGTTTTCAGTGAAAATGATTCAATCAATAAAAAAATTATTGATCAGGAAGAAGAATATGCAGACACTCAAAACGCGCTACTAGAAACAAAGAGAAAATTAGATGCTAAACAAAACGAATATAATCTTATAAAAAATCTGGTAGATAATTTGGAAGGCTTTCCGGAGTCCGTAAAATTTTTAAAGAAAGAAGTTGCTGTTACTAAAGATGCGCCATTGCTTTCTGATATTATTGCCTGTGAAGAACCATATCGAGTTGCTATTGAAAATTACTTAGAACCCTTTTTAAATTATTACATCGTACAAACGGAAGCGGAAGCTATTACGGCAATCAATATCCTGAGTGATGCAGCTAAGGGCAGAGCTAATTTTTTCATCTTAGATAAAGTTGGCCAAGTGCTTCCTGCAAATAATAACCATAAAAATGGTATCCCGGCCGTGCGAGTAATCAGCGTAGAGGAAAAATATAAATCTTTATGTGCTCACTTATTGAATAATGTGGCTATTGTAGATACTTTGCCGGCTCAAGAAAGTGATGAAATATACATCACATCAAACGGGCGGTTGATAAAGAAATTCAATAGTATCTCGGGAGGTGCAGTAGGATTATTTGAAGGAAAAAAAATAGGGCGGAGAAAAAGTTTAGAAACATTGAAAACAGCAATAGAATTGCTTAAGAAAGATGTTGATCAATTAAGTGCTACAGGCGATAAAAAAAAGGTAACTATCAATGCACTTAAATCTTCCCTGAAAAATGATCAAGCAATCTCTCTTCAATCAGAGATAAATAAGTTGGATAATCAACAATCTATCATTAAATCTAAAATAGAAGATCATATCTCTTTTATAGAAGTCAACAAAGGTAAAAAAGAAGAAAACACGCTGTTGATTGAAACTTTAAAAGCTGAAAATTCAGTTATTGAACAAAATATACAACAACTAAATCTTAACATTAATAATCTCCAAGAAGCTTTGGCTGATAAGGAGAAGAATTTTTTAATTATTTCCGAAGAAGTTCAAAAACTGTCTGACCAATACAATCAGCAAAATATTCTTTTTCATCAAATACAAGGAGAGGTAAAAAGAATTGAGCAAGATATAAGTTTTAAGCAAAATCAATTAACTACAAATCAGGAAAGATTGCTCAGTACGCAAAATTCTCTTACAGAAACCGATGAAAGCATCAAGTCATCCTTTTCTAACACATCTAACTTGGAAAGATCACTGATCAAATTATATGAGGAAAAAGAGGTTGCTGAGCATAGCCGTAATGCTTTTGAAGAAAATTATTATAAAGCTAAAGGGAATGTACATGAACTAGAGCAACAACTGAAGAATTTAACCAGAAACAGGGACCAAGCGGAAACAATTTTATCTGAGCTGAAAGAGAAAGTGAATGAATTAAAGCTTTCTATTGCTTCTTTAAAAGAGCGTCTAGACATAGAGTTTAAAATAAATATTGAAGATATTATTGAACAATCTCCAGAGGAAGGCTTACAACAACAAGAGTTGGAAGAAATTACCTTAAAACTGAAAAGTCGATTAGATAACTATGGAGAGATCAATCCAATGGCAGTGGAAGCTTATGATGAGATGCAGAAAAGGGCTGATTTTATCAATGAACAAAAGAATGACTTGCTGAGCGCTAAATCTTCTCTACTGGAAACGATTGAGGAGATAGATGCAAAAGCAAAAGAGAAGTTCATGCATGCATTTACAGAAGTAAGGGAGAATTTTATTAAAGTTTTTCATAGCCTCTTTTCGGAGGAAGATACATGCGACTTAATTTTAACGGATGAAGAAAATCCATTAGAAGCCAGCATCGAGATTATTGCTAAACCGAAAGGCAAAAAACCACTCACTATCAATCAACTTTCGGGAGGTGAGAAAACGCTCACAGCTACTGCCTTGCTGTTTTCTTTATATCTTTTAAAACCTGCTCCGTTTTGTATTTTCGATGAGGTAGACGCTCCATTAGATGATACTAACATTGCTAAGTTTAATAAGATAATTAAAGATTTTTCTATAGATTCGCAATTTATTATTGTTACACACAACAAACAAACCATGTCGCATATGGATGTCATGTATGGTGTGACAATGGCAGAAGAAGGGGTCTCTAAACTTGTGCCGGTTGATTTTAGAAGCTTGAAAGAAGCGAGCTGATAGGCTGCTCGTTAATAGAGAAATTAAATTTTTTTGAAGATTAACTAATAAGCTCTCTTCTCCAACAAAGCTGTTATTTCCTGTAAAGGTTTTTTTCTATCCTCAGAAACATCCAATGAATTAAATGCATCTAATGCTAAAGCATAGTATCCCGCCATAGCTTGCTGCGTAAGGGCTTTAATATTAAAAGAATTATATATCTCTAATACTGCTTTGATTTTATTTTGAGGCTGTGAATTATCAGTTATCCAGCCATGAAGTTTTTCATGTATATCGGGGTGTGATTTGCTTATTTCAAGGCATTTAACTAATAAAAATGTTTTTTTATTTTGAAGAATATCTCCGCCAATTTTTTTGCCTACTTGATCACCATTGCCAAAAGAATCAAGGAGGTCATCTTGAAGTTGAAAGGCAATTCCAAGATTTTTACCAAACTGATATATTGTTTTGCAAGCTTGTTCAGGCGCATCTGCAAGCAAACATCCAATTTGTAAGCACGATCCCAGTAATACAGCAGTTTTCAAAGTGATCATTTTAAGATAATCATCTATACTCACTGACGTAGAAGATTCGAAAATCATATCATATTGCTGTCCTTCACATATTTCAAGGGCTGTTTTATTAAAAATATCCAACACTGAGGTGAGATGCTTGCCGGGAGCCTTCATCATTAATTGATTGGCTAATATAAACATCGCATCTCCTGATAATATAGCGGTATTGGCAGAATATTTTTCATGTACTGTTGGTTTGCCTCTTCTAATCGCTGCTTTATCCATAATGTCATCATGAATAAGCGTGAAATTATGAAAAACTTCCAGTCCTATAGCGGGCTTAATAGCTTTGGATAGGTCAGAAGCAAACAACTGATAAGCAGCAAGCGTGAGCGTAGGCCTTATTCTTTTTCCGCCTAATTGCATTAAGTATTGAATAGGCTCATAAAGCTCTTGAGGCTGCCCTGAAAAATTTTCTTCTTCAAGGGCTTGGTCAATTATTTGTTGAAGTTGTTGTAAACTATGTGCCATGATACAATTAGGACGTGACTATATTTAATCTTGAACGAGTTGGAAATCAAGATTGGCATTTACAAGGTCTGCTTTAATAACTTTTACTTTTAATTTATCACCCAATCGCAACTTATCCCCAGAAATGCTCCCCGTCACCGTTTTAGTAGCTGCATTAAATGTGTAGGTATCATGTTCGATAGTATTCAACCTGATCATTCCTTCACATTTATTTTCAATGAGTTCTACAAAAATCCCCCAGTCGGTCACGCCTGAGATAATTCCATCGAAAGTTTCCCCCACATGCGCTTGCATATATTCTACCTGCTTATATTTAACAGAAGCCCTTTCTGCTTCCATAGCTTTTCTTTCCATATCAGAAATATGGTTGCACTGTTTTTCTAACGCCTCCTTATCTGCTATAGACTGAGATTTAGAAAGAAATTCGGTTGTTCTTCTATGGACCAATACATCTGCATATCTACGAATTGGAGAAGTAAAATGCGTATAAAACTCAAATCCTAAACCGTAATGTCCAACATTATCTGTACTATAAACAGCTTTAGCCATCGTACGGATAGCTAATTTCTCCAATAAGTCTTGTTCCGGCTTACCTTTTACAGCTGCCATGAGGTTATTTAAGGCATCCGGAATTTTTTTCGGTGTACTAACGTCAACTCGATGGCCAAATTCTTTAGCTATGTGTGCCAACTCTAATAGTTTTTCAATATCCGGCTCATCATGTATTCTGTAGACCATCGGCCTTGACGGTTTAGCTTTATTAATAACTTTAGCTATGGAGCGATTAGCTAATAGCATGTAGTCTTCTACCAACATGTGTGTATCTAACCTTTCTTTTTTGGTTAAGCCGATAGGTTTACCGGTGGGGTCTAATACAAAGCTAACCTCTGAGGTTTCAAATGCTATAGAACCTTCTTTAAATCTTTGGGCTCTAAGCTTATGAGCAATATTATTTAAAATAGTCAGTTCATCAAAATATTTACCTGTCCCCGCATTTATTACTTCTTGAGCCTCTTCATAAACAAATCTTTTGTCAGAATGTATAATAGTTCTTCCAAACCATTCTTTAAGTACTTTCCCATTTTTATGAAGATGAAAAACGGCTGCATAACACAATTTATCTTCATTTGGCCGAAGGGAACACAATTCGTTAGACAATTTTTCGGGAAACATTGGGATTACTCGGTCAACTAAATAAATAGAGTTTCCTCTTTTTAATGCTTCTTTATCTAACAGCGTATTAGGTTGGATGTAATGAGAAACATCAGCTATATGAATGCCTATTTCGAATGTATCTTCGTCTATTTTATTTATTGAGATAGCATCGTCAAAATCTTTGGCATCTTTGGGGTCAATAGTAAAAGTTGTTACATTTCTAAAGTCTTTGCGTTTTTTTATTTCTTCATCGGTAATGTTAGAAGGAATTTGATTGGCTTCTTCTAGCTGCTTTTCAGAGAATTTAAAATTAATGCCGTAATCTACTAAAATAGTATTCATAGCAAGATCATTAATACTTAAGTTCGTAAGCAATTCAATCACTTTGCCAATCGGACTTTTTGCTTTTGTAGGCCACTCTATGAATTGAGCAATTACCTTATCGCCGTCTTTAGCGCCGTGTAATTTGTCTAATGGTATAAATATATCAGTAGACATATTCTTTTTGTCAGGAATAACAAAAGCAAAATCTTTGGAAATTTTGACCGTTCCTATAAATTTGTCAATACTTCGTTTTACTACTTCTACGATTTCTCCCTCAGGCTTTTTACTGCGTTTATTGACAAATTTTATTAATACTTTAACAATATCGCCGTCTAACGCATGATTAAGATTTTTGGAAGAAATATAAACATCCTCAGTAGATTGATCGGAAATAACATACGCTGATCCGCGTAATGCCATATCAACTTTACCGGTGATCATTGCAGTTTGTTCTGTAAAAGCTTCTTGAGAAGCATCTTCTCTGGCAACTAATCGAAGCCGCTTATCGGTTTTTTCTACCAGTCCGCGAGATATTAATTTATCAACGACACTTTTAATTTCTTCATAGTCAGCTTTTTTACCAAGTTTTTTGGAAAGGAGCTTATAAGAAAACTGTTTGTTAGGAGCTCGTTGAAATACACTAAGTGCTTTGGAATAGAGAGAGCCTGATGTCTTTGGTTTTTTTTTCTTTGATTTTGTTGGCATGTAATTACCGGGGATTATTACTCAGCAATTTGCTCCGATCGAGAAAACTGCCTCATATTTGCTTTAATATCTTCTATCCTACCTTTAGGAATAGCATTGATCAATTTTTGTGTATATTCTCTTTGTGGATTGTTGTAGATCTCGTCTGCAATACCCATTTCTTCGATTTGTCCTTTATTCATCACTACCATACGGTCAGACATAAATTTTACAACAGATAAGTCATGAGAAATAAAGATATAAGTAAACCCAAATTCTTCTCTAAGATTGATCAGTAAGTTAAGCACTTGTGCTTGCACAGATACATCTAATGCAGATACGGATTCATCACATATAATAAATCTCGGATTAAGTGCTAAGGCCCTGGCAATACAAATCCTTTGTCTTTGCCCGCCTGAAAATTCATGAGGGTAGCGATTAAAATGCTCAGCCTTCATGTTTACCTTTTCTAATAATTCTATTACTTTATCTTTTCTTGCCTTATCAGAG
The DNA here is from genome assembly GCA_965213575.1 of Chitinophagales bacterium. Lineage (GTDB taxonomy): Bacteria > Bacteroidota > Bacteroidia > Chitinophagales > JAUHXS01 > JAUHXS01. The sequence continues at coordinate 17,716 of CBDBZN010000031.1, read as the reverse complement.
GCATAAATTTTATGCACTTGCATCGGTTCCATGATAGCATTGCCGATAGTAGTCCTGGGGTTAAGAGAAGAGTAGGGGTCTTGAAAGATAATTTGCATATCTTTCCTTAATTCTTTCAGATCTGTATGATTTAATTTTAAGATGTCCCGCCCTTCAAAAATAACTTCTCCAGATATAGATTCTACCAGTCGTAAGATAGATCTTCCCAAAGTTGTTTTGCCACAACCTGACTCGCCCACCAATCCTAATGTCTCGCCGGGATATACATCAAAACTGACGTTATCTACCGCCTTAACATATTCAATTGGTTTGCCGAAAAAATTTCTTTTAGTAGGAAAATGTGTTTGCAGATTCTTTACACTAAGAATAGGCTCTTGCGATAATACTCGTGCATGCCTGTCTTTCGTCTGTTGTTCTAAAATGGTATATTTGTCCACTACATCTTTAACAGATGTTGCCAGTTCCACCATGTTCCCTTGATCATCTTCCTGCATAAAATCACTGATTACCGGAAGCTTGCTTAATCTTTTGCCAAGAGGCGGGCGACAAGCTAATAGGCCTTTGGTATAAGGGTGTTTAGGATTACTGAAAATCTCTAACACATTGCCTTGTTCTACAATATTTCCTTTGTACATAACAATCACTCTGTCGGCTATTTCAGCTATTACGCCAAGATCGTGTGTTATAAATATGATAGACATATCTATTTCGTCACGCAATTGTTTCATTAGGTCCAAGATAGTTTTTTGAACCGTTACATCTAACGCCGTAGTAGGCTCATCTGCAATTAAGATACTTGGATTGCAAGACATCGCCATCGCGATCATTACCCTTTGCTTTTGTCCTCCTGAAAGCTGATGAGGATAAGCATCTAAAATCCTTTGTGGGTTCGGTAGTTTAACCTTTTCAAATAATTCTAAGGTCATTTTTTTAGCTTGAGCCTTACTTACCGATTGATGTAAAGTGATGGCTTCTACCACTTGATCGCCACATGTGAAAACGGGATTAAGAGAAGTCATAGGTTCTTGAAAGATCATAGAGATTTCATTTCCTCTATAGCTTCTCATTTCTTTTTCGCTGATTTTTACCAAATCAACAGTCCCATTGTCGCCGTGATATAAAATTTCTCCTCCTACGATCCTTCCCGGAGGATTAGGAATTAAGCGCATGGTAGAAAGTGATGTGACAGATTTTCCCGACCCGGATTCACCTACGATGCCTATAGTTTCGCCTTTATTTAAATTAAAACTAACGTTGTTAACGGCTTTTACTAAGCCTTCTTCTGTTTGAAAATGTGTTTCTAAATTCTTAACCTCCAATAGCATTCTATCGCTCATAAGCAATCTCGTAATTTTATAAAGGTTAAATATAGTTGATATAGTTTAATTTTGCAAAATTCATCATTTAGATAGAGTAATTGAAATGATATATCTTTGTAGTATTAATAATATTATACTATCTCATCCATCTTCTATGATCAAACTGAGGGCATGGCTCAAAATCCTATCCTCAGTTTTATCACTATTACGTTAAAAAATTAAAATTAGATGAAAAAAATAGGGCTATTATCAGATACGCATGGCTTTCTAGACTCCAAAGTTTTTCAATACTTTGAAAAATGTGATGAGATTTGGCATGCCGGTGATATTGGTACGATGGAAGTTGCTGAACAGCTAGAAAATTTTAAGCCTTTTAGAGCTGTTTATGGAAATATAGATGGAGGAAAATTAAGAGTAGCATATCCTTTAGATAACCGGTTTGAAGTAGAAGAATTAGATGTTTGGATTACCCATATTGGCGGATATCCGGGCAGATATAGCCCTGCGGTGAAAGATCGCATTAAAGAAAATCCTCCCGGTTTGTTTATAACTGGGCATTCGCATATTTTAAAGGTGATGAGGGATAAAAAATTAAATAATTTATTGCACATTAACCCCGGTGCAGCTGGTAATCACGGCTTTCATAAAATTAAAACCATCACTCGATTTGATATATCAGATGGTGAAGTCAGTAATTTGGAAGCTATTGAGTTGGGAAAAAGGGGTATAATTAGTTGATTAGTTAATGTGATAAGTAGCTAATTGTGAAAAATATGCTAATTAGCTAATTTTTCCTTTTCTTCTTTGACCTTTTTTTCAGGAGGTTTTACTTCTTCTATTTTTGCTTTCCATTCTTTGCCGCCGGCTAAGTTAAATTTTGTTCTTTTAAACGGTACAAAAGTGGTTTTTACACCATGTTTAGCTACGTGAAAACCTAACACATTTGCTCCTAATCCTATAACTACTGATGCAAGCATACCCGGAATTGTCCTGAAAACAAAATAAGACTTAGTTACTTTAAGGCCTTCTAATAATATAATTGGTTCGTTAAGATAATTGGCAATGGCATATCCGCCCAAGTAAGTTCCTGAAGCCATTAATGCCACGCCGGAAGCAAATATTACCGGCCCGGCTATAGTTTTAACAATTGTACCCGGAATAACGGCTCCTATCATACTAAATTGCGATATCTTATAAGGCTGGCCATCTATTTTTATAGCATCTTTTTTTATTTCTGTAACTGTTCCTTTTTTTATTTCATCATCTTTTTTTAGTTGATACAGTATCTTTTTTCCTTCTTTAATTTTGACAGTTTTAGGATTGTTTTTTATGAATGCTGAAAAAGCATTTTTGTACTGTTGATTTTCGAGTATAATTACTTGTTCAGAATTTACCTGGCCAACCGTTGCGAAGTTTATGAATAAAAATAAAAAAGAAAATATATATGATAAAGTCAGCTTCATGGTAATAAGTAGCGATCCCTCTGATTTGGTAACGAATTTATGGAAATTTAATTTTAATTGACTATAATTATTGCTTAAATGATCTGAAATTCTTTATTTTAAGGTATCTTCGTGCTGTTAAGCAGACAATTGATTATTGGAGTATGGAACATTATGATCTGTGTATTATTGGAGGAGGGCCGGCAGGATATGCCGCCGCTATGCGAGCAGTAGATTTTGGCAAGAAAGTAATATTGGTAGAACGTGATAAGATTGGAGGGGCAGGTATTTATGACGGAGCGTTATCTTCTAAAACCATGTGGGAGTTTTCTACTCAAGTAGCTAACGTAAAAGAAGTATTAAGTGAAAATGCACTAACCAATTTAAAAATTGAGTATCAAGATCTATTGAAAGCACAAGAAGGTGCTATATTTGACAGGAAGTTTCAACTTTCTTGCCATATAAAGTTATTAGAATCTGAGGCGTATAAAAACCGCTTTACCTATGTAAGAGGCGAAGGTTCTCTTATAAGTAAGCATGAAGTCTTAATTAAAAAAGGCAAAGACAATGAAGAATTTACTATATCTACTGATTTTATTTTATTGGCAACAGGGAGCAGGCCTCGAAAATTACCTCACATCCCTATTGATGAGAAAATAATTGTCACAAGCGATGGGATACACCATTTCACAGATTATCCTAAAAGCTTGGTAGTATTGGGAGCCGGGGTGATTGGTTGCGAATTCGCTACAATTTTTTCTAATCTTGGCCAAACGAAAGTTTCCTTAATAGATAAAGCAGATAGAATACTGCCATTTGAAGATGCTGATATTTCTGAAACAGTAGCAGCTAATTTCGAAAAAAACGGCATCGTTATCCATAGAAATGCTAATTTGGAGAGGATGGAAATTGTAGATGGAGAGGTAGAATATGAGTTATCTTTTAAAGATGGTAGGCGAGAGGTATTTCATGTTGAAAAAGCTTTAATATCAATTGGCCGTGTCCCTAATACAGAAAAATTAGGATTGGAAAAACTTAATATCGAGATTAATGAACGAGGTATGATTGCTGATCTTGACACTTGTACTAATGTTGATAATGTGTATGCAGCAGGAGATGTGACCGGTCATATTGCCTTAGTAAATGTGGGAGAGCTAGAAGCCCGGCACGCAGTAGAAAAAATGTTTACCGGTTCTACAACAAAAATGACCTATAAAAATGTCTCTACCATTATGTTTTTAAGTCCGGAAGTAGCTGCTGTAGGTTTAAATGAGCAACAAGCTTCTCAACAAAATATTCCTATTCGTGTGGTAAAACTTGATTACTCGTGTATTGCCAGGGCTATTGCGATGCGCAAGACAAATGGATTTTTTAAAATAATTGTCAGTGATGACGAAGAAATGAAGATCTTAGGTATGCGAGCGGTAGGAGAGCATGCCTCTAGCGCTATCCAAGCAGTTGCGTTACTTATTTCTATGAATAAAGGCATAGATGAACTGGCTGATCTAATTCATCCTCACCCTTCAATTATTGAAGGAATTCAAGAATGTGTGAGAATGTTAAGAGGCAAATCTATTTTTAAGTCTGAGGTGTTTGAAGATAAGATGAAATGTTACCGCTGTGTCGAGGGTGTTTGCATCCCCATGGAGCACTTAAAAGAAATGATCGTTTAAATAGAACTTTCTTATTTTTTTCGCATGTTTAATCAATTTACCGTATTAGATAATAAAAGTATTAAGCTCTTTGTCTTCCTTGGTGCATTTTTTTTAGCAAATGCTCTTCTTGCAGAGTTTATTGGTGTAAAAATATTCTCATTAGAGAAAGTTTTTGGTTTTGAGACTTTTGAGATATCTATTTTAGGTGAACAGATAAGTGGAATCAATCTGACTGCAGGTGTATTGCTATGGCCAGTTGTATTTATTATGACAGATATCATCAATGAATATTACGGAACAAAAGGAGTAAAATTTTTTTCATACATAGCTGCAGGGTTAATTGGATATGCTTTTGTAATGTGCTATATAGCTATCCAAACTTCTCCTGCTGACTTTTGGATTACCCGCCAGACGCCTTATGGCATTATAGATATGGAATTGGCGTTTAGGACGATATTCGGACAAGGCAACTGGATAATCATTGGCTCACTGGTGGCTTTTTTGATCGGCCAGTTAATTGATGTTAAGGTATTTCATCTAATTAAACGGTTAACCGGAGAAAGGTTTATATGGTTAAGAGCCACCGGGTCTACTTTAATATCTCAACTGATAGATAGTTTTGTCGTTTTGTTTATTGCTTTTTATATCGGAGCAGGATGGAGCTTAACGCTAGTTTTAGCAATTGGCGTAGTAAACTATATTTATAAATCTTTAGCTGCAGTTATATTAACGCCAGCACTTTACTTAGCACATTACTTAATTGATAATTATTTAGGAAAGGAAACTGCTACACAGCTCAGAAAGCAAGCTATGGCGGAAAAAATTATTTCTTGATATGCGGATGATAAGGAGCATACCATTAATATTTGCTGTACTCTGCTATGCCTGCAATCCTTCTGGAAAATCTACAAATACATTCGAAAGCACACTTATTAAAACTATTCAACCCAAGTATGCTAAAGGCTTTAAAGTAAATTATTACCAAGAATATAAAGAGCTACTTTTATTAAATACTAATGATAGTAATCAAATACTTAATCGCTATATTATCCAACCGAATGATACAATGCATTTAAATGAACAAATTGTTATCAATAAAATACCTAATCGAGTCATTAGCTTATCGTCAGTTTATGCTGCTTTTTTAGATAAGTTGGATTTACAACATACACTTTTTGGGATTTCTAAGCATAGATATATTAACACACCTAGCGTTAAAAAGTTAATAGAGGAAGGTAAGATAGAAGAAGTAGGGGATAACACAAATCTGAATATAGAAAAAGTATGGAGCTTAAATGTTGACTTGATTATTACTTATGCAACTGGTGATGTAGCACATGATGTGATAAAAGATGAGCGTATCTCTCAAACTCCTGTTTTGTATTGCAGAGAGTTTTTAGAAACTCATCCTTTAGGGAAAGCAGAATGGATAAAAGCTATTGCCGTCTTCTTTAAAGAAGAAGAAAAAGCGGATCGTATCTTTGGAAAGATTGAAACAGCGTATTTGGCTGCTAGAGCAAAAGTTGATACAGTGGAGAATCGGCCTACTGTTTTTACTAATATAAAATACGGAGATGTGTGGTATGTCCCCGGTGGGAAAAATATTACCGCTAAGCTTTTAAATGATGCGGGGGCTCAATATCTTTGGCAAGATGACATGCAAACAGGTAATTTGCCTCTTTCCTTTGAAGTAGTTTATAAAAAAGCTATTAATGCAGATTTTTGGTTAAATATCGGCGACTATCAATCTAAAGTTGTATTAGCTGATGCAGATGAGCGATACACAAATTTTACTGCGTATGAGAACAATCACTTGTATAATAATAATAAACGAGTAAATGAACTAGGAGGCAATGATTATTGGGAAAGCGGTGTGGTAAATCCTCATATAGTTTTGAAAGATTTGATTAAGATTTTTCACCCTGAGGTGCTTCCGGAGCATGAATTGTATTATTATCAAAAATTGCAATAGTTAATAGCCGATAGCTTGTAGCTATTAGCTAGTATAATAATGATTAACTTTATTTCAATGGACGGTTTTAAGCTAAGTAAATCAGCACTTGGAATATTTGCCATTTTTCTTATCGTAATTTCTGGAATTGATATCTGTTTAGGCTCTGTTAATATATCTTTTAGTGAAGTATTAAGTATCCTTTTCAATTATGGCACACCTGATCGTACCCATAAAGAAATTGTCTTATTACTTAGATTACCGCGTGTATCTACGGCCTGTTTAGCTGGTATGGGCCTATCTATTAGTGGCTTATTAATGCAAACCTTATTCAGAAATCCTTTGGCAGGTCCATTCGTGTTGGGAATTACCTCAGGAGCATCGTTAGGCGTTGCATTATTACTGATGCTCAATACGCTTTTGTTAGGTTTGGGAATATCTTTTATTACCAACACTTGGAGTATATCTTTAGCAGCCGCGTTAGGCGCCTTTGGCATTTTATTAGTCATTGGCTTATTAGCTGAAAAACTGCGTAATAATATGATGTTGTTACTCATCGGCCTAATGTTTGGATATATTTCGGGAGCTTTGGTAGGTGCTTTACAGTTTTACGGAGATGCTGGGAAGGTAAAAGATTTTGTGATATGGGGATTAGGGAGTTTTAGTAAAACCAATTATCAAGAATTAGCGGTTTTAAGCGTGCTCGTTTTATTAGGCGTATTTAGTGCATTTTTGCTTTCAAAACAGTTGAATATTTTATTATCCGGAGAAGATGCAGCTAAGTCTTTAGGATTGAACCTTAAACGAAACAGATTGTTAATTATTCTTGTCACTGGAGTATTAAGTGGTGTGATAACTGCGTTCTGTGGGCCTATTGCATTTGTGGGAATTGCTGTACCGCATTTAGCAAGAGTCTTAATGAAAAGCCAACGGCATCAAATTTTAATTCCGGCTACACTTTTGATCGGAGCAATCATAGCCGTAGGATGTGACTTGATTGCCCAGTTGCCCGGTACGAATACTGTTTTGCCTGTTAATGTAGTGACTTGCTTAATAGGGGCACCCATTGTGATTTGGGTGATATTTAGGTATAAACGTCAACAATACATGAGCTAATGGAGCCATTTTTGACAACTGATAAGTTAGCGGTAGGCTATGGGCAACCGTTGTTGTCACATATTAATGTTTCTGTACAAAAAGGAGAATTAATATGTTTGTTAGGTGTGAATGGCTCCGGAAAATCTACTCTTTTGCGAACAATTGGTAATCTGATGGAGCCCCTTTCGGGAGATGTTTATGTCCAACAAAAGCAGTTAAAGCAATTTAGCTCTAAGGAACTTTCTAAACTAGTCAGTATTGCTTCTACTGATCGGTCGGGCATATCAGATTTATCAATCTATGAGTACGTATCTTTAGGTAGGTCTCCGTATACCAATATGTTTGACCGGTTATCCAATAAAGATGAACACATTGTTAATGGTGCTTTAACTTCTGTAAAATGTGAGGAGTATCGAGATCGCAAATTATATACATTGAGTGATGGAGAGCGACAACGGGTGCTAATTGCACGTCTACTAGCGCAGCAGACTCCTCTAATGCTATTGGATGAACCTACTTCGTTCTTGGACCTGCCTAATAAGATCATCTTGTTTCAATTGTTAAAGCATTTATCAAGTGAGCAGCATAAAGGGATCGTTATTAGTACCCATGATTTGGAATTAGCTTTACGTTTATCTGATAAACTTTGGTTAGTAGATCAAAATCGAATACTTGAAGGCACTCCGCATGAGTTGATTAAACAGGGCCTAGTCAATAAGATATTTGATACAGAAAAGGTTTGTTTTAATAAAGAAACGAAAACTTTTGAAATTAAGGATTAGTGTAATTTATAGTTACTAGCATAATTTTATTTGACCATCTTACATCTAATATTAGCCATTAGTAAATTCAAAATTATTATCAAATCGTAATTAGTAAATCTAAAATTGTAAATTATTGCTGGGGATTTCGGGGTTCCTTCTTGCGCTATGGTGACTCACTAGCGAAAGGACGGATTGAATATCATTTCAGAATTTTTTTTGCAAAAAAATTATATGAAATTCATTCTTAGGGAAATTCGCAAGTAAGAAAAATGAATGATACCAAGGTGTTCAATGAAATTTATAGGTGTAAACCACTCCGATTTTAATTAAAAAAGCCTAATATCGGGGTTATTTTTGCAATGATTTCTTCTTACTTTTCTTTTTCTTGAAAAAAAGAAAAGTAACAAAAAAAAATTCAAGGCTGATTTTTCTCGCTAACAATCTCAGAAATGCTACCCAAAACAGCAGAAACTCGCCACCTATTGGTGGCTTCATACATCTGATGTTTCTCTCCTTCTCAATTTCGAGATTGTAGTAGTTTGAAAAAAAGGCCGTTCCCTAAACTCAGAAATTTCTGAGTTTAAAACTGCTCTACTTGCGAATGTGCCCTCTTAAAGTAGCCTGTCACGAGCTATACGATATATTTTACCATTTAACATTTTTATTATAAAGTATCTATGTTGGATAATAATAAATTTTTTAAAACCTTATCTTCACTCCCTGGTGGTCCGTTTCCTCCTTAGGAAGTATTTCACAATTATCCCATAAGCCGGTTTGGAGTGTTTTGGCATAGGGTAGTGGTAATCCTTTTTCAGTCATAAGCTTAGCAGTCGTGAGGTGATCATAGTTGAAGTAGTGATGAGTATAGTTGAGTTTAGAACCTTTATCATCTAATATCATATACCAAACTCTTGGAGTGCCATCGTTGGCGGGCATGCCGATAACGCCGGCGTTTAACCAATATTTACCATCTTGTTGCTGACTAAAAGGTAACCCACAATGTCCTGCTAAAATTAAATCAGCTTCCGTAGCTAGGAAATTTTTTTCTTTTTCCTCCCAATCTGTAGATGCAAAGACATAACCTGCTGTTTCAAAATAAGAACCATGAACACATATTCCTGCTAATCCCGCATAATCAAACTTTAGAAAATGGGGTAATTGCTGGATCCATTGTAGAGCGTCTTCGCTCAAATTATCCTTAGCATAAGGATACCATTGTCTGGAAAAAGTATCACACCGCCCGCCGCTGTTGAAGTCGCAACCGCAGTCTTCTAATCCTTCTGCTAATTGTATTTCTATGTTTCCGGCGATTACATGAATCCCCCAATCTTTAATTAGTTTAATACATTCGTCGGGTTGAGCACAATAGCCCACGGTGTCGCCGGTGCAGATAATTTGGTTAGCAGATATGTTAAGTGAAGTGGCAATTTGCTGTAATTTTTGAAGCGCCTGGAAATTGCTATAAACTCCACCAAATACAAGGAGCTTTCCGCTTAAGGTACCAATGTCTTTTGCTGACTTGCTGTTTTCCATTTCCTAAAGAATAAAGGTAAAAGGAATAAAATAAAACACCCTAAAACACCCCATAAATTTGCAAATAGCAAATCAGCATAAGGGCCTTCCGTAAATACTAACCCGGCCGGAAAATGTCCGATGGCTAATATAATTCCTACTCCTATGCCAAACCAAATGGGTAGATGAAAAGAAGCTTTAGGTGCATTAAAACGCCATAACAAAAACACAGGGGCCAGTCCCATAACCATTGTACCACTAACAGTTGTAGCTGATAAAATGGCAGGATTCGCAAATACGGGAAGTGTGCCTAGAATTGTGATGACAATCATCATGATACGGCCTTTTTTGATACTATATTCCTTACTTTTTCCTAAATCAATTACCATTAATTTAGAAAATGAAGAAAAGGTAGAGTCCAAGGTAGATGCAGCTGAGGTGATCATGATGAAATTCATGGCTAACATGCCCGCTACGCCTAATAATTTACTTACTTCAACTGCAGCTTGTCCTTCTAGGCCAAGCAGTCGAGCATGAACACCTACTAAGCCAAAAGCAGCTAAACATAGAAATCCAACTAGAGCAGCTAACAGATAACTTTTTAAAGTTGTTTTAGTATCACTGATAAATCCTCTGTCGGTCAATACCGGATCGTGGAACGGGTAACTGAATATTTGAAGAAACGCAGCGAAAAATAGATTTAGCCCGGTTGACATTTTCCAGCTGCCGGAAGTAAGATAAGGCTGAATACCTCCTTTCGTGTCCGGTAATAAATAGGCGAGTAAAATAAATAACAATACTCCAAACAAAACCATTTGAATCGCATCGGTCAATAAAGAACTTCGCAATCCACCTTTGAGTGTGTAAGCAAGAGTTAATGTCGTGAAAACGAGGATGGCAGTATAGTATTCATTGCTTCCTGCTGATCCGAAATAACTGCCGATCACCATGGTATTAGACCATACTTCATTAAATAGCCTAAATCCAATTAATAAAGAAAAAACTACCACTGCGCTTTTTCCAAATCTAGTGGAGAGAAAGTCATGAATGCTTTTGAAATTTCCTTTAGTCCGCAATTGGTAAATAATGATACCGCCTGTTATAAAGGAAAGATAATACACTGCATAAGAAATGCCTCCCACCATCCCAAACTGTAAGCTTAGGTTAGCAGCATTGGTAATTGATTTAGCAAATATCCAGGATATTACTAAGCTGCCCGTAAGTATCCATATATTTGGTTGAGTGCCTTTTTTAGAACTTGCTGCGAAAAATTGTGCAGCTGTTTTAGATAGGGGAGCTACAAAGAAAAACCCAATCCCAAACAACAATAAGATTCCCCATTGGAGTAGGCCGGGGTCGATCATAGTAGAAAGTAGCTTAATTGTCTAAAACAATGTGCAGATAGAGAAAAAATATGTCCTCCTGAGGCACTCGAAGGACGGACATATTTTATTAATTTGGAATTCCTGAACTTTGTTCCGCAAGGTGGGACTTCGTCAAGATTATTATTTTTAATTTTAGAATTTGTCAATTTCTTAATTTGCAATTTAATCCACATCCCACCAAACTTTAGCATTAATACTATTCCCGTTTGAGGCAGTCGCAGTGTTATAACTAACTGAATTCAGCGTTGCTTCATCTGTCGGATAAGGCATCCTTACCGGAATAAGATTATCATTCAAGCTGGCAGCAACGGTTTTAAATTCCGGAAAACCGGTTCTTCTAAATTCAATCCATCCTTCATAACCATTAATGATGTTTGCGAGCCATTTCTGCGTGATAATTTGCTTAATTTTATCCGCACCATTACTTCCGTAAGCCGCAGAATCTGTTGTGAGATAAGAAGCGGGTAGCGGTGTTTGCCAATACTCAAAAGCAAGTTGCACACCTGTTTCATAATGCATTTGTGCACTCGCCGAGATGTAACCTCTTTCAGCAGCTTCAGCTAATAAAAATTGAGTTTCCCAAGCTGTAAGGAAGTTAGCATCTAAATCACCGGTATGGTCTCTAAATATCGTACCGGTTAAAGAGTAATTGGCAACAGAGATAGATGTTTGAGAAGCATCAAATCCATTTAAAAATCCTTCAAACTGCATACCTGTGGTATCATTGCCAATAGGCCTGAAGAAAGTGCCAATTCTTGGATCGTCCAGCTCTTTAAGAATTTCTTCAATAGTTTCCGACATGATAAATAAGTTGAAATCACCATCTCTAAGGGTTGCTAACCTAAAATTATTAGGCTGTCCGTCGGTGAAATCATAGGTAGCATTTTGCGCATTACTCATCATATAATCTCCTGAGTTGTGTATCATTTGTAATTCATTAGCAACATCTACTTTATCCGAGATCCGCATCAAGTATTTTATTTTTAGAGAATTAGCAAAAGTTACCCAAGCAGACAGGTTGCCATCAAACAAAATATCACCATCTAAGCTTTGGGAAGCTGTATAATGATTAATGGCTGCAATACCTTTATCAAGGTTATCTAAAATACCATCTGTTGATGTATAAATATTTTCTTGGTCATCATATGCGGGTGTGACATTTCCTTCAGTTCCTTGCAGGGCTTGAAAGTAAGGCACATCACCATATATATCCGTTACAGCAGCAGTCATATAGGCTTTTAATATAAGAGTAGGGCCTTCATACACTGCAAAGGTTTCATTAGCTCGCGCACGGTCTAATATGATTTGATTATCTCTCAAATTAGTATAGATTATCGGCCACGGATTACCGCCATACTGAGGTGCACCCAAACTATGTCGGTCAAATAAGTTAAAATCTACTTGCGTAAAATATTGTCCCAATAAATTGCCCGCTACAAAGCCTTCGTAAGACATTTGCTCACCATAATCGTAAATTACCTGGCGAAGCAGTAAACTAGGATGTACTTCATTAGGCGAATTAGGATTTGTGTTGAGTTCTTCAAAATTCTTTTTACAAGATGCTGCTCCTAATAAGGTTACAGCTAATATTAAATAAGTTAACTTTTTCATCTGTTTAAATTTTTCAATTTTTGATTAATATTTTAAAAGTTATATCCGATTTTAACCCCGATACTTCTAGTTGTTGGGTAAGACATATCTTCTACACCACTTACAAATTTTTGTCCTTGTACGGCCAGCTGTTCCGGATCGAAATGAGGGATTTTGCTGACAGCAAAAATATTTCTTCCAATTAAGGCTATACTTAATTCTCTGTCTTTTTGAATTAAGCCTGTTGCTTTGTCGCTTCTAAAAGTGTAACCGATAGAGAATTGCCTTAGTTTAAGGTATGTCGCATCATAAACATTATTTTCCTCATGGTTTCTGTCATAATATTGCCTGTAATAGCTTTCTGCTGAGATAGCGGTAGTATTGGCTTCATAAATAGGAGCTTCATCTGTTCCCACATTCACTACTCCTTCTGCTATAATACCGGCTTCAGGACGATCTTCTGTTTCTTTCAATTGGCCTGCAACACCTGCCAAAGCTTGCGTTCTGGATACTAAGATGCCACCTTGTCGCCAGTCAAATAAAAAGCTGGCACTCCAATTTTTATAAGAGAAGTTATTGTTAAACCCTAAAATGAAATCAGGATTAACATTTCCTAGTTTTTTCAAGGTATTATCTACAATGTAGTTGCCACTGCCATTAATAATGAAGTCGCCATTTTCGTTTTTTGAATATCCGGTACCATAAATATCACCAATTCTACCACCTTCTTCCACTTGAAACCATACCGTTTGGTTCACATTATCATACACTCTGGAATATGCTAAGGTAATCCTTCCTGCCTCATCAGGCAACTCTTCAACGGTAGAAACATTGCGACTAAAATTTAGCTGCGTGTTCCACTCAAAGTTGGTTGTTTTGACGGGAGTAGCTGCTGTGATTATTTCTATCCCTTTAGATCTTACTGCACCGCCATTTACTACTTGCTGGTCGTACCCTGAAGAGATGGCAACCGGTAAGGAGATAATTTGATTTTCAGTAAGGGCATTGTAATAAGTTACATCAAAGCGCAATTTATCATCAAAAAACCTAATATCTGCACCAATTTCTTTAGAAGTCGTTTGCTCCGGCAGTAAGTTAGCATTTGCAATGATGTTTTGAGCACTAAAGGTAGGTTGAGCATTATAAGGTGTTTGTGATACAAAAGCAGTAGATGTTTGATACGGATCGGTATCATTACCTACTTGTGCCCAACTTGCCCTTACTTTAGCAAAAGAAATTGCAGTTGGCAAGGAAAAAGTATTAGATACTATATAGCTTGCCGAAAATGATGGATAAAAGAAAGAGGTGTTATCATTAGCTATTGGAGTAGCTAAGGCACTAGACCAATCTGTCCTTCCGGTAATATCCAAATACAAAAAGTTTTTATAGCCTAATTTTGCGATACCGTATAAGCTGTTAATTCTTTTTGTCGATTCAAACTCAAATATCTCCAACGGCGAAGCAGCATTTGATAAATTATAGATTCCCGGCTGTGCTAAGGATAATGCCTGTGTTTGCACAGTTGCTGTTTTCCTATTCATTCGGTTACCTCCAACTGAAAACTCAGCACTTATATCTCCAAGCTTTTCAGTGTAAGTCAATAATAAATCTGTGTTATTTTCTCTATAAAACACTGAGTGCTCAGCATAAGCACCATTTTGAAAACGGTTGGTGCTATAGGCTCTTCTAAACTCTCTCAATTCATTAGAGTAGTCCATGCCACTTCTTACTAGCAAACTTAATTTATCTGTAAAATCATAAGAAGCAAGCACATTCCCAAACAGACGATCTCTGTTAAAAGAGTTTCGGTTTTCTAATAAAATAAAGTACGGGTTATCAAAATAAGTATAGTTAAAAGAGTATTGTTCTAGCCCTTCTAAGCCCGATTGCCAATAGTCTTCCATGCTGACAATATCCAGTGATCTTGGCCCCCATGCTACCAAAGAATAATTAATATTCTCTGATCCATATCCATTAGAGGGCCTGTTGTCACTTTGAGAATTTACGTAATTAATTGATGTAGATACTTCAAATTTTTCAGCGGGATTGAAAGCCACCCGACTAGCAAGGTTTTTTCTTTCTAAGTTAACGCCGGGAATGATAGATTCATTTCTTAAATCTGTAAATGATAATCGGTAAGCTCCTTTATCAAAGTTAGAAGATAATGCTATATTATTAATTGTAGTTACTCCCGTATTGTAGAAATCTTTCAAATTATCAGGATGCGAAATGAATGGAGTAGGCTCGATAGGTGCACCACCATGCACAGCTAAATCGCCTCCTCTAACGACTGTGCCATCTGATAATCTAACAGGACTATTAAACTGTGCGATAAGTGTACCCTGATCTAGAGCAGGACCCCAGCTGTAAGAAATATTATCATTGATGCCCCCACCTAAGCCGTTTACATATTCAAATTGACCTGAATTACCTTGTCCGAAGCTATTTTGGAATTTAGGCAATTGAAAAGGGCGCTCCACAAATGTAGAAGAATTAAAACTTACGCCAATACCTTTTGCTTTAGAGCCGTCTTTTGTAGTGATGATGATAACGCCGTTAGCTGCTCTTGTACCGTATAATGCAGCTGCACTAGGCCCTTTCAAAACAGTCACTGAAGCAATATCATCCGCATTGACTTCCATTGCTCCATTACCAAAATCTACTTCTTGGAAACCTGCTGCTGCGTCGTTGGTAAAGTTGACAATAGAATTGTTATTGATGGGTGTCCCATCTACTACAAATAAGGGATTATTATTGGTAAAAGAAGCTTCTCCACGAATGGTTATTTTTGAAGTGGAGCCAATGCCTGTAACACCTTGTGTGACCGTCACGCCGGCTACTTTTCCTGCAAAGTTGTCGACAAAGTTAGGAGCTTTAACTTCAGAAATTTCCTTAGTGTCTAATCGTTGAATGGCATATCCTAAATCTTTAGATTCTCTCTGCACCCCTAAAGCCGTTACCACAAATTCATTTAATTGCTGAGTAGTTAATGAAAGCGATAAGTCAATGTTTGTTCTGCCTGCTACCGGTATGTTTTGAGGTTCATAACCTACGTAACTATAAACTAGTATAGCAGAATCATTTGATACATTGATCGTATAAGATCCGGTTGTACCGGTTGTTGTTCCATTATTGGTTCCCTTTTCGACAATACTTACCCCCGGTAATAACTCACCCGATGATTTGTCGATTACTGTTCCGCTGACAGATAACTGTTGGCCAATGCTTAAATTCGTGTGTAAAATTAATATAAAAGCAAAAAAATATAATTGTTTCATTTTGAATATTAAAAATTATTAAATAAGTAATGAACATTAACCTTCATTACTCTTAGAGATAAAAGAGAAATAATAATTAAGCGAGGTGCTAATAAGGTGGGGCTCTTAGGCCTAGACTGCTATATTCGGCGGCAGAATGAAAAAGAACAGTAAATTTAGATTGACTAGATTGATACGAAGCTAATAATGCTTGAACCCATCGTCCTAAAATACTGTGTTTAGCAGTGGTAGCTAAGAAAATTTTAAAGTCTAAAGCATTATCTATATCTTGCTCAATTTTCAGCCATTTTACTTCGATTTGAATGTTTTTAGCGTAGTTTTCTAGGCTATGTTGTAAATCTTTAGTTTTCCAAGATAAAGAGATAAACTTTTGATGATTATAAGCCGCTTTATTTAAGCCAATAAGATAAATACCGCCATCCGTGGCAGGCCCTAATACAAGATTTTCTGTTTTAAGCCGTTCGTTGGTTTCTAATATCAAAGATGAGGTAAGGGTAGGGCAGTCATTTCCAATGACGATCAGGTTGTCGTATCCCTTTTTGAAAACAGATTGGATGGCATTGCCCAAACGCTCGCCAAATGTGTTTCCATATTGCTTAGTTGTGTCCCACGTAAATGTAGGAAGGCCGGTTTGATTGGAAATGTTTTTGCTATGGCGAATGAGTCGCTGAGCGATTGCTTGGTTTGCTTTCTTACCGACTTGAGGAGCATACGTTTTTGGCGGAGGCTTCTTCTGCCGCAGAGCGAGAGAAAAATAATATAGCGGTGTTTAGGTTTAAATCCTGCACTTTAAATTGTATGCCTGAAATTTATCGTGCGAAGATAGAAGAAATATTTTCTTTTTTATCAAATAAATAAATGCGAGAAAATGTTTTAAGAAAATGGATTTTTGTTTCTCTTTGATAAAGCAACTTTGTAGGTAGGCTTCCTCGTCACTTCTTAACACTTAATAAGACAATTTAAAGTGCCTAATGGCTTTAAATTTATTAAAATGTCATATTACTAATTCAACATAAATCGGAAAATGATCAGAACCGATCTTAGATAAACGATCTATTTTTTTTAATCGAAATTCTTTAGTTACAAAAACATGATCTAATGGCCATCTTTTAAAAATATTATTTGCGTTATAACTATTGTAAAAACCTCTTCCTACTCTGATATCGTGAAGTATATTTTCTGTGCCGGTCAATTCATCAGTATGAGACCAAACTACATCATTTATATCACCAGCTATGATAGTTGGAAATTTACGATTTTTAACTCTCTCTCCTAATTTTTGCATGGCAACTTCCTCTTGCCCTGCATTATCAGGTAAGTCTTTAAAATGAGTAGGTGGAACTGGATGGATAGCATGAAAGCTAATATTCTTTCCGGCAGCCAAAGAAATTGTGCTTTCAAATGAAGGAACTTTTTCATTTTGCAAATATCTAACATCTATTTCTTTTAGTGGGTATTTACTAAATAGCGTCATGCCATATGCGGCTGCATTAACAGTTTCCTGAGAATAAGGATATGCTTTTTGTATTCCTTTCAATTGCTCCTCCCACCAATCATCTATCTCCATAGCTAAAACTATATCAGGTTCTGTATCTTTAATTAAATCAATAAATAGCTTTGCGTTTCTATTTGACATTTTTACATTAGCTAATAGTATGCTGAGTTGAACATCAGAAGAATCCATTTTACTGACTGTAGGTACTACTACCGGAACCAAGCTTG
>CBDBZN010000030.1:0-23153 GCA_965213575.1 Chitinophagales bacterium | reverse complement strand
GGTTGCTTTTCCCAAATATTTAGAGCGAAAACCATATAATAAAAGCGCTTCATTAATGATGAACAATGAGCAATATAAACTGGAAATGGCAGAAAATATTGATAAAATTGCTGTAAGCACCTTGCAAGACCGGATGGTGAGAGAACTGGGCACTTCATTGATGCGTTTGGCTTTAAAACAGATTGCAGAATACCAGGTACGCCAGCAAAGTGAGAATTTAGGAGCACTACTTTCCGTAGTAAATGCAGTTTCAGAAAAGGCTGACACGCGTAATTGGCAATCGTTGCCATATAGCATCTCTTATTCCAGAGTTCCGTTAAAAGAAGGGAACAACAATATGCAACTAAAAGTATCTTCTCCAAAAGGAAATAATGTAGTTTATAATTTTGACGTACAAGCAGAAGAAGGAGAAACGGTATTTCATTTTTTTCACAGTTTAGAGAGTTTACCGTTGGAGAAATTATAAGGTAAATACTCTAGATAGCCATTACATAATTAGATACAATTACCTTGGTGCTGATTTTTAGCTTTAATGAGGAAAAACAAGGTATAAATATAGAATTAGCTAATTAGCTGATTTACTAATTAGCTAATTATCACATCATGAAGACATTTTATCTTCTTTTTTCATCCGCTCTCTAATATTTCCTTCTATAGTAGTTCCTGCGGCCATTGGTTCATATATACTACCTGTAGTATGTGGTGCAGCTTCTGCTTTTTCTGATTCTTTTTTAGCCAAATTAGCAGACATATGCTCCGTAAAACTAGGAAAAACCTGATGGAATACTTTAGAAGCCCCGGCTTTTGGCCCCACGGTCATTTCCAGTTTCGGTTCAACACAGGCTTGAACGATTTTTTCAATAACAATTTTCGGATCATCCATAGCTGTCATTCTTGGTTTATGCCCTGTGTAATTAGCAGCGTGAATCCACCACGGGGTATCTACAGCCCAAGGCATAATTGTGGCCACCTGTATGTCTTCTTGTCCGCTCAACTTCAACTCCTCATTCAGCGAACGGCTCAAGCTCAACACAGCTGCTTTGGTAGCCGCATAAGTGTTTTACAATGCCAGAGGCACCTCGCTATCTACAGATCCTACGTTTATCAATATTCCTTTTTTTGTTTTCATGAAATGCTGTATGGCAGCATGTGCTCCGTAAACCAATCCTTTTAAGTTTACATCTATTACACGCGCATGATCCGATAAGGGAATATCCCAGAAATAACCCAAGGCGCCTACTCCCACATTATTGATCCACATATCAATGCCTCCAAAATTTTTAATGGCAGCTTCCGCCAACTTTTCAATATCTTCTGTTTTACTAACATCACAAGTTATAGTCTGTATATTACCACCCTTATTTTTTATTTCGGTACTGAGTTCTTCCAAAACTTCTGTTCGCCTGGCAGCACCTACTACATTAGCACCTAAGTTTGCAAGCCGTATTGCGCTACCTCGCCCAAAACCGCTTGAAACTCCGGTTATTACTATTGTTTTCCCTTTAAGCTTATCTGTATTATAATCCATATCTAAGTTTTTATATTTTTCTAAAACAATAAATATGCCAAAGGCATAAAACATAGAACTCGCCTCATCTGATATTAACGGCAGGGCAAATTTTACTCATTCTTCTGTTTATAAAACTATTACACATAAAAATTATAACAATATTATATAAAATGGAAAAGAGTATATATAAAGATTAATTACCACAAGCTTTGTTAACAATTTTTTTACGCTTATCTTTGTAGCATATCGCGGGGTGGAGTCCGCCAGCTGGCGGATAACTCGTCGGACTCATAATCCGAAAGTTCTTAAATTAATGAAATTACATCGCGGGGTGGAGCAGTTGGTAGCTCGTCGGGCTCATAACCCGAAGGCCGTTGGTTCAAGTCCAACCCCCGCTACTCAGAAGGATAAATCGACAGCATGTTGGTTTGTCCTTTTTTTATGATTACCCATTATTCCGCATTATCTTCACTACAAATTATTTAAAATGACTCACAAAGCAGGTTTTGTAAATATAATTGGTAACCCCAACGCCGGTAAGTCTACCTTAATGAATGCATTAGTTGGAGAAAAATTATCTATCATTACTTCTAAGGCACAAACCACCAGACACCGCATTTTGGGAATTGCAAATGGGGAAGATTTTCAAATTGTTTATTCAGACACGCCAGGTATTTTACAACCTAATTATAAGATGCAAGAGTCAATGATGCATTTTGTAAATACTGCATTAAAAGATGCGGATATATTTTTGTTGGTAATTGATCCTTATGATAAGAATGAAATAGATGAAGCTATCGTCGCTAAACTTCAAAAAGTAGCTATTCCGGTTTTTTTGATCATTAACAAAATGGATCAATTTAAGGATGAGGAAAAATTAGAAAATATTAAAACAAAATGGACAGTTCTTTTTCCAAAATCAGAATTAATAGAAATTTCAGCATTACAACATTTAAATATTGACTTACTATTTAATAAAATACTCGCTTTGTTACCATTCCATCCTCCCTATTATCCAAAAGATCAGATAACGGATAAACCTGAACGGTTTTTTATAGCGGAGATCATCAGAGAAAAAATATTATTGCTGTACAAGCAAGAAATCCCTTATTCTGTAGAAGTTATTACTACTGAATTTAAAGAAGATATAGATATTGTAAGAATAAGAGCTGAAATTTATGTCAATAGAAAATCTCAAAAACCGATCATCATCGGGAAAGGAGGAGAAAAAATCAAACAATTAGGAATAGCTTCCAGAGAAGATTGTGAAAAATTCTTAAGCAAAAAAGTTCATCTAGAATTGTATGTAAGAGTGAAAGAGGATTGGCGAAATGACGAAAGATTATTAAATCAATTTGGATATAACTAAGTAGTTAGTACTTAATTATATCCAAAAATAATTTTAGTTATCCATTTCGTCTTCCATTTCCTCACCCGCTTCTTCCATTTCGTCACCCATTTCCTCTACGTCATCATCAATGTCTTCTCCTACCTCTTCCATATCATCTTCCATATTAGAATCATTATGATCATCACATGCTACGAAGGTTAAAGCTGAAAATGCGAAAAATAATACTATAATCTTTTTCATTTGAATTAATTTTTTTAGTTATATAATTTTATAAAATTAATATATTTTCTGACACTATTAAAATCATTTCTTTCTAAAAAATAAATCTATTGGCACACCGGTTAAATTAAAATTTTGCCTTAGCATATTTTCTAAATACTGTTTATAGTCTAGCTTTACCAAATGAGGATGATTACAGAAAAAAACAAATGCCGGATACCGTGTGGGAATTTGAGTAGCATATTTAATTTTTATTTCTTTACGTTTAATAGCAGGATGATGGTGCTTTTCAGTTGCTCGTGCTAATAATTCATTAAGTTTTGATGTACTGACTTTTAATTTTCTGTTTTCATGAACCTCTAATGCTATTTCTAAAGCTTTAAAAATTCTCTTTTTTTCCAAAGCAGAAATGAACACAATCGGAATATCTGTAAACGGTGCTATTTTTTCAATCAGACCTTGACGATATTCTTCGAGAGAACGATGATCTTTCTCGATTAAATCCCATTTATTGATAAGCAAAACTAATCCTCTTTTCTTTTTAACTATTATTTGAAATAAATTTAAATCCTGCGCGACTATTCCTTTAGTAGCATCTAAAACCAATAAGCAAACATCTGCCTCGTCAATCACTCTAATAGCTCTGATGACCGAATAAAATTCAAGATTTTCTTCAACTTTATTTTTTCTTCTGATCCCGGCCGTATCAATCAACATCAATTCTTTATTGAACAAATTATAATGTGTATGAATGGCATCACGAGTAGTCCCTGCAATGTCTGTAACCACATTTCTTTTTTCACCTACTAAAGAATTAAGCAAAGTTGATTTTCCGACATTAGGTTGGCCCAAGATTACCAACTTAGGAATTTCGGCTTCTTCCTGCTCTTGTTCTACCACAGACATCTGCTTAGTCAGCTCATCTAAAAACTCACCAGTGCCACTACCATTAATACTAGATAAAAAAAACGTTTTTTCTATACCTAAACTGTAAAATTCAGCTGCTTGAAGCTGCCGAGTACCATTATCTACTTTATTAACAACTAAATAAACGTCCTTTTTAGACTTTCTAAGCATCTTAAC
Organism: Chitinophagales bacterium; assembly: GCA_965213575.1. Taxonomy (GTDB): domain Bacteria; phylum Bacteroidota; class Bacteroidia; order Chitinophagales; family JAUHXS01; genus JAUHXS01. The sequence goes on along the minus strand of CBDBZN010000030.1, from coordinate 18,990 downwards.
AATTTGCTCATCTAAATACGTAATGCTGCAAGTTACATCGGTTACAAAAACAATTCTGGTGGCTTCTTGTAAAGCAATATCTACTTGCTCTCTAATAGCTGATTCAAACACATCATCAGAAGAAGGCACATATCCACCGGTATCTATCAACATAAATTCTACTCCTTGCCATTCAGCTTCTGCATAAATACGATCCCTAGTTACGCCACTAACGTTATCTTCAATAGCTTTACGCATTCCAACCAGTCTATTAAACAAAGTGGATTTCCCTACATTCGGGCGGCCAACAATCGCTACTATTTCTTTTGTATTCATAAATTACTATTATTAGGAATAAATACTAATCGTTATTTTTCGAGCTCCTCCGTTATTCCTGTATTCACATAAATATATACCTTGCCAAGTACCTAAGTTTAGTTTACCATCTGTTATGGGTATGGTGATATCACAACCGCTTAAAACAGTTTTAACATGAGCCGGCATATCATCACTCCCTTCTAGAGTATGTTTGTATTGAGGATCATCTTCCGGCACCAGCTTATCTAATACCATTTCCATATCTTTTCGAACGGTTGGATCAGCATTTTCATTAATACATAATCCGGCAGAAGTATGGTTTAAAAAAGCATGGAAAATTCCTTGGTTGGGGAATTTATCAATTTTGCCTGTCAACTGTTTAGTAATAAGATGAATACCTCTAGGAAAAGAAGGTAATATAATATCATATTGAGAAATCATATTGCAAAACTGCATTTAATTTACGAGACCTTAGTAAAATAAGATAACAAATAATATTTCTCTCTTAAATAGCTATAAATTTTTCCTTTAAAAGATTGAGAAATTAACATTTTTTCATTATTTATAAACATTTAATAGCAGAAAGGGAATACCCTAGTACTTATATAATATATTTCCTACATTTGTCACTTAGAATAATAATTTATGAAATACTATATCGCATTAATATTTAGCGTTGGGTTATTTTTTTGTTCATTTAGTATCGGCTACGACGATACGAATGACTTTATTATTTTAAAAAATTATGATCTTCAGATCTCTAAAGAAACTGTAAATCATCCTATTAATTTCTCAAAAGGCAACTATTATAAGCTTGCTCTAGATGAAAAAACAGCACCTATTAAAATCCAAATTTTAGATAATCATAAGCGTATGGTAGGGACGAATCATGATATTAGAACCGGTAAGTTTTATGATGCGATGATTTTTAAATGTCAAACGACAGGAGATTATACAGTACAATTTGGTTCAGAAGAAAAATCATGTGAAGCTAAATGCATTGTTAGCTTTAAAGTAATTTAAGAGATCAGTTTTTGCCGCAGCATAAATTCTAGTTGCTTATTAGCTCTTACTAAACTTTTAGTCAATTCTTTATTTTCCTGCCTTAAAGAATATACTTCAAAAGCATTTTCAATAGTGCTTTTTAATTCATTCTCATTCCATGGTTTAGTAATATATCGATAAACCTGTCCCTTATTGATTGCGCTGATCACCGCTTCTATATCAGCATATCCAGTAAGTAAAATTCTTATAGGAGTAGGATATTCCTTCAAAATAGATTCAAAAAATTCAACTCCTGTCATTTCAGGCATTCGCTGATCAGAGATGATGACTTCTATATCTTTCCCATCTTTTAAGTCAGTATGTTCTTTTAATATTTTCTTTCCCTCACTTGCTGATTCAGCTGTATAAACTTCAAACACTCTTCTGAAATTTGCTTTGAAAGCCGCTAAATTATTTACTTCATCATCAATATATAATACTCGGATTTTGTCTGAGTTTGTATTATTTTTTTCCATAAACACGATAATTTTTGCACATGCAATAATGTAACCACAAGGTAAAATAAAATAAACTTATATCAAATACGGGGAATACCCTGTAGGAAAAATGGGAAGAATTCTATAATATGCAGCTTAAATAATATTTATAATACATGATTAATCAATATTTAGCAGAAAAGGCCCGCCAATCAAGAAAAACTGCTCATTTTTATGAACCTGTTTTTTTTAATTTAAATGAAAAAACAGACTCTAAATTATTAAAAAACTTATTAGACAATAATGATAACATAAAAGTTTATGATGAAATACTCGGCCAATTATGTGAATTAATAAAATCTCAAAATCCTAAAAGATTATTTACTAGGGAAGAACTGGAAGAAGCAGCACATAAAAAATTAGGTAATACGCCTACCGAAAAATATGGCATATGGGTATATTATCCATGGTCAAATCGATTAGTACATTTTTTAGATAAAGAAGAATTCATTGAGGTAAGAACAAATCGAAACCATTATAAAATAACACCTAAAGAAAGAACTGAATTATCTACAAAAAAAATAGGCATTATCGGTTTATCTGTAGGCCAAGCTGTAGCGTTAACTATTGCTATGGAAAGAATATGTGGAGAGATTAGGGTAGCAGATTTTGATGTGTTAGAGGCTACTAATCTTAATCGGATCAGGGCAGGTGTACACGATTTAGAAGTTCCTAAAGCAATTGTTGTAGCAAGAGAAATTGCGGAGATAGACCCATTTCTTAAAGTAGTTTGCTATACAGAAGGATTAACTGAAGGCAATATGGATGACTTTTTTCTCAAAGGAGGCAAATTAGATGTATGCTTAGATGAGTGCGATGGCTTAGCGATTAAAATTCAATGTCGGCATAAAGCAAAAGAATTGCGTGTACCCGTAGTGATGGAATCAAGTGATCGTGGCACTACTGATATAGAGCGCTTTGACTTAGAGCCAAACAGATCTATCTTACATGGATTAATCGACCACTTAGATTTAGACAAGGTGAAAGAGGCCAAAACTAATGAAGAGAAAGTTCCTTACTTATTACCTATGCTTGGAGTAGAAACATCTTCAGACAGGCTAAAAGCTTCTATGTTGGAAATTGAACAAACTATAACTACATGGCCTCAATTAGCATCTGCAGTAGCTATAGGAGGAGGCATATGTACCGATGTATGTAGGAGAATTTTACTAGATCAGTTTCATGATTCCGGAAGGTATTTTTTAGATGTAGAAGATATTATAAAAAATAAAACTACAGATATAAAAAATAAAAACATAAGGAAACAAGAGCTCAAACCACTTTGTAAAGAAGAAATGCTTGAACTAATCAAAGATGCCGATCAAAAGATAGAATCGTCACAAATAAGCAAACATGACTTAAATGAAATTGTAACATCAGCACTTCTTGCTCCTTCAGGTGGCAACTGCCAACCATGGAAATGGCTATTTAAAAATAACATCCTATACCTTTTCCACGATTCCTACAACAGTGAATCTTTACTTGATTATAACAACAGCGCCTCTTATATTGCTCTCGGAACAGCGATAGAAAATCTTACATTAAAAGCTGCCGCATTAAATTATTTAACTACCCCTGAATGGCACAATAACAGCAAAAAGTTGATTGCTTCTTTTTCATTCATTCCCAATACAGAACAACCTTCAGATAATTCACTTTCCTCTCTAACATCATTTATAGATAAAAGAATAACTAACAGGAATTTATCTTCCAGAAAAAAAATTCCTAGAGAAAAACTGGATTCATTCAATTCCTATATTAAGGATGTGCCTGATGTAAGCCTGCATATTGTAGATAATGACCGTGCCATAGATAAATTAGGTAATATTATTGCAGAAGCTGAAAAACTACGAATCTTACATAAAATCGGGCATGATGATTTTAATAAAGAAATTAGATGGACGCAGAAAGAGGTCGAGGAAACCAGAGATGGCATAGATATTAACACCATTGATTTATCTCCTACTGAACTTGCAGGCTTAACAGTATCTCGTGATTGGTCTGTTGTAAAACATTTAAAAGATTGGGAATTAGGTAATGCTTTTTCAAAGCTGGCTAAAAATGCTGCTATCAGCACTTCTGCATACGGCATAATAACTACTAAAGGCAATGATAGGACTAATTACTTGAACGCAGGTAGTGCGATACAACGTATTTGGTTAAATGCAAATAAGGAAAACCTAGCCTTTCAACCCCAGTCTACTCCATTTTTCTTATTTGCCAGACTACTGTATGGAGGAGGAACGAAATTAAATAGTTCTGAAAAGGAAAAACTTAGTAAGTTATTAAAAGATTTTAATAATCTTTTCCCGAGTTTAAAAAATTCAAATAAAGTATTCATATTTCGTCTTAATGTAGCTAAACAGCCTACTATTAAAGCATTAAGAAAACCTATTGAAGAGATGTTGGAAATAGTAGAGTAAAACAAATGGAAAAGATTTATATCCGTGCATACAGAGCAATTGATGAAGAAGATTGTTGTAACAATTATCTCGAAGGGCATGTGCAAGTTCTGAAAGACCATGGTATAACTAATATTACTTCTAATAATGATTCATGGAAAAAGCATATAAATACTTATTGCGTTATTGCGAGCTTAGGACCGGAGTTAGTGGGTGGCATACGAGTTACAGGTAGGTGATGGAGAAATTCCTTTGCCGGTCGAAACTGCTATAGGCTTCTTGGATAGTAAAATATATGATCGAGTTCAAAATTACCTTGATAATGGTGGAGTTGGCGAATTATGTGGATTATGGAATTCAAAAAAAGTGAAAGGAAAGGGTGTGAGTATGATTCTTATTAGGGCAGCTATTTCTATTATAAATCAATTAAAATTCAAAACACTTACGGGGATTTGTGCAGACTATAGTATGTCTATGTTTGAAAAAGTAGGCTTTGTTCCAGATTTAACCCCTAGGGTAAAAATGGGGACTTTCACTTACCCTAATAGTAATTACGTAGCAAGAGTAGTAGGCATCTTAGACGCAGAAACTTTAAAAACAGCTTTAGAATTTGATAGAAAAAAAATGCTTACTTTAAGAAAAACACCTGTTATTGAAATAAAAGATGAAGGGGAGGATGGTGATTTAAATATTGTATATGACCTGCTAGTTCCTAATGTTACAAAAAATCAAACATTATACACAGGAGAATGCTAGCTAGAATCCTTAGATACATATGTTTCTTTTTAATAACTAGCATCCAAACATATGCAGCTGTAAATGCTCATATTAAATTCGAAAATGATGCTCAATACCTCAAAATAGGCAATAAGGCAACATATTTTATTGATAAGTCAAACAGCCTTACAATTCATGAAATTATTCATAAAAATTTTGTAAAAACAGATCAACCGGTACCAAATTTTGGTATTCAAGCCAATACTATATGGATAAGAATAACGGTGCAGAATTTAAGCCAATCAAATAACTTAATCATAGAAGTTGCACAGCCTACTCTTGATAAAATCACTTTTTATCACCCAACGGCAAACAACAAATACACGATTACAAAGATGGGGTGAGATCTATCCATTTTATAAGAGAATATATCAAGACCCTTATTACCTTTTTCCGATAAACGTTTCTCCAAATCATACACAGGACATATTATATAAAAACTCAAACTAGCGAAAACTTCCAATTTCCTATCTACTTAGGTACTCAGAGAAATGTATTTAACTCTCTTAAACAAAGAGATACATTATCAGGTATATAATATTGGAATTATGATGGTAATGATATTATATAATGCTTTTATTTATTTTATAGTAAGAGATAATAGTTATTTCTATTACGTAATTTACATTATTATCATACTTTTAACTCAAACTAGTACTCAAGGATATACTTTTCAATACTTATGGCCCGGAGCGCCATATATGGCACTTAGATCGCTATTCTTATTTCCATGCTTAGTCGGTATTGCAGGAATGCAGTTTATGAAAGCCTTTCTAAAGCTTCGAGATCATGCACCTTATCTTATTCCTGTTTCCTTATATTTTGATAACGCTATATATATATTGATATAATTATAGGGCTATTAGGGTATTTTAGCTTTGCATATACAGCCATGGAAATAATAGCCATAATTGTTTCTATATATATGCTATACACTGGGTTTCATGTAGCAAAAAAAGGATATAAACCTGCTAAATTCTTCCTATTAGCATGGTGGTAGTTTTTTTTGACTGGTGTTTGTATATATGTTTTAAAAGATTTAGAGATATTACCATATAACAGTTTTACTAGATATACTATGCAAATTGGATCTGCGATAGAAACTATTTTGTTATCTTTTGCCTTAGCTAATCGAATCAGTATTCTTCAGCAAGAAAAAGAAACATCTCAAAAACAAGCACTCTTTGTTTCACAGCAAAATGAGAAAATTATAAAAGAACAAAATATACTGTTAGAAAAAAGGGTACGAGAACGTACCTATGAATTAGAAGACAGTTAATATTCAATTAAATACATCATTTTCAAAATTAAAAGAAGCTCAATCTAAGTTAGTAGACGCTGAAAAGATGGCTTCTCTTGGACAGCTAACTGCTGGTATTGCTCATGAAATCAATAATCCCATTAATTTTGTTGCATCAAATGTACTTCCTTTAAAAAGAGATATTGAAGATTTACAATTATTGATCAATAAATATGAAGAAATTAAAGAAAATGATGCTGAATTAAATTTTAAATTAAATGAAATAGAAAGCTTAAGGAAAGAATTAGATTTATCATATTTAATGGGAAGAAATTAATACCTTACTTAAAGGAATTGATGAAGGTGCTACACGTACTTCTGAGATTGTAAGAGGCTTAAAAAACTTTTCTAGAGTAGATGAAGATGATATTAAGAAATCTAATATTGAAGAAGGTATTAACTCTACATTAACGGTATTAAATAATATACTGATGAATATTGAAGTTATAAAAAATTATGGGTCTATTCCGGAGATCGAATGCTACCCCGGAAAGCTAAATCAATTATTTATGAATATCATTAGCAATGCAGCTCATGCCGTTCATAAAAAATTTGAGAATCAGCAAAAAAAACGGTAAAATAATCATAAAAACCGCCATGGAATCAGATGAAACTATCCATATTACTATTGAAGATAATGGATCAGGCATTCCTAATGAGGTAAAGAACAAAATATTCGAACCTTTTTTTACTACAAAAGATGTTGGCGAAGGAACAGGGTTAGGCCTATCAATAGTGTATAGCATTGTTCAAAATCATAAAGGTAAAATAGATGTTACTTCTAGTATAGGAGAAGGTACAATTTTTCACATCACGCTTCCTATTAAATATCAGAGCTAAATAAATGAATAAAAACCCCAAAATAAACGTCCTGTATCTTGATGATGAAATCAACAACCTAGCATCACTTAAAGCTTCTTTTCGGAAACATTACAATATTTTTACAGCCGAAACTGCTCAAATTGCTACTAATATTTTAGAAGAACAAAATTCTAAAGAGCCTGAGAATAATATCCATGTTATTCTTTCTGACCAACGGATGCCTCAAATAACGGGAGTAGCATTTTTTGAATCAATTTTTAAAACGTTATCCAAATCCTATTAGAATTTTATTGACTGCTTATTCGGATATCAATACTGTTATCGATGCTATTAACAAAGGAGCGATATTTAAGTATGTTAATAAACCATGGAATGAACAAGAAATACAACTAATTATTGAAACAGCTTATGAAAGTTATGAACTTAAACGAAGAAATAAAATCCTATTAAAAAAAATATCAGAAAGTTTTTGAAGATTCCAGTGATGCTATATTTGTATTAAATAGTATCGGCAAAGTAGTAGATTTTAATGCTGCGTCTACTACGCTGTTTAAATTTTCTCGAGAGGAGCTGTTGAGTAGATCTTATAAAAATTTACTTTATCATAAAAAAGAAGACAGGGAAACTTTAATAGCACTGCAGCGACAAAAAGATATAGAAAATGTAGAGATAACTCTAAAAGATAAATTTGATAAGCAAATAAATTGTTTGATGACGCTTAATACAATTGAAGAAGAGGGAAAAATTATTGGTTTACCAAGTCATAATAAAAAATATTACTAAGCAAAAAGAGCTGCAAGATAATACTATCAGAAATATTGTTTCAAAACAAGAGAAGGATAGAGAATTGTTTGCAATAAGTATGACATGAAAGCATTGCTCAAAAACTTGTAGGCATCAAATACTACCTAAAAGCTTTAGAATCGGAAACAAATATAAGCCCCTTCTGGTTTATTAACTGAATCTAATACTGTATTAAATGATTGTAATGGTAGAATTAAGGGATTATATGTTTTCAACTAATGCCTAACACCCTAATTAATTATGGTTTGGCAGGACTCTTTAAGAGAAATAGGTGAAAAAGTAAAAGCTAATAATGATCTAGATGTTACCTTAAAACATTCAGGAAGATTTACAAAAGATTTCTAAAGACTTGGAAATAGCCTGTTTTAGAATTTATACAAGATTTTTCTTTCTAACGCAGTTACTACTAAGGCGTCAAAATTATTTATCGATTTCAATACTAAAAACAATGTGCTATATCTAAATTTAAAGCAAGCCGGGCCTTTTGAATCGATGAAGCCCGCTCCTCCTCTAAATGATCAATTTATTCAAGAAGTCAAAACCAAGGTTTTATCCTTCAAAGGATATATAAAAATAGTTGAAACAGAATATGTCAGCTGGCGAATAAGCTTTCCGCTAAATTTTTAATAATTCTAAGCTAGAAACTGCTCCGAGCGCAATTAACTATTCTGCTTTCGCCTGTTAATCTCATCACGATATTTTACAGCTTCTTCATATTTCTCATTAGCAAGTAGATCGTCGATCGTATCATTTAGCTGCTTGATAGTCATTTTTGTAATATCACCTGTTTTAGTTTGCAGTTGCTTAGAAGGTGTTTTTGCAGAGGTTTTGCCAGATTCTTTTGGACTCTGAGCCTTTTTTGTTTGTTTTTTTTCTTTTTCTCCTCCCTCTTCTAATATTATACCTGCAGAATCGAGAATAAATTCGTAAGTATATATAGGGCAGTTAAACCTAACAGCCAGGGCAAGTGCATCTGAAGTTCGAGAATCAATTTCTACTTCTTTTCCATTATGCCCGACACAAATTAATTTTGCATAAAACACACCATCTACTAAATTATCGATAATAATTTCTTTGATATTGATATTAAAAGTATCACTAAAGCTTTTCAACAAGTCATGTGTTAGCGGCCGGCTTGGCGTCATTTTTTCAATAGCCACAGCTATAGCCTGTGCTTCAAAGCCTCCTATAACAATAGGTAATCTTCTACCTGAAGGTTTCTCGCCTAACACAATTGCGTATGAATGGGATTGTGTAATGCTATGAGAAAGAGCTACAATTTCAAGCTCAATTTTATTCATAAATAAGTTCTATTTATTATAATAAGAAAATCAGCTTAATTAGCCTTAAACTTTTTAACTGCTTCCGTCAATTTTGGTACTATCTCAAAAGCATCTCCTACTATCCCATAATCAGCTGCCTTGAAAAAGGGTGCTTCAGAATCTTTATTGATAACAACGATAGTTTTACTTCCGTTCACTCCGGCCAAATGCTGAATTGCCCCCTGAAATACCAATAGCAATATACAAGTTTGGTCTGATTGTGGTTCCGGTTTGTCCTACATGTTCTTCATGAGGCCTCCATCCCATATCTGCTACCGGCCTTGAACTTGCCGTACCTGCTCCTAAAGCTTCTGCTAAATCCTCGATCATTCCCCAATTTTCAGGGCCTTTTAATCCTCTTCCAGCAGATACTACTATTTCAGCTTCAGTTAATGGTATTTTACCGGAGTTTTTATGTACTTCTTTGACCGTAACTTTAAAATCATCATCAGAAAAATCTACTGTAAAATCAGTTACTTCAGCACTACCCTCCATTTCCTCAACAGGAATAGAGTTAGGCAATAAAGCCACTATCTTTTTATCAGTAGTAATTTTATAATTTGCAAATGCCTTACCGGAGAACACTCCCTTTTTTACTATAAAGCCATTTGCTGTATCCGGTAAGGCAACTGCTCCCGGGAACAATGCCTGCCTTTAGCCTAACAGATAATCTTGGTGCAATGGCTTTACCACTATAATTATAAGAAATAATAATTACATCAGCATTTTCACTTTCTGCAGCTTGTACTAATGCTTTTGTATAAGCGCCAGAATCAAAATGATCTAGCCTTGATTCTTTTATATTCAACACTTTTTTTGCTCCAAATTTTCCTAAAGAAGATAGTTGATCCTCGCCGACTTCGCCAATAGATACTGCAGTTAAAGCCACGCCCAATTCTTGAGCTACTTTACTACCGTATAAAACCGCTTCGTGTGCTGCTTTTTTTAAATCTCCCTTCAGAATGTTCTGCGTATACTAGTACTGCCATCTCAACTATTTTATATTACTTTTAAATTACTTTAGCTTCATTATGAAGTAAACTTACTAATTCTTCAACATTATCGGGATCTATCAACTTCACATCTCCCTTTGGCGGAGGAAGTTCATAAGATACAACCTCTGTATAAGTTGAGCTATCTACAGGCTGCTCAACTTTTAAAGGCTTTGTACGTGCAGCCATAATTCCTCTCATGTTAGGAATTCTTTGCTCAGCCATACCTTTTTGAGCGCTAACTACTAAAGGAAGGTCAGCAGAAAGGATTTCTTTTCCACCTTCAATTTCACGTTCAAAGGTTGCTGTGTTGCCATTTAAATCTAACTTACTAGCGATTAGAAATAAACGGTAAATTTAAAAGTTCTGCAATCATCCCTCCTACTACAGACCCATTGTAATCAATTGTTTCTTTTCCAACTAAAATAAGATCGAAAGATTCTTTTTTAGCGTTACTCGGCTATTTGGTTAGCTACATAAAAGGAATCAGTGGGTTCTGCATCTATTCTTACAGCCTCGTCTGCACCCAATTGCCAATGCTTTCCTAATCGTTTGTTCATAACTGGCAGGCCCAACATTAATTACCGTAACGGTACCCTGATTTGTTTCTTTCAATTCTAACGCCCTCACTAAAGCATACCATTCATCATAAGGATTTACAATAAATTGAACTCCATTCGTATCAAATTTTGTATTATTATCTGTAAAATAAATCTTGGTGGTAGTATCAGGAACCTGACTTATACAAACTAAAATCTTCATATTAGTTAATTATTTTATTAAATTAAACCCTTGTAAATTTATGGAAATTTATGCTAAATCCTAATATGAATCCGGACAGATTAAGTCAATTGCTACATATTTTCGATGAATCGGGTAATGACCCATTCATTCCTTACGCTATAGGATTGGAATACATAAAATTACGTAATTTGACGGCTGCAGAAAAATATTTATATAATCTTGTAAAAAGCCACCCTGCATATCTTCCAACTTATTATCAGCTGGGACAAGTATATGTAGAACAAGATAAAGTCGAAATGGCAAAGCAAACTTATATTACAGGAATCAAGTGTGCTAGTGAACAGCATGAATTAAAAACCAAACGTGAATTAGAGAAGAAGCTCTTTCTATAATTGAAAATTTAGATGATTGAAAAATTTCAAGAATATATTGCTCAATACCAACTTTTTAATAAAGATCATCGTCTTCTGTTAGCTGTTAGTGGCGGTGTGGATTCTGTTGTACTGACGGAACTACTTTATAAATGTGGTTATAAAGCAGGAATTGCTCACTGTAATTTCAAGCTGCGTGGTAATGATGCTGATGCAGATGAAGAATTTGTCAAGAAATTAGCCAAAATTTATAAAGTTCCTTTTTACTCTACCAAATTTGAAACTCAGGAGTATGCAGCAAAGAAAGGCATATCTATACAAATGGCTGCCAGAGAACTGAGGTACGAATGGTTTGAGCAAATCAGACAACAAGAAAAATATCATTTTATAGCTACTGCCCATCACCTAAATGATAATATAGAAACCATTCTTTTAAATTTAATAAAAGAGACAGGTATAAAAGGCCTATGTGGAATTCCGAGTAAAAATAATTTTATTGTGCGGCCGTTGCTTTTTGCCACTAAAGATAGTATTGAACAATATGCATTCACCAATAATCTTATCTATCAGGAAGATACCTCAAACCAGCAAACGAAATACCAACGTAATAAGATACGGCATGCTGTGATACCTGTATTAAAGGAAATCAATCCAAATTTGGAAAATAGCTTTCAACAAACAATTTCTAATCTAAATATAACGAAGGAAATTTATAATATTCAGCTAAAGAATTACAAAAAAGACTTGTTTGAATACAGAGGCGAAGAGATATGGATTTCTTTAAGGAAACTCCAAAAATTAGAAAATGCTCAGCATATACTTTATGAATTATTATCTCCTTACGATTATAATAATGAGCAAATTAATGATTTATTTAAAACATTTAACAATACTGAAAGCAAAGAATTTTTATCTGCCGATTATCGGCTTTTAAAAGATAGAAAGTTTTTAGTTATTACTCCATTTTCTAACAATGATACTAGTCAAACAATTATTAGGAAATCAAACACTTCTGTTATCATTCAAAATTTAAAATTCAAAATTCAAAATTTAAAGCACCCAAAAAAAGTTAAAATTAATAATGATCCTTCAATTGCATTCATCAACTTCGACAAATTGGAGTTCCCTTTAACATTAAGAAAATGGATGCCGGGAGATTTATTTTTATCCACTAGGTTTAAATAAAAAGAAAAAGCTTAAGAAATTTTTTAATGACCAAAAACTTTCTGCATACGAAAAAGAAAATGCTTGGGTTCTCCTGTCTGGCGAAAAGATTGTGTGGGTAGTTGGTTACCGAATTGATCATCGATATAGAATAACAGAGCAAACAAGGCATGTTTATAAGATAATTTTAAAAAAATCGCTTGACTGATTAACTTCTATTATTTTAGCAACTAGAACAACACTATTAATTTTGCAAAAAAGAATTTTAGAAAATTCTTCTGTATTGGTAACCGGCGGGGCAGGATTTATTGGCTCAAATTTGTGTAAGCGGCTTATTCAGCAAAATAACAAAGTTGTATGCTTAGACAATTTTTCTACTGGCAACAAAGAGAATGTGGAGAAACTACTGAGCAATGATAATTTCCAATTATTAGAAGGAGACATTCGAAAAATAGAAGATTGTAGAAAAGCAGTAAAAGAAGTTAATTTTGTGTTACATCAAGCGGCATTAGGATCAGTACCACGCTCTATAGACGATCCTATCAATACTAACTCAGTTAATATTGACGGGTTTTTAAATATGCTTGTCGCAACTAAAGAGTCTTCCGTAAAAAGATTTGTTTATGCTTGCAGTTCGTCTACTTATGGAGATCATCCGGCTTTACCTAAGCTGGAAGAAAATATTGGCTCTCCCCTCTCCCCATATGCGGTTACAAAATACGTAAATGAATTATATGCAAAAGTATTTTCAAAGCTATACGGGATGGAAACAATAGGGTTAAGATATTTTAATGTATTCGGGCCGGGACAATCTCCCGATGGCCCTTACGCTGCAGCTATTCCTAAATTTGTTGAGGCACTTAAAAATCATCAATCACCAACTATTCATGGAGATGGCACCCAATCGAGAGATTTTACCTATATTGAAAACGTTATTCAAATCAACCAACTCGCAGCAACCACAGATAATCCGAAGGCTTTGAATAAAATATACAATGTTGCTTATGGAAAAAATACTACGGTCAATGAGCTTTTTAATTTATTGAAAAAGTATTTATCTCAAAAAGATGAAGCAATCGGCAATATTCAACCGCAATACATCCCTGAAAGAAAAGGTGATGTAAAACATTCTTTGGCTTCGATAGAAAAGGCAAAAGTGTTGTTGGGGTATAAGCCGGAGGTGAGTGTGAAGGAGGGATTGGAGAGGCTAACGGTTTCTATTAATTAGTTATTTTTTTAATATCCACTTTTTGTAAGTACCATAGATTTGCGTGCAACACAAATTGAAATGTTGAATATAGTATACAGAGCACAAACCCCCTAATCCCATCTTTCCAACCACTTTTAAGAAAAAATCTCACCAAAAACTCTCTAAAAGGTAAAAAAATCATTTTTAAAAGGTTAAATCTTTTTCCTTTTTTAAACTTTTCTTCAGCTTCGATCCTAGCATATTTACCAATTGTTTTTTGTACATATTTTTCTATTGTAGGATATGCTTCGTGATATATAAAATAGTCTTTGGGAAGTGTAATTTGTTTTTTTTTGTATTTAATGCCAAATTATTAAAATTAAGATGAATCATTTCTTCTTCTTCATCATAAGTTTTCAAATATTGTGATTTTTTAAAAAACCTTGGCCAATTTTGATGATAAAAACCTCCATATTTGACATATCCACCAAAATAGTTGTATAAGCTTCCGAATTTTATTAAGTCATATTTATCTGTTATAGTTAATTCTAAGAGTTTATTAGCTAACTTTTCTGTTAATCGCTCATCCGCATCCAGAACTAATACCCATTTTCTACTAGCTTTACTAATGGCAAAATATCGAGCCGGTTCAACAAATCCCACTTTTTCATGGAAAATAACAGTTGCACCAAACTCTTTAGCAATCTCCACTGTTCTATCTTCACTAAACATATCACATATAATGATTTCATCTGCAATTCCCTGAGCACTTTTAATGCAATCTGCTATATGAACCTCTTCATTCAAAGTATTGATGACCAAACTAATTCCTGCCATATTACTATATATTATCTAGACTTTATAAAAAGTATATTTCCCATATCTTCCCACTCTAAATATTCTTTTTTAACTTCAAACCCTTTTTCTTTCATCCACGTTCTAACTTCCTCATATAATGGTGCACCTAAATATATTTCAACGAGACTCATTTCCATATATATGATAGATATTTTTTTTAACATATCATGGAGGATTTTAGCATTGATAATTCAGCACCTTGCATATCTAACCATAAAAAATCAATTGATGATATATTATTTTCTAAAGCCCAATTATCTAAAGTGATAGTTTGAATTTCTAATATTTTATCAAAAATAACTTTTGGATGGTGCTTTAAATGTTCTTTAGGCATTAATAAAGAGCTAGATCCATCCGATTGCCCAGAACTTACATGAATTTTTGCTATTCCATTTTTATAACTTAATGCCAATGGATAAGTATTTACATTTTTATATTTTTTTGTATTTTGTTTTAATTGATAATATATACTGGGAACTGGTTCGAATGCATGAATTGTAGCATTTTTAAAAATATAGGCCATCTCTGAGGTATCATGACCTATATGTGCCCCAGCTTCAACATTAACTGGGTATTCAGGTAGTAACTGTTTAATTTCTTTCTTTAAATTCTGGCTTTTACTAAATAATTTTTTAATTTTTTCTATCATAAACATATTAAGTTAGATAATCTTTAAATCAATATTATACAGTTTATTCTATTTAAAATAATGAATTACTTATAACAAATAGTGCCCATACCCAACATGCTATATGTATACATAATCTAGAACTTTTAAATATAATCTCTTCTTGGTTTTTAAAAAAAATGATATCATCAACAATTACAACTAGTAAGTTTAAAATAATTAATGCAATAACAACCATTTTTAATGAATATGTAGATGCTAATAATATAATTAAAATTGTTAGAACTGATCTGATAACTACATATCTAGAATAGATATAAGCAAATCCTAATATTTTAGCCATTTCGTTATTAATAACTGTGATATAATTTAAAATTACTAAAGCACAAAATAGTTGAAAGATTGGAACAATATTTATCCACTCGTCCCCCATTACAATTGGAATAATTAATGGAGCTAAGTAATATGTAGCAAAACTATAAAAAAAAAGAAGTATTGCAGAATAATGAATTACTTGATAATATCTTTTTTCAAAATACCCTTTTACACCAATATTTATAACTAAATCTGAAAATAAAACTTGATGAATTTGCGGCATAATTGTTCTTGGACCTAAGTGGATTAAGCTATTAGCCATAGTATATAAACCGACTTGTACAGTTCCTAGTTTTTACCCAATATAAATGAATCACCCTGTCCTATCAAACAACCTGCAAAGTTTTGTATAATTAGCTGTTTTCCAAGAACAAATAGTTGAAAAAAATCATTTTTTCTCCATCTAATCTTAAGATTATGCTCAAAACTTATATTGAGATAAATAGCGATAACCATTTGTGCTAAAAGCATACTAATTACTAATGCATAAACGCCATATCCTAAATACGCTAAAGATAACCCAACGCTTCCCATAGTAATTGCTCCAAATCCCTGCCTAAGAGCAATAGTTTTGAAGTTATTAGTTTTCATGTAATATGTTAATATAGGATCAATAAATGAATTAATAAAAAACAATATCCCAATTAATGGTAAAATAATTTTAAGGTCTGGTATATTAAAGAACTGAATCAATAGAGGTGTAATCGCTATTAGGATAAGATAATACACTACACCAGCAAATAATTGAACAGTAAACTGTAATCTAATTTTTTCTATAACTTTTTCATCTTGCTGTACAATTATTGATTGAGTTAAACCAAGCTCTCTAAAAACATCAAAGAATGCGATAGTGGATAATGCTATAGCGAATATCCCGTATTCTTCTGGTAGAAGTAGTCGAGCAATAAAAATTTGAAAAATTGGATTTATGACTTTTTGTGCTAAATTACCTAGCACATTCCAAGTCATATTTTTTACAAGCTTATTTTTTTCAATCAAAATTTAAATAATCTTTTGAATATCAGGCAGGAGTTATCAATTATTTTTGTAAAGGAAAATAAATTTTTAGCAAATATAATCCATCTATAATATAAAGTATCAAAATTCTTAATAGCTTTTAATTATTGGAATTAATACATTATGGAGAATAAGGTTATACTATAATTAACTATATATTTGTTAAATTATAGTATTTAAGCAAATAATTAATTTCTTGTGTGTAAAGGTAATAATAAACAAATTATCTCGCCTCATCCTCTAGTAAGCATTGTTACAATTGTATTTAATGGAGTTTCTCATATTCAGCAAACGATAGAAAGTGTTATCAATCAATCATATTCAAATATAGAATATATTATAATAGATGGCGCCTCAACTGATGGAACTGTTGATGTTATAAAACAGTATAATTCAATTGTAACTTATTGGAGTAGCGAACCCGATAAAGGTATAGCGGATGCGTTTAACAAAGGAATTCAAGCTGCAAAGGTGATATTATTGGCATTTTAAATGCAGACGATTGGTATGAATTAGATACGATTCAAAAAGTGGTAGATAATATTGGTGCGTATGATATTTTATATGGCAATATTCAATATTGGGCAAATGAACAGAAGGATTATATGTGTTTTGCTAATCCATGCGTTACTAAAATATGAAATGACTATAAATCATCCGGCAACCTTTTTTAAAAAAAGAGGCTTATGTTAAATATGGTATTTACAACATAGCTTATAAATATGCTATGGATTATGAACTGTTATTAAGATTTGCAATAAAAGGGGCAAAACTCACTTACCTAAATACTGTTTTAACTAACATGAGAAAAGGTGGCACAGGTGATATCAACTGGCTGGAAAAGCTGTAAAGAAACTAAAATGGCCAAAAATGATCATCTGGATAGTACTTCATAAATCATTTATGGTATCTTAAACAGATTATTAGTATTTCTACCGCCAAAGTATTACATAAATTGAAATTAGATTTTATCGTCAAATTCTACCGAAGGTTTTCACCCGTTAAGAAAACAAAATAATATAATTAATAGCGACATTGTAAATGCAAAGTTTACCTTTAAACCTACGGCCTACTTATCTTTTTAACATTTTTTCTCTTAGGCCCTAGCCTTATTATTTATAATTTATTTAACAGCTCGAAACTTAATACTTTATACCTGTATTATTTCTATTGCTATATTATGCGAACCAAATCATATATAAAAATCAATTGCATAATATAAGGATTAATTATAAACTTCTTATTTGTTTATTGGTGTATGTGGGGCTATGCTCATTAGGACTACTGTTTCAATCTAATGATATATATACAAATGTTTACGTGCGAGATGTGATCGTTATTTGCAGTCCATTGATAATCTTTATTCATAAGTTGAAATTTAGTGAAATAGAAATAAAATTTTTATTCTGGACTAGTGTGATTGCTTATTTTTCATGGGTTGGTATAGCCGTTATTCCCCACCTAAATTTATCAATCAATCTGTTAACCGGATTTAATAGCTCTAATGAATGGGGAGCAGGAGTATTTACAGGTATGTTTTTTATTTATTTTTTATATAAAAGAAGCTATTTGTATTTATTTTTTTCTCTTATCCTAATCTTACTCGTTAGCAAAAGGAGCATCTTCTTAGGATTGCTACCGGCTTTGTTTGCTTACTTGTTGTTTAAAAACTTATTTACTTTAAAAAATGGAATGGACTAGTATTATTCTGCTATTATTTAATATTTTATACAATCGGCCTTTACTTAGTTGAAGTATCAGCTTATTTGTTGCATTTATTTGAATTAGATACAAAAGTTAATATAGGAAGTGTGATACAAGGACGTCAAGAAACTACTCTTGCATTAAGGCCAAAGTTATGGGAAGACGGATTTATGGCATTTTTATTAGGACACGGAGCCGGGCAGTCCGATATGTCTTTAACTATAAATCAGTCGGTTAATTGGGCAGCAGGCTTCCCTACGCCAACTAATCCGCATAATGATTTTCTGAAAATTCAATATGATTATGGAATAATTGGTATATTATTCTTCTTTTTTTTATTTTATTATTTATATGCCCAAAATACATTAGGAATATTAGTATTTCTATTTTGTATCCCGGTTTTATTAGTAGACAATACATTAGTATTTATATATCATTGGTTAATAGCAGCCATCATTTCTAGAGCAGTACATAGCTAGTGAACATCATTCAAGCACATAATTATTATCAGCAACCCGGTGGCGAAGATACGGTTGTAGAAGCAGAAAATTACTTCTAGAACAATACGGACATAATGTTATCCCTTTATAAAGCATAATGACTCTATCAATTCTATTTCTAATAAGTTATCGGTTGCATTACAATCCACATGGTCATATTCTACTTATAAAGAAGTAAGAATA
>CBDBZN010000029.1:0-20009 GCA_965213575.1 Chitinophagales bacterium | reverse complement strand
TTATAATAACCGCCACATCTTCAGGAGTAGTCGCCGCATCATCATTTACAATTGGCGGACGATTAGCATCTCTTTCAAAGCAAGCACATGATTCGAAATCTCCACCAGGGCCATCAAAAAGCTGCTATTAGCGTACCTACTCCCGTAGCCTTGTCAATTTCATAATAACTATTATTCTGTGGGCCATTTAATCCTGTCGTGGCAATAAAGACACCCGTTCTGGAAAATGTTAATCCTTCAATATTATCAATGTTTGGAGAGCCAATAACTGTTATATCGCCGGATTCTTTATCAATAATCACAAAATCTCCACCTGAGCCTAATCCACTATTTTGCTGTAATGCATATAGGTCACCACTGGTAGGATCAAAAGCGATATCATCATTTTCTTGATCCCCACCGGATTGATTAATTTCTAAATAATCATTGCCTATACCGAAAGCATTATTTACATGCCTTCCGGTTACAGTGTCAATTTTAAATAAAACATTGTTACCTATAACAGAAGCAACTGCATATAAGTCACCTGATGAAAAGTCGAACGAAATACCAAAAACAGAATCTAATATGACTGAACCTTTAGAACCATTAGCCGTTCCAAAACTTAAAGATAATGGAGAAAATTGTCCATTATTTTTATTTATACGGCCTAATCTATTATTACCCGGCACATTATTTACAGCCCATAATGTATTGGTAGAAGGAGATAAAGCCATTGCTTGAATATTACTGCCATTAGATTGAGTACCGATTGATTTATTTGTAGCAGTAAACCTGTTAAAAACATACAATAGGTCACCTGACGCAGCAAAAGCAAAACATCCTACATTTGCACCATCGTATCCAAAATGTGCATTGGTTACTACATTACCTATCGTGTTAAATGAATATGCCCTTACTCCTACATTTGTCAGCACGAACCCCGGAGGCAAATCATTCGTGTCAACCAGTACTAAAAAATTTCCTGTTTCATTAAATGTGAATTCATAGCTTCCATTACTGCTGCTAATTTCTGTGTCTATTAAAGTATCTGATGAATTGAATGTTTGATCATTATTTACATCCCTAAATAAAGCTACTCTTACTGCAGCTTCTCTATCATCTGTACTATTTAAACTGCCGCTTTGGTTTACATCTCTATAAACCACTCCTCCAATTCTATTTTGTGCAATAGTAGAAATAGAAAATATAATTAAGGCTGTTATTATATATGTAGTATTTTTCAATGACATATTGTTTTTTTTTAAATGGTTCCACGCATCTCTAATAAAGAGTCGTGCCAAATCATAAAGTATATAACTTTATTTGGCATGCTCACATTTAAGAGAGATACTAATCTATTATAATTAATTCTAAAATATTGTAAATGGGAAACTGATTCCCCATAATGCGCAATTTACAGCCAACCCTTCAAGTTTTAAAGTTAATTTATATAATTTTAAATAATGAATAAGTTGTTTGAACAATGGCAAAATCGACAAAAGCAATCTTTTAAGCTAAAATTTTCGCCTAAGAAAATAAAACAACTAAAAGGTGTTGCTGAAAATCTTCATAATGAAGTGTTTGCTGAAATTGATTGCCTTTCTTGTGCAAACTGCTGTAAAAGCATTCCACCTAAACTTAATAGAACAGATATTAGTAGAATAGCTAAATATCTAAACATTAAATCAACTGACTTTGAAAATCAATATGTAAAAACGGATGAAGACGGAGACACAGTGATAAGCTCATCTCCCTGCACCTTTCTAATGCCTGACAATTCTTGTTCTATTTATGATGTGCGGCCTAAAGCTTGCCGACAGTATCCTCACACAGATAATTTTGAATTTTTTAAACACTTAAAGCTTCATCAGCAGAATACACAGTATTGCCCGGCCGTTTTCCATATTTTAGATCGGTTTAAAAAAGAAACTCAAGCTATGATTATGTTATAGCTGTTCAGCAATAAACTGCAAAGCAGTTTCCTCATGCCAAGCGGGCCGAGCTAGCCTTAAACAATTTGCAAAGCCTACGTGTCCGCCAAACTTAGGAGTAAGCATAGATAAATAACTACTATTTTTTACTTCTTCATACGGAAAGCAAGCTGGTGGTAAAAATGGATCATCAAGGGCATTAATGATCAATGTATTTACTTTTATTTTATCTAAAAATCTTTTACTGCTGCACAGCTGCCAGTATTCTTCCGCATCTTTAAATCCATGATATGGAGCAGTGTATAAATCATCTATATGCTGAAAATCCTTTATTACTTTAACTTGATTTAAAGTAAGGCCTTCAGTAGGAAATTGAGCAATTTTAAGTGCGAGTTTGGTTTTAAGAGACTTAATCAACCGATGTATATAAATAACATTGCTTTTTCTTTTTAAGTGAAAGGCGGCAGCTTTTAAGTCGCATGGTACGGAAATAGCTACTGCCGCATTGACTTTATCAATATCCTGCCCTTTTTCTCCTAAATATTTCAGCAAAACATTTCCTCCTAAGCTAAATCCTATCAGCGAAACACTTTTATAAGGAAATTTTGAATTAATAAAAGAAATCACTGTTTCTAAATCATCAGTTTTCCCGCTGTGGTAGCTGCTAAACAGTTGATTACTTTTCTCGCCACACCCTCTGAAATTAACTGCAAAAATATCATATCCATTTTCATGAAGTAATTTTGCCATACCTTTCATGTAAGTTTTATTCGTACTGCCTTCTAAGCCGTGATAAAGCACCACTGCTTTATCAGAATTTGCATGAACTGTATTTATTTCTAAAAAATCTTCATCTGGCGTATCAATGATAAATTTATCGGTGTATTGGAAATTAACTTTTCTAAAAATATTAGAACAAATAGTGTTTATATGCCCGTTTCGATAAAGAAAAGGAGGGGAATATTCCTGATAAGGCTTCACCTAATTACTATAGTTTTTGATTTTTTGTTCAATAATATAGCCTTTTTCAGCCTTCTTAATAAAAGGTACGGCAGGGTTTACTACTTGAGTAGTCAATCTTAAGTGATATCGATACACTAAGCCTATGTTTTTTGCATAGATTTCTTTACTAAAATTCTTACATATAACATTTTCTTCATCAACTTGAAGTACTTCCAAGGTTTCATCAAATAATTGACTATTTACTGAATTTGTTACGCCTACAGTTATATAGCGATATTGCCAATCTCCTAAATAACCGCAGTTCCAATCATCTTCAAAGTTAATGTAACCGTTTCCGGCCCAAATACTTCCTATTTTAGGAGGAAAAATCAGCTTAATAAACCTTAAATTATCTTCTACTTTTTCTAATCTGTTATCAACTAATATTGCTAGATTAATTTTTTCCAATTGCCAAGATTGCGCACTATCAGACCGATAAACTTTTATCTCATAATTTGTCCTTCCTGAATTATCTATAAACACCTCTCCCACCTCTTCCTTAATTAGATAAGATGCTGTATCAATTTTTACCGGTTCGAAAAAATCATCATAAGTTATAGAGTCAACTTCATAGGTAATAGAACTACCGGTTTTTAAAGGATAATAATCATACATATAATCTATTTCCCTTATTTCCTGCTTGTTGCAGGCTAGAATAATGCTGAGTAAAACAAAATTAGCAACTACTTTTGAAAAGGAAATTGATTGAAATAACTTCATTGAAAATTTAAAATTAAGCATTCAAAATTACAATAATACACTTTCTTTAAAAGGGCTCCTAATTTCAAATTCGCTTGGTACAATGGAAGAAATAATGGGTTTTATTAATTTATTTGAAAAAGTATTTTTATGTTTTACATATAATTTCATATTGACAGGCTTTGCGCCGAGCCTGCTCTTCATTTCTTCAGCCGTACGGCCCAACCTTAATTCTTCAACATTTTGTTGGATGGCAATGTTCACTAAATCATATAACATCCTGGGGTATAGCATATAATTATTATTCACCGTATAATCCAAACCGATATAACCTGCATCCAAAACATTTGCTAAACGATAAGCTGAACTAAAGCCGACCAATTTTTCCTTAAAAAAATAGCCGGTCACTATATATTTATCACCTAATTGCTCTTTTAGATTTACAAAAGAATGAGCGTTTAACTTTCCAAAACTGAATTCAGCATTATTTATGACTGAATTATATAATTCTTCAAAGTTATTTTGATAAAAACATATTTCATCTACAGATAAATTTTTGGAAATAATATTTTCTGATTTTTTATAGACTCTTTTAACCCGTGTCCGATATTTAGTGGTCATATGATCTAAATAATCATCAAATGACTTCCAATTACGTTCAATATCTAGTACCATGTTCACATCTACCATAAAATCTTCAAAGTCAAATGATTTAAAATAATCGCTTTGAGAAAAAGAAGTAGGCCAAAATTCTTTAAACAATACAGCACTTGCTTCTTCATTGGTATTTTCTGACCTTATTAATCGATATAAGCCATTTGCTAAATTGCTGTATGCTTTTTTGGTGTCAACCTCTTTTTTAAATAAAAAACCATGTTCTCCGCATGTAAATGCATTTCCACAGATCATCACTTTTATGCCACTATTTTTGATCAAACTGTTTTGGATTTTTTTCTCAATACCGAAAGGCAATTTATTTGATTCTATTCTCTTAGGCAGAAAATTTAAAATTTGAGTAACAGCAATGCCGATAGGCCGGTAATCTTCATCATAAAATTGAATATACCTGAATTGAATTGATGCTCGCAACGACTCTTCAATAGCGGTAAGATATGGGATAGATAAATATAGATTTTTATCTCCAACTATTTCTTCCCAATGAGATTGATTGACTAAATGAATAGACTCATAGATAGATTGCTTAAAAGAAGATCTATTATTTCGACAAAGGCTGGTCCAACTCATTTAAAGCTACTTTAATTTTTGTTCGAAAGCTTTTTTGAATTTTTCCACTTTTGGCCGAACAACTGCCGAACAATATGGCTGATCACCGTTTTGTTTGAAATAATTATGATGATATTCTTCAGCCTCGTAAAAAGCTTCTGCTGGGACAATTTCAGTAACAATAGGATTATCCCAAGCACCTGACTTATCTAATTCTGTTTTATACTGCCGTGCTAATTCTTTTTGCTCTTCATTATGATAAAATATTACTGAGCGATATTGGGAACCTACATCATTTCCCTGTCTATTCAAGGTAGTAGGATCGTGCGTTTTCCAAAATACCTCTAATAACTCTTTGAAAGAGATTTTATCGGGATCAAATGTAATTTGTGCTACTTCAGCGTGTCCGGTATTGCCATTACATACTTCTCTATATGCAGGATTTTTAATATGTCCGCCCATATAACCAGGCACTACATTTTCCACTCCATCAAGTTGTTGGAAAACTGCTTCTACACACCAGAAACAGCCTGCACCGAATGTTATTCTTTCCATGTTTTTTTGTACTTGCTTATAATAAATGAAGGGAATGCAAAATTTATACCACTAAAATTTATAGATCAATCAACAATTTCTTCTTTAACTGCTCTTTTATCGATATTGTTATCCATAAATTCATCAATATCTTTCAACCATATTCTTTCATGTCTTTCTAAAACGGCAACTTGCTCTGCCCTCACTACATCTAAATTTTTTATCTGTTGAATAGATTTAAGCACCTCTACTCCTATAGATTTATCTTGTTTACCATATTGCCTTATCGGATCAAAACATAATTCACAGATTTCTTCAAAATTAATTTTATTTAAAAGTATTCGGGGACTTTTATTTTTATCATAAACTACATTTAAAATATCTATATCTATGAATTCACTCATGATATCTGAAATCATATTGATACATAGTTTAGCTGTCCCGGGATCATTAATGCCCGGGCTTAATGCTTTGACAGCTATTTCCATTAACTGCCTGAGTCCATAAATAAAATTTTCATTAATAGACTCACCTGTATAAAAGATAAAATAGGATTGAATTTTTTCAATAGTTTTTTTGTCAAGATCATCTTTATTTATGGAAAAAAGATCACTGTCTTTTAATATATAATCACTAAAATGGTGTTTAGTCTTTATTTTCAGATCTTTTTTTGTTAAAAATTTCAGTAAGGGTTTGAACTTAATATCTTGATAATATCCTGATGCTTTAGCTTTTACAATATACCAATTTTCATTATCCAGAAGCGTTTCCATATCTGACTTAGAAACTACACCATATTTTTCTTCACTTCGGTTTCGTATCTCCTGCAAATGTTTAAAGGTTTTATCATATATTTTCTTAACTATCTGACTCGGCTTGATAGAATTAGAAACGTGAGCAATGAAATAAATGAATAGGAACACATTAAAAATAGCTAAGCTGATGGATGCTAAAATACCTATAGCAAAAACACTGCGTTCTCCTTTAAGGTCTGAAATACTTAACAATAATGGTATATAAAATATGATGCTTCCTAAATAAAACCCCAATACATATTGAGGGTGTTTTTCTTTAACAAGCCCATCTAATATTTTTGGAGAATAGTTAGATGCAGCCTGGCTTAATACGATCATTACCATTGAGAAACTAAAAACTGTAAGCGACAGCATTCCGCCGATAAGTGTACTTAAAAGCGTGCGGGCTGTATCAGGGTCTTTAGTGCTTAAAAAAGCGATCTTTTCAACAATTTCTTTTCCAACAGGGAGATTTTCTATAAAAATGACTGCGAAAGAGAGTATCCCAAACCCAAAAGATATAATTATGGGATAAAAAGCTATACTATTTACGAGATCATAGTAGTTAGATCTTATTTTTTGTTTTAATCTATAATTTATCATTTTTCAATATATGATAATAAATAATTCTTTTTCTCAATTAATAATTTATCATTCAGTATACAATTTACATCCTTCCTGATAAATAAAGTAAAAAAGCATATTCCATAGCAATTTCTTTAAGATACTCAAAACGGCCGGAAGCACCACCATGTCCCGTAGTCATATTAGTATGAAGCAATATCATATTGTCATCAGTTTTCATATCTCTTAGCTTCGCTACCCATTTTGCCGGTTCCCAATATTGCACTTGTGAATCGTGAAGTCCGGTAGTTATTAATAAGTTAGGATAATCTTTAGCTTCTATGTTATCATAAGGCGAATAGGAAAGCATATAATCATAATATTCTTTATCATTCGGATTTCCCCATTCATCATATTCGCCGGTTGTAAGGGGAATAGACTCATCTAGCATAGTAGTGACTACGTCTACAAAAGGAACTGCAGCAATTATACCTTTAAATAACTCCGGCCGCATATTAATAACTGCACCCATTAATAACCCGCCTGCACTACCGCCCATGCCAAATAAATTATCTTTATCAGCGTATTTTTCCTTCACTAAATATTCTGCACAATCTATATAGTCGGTAAAGGTATTTTTCTTCTTTAAAAATTTTCCATTTTCATACCAATCCCGGCCGAGTTCTTGGCCTCCTCGGATATGAGCAATAGCAAAAACAAAACCTCTGTTTAGCAAACTCAATCTCACAGAACTAAAATAAGGATCCATACTAGCTCCATATGAACCATATGCATAAAGTAACAAAGGAGCTTTTCCATTTTTTTCAAAACCTTTTTTGTAAACTAAAGAAATAGGAACTTTAACACCGTCTTTGGCATCTGCATATAGCCTTTCTGCATGATAATCATCCGGATTAAATTTACCGATTACTTCTTGCTGCTTTAGTAAAACCTTCTCCTTGGTCTTCATATTATAATCATATATCGAGTTAGGCGTAGTCATGGATGTGTATCCATATCTTAAAATATCCGTATCAAACTCCATATTCGTGTGCGTGTATGCGGTATAGGTTGCTTCGCCAAAGTCAATATAATGCTCGTCGGTTTGCTCATGATTGAGAATTCGAAGCCTTGTCAATCCATTTTTTCTTTCTTCTAAAACAAGGAAGTCTTTAAAAGTCTCAAAATTTTCTAAGTAAACTTCTTCGCGGTGAGCAATTACTTCTTCCCAATTAGGTTTACCGGTATTTTCTTCCGAAACCTTCATTAGCCTGAAGTTCTTTGCCTTATAATTGGTAAGTATATAAAATTCATCTCCAAAATGGCTGATATAGTATTCCAGCTCTCTTTCGCGAGGATAAAATACTTTAAACTCTCCATTTGGATCATTAGCATCTAAGATTCGATATTCATTAGATAAAGTAGCGGATGACCCAATAATCAAGTACCGGTCAGAGCGAGTCCTGAATATGTACGTTGTAAAAGTCGGATCATCTTCATGATATACTTCTACATCTTCAGACACATCGGTTCCTAAAATATGCTTATATATTTTATAAGGCCTTAATGTCTCATCTTTTACCGTATAAAACACAGTTTTATTATCATTTGCCCATATCAATGAACCCGTGGTATTAGGTATAACATCGTTAATTTCTTCTCTTGTGGACAAATTTTTAATATGGATTGAGTAAATTCTTCGGCTAAGTGTATCTACTCCGTATGCAAGCATCGTATTGTCAGGGCTGACGCTTCTGCCGCCAATATCATAATAATCAAAGCCTTTGGCCATTTCATTTACCTCCAACATAATTTCTTCCCTGCCATGGAGGTCATTTTCTTTTCTACAATAAATTGGGTACTCTCTCCCCTCTTCAAAACGTGCGTAATAATAATATCCATTATCTTTGTATGGCACAGAAAGGTCTGATTCTTTTATACGCCCTTTCATTTCCTTAAACAATTCTTCTTGAAACTGTTTTGTATGGCTTAGAATAGAATCGGTATATACATTCTCTGCAGTAAGATATTTTATAACCTCAGGATTCTCCCGGTCATTTAACCAATAGTAATTATCCGTCCTGGTATGCCCATGAGCTGTTAATTCTTTAGGGATTTTATCTGCAATGGGAGGTTGAATTTTATTTTTTGTTTGCATATTACTACAGGATAATATTATTATAAAAATTAATAGATAAGAATATTTAATCATAACTAATCAGGCAGTTTAACCTTTTTAATAATTAATAAATTAATCGGGTTACCGTCTAAACCTTCCACTCCTTTATGAATAAAACGCACTACCTCATCATAAAATAAAGGTACTACCGGAGCCTCTTCAATTATCAAACTATCCATTTCCTGATAAAGTTCGTACCTCTTTTCATCATTATTCTCATTCAATGATCGTTCGTACAATCTGTCAAACGCCTCATTATTAAAACGCATATAATTAGGCGGGGCAGGATTTTTACTGTAAAACATAGAAAGATAACTTTCTGCGTCGGGATAATCAGCGATCCATGATCCTCTAAAAAATCTAGCTTCCGAGCGAGCCATTAAATCTCTTAACAACCCCGGCTGGATCGTTTCCAGTTCTATATTTATGCCAACTTCAGATAATTGACGTTGGATGTACGTGCAAAAGTCAACATAAGACGGATTGGTATACAAGATGATCTTAGGTAAACCCTCTCCACCTGGATAACCGGCGTCTGATAAAAGTTTTCGAGACTTTTCAGGATCATATTCATAGCCTTTTATCTTATCCGCATTATAAGAAGGCAATCCTTTGGGGATAAAACCTGCCTTGGCCGGCGTCCCTACATTATTTCTCAAATACTCAATCATCTCCTCCCTATCAAACCCATAATTTATTGCTTTACGAATTTGCTTATTTAACAAAGGGTTATTCTTTTCGTTTGCATTTGGCTCATTTACCATAATACCGAGATATTCAGTATTCAAATAAGGTGTTTTATATAGATTAATTTTAGATTTATATTCGTCTTTTAAATTGCCTTTTTTATTTAATACATCATCTTTATAACTTGGATCTAGGCCTGAAAAGAAGTCTAAATCACCATTCATAAAATTTAAGAATGCGGTATGTTTATTTTCTGAAAATGAAACTTTTATTCCATCAACATATGGAAGTTTTTGCCCATTTTCTTCTTCAAAATAATTATTGTTTTTTACCATGGTCAACACGATTCCTTCTTCCCATAAGTTAAATTTAAAAGGGCCGGTGCCAATTGGATTTTTCCTGAAATCTTTACCAAAATACTCTACGACTTCTTTAGGGACCACCGAGCAATATTGCATCGTCAACACACCCAGCATGGGACGAAAAGGAGCAGCCAGATTGATCTGAAAAGTATGATCATCTACAACAACAAACGGCGTATCTGTATTTATTCGGTCATTAAAAACCCATGCTCCCGGAGATGCTGTCTGAGGGTCAATAACTCTTTTAAAACTATAAAGAAAATCTGAAGCTGTAACTTTTCGTCCTTTTCCATCAGGAAACAACTCATGATCGTGGAAATAGACATCATTTCTCAAAATAAATGTATAAGTCAATCCATTGTCCGATATTTCCCATGATTTTGCAATACAAGGCATAATGTTTAATTCATTATCTATTTGCACTAAGCCATTAAAAAGCTGGTTAGTTGCCCAAATTACCGCTTGGTCTTTCGCAAAGGCCGGATCGAGAGAATTTAATCCCGACGACTCATTGTATCTGAAAATTTTTCTTGATTCTGCTTTTTTATCAGGGCCACAGCTTGTTACAGCTCCTATGATGATCAACAACAAAAATAAATTATATATGTTTTTCATTCTCTAAAATTTAATGTATCCTGTTACTTGTTCTTTAACTAAACTAATGGTTTCTTCATTGAGCATATTACCCTCTTCATCCAATTCATTTTCTATGAGCGGCAATGGCAATTTATTATAATACACATCAACTTTAAGGTAATTTAATATTCCCGTCAAGTCATCCATGCCTCTTAAATTACCTGCCCTACCCGATCCTAATCCTACCATGCATGCTTTTTTATAATGAAAACACTTTTTAACATCACAAGCATCTATAAATAATTTGAATATACCGGGAATACTGCCATTGTATTCAGGTAAAATAAATATATACTTATCTGTGGGAGCCAACACTTCTATTTGAAAAATTTCTCCTACTTTTTCTGCTTCTTCATAATGGTTGGGATCATAAAATTTCCATGATAAGTTTTCTAAAGAAACAAATGTCGGTTTTACGTTGTACTGATTAAAAACTTTTTCATAAAATCGAGCTACTATTTTAGTCTTGCTTCCCGGCCGATTCGTTCCTGCTATAATAGTGAATTTTTCCAAAGATTGTTTTGAACAAATTTAGGATTTTATACCCGCTATTTAAAACCTATATACAGGTACGCCATAAAATGTGGATAAGTGCAAAATATATAGTTAATAAGTGTACTTTATAATAGTTGCAAAGGCTTCATATAGAAGCTATCTTTATATCTATTATTATCCTTAACTTGGAAAAAATTATTAGTGATTATTATTCACAATTAAGTAATTTAAATTTATGGCAAAGATTATCAGCTTAGCGAATCAAAAGGGCGGTGTGGGAAAAACGACTTCTGCCATAAATTTAGCAGCAAGCTTAGCTGTGTTAGAACAAAAAACATTATTAATTGATGTAGACCCTCAGGCAAATGCAACTTCCGGACTTGGCTTTGATCCCAAAAATATTAAAACGAGTATTTATGAATGCCTGATTGACGAAGCAAATGCTAAAGACATAATCCTGGAAACAGATGTTCCAAACTTGTCTTTACTTCCCTCTCACCTTGATTTGGTTGGCGCAGAAATTGAGTTGATCAATCATCCCAATAGGGAGAAGATCATGAAGAAGGTATTGAACGAGATTTCAGGCGATTATAATTTCATTTTAATTGATTGTTCTCCTTCATTAGGCTTGATCACTGTAAATGCTCTAACGGCGTCTAATTCGGTAGTTGTGCCGGTACAATGCGAGTATTTTGCTCTTGAAGGGTTAGGTAAATTGTTAAACACCATTAAAATTGTACAAACCCGCTTAAATCCTGATTTAGAAATAGAAGGAATTTTATTAACTATGTATGATCAAAGATTAAGGCTGTCAAATCAAGTGATAACAGAGGTACAAAGGCATTTTCAGGATCTGGTATTTGATACTATTATTCACCGAAATACTCGAGTGGCAGAAGCGCCCAGCTTTGGCAAACCAATTCTAATGTACGACTCTGTGAGTACCGGCGCTAATAATTACTTGAATCTCGCCAGAGAGATTTTACAAAATAATGATCTCACTAAAATGAAGGAAAAAGAAAAGATCATAGGTGCAAACTAAAGCTATGGCGAATAAAAAGAAAGAAGCACTGGGAAAAGGTATTAGGGCATTACTGGAAAACATGGATCACGCAGACGCTACAGCTACTGCTAAGTCTTCTTCCGGCTCAAGTCAAAATGGCATTGCCATGATTGATCTAAATAATATCGAAGTTAACCCTTACCAACCTCGAGCTGCTTTTGATAAAGAAACATTGGAGGAGTTAGCTCAGTCTATTACAGTACATGGAGTTATTCAACCTATTACCGTAAGAAAAGTTGGCAGCAAATTTCAAATCATTGCAGGAGAAAGACGGACCAGAGCTTCGAAGATTGCCGGATTATCTGAAATTCCCGCTTACATCAGGACTGCCAACGATCAGGAAATGTTAGAGATCGGACTGATCGAAAACATACAAAGAGAAGATTTGAATGCGCTAGAAATTGCAATTAGCTACAAAAGGCTGATCGATGAATGTGATTTAAACCAAGAAGAAATGGGCGGCCGCGTTGGAAAAAAACGGTCAACAGTAACGAATTATTTACGGCTACTTAAGTTACCACCGGATATTCAAATAGGCATCAAAGACCGGTCAGTCAGTATGGGCCATGCCAGGGCATTAGTAAGTGTAGAGGATACAAGTACTCAGCTAGCTATCTATAACCAGATCAAAGGAAAGCGTTTATCTGTAAGAGATACGGAACAGTTAGTTAAGGAATACAATGATGCTCCTACTAAATCTAAAAAGAAAGTAAACAAGTCTGAAGAACTGCCTTCTACATATAAAAAGGTACAACGTGACCTCACTTCTAAATTAAGCACGAAAGTGGCGCTTAAAAATAACAAAAGTGGCAGCGGACAAATCGTTATTTCCTATTTCTCTGATGATGACTTAACTAGAATATTAGAGATCTTAGACATCTAAAGCTCTGTTAGTGATCAGATTTATGTATGCGTTTATTTTTTTAAATTTTGGAGCAATATATGCCTTTAGTTCGCCTTTAGATACCTCTAAAATCGTTAACACAAATTTACAAACTGACTCTGTTAAAATTCGCAAGCCGCTATCTCCGAAAAAAGCTACCCTTTTCTCTGCAGTCCTACCGGGTACAGGCCAAATTTATAATAGAAGTTATTGGAAATTGCCCATTATATATGGCGGGTTTGGAACGCTTATTTATTTTTTACAAAGCAATATTAAAGAATATAACTTTTATTTAGATCAATATAAAACCAGTAATTTTTCAGATAATACAGCATTTTCTAACTTAGAAATATACAGGCGAAATATAGAGCTCAATGTGATCTTAATGGCAGGGCTTTATGTACTTCAAATTATAGATGCAAATGTAGATGCTCATTTAAGCGAGTTTGATGTAAGTGATGACCTTAGTATAAATATCAAACCTATATTGAATTTAGAGCCACAATATTCTTCGGCCGGAGTAAAGCTTAGTTTTCAGTTAAAACCAGCACCTTAATTTTTAGGTATATTAAGTTGATTGCATTATAATGTTTGTTAATAGTATAATAACACTTACTCAAACATACATCACTGAATATTATAAACAGAAAGATTTATTAGGATCACATATTATTTTATAATTTATTTTAATATTTCTATAAATTTAATTGAATTGTAATGAACTTTTTATATGTAATAATCATTATTATATAAAAGTAAACTCAATTTAATATGGCAAAACATAATTCAAATCCGCAGTTGATTAAACAATTAACTAACCGTTTAAGAGAAATCAGAAAAGAAAAAGGGATCAAACAATATAAAGTATTGGAAGATACCGGCATTCATTTAGGCAGATTAGAAACGCAATCTGTAAAGAACGTAACTATAACGACTTTAAAGAATTTATGTACTTATTATGATATTAAGTTAGAACGGCTGCTTAAAAATCTATAAGGTATCTGATGCAGCTGTCAACTGCTCGTTCTGCTCTAAGCCTTTGGTCAAGAAGTTGATATATGTTTCTACATCAGGCGTGTAGCCTCTTGGTTCTACTAATACATTTTCATCTGTATCTTGTAGTACATACCATGGTTGGGAGTTATTCCCGAAACGTGAAGTCTGCAAATAGCTCCACTTATGCCCTACTGTCCGGATTTTTTTCATTTTTCCACCAATCTTCACCTCTTTAAATTCTTTCTTAGGTAATCTTATCTTTTCATCTACATAAAGAGAGATCAAAACATATTCTTCTTGTAAGATCTTCAAAACACGCGGGTCAGACCAAACATTTTCTTCCATCTTACGACAATTTACACAAGCCCAACCTGTAAAATCTATCATTACCGGTTTACCAACCTCTTCTGCATAAGCCATGCCCTTTTCATAATCGTGAAAACAATCTAAATGATGCGGGCAATGAACACTGCCTATTTTTTGTGAATCCTCTTGATCGGAAACAGGACTTACATTTTGACGCCACTCAGTATAAAACATTGGCGGAGGGAAACCACTAATCAAACTTAAAGGGGCGCCCCATAAACCGGGAAGTAAATATAAAGAAAATGAAAAAGACAACAACGCAAAAAACAGCCTGGGAGTTGATATATAAGAGAGGTCACTATCATGAGAGAACATAATCATACCTAAAAGATACAAGCCCATTAAAGCAAAAATAACGATCCAAAAAACTAAAAATACTTCTCTGGTAATAATCCATGATTGTGTGACAAGATCAGCATTAGAAAGAAATTTTAATGCCGCTGCCAATTCTAAAAACCCCAAACAAACCTTTACTGAATTTAACCAACCACCTGATTTAGGTAGAGAATTCAACCATCCGGGGAATGCAGCAAAAATAGCAAATGGCAAAGCTAGTGCAGAAGAAAAACCTAGCATGCCTACCAATGGCCCTATTACTCCACCATTAACAGCTGCTTCAACTAATAATGTGCCGATAATTGGCCCTGTGCATGAGAATGAAACTAACGTAAGAGTCAATGCCATAAAAAATATCCCAATCAAACCACCCTTATCAGAAGCTGCATCTGTTTTATTGATCCAAGAGGTGGGCAAACTGATCTCAAAAGCGCCAAAAAATGAAATTGCAAATACTACAAAAATGACAAAGAAAAAAAGATTAAGCCATACATTTGTAGAAAACTCATTTAGCGCTGCCGGCCCAAATATTTTTGTAACTAAAAATCCGAGCAAAACATAAATAACAATGATAGAAAAACCGTAGATTAATGCATTAGCTATGCCTTTCGCTTTATTAGCACTTTGCTTTGTAAAAAAACTTACGGTCAATGGGATCATAGGAAACACACAAGGCGTAAGCAAAGCAAGCAAACCACCTCCAAAACCTAATATAAAAATAGTCCAAAGAGAACTTGATTCTAAAGGAGTATCTAATTTGGATGATAACTTTTCTCTTTTTTCCTCGGGAGACCCTTTATTATCATCTATATCTGCTATTTCATTCGGAGTATTTTGTAAACTAGAAGAACCAGATGGGTCATCATCACCGGTTATATTGCCTTTCTTCTCTTTCTTTTTAATTAATTCTTCTGAATTGTTTTTTTTCTTTTTTGTTAAAGCAAAAGAAAAATCCACATCTTCCGGAGGCAAACATCTGGTATCGTCACATACCATGAAGTTTAAATAGCCTTTTACATTAACCTGATCTTTTCTGAGTTTTACAATTTGTGAAAAAATGGCTTTTCTTTCAAACCACTTAAGGTCCATTTCAAATAATTCTTCAAACTTTTCGACAGACTCTCCTTCTTCTGCCGGTTGTCCTACTATTTCATAACTAGGTGATTCTTCAAAATTAATAGTAGTTGGCACAGGCCCATTATCAGCAATAAATAAAGAATACAAATGCCATCCTTTTTCGATTTTAGCTTCAAAAATAAGCTTGTATTCATCTGCTGACAATTGTTCAGAACTGAATTTCCATTTGACCGGTTCTAATATTTCAGCCCGTAAGGTGCTGAATAAACTTAGAATACTTAATATGCAAGCTGACAATATCTTCATTCAATAAAAAATTTGTATTTCAATAACTTCAGGCAATCAATTCTTTCTCAAGTAACGACTCAAACAATAATTTTCCATCTGCATTGCCCAAAACATTCTCAGCCGCCCGCTCAGGATGAGGCATCATGCCAAAAACATTTCGCCCTTCATTACATATTCCCGCTATATTTTCTGCTGAGCCATTGATGTTACTTTCTTCATTTATTTTTCCATGCTCATCGCAATATCTAAAAATGATCTGATCATTTTTATTAAGCATGTTCAATGTAGCATCATCAGCATAATATCTACCTTCTGCGTGAGCAATAGGAATTTTTAATGGAGTATTTAAATCTAGTTTATTAGTAATTAAAGAATTATTAGTAATCGGTTTTAAAAAAACATTCTTACAAATAAAACGTTGCTCTTTATTGCGAAGTAAAGCACCCGGTAACAATCCTGCTTCACATAAAATTTGAAAACCATTGCAAATACCCCAAACTTTCCCTCCTTCTTTAGCAAATTGAATGATCTTCTCCATAACAGGTGAAAAGCGAGCAATTGCTCCTGACCGAAGATAATCACCGTATGAAAATCCTCCTGGTAACATGATGCAATCTTCTTTATTCAATAACGGCAAATCAGTATTTTTATGCCAAATAGAAATAACTTCTTGATTCATGACATTTTTTAAAACATGAATAATATCATTATCACAATTCGAACCGGGGAAAATTACAACACCAAATTTCATGTATTAATTTTTATAGGCTAATTTATTGAATAATAAATTGCTAGTAAGATAACTATATGAGTTAACTCTGCAACAATATTGTTTTTTGTTATTCCCAGCAAATATGCTAAAAATATAGATAATGGAACGGATAAAGTTATAAACGTATCTGAAGAAAAATTATTTAATGTTACTGCTGCAATTCCTAATATGACAGAAAGAATAGATAAATCTACAATCTTCCTGTTTTCAATAGATAAATGCAGCTTGTTAACAGCAGTCAATAAAAAACCTATTACTAATATCACACTTAATGAAACTATTTTCCACCAATTAAAAGTGGTCAAAGTAATAGAATGATCTTTACCTATTAATTGGAAAAAGAAAGAATCACTTTGGCCTATCCAAAAATAATAAACAAACAACAAAAAAAAAGGAGTTAAATAGCCTAAAAAAGCAGACAACCATTCTTTTAGGTCAAAAGGCCGCATTATGAAAAGCCCTATCCACATATACAATATATATATCAAGAAACTATCATCTATCAACCCTAATAAGCCTGTAACTAAGCCAATATCAAAAATATGATCAAAGCATCTTTTGTTTTTATAAATGACTAAAAATTTATCTAACGCAATAATAAATAAGAAGCTAATAAGTAAAATAATTGAGCTGCTAGCAAAAAGCAAGCTCAATCCCAGTACCAATGCAAACGATAAACCAGGCAAGTAATTGATTCCATTTGCAAACCGATACCTATTTAGTACATGATTAAGATAAAACACTTGTACCATTATAACAGTAACAGAAAGAATTTTATCCCATATAGTAGTAATGCCTATTTTGGAATAAAAAAGATGAGAAAAAAAAGTAACTAACGGGCCAGAGAAAGCATTAAATTTTATAATATTGACATCGTTTAGTAATGTAAATGCTATGTATAAAGTCAGCGTATATATTAGTAATATGAGAATTATTAATGGCTGGCCTGACTTAAATAATTTTATCAATACTAGTAATTAAATTTAAATTTAACCAACTTAAAATAATTTCTACTGATGCTGGGAACTAATATTTCAGTAGCAGATAATTGCTTTCCGTATTGCGGAACCAACATAATTTCTTTTCGTGCTGTATTCAAAAGCTCCTTTTCACTCAATTCTCCATCTGGGCTTAAGGTGAAATCAATTACTCTGGTACTAGAAGAAATAGCAGCATTATAAATCATATGAATCCTCTTATTTGTATTGGTCAACATATACGAAGAATAATAACCTTTATCTTTCTCAGAAACTTGATTTTTAGGAACATAGTTTTTCCACATTAATTCTCCCGCCTCATTTAAAGCTACAATAAGTAAATCCTTATAATAATAATAAGTAGAAGAAGTGGTTGAATAATATCCATATAAATTAGGGATTGTGGTAGTTCTAGTTTCTATATCGACATTTTCTAATACTAATACTACTCCACCTTCATAAGTGAGAAGTATATCTCCAATTTTGTAATCTGCTTTATTATTTTGATCTTTTACCTTGTCTATAACTTGAGCATAACTATTATATACCGCCCTACCGACTATATCATTCAAATAATCAATCTTTATAGTATAAATTCCTTGCCTGTTCTTAGCAGAATTTTCACTGTATATTCCGGTAATTATTAATTTTTTATTAATGTTATCTATTTTAATTTTTTCTTCAGCGGAATAATAATCAGGTTCCAATATAGCGTCTAAAGGCTTAATGTTATTATTACTGTAAACATATATATCAAAATTATGACGTTTTTCAAATTCATTCTTTTTGAAAGAAAAGAAAATTTCTCCTTCATTACTAAGTAAAATACTTTCTAACATGTGATACTTTATATCTTTTGGAAAAGTAACACTGCTTTTAGCTTGAATGGGAGCACCAATATCGTTAAGAATATTAAGTATAAAGGTTAATTCGTGATCCGAGTTTTCATATGCACGATATACAAGGATTTTAGACTTATCTTGAGAATAAATGACCTTAAACTGAGTAAAATCTGAAAATTGATTGTATAAACTGGTGTCCAAAGTTATCGCTTCTCCATACTTGTTTTCAAGCCTATTATTTAATTTTTGCATTTTGATTATTTCACCATCTTTTTCTTCTTCTACATAAAACATCATTAAATAATCCGGGAATGCTATAATATTTTCGATATAATCATATTTAATAGGAATTGGTTTAGCCCAAACCACTTTTAAATCATCTGTATATAACTCAATAATTTCATCAGATTTACCATATTTATAGACAAAAATACCGGCATTACTTTTACCTAAAATTTTAAAATATGGTGTTTTATTGGAAACTTTTTGAGCAATGGAAGTTTGAATGGATTGTGCCGGTAGCCTTAGAGAGACTAAAAAGGCCAGGTATAAAAATATATAGCGCAATGTATTTAAAATAATTTAGGGTATACCTTCTACCTCTTTTTCCTGGGATCAAGGGCATCTGTTAAGCCCTCTCCTACTAGATTAAACACTGTAACGGTCATAAATATTGCAAAACCCGGAAAAATCGCTAACCACCATGCTTGAGCAGAACTTCTTGCAGCAGATAAAAGTGCACCCCAAGTAACCGTATCTGCCGGCACCCCAATCCCCAGAAAAGATAAGGTAGATTCTACCAAAATAGAACTTGCAATTCCAAATGCAATGGCAATTAACACAGGTGATAATGCATTAGGTATGGCATGCTTCATTAAAATCCTGAAATTTGTAAATCCTAATGCAGTGGCAGCTTCAATATATTCTAAATTTCTTACCCTCAATAATTCTGCTCTAATAAAACGAGCAATACCTGTCCATGAAGTAAGTCCTATTACCGCCATAACTAAAAATATGGAAGGGTTAGCAATGGCTACTATGGTGATAATTAAAAAAAGTGCGGGTACAGATACAATGATCTCTATTGTTCTCGAAACTATCATATCAATAGGAACTTTAACTTTAGTGCCTAGTCCCGGTATTTTTCTAAGCGGGATAGCTAATAGATTAAAAATCAACATTATAACTAAAAATATAGCTAGACTTATGGCTAACTCTCCTAAAAATCCCGAAAAAGATTCACTTAAAGCGTCTGCTAAAATATAGCTCCTTACCCCAAAACTATAAAAACAGGCAAAAAATACGCCCAAAATATTCATG
>CBDBZN010000028.1:0-142320 GCA_965213575.1 Chitinophagales bacterium | reverse complement strand
TTGATCAATGGATGTTCTGGCAAGTGTTTCTTTAATGCTAAAGTTATTGGAAATTCCATCTTGATAAATAAAGCCATTCCAGTTTTTGAGGTCATACACTGTAAAATTCAAAGCAGATTGAAGGGTGAAAAAGTCATCCGGGAAAGTAAGTCTTTTTCCTAATGCAACTGTTGCACCCGTGGCAGTGAATGATATTCTTTCGTTATCATCTCTTCTTCGACCATTGGACTGAAGAGATCTGAATATGCTAACCGTCAAAGCATTTGGCTTTTTGCCGCCCAGCCAAGGTTCGGTAAAAGAAGCATTTAGCGATTGGAAATTCTTTCCATTCGCTTGATATCTTATAGAAAAAGTTTGCCCATCTCCTGAAGGCAAAGGGTTCCATGTGCCCTTTTTGAAAATGTTATAAGTAGAAAAATTATTAAAAGATAAACCAACCGTACCTACTACGCCATTTCCACCCCAACCTAATGACATTTCTACCTGGCTGGAAGGTTTTTCTGCAACTTTATACTCTATATCTACCGTTCCGTCTTCAGGGTGTGGAATAGGATTAACACCTAATTGTTCAGGATCAAAAAATCCTAAGTTAGCTATTTCTCTTTGTGAACGTATGATGTCTGACCTGCTAAACTTGTTGCCCGGTACTGTTCTCAGCTCTCTTCGTATGATGTGTTCATTTGTTTGAGTATTACCTACTATAGTTATTTTATTGATGATAGCTTGTGGGCCTTCATAGATATTTATTAAAAGGTCAATAGAATCATTTTCTACAGCTGTTTCTACAGGAGTGATATTAAAAAATAAATATCCGTCGTCCATATATAGTGAACTGACATCGCCTCCTTCAGGACTCATAAATAACCTTGACTCTAATAGATCTTGATTGTATATTGCTCCTTTTTTAATATTCAGGACTCTCGATAATAAATTATCATCATATTTGGTGTTGCCTTTCCACTCAATATCGCCGAAATAATACCTGCTGCCTTCATCTATTTTTATAACAATCATTAAATTATTATCCTCATTCAACCACATTGAATCACTCACAATTTTAGCATCACGATAGCCGATACTATTATAATAAGCAATAACGGAGTTAACATCAGCTTTATAATCTTCTTTGACATACCTTGAAGCGCTAAATAATCTTAATCTTACATTATCTCTAAAATAATTGATGACATTTCGGGGAGTTAAATCAGCCACATTAAGTGGATTATAAGTGCTGAGAGAAGTTGTTTTATCAAGAAGGTCATTAAATAATGTAATTTCTGTAACCTCTTTAGTATTTTTCATTAATCGAATTAACTTCCGTTCATCGACATGCTCATTTCCTAGAAAGGAAATTTCACCAACCTTAACCTTATTTTGTTTATCTATAAAAAAATTGAGCGATATACTATTTGACATGCTGGTATCCGGAAGTTCTTCTACAGTTACAACAGCATTGATGTATCCTTTTTCTTTGTAATAATCTTTGATGGTATTAACAGAGGTGATCTTAAGGTTTTCAGTAACAACTTTTCCTCTTAACAGCTTTATTTTATCCCTTATATCTTCTACCTCAGCTTTTTTAACCCCATTAATGTTAAACTTTGATAAGCGAGGCCTTTCTTTCACTTGAATGTTTAAAAATAGCTGATCCCCAATAATTCTAGTTGCATATATATCGACAGAAGCAAATAAACCTTGCCGCCATAAGTCTTTTATAGCCTGAGAAATATCTTCACCGGGAATAATAATTCGCTCACCTATCCCCAATCCTGATAATTTAATAAGAATATCCTCATTCAAATATTCAATTCCCGAAACAGTAACTCCTGCGATTTCATATTCTTTACTATTTCGATAATCAATAGTAGATATTTTCTGAGCCAACGAATTGCCGGCAATTGTAAGAATTAAAAATAGTAAGTATAATTTGTACTTATTCAATGGGCTAGTTGTTCACTGGTTTTTCCGAATCTCCGCTCTCTACTTTGAAAATCTACTATGGCTTTGTATAAACTTTCTTTATTAAAATCCGGCCAGAGCGTATCTGTAAAATATAATTCTGCATAAGCCATTTGCCATAATAAATAGTTACTGATCCGGTACTCTCCACTTGTACGTATCATTAACTCAGGGTCGGGTAGATTATAAGTATTTAAATTTTGGGAGATAAGATTTTGATCAATATCTTCGGCCTTAATTTCTTTATTGTTAATTTTACTTGCTATTTTCTTAACAGCATCGGTTATTTCCCATCTGGAGCTATAACTTAGTGCTAACGTCAGGGTAGTCCTTTTATTATGCTGAGTTATTGCAATGGCTTCCTGTAATTCGTTGTAACATTTTTTGGCAAAGATTTTAAATCTCCGATAGCATTAAGCTTTATATTGTTTCTAATTAGCGTTTCAGTTTCTCCTTTTATGGTATAAACTAACAGTTCCATTAATGCGCTTACTTCCTCCTTAGGCCGCTCCCAATTTTCCGTAGAAAAAGCATAAAGTGTTAGATAAGGAATACCTAATTCTGCACATGCTTCAGCAGCTGCCCTTACAGCCTCCACACCATTATGATGGCCGAAAATCCTCTCCTTGCTATGCTTTTTAGCCCATCTACCATTACCATCCATTATAATAGCTACATGTTTTGGTAATTGATTGAGATTAATATTATCCTTAAGGCTCATATTCTAGTAGCGGGTAAATTTAAGATTTTTCCATCAATACCATTTGATTTACGCATTTTATATTGAAGCGCTTACCATATGTATGGATTTTTAGATATTTCCGGACACGATGTTTTCCTAAAATTATGAGTCAGCGAAAATGAAATGATCAAATATCTATCATTCCTTTGACTGTCTCCTCTCTGCTTGCCACCTACTCCAAAAGGATTAGAAG
This sequence comes from Chitinophagales bacterium, assembly GCA_965213575.1. Lineage (GTDB taxonomy): Bacteria > Bacteroidota > Bacteroidia > Chitinophagales > JAUHXS01 > JAUHXS01. The sequence continues at coordinate 139,426 of CBDBZN010000028.1, read as the reverse complement.
CAGTAGCGTATGTTGTACTTACATCATCAAGGTAGTCAGTAAAAGTTGCTCGATTAGAGGCCTCTATTACTAAATTCCAAAAAAAGTTAAAATTAAATTTTAAGCCTGCTCCAAAGGGGACAACAGGTTGAATAGCGGAATATTTCTTTTCTGTATGCAAAGGGTTGGGCTTTGTATATATGGCTCCAAGCCCTGCAGTAATATATGGTGTGAATCTGTGTTCCACATCATCTTTAATATATTGGAAAAAATTAATTTCCAGTTGAGCAGCTAGTTCACCAAAGGTTGATTTAAAATCTAAATCCCGAGTACTTTGATATATGGATGAGGCGTTGTTATCTGTTCCGGACATAGCACCTGCTATGAGAGTGCCTCGGTAAGCAAAATAAGGAGATATATTATTTCTTAAAATCAATCCACCGCAAGGCCTGGCATTTTTTATACCTATGCCGGTATTTAAGTCACCAAAATAATGGACACTTCCTAACAAAAAACCGTATTCAAAGTTTTGAGCGTGTGCAAGATGATTACTACAAATAAAAAAAACAAAAAACAAGTAGTTTTTTATGATAATGCACTTATATCAGGTTTTGAACTAAACGAACAATAAGCTTAATTGTTGTAAATATATAAAAAAGCGTTAGAACTTCGGTGCATGAGACCGACCGACCGGTAGCAAATGTGTAAGACATTTTGATGATGCCGGTAAAAAAGTAAGTGTCATTTTTTAAAGGATCTCCTCTTTGAGCACCTGCTGCTGTCACAGTGCTATGCACTCCTTCAGGATCTAATTCTTGTGAGCGCCGGGGATAATGCTATGGCTTTTTCGGCAGTTTCCGGTTTATCGGCATAAAATTCTTCAAAAAATTTAGCGTCGGGATAGGTTTTGCTAACATCATCAATATAATCGGTAAAAGTAAGCCTATATCCATATTCAAAAGAAAAACTAATCTGTCTGGTATAGTTGTACTTAATACCAATACCTAATGGAATGGCAACTTGAACCGGAAAATATTTTTTTCTATTAGGGTATTGAGGTAATCCTTGGCCTTCTGTACCGATATTTCTTAAATTAACCCATTCATTATTATATTTGGCACGTGGGTTAAAATGAAAGAATCCTACTCCTCCGAATAAATAGGGAGCAAAGCGGTATTTTCTTCTTCCAAATTCATACCTCATTAAATTAAATTCCAATATACCTGCAAGTTCCAAGATATGGGTTTGAAAACTTAAGTTTCTATATTTCCTATACCAACCGGCTTCCGCTTTAGCAATGCCTGCACGAGTTTCCGGTATAGTTGCGTCAATCCTTTCATCAGTACCGGATAAAATAGCTCCTGATAAATCTATCCTAGCCGCATACCATGGAGTAAGGTTTATTCTATAAAAACCTACAATAGCAGGTTTTGTTTGGCTAAGCTGGTAATCAAAAAAGAAGTTACGTCCGATACCCGAATTTCCGCCTAATTCTCCCAGAAAATTTGCTTGTACCTATTCCTCCACCAATTTCTTGGCCAATATTGGAGTAAAAAAGTTTAGATAAAAAGCTATATCCCCTTTTCTGTACAGTTCCCCTGGTATTTTTTAATCTGGCTCTATTATTTTGAGCAGATGCTGCCAAAGAAATAAATAGTATTAATAATACAACGCTGAGCTTTTTTGCCATTCGTTATTCGAGGTAATTGTGCGCAAGGTACAAAAAAAAATGTATACACCTCAAGGGAGAGAATTAAATTTCTAATCTTAAAGACTGTTTTTAGTGATCCAGTAGCGATAAGCAACAATAGCTTTTTGAAACTTAGTTAGCTTAGTTAAATCTTTATCACTCATTTTGGGCAATAAAACTCTGTTTATTTTAGCTAATATTTTATAGATCGTTTTCATCATTAATTAAGTTACTCAGCTTTATAAAGGTAAAAGAAAATTTAAAGGAGTGTTTGGTAGATGCTAAAATATTTAATACCTTAATGTTCCGCACAGACGTTAAACGTTTGAAAATTTAACATTAATTATATTGGAGTTAAGCTCTAAGAAGCTAGGGCGGGGCCTCAATCTTGAGTGATCAAGATTCTTGGATAAGACAAGGGGATTACCGAATTTTAAAGGGCGGCTCCATCTATATCAGTTTAGAAATTTTTCTAAACGTATTGTCTGTGCGGATATTTTGCTTGGCTTCTCAAGAATTATTGAAATGCTTTAACATGATCACCTCTTTAGGAGCAAGCATTCTCCATCTGCCTCGTGGGAGATTCTTTTTAGTTAATTCTGCAAATAAAACACGATCTAAGTGCACCACTTCGTAGCCAAAGTGTTCAAATATACGCCGAACAATTCTATTTCTGCCCATGTGTATTTCAAGCCCTATTTCAGTGTATGTACCATTCAGATAATTAATTTCATCTACTTCCACTTTTCCATCGGTTAAGTTAAAACCATTTTTTATTTCTTTAAAATGTTTTTCTTCTACCGGTTTATCTAATTTGACATGATATACTTTTTTTTGTGCCTTGACTGGGGTGGCTTAATTTTTTAGCTAATTGCCCATCATTGGTAAAAAGTAATAATCCGGTCGTATTTCTATCTAACCTACCTACCGGATAGATACGCTCTTTAGTGGCACTTTGCACAATATCCATTACTGTTCGCCTGCCTTTTTCATCATTGGTAGTAGTTATATAACCTTTAGGCTTATTAAGTAACACATACACTAGATTTTGAGTAGGAGTAATGACTTTTCCCTTAAAGGCCCACTTCGTCTTTGCCGGAAACTTTATAACCCATTTCCAGAATAACTTGTCCATTTACTGTTACCAAACCTTCTTGAATAAATTCATCTGCTTTTCTTCTCGAACAGATGCCTGAATGAGCCAGATATTTATTTAATCGCATCGGCTCGGGGTCAATTCCCGGCGAAGTTTTTTTTAAAAGTTATATTCTTTTTGGGCTTTTTTGAATACATCAGAAACAAATGTATAAAGATTTAGCAGTTTTCTTTTCCTATTAAGGTAAATTTGTACCTTTGGATATTATTAATTGAAGTTAACAGAAAGTAAAAGGTTTATTTAATTTCATTTAAGATTGAAAAATTACAGGCAATGAATAAATTTTTTGGATTTTTAAGTTTAGCAATAGTTATGGCATCAACAGCATCATGTGACGGAAAAAGTAATTATGGAGATGGGTTATTTGCAGAAATACATACTCCAAAAGGAAAAAATAGTATTAGCACTTGAATATGAAAAAACACCCATGACGGTTGCAAATTTTGTAGGGTTAGCTACCGGCGAAATTGAAAATGATGCCATAGAAAAAGGCAAGCCATTTTACGATGGATTAAAGTTTCATAGAGTGATCAATGATTTTATGATACAAGGTGGTGATCCGGCAGGGTACCGGAAGTGGTGGCCCAGGTTACCAATTTCCTGATGAAATTGATCCCAGCTTAACGCATACAGGGCCGGGAATCTTATCAATGGCAAACGCAGGCCCCCGGTACTAATGGAAGTCAATTTTTCATTACCCATAAAGCTACTCCTTGGTTAGATGGAAAACATACCGTATTTGGTCATGTAATTGAAGGCCAAGAGGTAGTAGATGCCATAGAACAAGGAGATGAAATGCAAAAAGTAGAGATCATCGCAGAAGGAAAAGAAGCAAAAAAATTTTTAAAAAAAGCAGATGATGTTTTTGAAGATAAACAAGAAGCCTTAAAAAAAAGCAGAAATAGAAAAAAAATAGTGCGATGAGAGAAAAATTTGAATCAGAAATAAAAGCTGTAGCCCCTGAAGCTAAAATGACAGAAAGTGGGGTTAATGTATGTAATGGAGAAAAAAAGGAGATGGTGAGCAGGCAGAGAAGCAGGTAAAAAAGTATCAGTGCATTACTCCGGTTATTTAATGGATGGAACAATGTTTGATTCTTCTATACCCAGAGGAGAGCCTATCACTTTTCCCTTGGGAGCCGGGCAGAGTGATCAAAGGATGGGATGAAGGTATTGCAATGTTAAAGGAAGGTGGTGTAAAGCTACTTTATACATTCCATATTACTTAGCATATGGTGAAAGAGGAGCTCCTCCTACCATTCCTCCAAATGCTACTTTGAAATTTGACGTGGAGGTTGGTTGAGGTTAAGTAGGCAAACTACTTCATCAACTTCGTAATTGGTCAAAGGATTAACTGAGAAGCGTATGTAATAACTAGCTCTCCTAGTGAGTCAGTTCTGAATTTGTTCTTCATAAACGCTATTGGTTGTTTGGGTTTAATAAATCATATCTTTAGGTAATGAGTTTTTTATATCCGTCCTTTCTTTTTGCATTAGGGCTTATTGCCATTCCTATTTTAATGCACCTTTTCAATTTCCGCCGCTACAAAACGGTGTATTTCTCCAACATCAGCTTTTTAAAGGAAATCAAAAAAAGAAACAAATAAGCAGTCTCGCCTCAAACATCTCTTAGTATTAGCTGCAAGAATTTTGGCAATTACTTTTTTTAGTTTTCGCATTTGCCCAACCGTTCATCCATGTAAATAAAAAATCTATAGGAAAAAACAGCAGCTTTTCAAACTGCTGCAGTATATGTAGATAATTCCCAAAGCATGGAAGCCGGAATAGAAAATAATCTTTTAAACACAGCTAAAAACAAAGCCAAATCAATAATAGAAGCGTACAGCTATAATGATAAAATATACTTCATAGATAATAGATTTTTAGGTCCTCACCAACGTTCGTTAGGAAAAGAAAAAAGCCATTCAGCATGTTACTGAATCAGCAATAAGTGCTCAAACAAGAATGCTGTCAGACATATATAAAAAGCAGCGTCAATTACTAGCCGATAACACAAGCTCCGGTAATATTTATATAATATCAGATTTTCAAAAATCAACTGCAGATATAAATAATATATCGACTGATACAAATACTACCGTTTATTTAATTCCTATAGCTGAAAAAAAACACAGGTAATATATATATAGATAGTTGTTGGTTAGAAAAAACCTTTTATGCTAAAAAAATGAGTCGAATGTGCTTTTAGTAAGCATAAAAAGCACCGGCGGGAAAGCAATGGCTGATGGCAGGTTAGAATTTAAAATAGATGATGAAGTTAAAGCTATTTCCACATTTACTATTAACGAAAATAGCCAAGTGGTAGATACCATTACATTCTCTACGGAAAGCCCGGGTTGGCACAGAGCAAGCTTAAGTATCATTGACTATCCCGTTACTTTTGATGATACTTATTATTTTACATTTAATATTAAAGAAAAAATCAAAGTATTAAATATATATGAGCAAAACCCTAATAAGTATTTTAATGCATTTTTTGCTAACATAGCTTATTTCGATTATAAACAAAACACAATCAACAGCATTAATTACGGTACATTTGACCAATATCAATTAGTCATTTTAGATGCCCTCACTGACGTATCATCCGGTTTAGCCAATCAGCTTAAAAATTACCTTAAAAGAGGAGGCAATGTAATAATTGCTCCAGCGATTAACAGCAATATTAACAGCTATAATAAGCTGTTTTCAGAATTAGAAATACCTTTGATCAAAGGATTAGAAGATCGATCGGTAAGAGTAGGGAGCGTAAATCTGGAAGAATATATCTATAAAGATGTTTTTGATAAAATGCCTCGTAATATGGATTTTCCTCAGGCTCAATATCGCTACATTTGGGATGAAAATCTGAGAAGCGGAACAGAAGATATTATGCTTTTTGAGGATGATAAGTCTTTTATCACAAAATATAGTGTGCAAAATGGCAAAGTTTACTTTTTAGCCACTCCACTAGGCAAAGAATACGGAAATTTTGCTACCCACAGCTTATTTGTCCCGTTTTTATATAAAGTAGCCGTTGCAGGAAATGCTTCTAATATTAAAAGTTATATCATCGGCAGTGATGAAGAAATACTAGTAGATGTAAATGAAAATGATAAAGCTATACCCATAAAAATAGCAAACGATCAAGCTGAGTTTATTCCTCTGTATCGGCAAATAGATGCAAAAGCAGCATTAGATGTGAAAGGACAGCTCCAAACAGCCGGATTTTATCAATATTATTTAGACAATAAAAATGATGGCGGTTGGTTATCGTTTAATTATGATAGAAAAGAATCTATATTAGACTTTTATGATGATGATGAACTAGAAAAGCTGGCTGTATCCAAAGGATTTAAAGTATTAGATATTACTTCTGATGCTTTACAACAAAAAGTGAGCAATATTAATACAGGGATTATCCTGTGGAAGATTTGTTTGTTATTAGCGTTATTATTTTTAATAGCTGAAGTAGTATTGCTTAGATTATGGAAATGATACTTTTGAACTGAGTAGACTGCTGTAGCTCCTTTATGCTATTTCCTCTACGAATATCTTGAATGATATTATTCATCACTAATACACAATAAATCAATTCAGTATCTTATATTTGCTATTGATGAAAGTGCTGCTCAAATCTGTTAAAATAATTGATCCTAATTCTTCCTTTCATAATAAAGAACTGGATATTTTTATCGAAAATGGAAAGATCAAAGATATTGGCAAAAGCATTAACGCATCTAATAATACTAAAGTTCTTGAAATAACAAACTGTCATATCTCCCCCGGCTGGTTTGACATGTATGCCCACCTTTGCGATCCGGGATACGAACACAGAGAAGATTTGCATTCAGGTATGAGCGCCGCTGCTGCGGGAGGGTTTACCGGTGTATTAATGACTCCGGAAACAGATCCGCCTCTGCACTCCAAAGCGGAGATAGAATATATATTAAATAATACTAAAACCAACATTGTAGATGTATATCCTGCCGGAGCCATTACCAAACGCTTGCAAGGTAAAGAGATATCTGAAATGTTAGATATGCATCACCAAGGAGCAATTGCATTTACCGATGGAGACCAAGCAATATCAGATGCCGGCATTATGTTAAAAGCTTTGCAATACGTAAAAGCTGTTGATGGTTTGATCATTAGTCATTCAGAAGACGGCTTTGTAGCCAGAGATGGCGTAATGAATGAAGGAATTATGAGCACCCGGTTGGGACTTAAAGGTATTCCCGCCATTGCTGAAGAATTGATTGCTATGAGGGATATCCGTTTAGCAGAATATGCCGGTGGGTCAATACATTTTGCTCACATATCCACTAAAAGGGCGGTGGAGTTGATTCAACGGGCAAAGAAAAATGGCCTTAATATCACCGCAGGCGTAGCTGCTTACCATTTACATTTGGAGGAATCCATGCTCGAAGATTATGATACCAATTATAAAGTAACGCCTCCGTTAAGAACAAAGTCAGATATACAAGCATTAAAAAAGGCTTTAAACTCAGGAGTGTTGGATGTGGTTTGTTCTAATCATAAACCCCAAAATGAAGAAGTAAAAAAAGTAGAGTTTGATTATGCAGAAAATGGGATGATCAATTTTGAAACGGCTTTTGCTATATTAAATACTGCAGTATCAGACACTTTGGACATTACTCAAATTATTGAAAAAATAGCGATCAATCCACGAAAAATATTAAAGTTAGATATTCCTAAAATTGAAATTGGCGCTTATGCTAATATCACCTTATTTAATCCTTCAAAAAAATGGACTTTTGAGCGAAAAGACATTCATTCAAAATCTAAAAATACTCCCTATATTGGAACTGTTTTTACCGGTAAGCCTTTAGGAATTATAAATAATAACAAATTGTATTTAAATAGTAACTAATTATGGAAAAGCAATCACCTTTTGCGGCAGCTTCTAAATATGGATTAGTATTAGCATTAGTTATGATCATATATAGCCTGGTATTAAATATGTTAGATATGGGTACTAATCAATGGGCCGGTTGGTTTAATTATATAATAATACTAGGAGGTATAATATGGGGTACCATAGAGTATAGAGATAAAGTTTTAAAAGGTTCTATTACTTACTCAGGCGCTTTAGGATTAGGTACTTTAATTGTACTTTTTGGAGCATTTGTTTCAGCAACCTTTATGTATGTTTATATTACTTTTATCGATCAATCTATTATGTCAACCATGTTGCTTGAAGCTGAAAAGAACTTATATACCCAAGGGCTGGATGATGAAACGATTGAGCAATCTTTAGCTTATATGACGCCGGGCATTATTGCATTATCTACATTTTTGATCAATGTCTTTGTAGGTTTTCTTTTATCCTTAATTACTGCGGCAATTTTAAAAAGAACGCCCCCAGAAGCTGTCTAGAATGGATATATCTCTAGTAGTACCTCTATATAATGAAGAAGAGTCTTTGCCTGAATTGGTGGATTGGATTGATCGTGTAGCTAAAAAGAACAATTTCCAATTAGAAACAATCTTAATAGATGATGGGAGCTCAGACCGGTCTTGGGAAATAATTGAGCAACTTGCCAATAAATATTCCTTTGTCAGGGGGATTAAATTTCAAAGAAATTACGGTAAGTCGGCTGCGTTAAATGAAGGTTTTATAGCAGCCAAAGGAGAAGTGGTCATTACTATGGATGCCGATTTACAAGATAGCCCGGATGAAATTCCACCTCTTTATGATTTAATAAAAAATAAAAATTACGACCTTATATCGGGTTGGAAAAAGAAACGGTATGATCCTATTTCTAAAACCATTCCCTCTAAATTTTTTAACTGGGTAACTCGTAAAATGAGTGGAATTTATATCCATGATTTTAACTGTGGCTTAAAAGCATATAAATTAAAACTAGTTAAAAGTATAGAAGTATATGGTGAAATGCATCGCTATATTCCGGTAATAGCTAAAAAAGCAGGCTTCTTTAAAATAGGCGAAAAAGTAGTTAGCCACCAAGAGCGGAAATATGGTACCAGCAAGTTTGGATTAGAGCGATTTGTGAATGGATTTTTAGATCTATTATCAGTTCTATTTATTACTAAATTCAGTAAAAGGCCCATGCACTTTTTCGGATCGATAGGATTTATATGTTTCGTTTTAGGAGGTTTTGTTTCTTTATGGATCATTATAGAAAAACTCTATAAAATAGCTCACCACATACCCGCTCGGGATGTAGTGGATCAACCAATTTTTTATCTTGCATTAGTAGCTTTAATTATTGGTGTTCAGCTCTTTTTAACTGGGTTTTTAGCGGAGTTGACCGCTCGAAGTTCTTCTGATAGAAATGTTTATTTGTTAGAAAAGAAAGTGGGGTTTTGAAATCTTATCTATTTAAAATAGCTTTTGCATAATTTTCCCAACTCATTTTCTTGGCAGTTTCAGCTATGTTTTTTGGTGAAATTGGTTTTTCAATAAATTGATTCATCTTTTGAGCCATCGAATTAACATCTTTAGCCTTAGCTAAATAACCATTATATCCATCAGAAATAGTTTCAGGAAAATGGCCTACACTAGTAGCAAGCATGGGCATATTGAAATTATATGCCATTGATTCGACACCGGAAGGTGTCGCATATTCATAGAAAAGTAAGATGCAGTCACTAACTTGAAAATATTTATACACCTCTTCATTAGGAACATAATCATTGATAGTAGTTACTAAGTGCTCTATATTATGTTTCTTTATTAAATCTAATGGCCGATAATCATCTTCATTAGTTTTATTGTCTGTAAGTATCGCCTTAGCAAATCCAAAAACAATTTTTTTAATTTTAGTAGAAAATTTACTGGAGTCTAATGTCTGCCAAAAAGATTCTCCTACTATTAACAGAGAAACATCCTCTCTTTGCTTAGCTAATCTTGCAAAAGCTTCAATACAATAATGAAGGCCTTTGTACTTTCTGATAAATCCAAAAAATAAGAAAACGTGTTTTTTAAGCCCTAACTCTTGTTTAAATGCTGATATATTAAAATTTGCATCCGGTTTGAACATATCATAAACGGGATGATAAAGTTTTATAACAGTTGTATTTTCATTATCTCTTTTTCCTGTATCATTGATCAAAAATTTCTTTCCGGGATATAATTTTGATAATTCATCAGCAGTTTTTTGAGCATGAACTACATATGTATGAGCTTGAGAGATGCCTAATTTAGTAAATGCTAAATCAATTTTACTCTGTTCTTTTTGAATAACAAAATGTAAATCAAAAACTACTTCTGTATGTTTACGCAATTTTTTAGCAATATAGCCTAAAGGTAGCCCCTGCAGCGCAATAGACCATTGGAAGATAACTAATGTAGGATTTAGGCTTTTAATGTATTTATAAGTGCTATTCCATGTGAATGGATTATTATAATTTGTTATATAACGTACCTTTACATTTGTTCCTTCTAGTTGATCTATTTTACTGTTCTTATCAAGAAAATCTCTAGGAATAATAGCCGGATACTGCTGCGTCCAAGACACGATATGAGTTTCAACCCCATCCAATTTATCAAAGGCTTTTGCAAGAGAAGTCGTGTAATTTGCCATTCCGCCTTTGAACTGTGGCCCTGGGCCAAAAATTACTACTTTTTTCTTCATGATTTATACGTATAACTCTACAGCCTTGTCATAAACTCTACGCATGCCCTCTTCTACGGAAATTTTAGGCTTCCAATCATATTTATTTGCCACAAAATTCATGTCTGCATATCTTGAATGTACGCCTACCGGTTTATCTAAAAGTGGTTTGATAGTAGGCTTGTAACGTGCAAATTTTGTAAACATTTCTATTATTTCAAGAAAGGTAGTAAGTTTTCCGGAGCCAATATTTATTGCCGTCCCATCATGAATTTTATTCATAGCCATTAATATACAATCAATGCAATCATCAATGTGAACAAAATCTCTTCCTTGCTTCCCTGAACCCCAAACCTCAAATGGGTCTTCTTTTCTAGCTGCTCTGGCCGCAATAGCAGGTACTGGGTATGTTAAGTCTTGATCTTCGCCGAATCCTGAGAAAGGCCGTACACAAGCTACAGAGATACCATAGTATTTTGCAGCAATTTGTGCTAAATACTCCCCTGTCAACTTAGACCATCCATAGGTCATATCCGGTTGCCCTAAGCTGCCATCAAATTGAATAAACTCCTCTTTAAGTGCCAATGCATCTTTATCTGTTTGTAAATCAATGGGATATGCAGCACTAGAGCTAGGAAATAAAACTCGTTTAGGTTTGTGATTAACTACCCAATAAAAAAATTCAGCATCAATAGCTAAATCTAAAGCTACCATCATCGGGTCTCCGTCTATTTTAGCACGTCCTCCAACAATTGCTGCAAAGTGGAATACATCAGTAAATTGATTAGTTTTAGCCCCATACTTTTGTGTTAGTAATTCTTTATTTTGGGAAAAATCACGTAAAAAATTTCTAAAATCTTGATGTAAAAATAGCATTCTGCCATCACAGAAAATTTCTATATTATCTTTTTTCTCGGAGCTAGCATTTTCGAGCCAAGTAGAAGGGTGTGTGCCTACAGAAAGGTCGTCAATTACAAAAATTATATCATTAGTAGTATTTAAAAGTCGTTTAGTCAAGTTACGTCCTACAAACCCACAGCCTCCTGAAACTAAATGTAAATTCATGCTAATCAATTTTAATTATATAGATGCTTGAAGATAATTCTTATTTTTCTTATAAATAAAATTAATTTTACTAAAAATAGCTGTTAAAAATAGGTGGGATATATGATTCAAAACATTATAGAAGAACGTATTTATGAATCAATAAAAGTTAACCAACAGCTTATAGAAACTAAATCTATAATAAACAAAATTGATTATGTTGTTTCAGTGATCACAGACGCATATAAAAATGATAAAAAGTTGCTTCTTTGTGGAAACGGAGGAAGTGCTTCCGATGCGCAACACTTAGCAGCGGAACTTTCCGGGCGATTTTATTTAGATAGAAAACCTTTGTTTGCGGAGGCATTACATGTTAACAGTTCTTTTTTAACTGCCGTAGCAAATGACTTTGGGTATGATGAAGCTTTTGCCAGACAAGTGGAAGCGATGGGCAGAAAAGGTGATGTTTTAATAGGGATTTCTACTTCAGGCAACTCTAAAAGCATTTTAAAAGCAATAGAAAAAGCTAAAATTATCGGTTTACACACAATTGGGCTCACAGGCCAAAGTGGGGGAGAGCTGGAAGACTTATGTGAATACCTCATAAAAGTCCCTTCTACTGATACGCCCAGAATCCAAGAAGCCCACATCCTAATAGGACATATAATTTGTGAACTAGTTGAAAAAAACCTTTTTGGTAAAGATTGATCAAAGTTGGACATTATTTCTCGACAGAGATGGAGTCGTTAATAAGAAATTGCCCAATGACTATGTCAAAAGCTGGGATGAGTTTGAGTTGTTGCCGGGTGCTTTAGAAGCAATAAGTATATTATCTAGATGTTTCTATAGAATAATTCTTGTTACTAATCAGCAAGGAATAGGAAAAGGCTTGATGACGAAAAAAGATTTAGAGTCAATTCATCAAAAAATGCTTGATGTTATTAATCTATCAGGTGGAAGAATAGATAAAGTTTATTATTGCCCCAATCTTGTCGCTGATAACTCACCACACAGAAAACCTAATATTGGCATGGCTTTGCAAGCTCAGCAAGATTTTCCTAAAATCAATTTTAAACAGTCTATAATGGTAGGAGATAGTTTTTCAGACATAGAATTCGGAAAAAATGCAGGTATGAAAACTATTTTAATCTCTGAAAATCAAACTTTAGAGATAGCTGACTATACTTTTTCTTCGTTATTAGATGTTGCAAAAGCTATTGAAAAATAATTTCTCTTTCAATCGTAATATTTTGCTGCACAATAAGGTTAATAATTTATATTTCTAAACATAAATAAATTTATTTAGACAAATTCTAAATTAATTGCTTGCTCTGTTATAAGTTGAATATTGGCTATTTTTATGATGTTTAATCAGAAATAAATTCTTAAAGTATGGGTTTGGCTTCGTTAACTAGAAAATATATAATGGCTTTTGCAGGGTTGTTTCTATGCCTGTTCCTCGTTGGCCATTTGATCGGTAATCTTCAACTGTTAATTACAGGAGAAATGGGTAAAACCCAATTTAATGAATATGCTAAATTTATGACTACATTCCCGGGTGTTAAAATATTATCCTACTTAACATATTTCAGCATATTAGCGCATACTATCATGGGTTTGATCTTGACAATTCAAAATAACAGAGCCAGAAAACACAATTATGCTCACAATAATCCTTCTGCTAACAGTATTTGGTCTTCTAGAAATATGGGTATTTTAGGAACTATTATTTTAGTTTTTATAATTATTCACCTGCAACGGTTTTGGTATCAAATGCATTGGGGTGATATTCCCCAAGATGTAAACGGAAATGTTGACCTTCATGAAGTGGTAATCTTAGCATTCCAAGAATTATGGTACGTTATACTCTATGTAATTTCGATGGCAGCTATCGGATTTCACTTATATCGTGGATTTCAGAATGGATTTCAATCGCTGGGGATCAGGCATCCAAAATATACTCCAGTTATTCAATTTATTGGAAGAGCTTTTGCTATTGTAGTTCCTTTAGCATTTGCCATAATACCTGTTTATATTTATATAGTATTTTAATAGATATAGTATGCGTTCACTAATAATCCCTACTTTCAGATGAGTTTTAATGCAAAAATACCCGAAGGCCCTATAGAAAAAAAATGGACCAACCATAAAAACAATGTAAAGTTAGTTAACCCGGCTAATAAAAGGTCACTTGATGTAATTATTGTAGGGACTGGATTGGCAGGCAGTTCTGCAGCTGCATCTTTAGCTGAAATGGGATATAATGTTAAAGTTTTTTGTTTTCAAGACAGTCCGAGAAGGGCACATTCTATTGCCGCTCAAGGAGGAATTAATGCAGCTAAGAACTATCAAAACGATGGAGATAGCGTTTATCGATTATTCTATGATACGGTCAAAGGCGGCGACTATAGGTCTAGAGAATCAAATGTATATCGACTAGCTGAAGTTTCTGCCAATATTATTGATCAGTGTGTCGCTCAGGGCGTCCCTTTCGCTCGGGAATATGGAGGCTTATTAGACAATCGTTCTTTTGGAGGCGTGCAAGTATCCAGGACTTTTTATGCTAAGGGCCAAACAGGCCAGCAATTGTTATTAGGTGCTTATTCTGCGCTATCAAGACAAATTTCGAAGGGGAAAATAACCATGTATAACCGCCATGAAATGTTAGATATGGTATTAATTGGTGGTAAAGCCCGTGGTATCATTGCACGAAATTTAGTAACCGGAAAAATTGAAAGGCACGCAGGACATGCCGTAGTACTTTGCTCAGGAGGATATGGAAATGTATTTTTCCTTTCTACAAACGCCATGGGTTCAAATGTAACAGCTGCTTGGAAAGCTCATAAAAAAGGTGCCTATTTTGCAAATCCTTGCTATACGCAAATTCATCCGACTTGCATTCCGGTATCCGGCGAGTACCAATCAAAGTTAACTTTAATGTCGGAGTCGCTCCGTAATGACGGAAGGATTTGGGTACCTAAGAAGAAAGAAGATGCAAAAGCTATAAGAGAAGGCCGTAAAAGAGCCACTGACTTATTAGAAGATGAAAGAGATTATTATTTAGAAAGAAGATATCCCGCTTTTGGAAACCTGGTACCTCGCGATGTAGCCTCTCGTGCTGCTAAAGAAAGATGTGACGCCGGATTTGGTGTAAATGCAACAGGCGAGGCTGTGTTTTTAGATTTTTCTTCTGCAATTATGCGTTATGGTACAGAACAGGCACATATACATGGAGAAAATGAAGATGATAAAGAATTGGTAAGAAAATTAGGCGTTGAAGTTATAGAGGCTAAGTATGGTAACCTTTTTCAAATGTATGAAAAGATCACGGATGATAACCCATACACTACTCCGATGAAAATATATCCGGCGGTACATTATACTATGGGAGGAATTTGGGTAGATTATAACTTAATGACAACTATTCCGGGTTGCTATGCTTGCGGAGAAGCCAATTTTTCAGATCACGGTGCAAACCGTTTGGGTGCGTCTGCTTTAATGCAAGGATTGGCTGACGGATATTTTATATTGCCTTATACAATCAGTGATTATTTAGCAGATGATATTAGAACAGGCAAAATATCTACCGATTCTCCTGAGTTTGAAGAAGCTGAAAACAATGTTAAAACACAACTCGAAAAATTGATTTTTAATAAAGGCACTAAATCTGTGGATTATTTTCATAAAAAATTAGGGAAGATTATGTGGGAAAAGTGTGGAATGGCAAGAGATGCAGAAGGATTGAGGTCTGCTATTACTGAAATAAAAGTACTTCGAGAAGAATTTTGGAAAGATGTAAAAGTTTCAGGAAAAATAAACGAATTAAATCCTGAATTAGAAAAAGCAGGAAGAGTTGCCGATTTTATGGAATTAGGAGAATTGATGTGTAAAGATGCTTTAGAAAGAGCAGAATCTTGCGGTGGCCATTTTAGAGAAGAATCTAAAACAGCAGAAGGAGAAGCCCAAAGAAAAGATGAGGAATATTCATATGTAGCAGCTTGGGAGCATAATGGACAACCTTCACAAGCAATTTTACATAAAGAAGACCTAGATTTTGAATATATTGAAGTAAAACAAAGAAGTTATAAATAATTTGTCAAATAAATTGAGCAGAAAAGAAGACATATTAATTCAAGTAAAAAATGCTTTTAAAAGTGTGTTGGGTGATGTTGGCTTCAAACTATTTATTTTCGGATCTCAAGTAGGGAAGAAAGAATGGGGGCATGCTGATATTGATATAGGATTTGAAGCTAATGAACAAATATCCTCATCTAAGTGGAATAATATCTTAGATAAAATCGAAGATATTACTACTATTTATACTTTAGATGTTGTTAATTTTCAGAGAACTGAAGATTGCTTTAAAAAAATAGCTTCACAGAATATAGAACCCTTTTAGATTTGCAAGATAAAGCATACATACAAGAGAAATTAAAAGCTTATAAAAAAGCATTAAATACTTTAAGCGAGGCTCTTCAAGAAACTCCTTCAGATATAGAAAGAGATGCTGCTATTCAAAGATTTGAATACTGCTTTGAGCTTTCTTGGAAGATATTAAAACTAGTGCTTAAAGATCAAGGAAGTATGCCTGATATTTCCAGCCCTAAAGCAGTTTTTAAGAAAAGTTATGAGATTGGTTTATTGGGAAATGAGCCTATATGGAC
This sequence comes from Chitinophagales bacterium, assembly GCA_965213575.1. Lineage (GTDB taxonomy): Bacteria > Bacteroidota > Bacteroidia > Chitinophagales > JAUHXS01 > JAUHXS01. The sequence goes on along the minus strand of CBDBZN010000028.1, from coordinate 123,294 downwards.
TGATATTTTGATACAAAGAAACAACACAACTCACACCTATAATGAGGCATTGGCAAAGGAAGTTTATGAAAAACTATCAACCTTTTATGAAGTTATGGTGAAATTATTAGAAAAGTTAACTAAAGATTATTTGTCATGAAACTAACATTAAAGATCTGGAGACAAAAAGGGCCGGAAGATAAAGGTAAAATGGTTACTTATCCTATTGATAACGTTTCTCCCGATATGTCATTTTTAGAAATGATGGACGTATTAAATAATCAATTGATCGAAAAAGGAGAAGATCCGGTAGCTTTTGACCATGATTGTAGAGAAGGTATCTGTGGAACATGCAGTATGTTTATCAATGGTAGGGCTCATGGCCCCGGGCGGTTGATCACTACTTGTCAATTACATATGAGAAGTTTTAAGGACGGAGAAACTATTTACATAGAGCCGTTTAGGGCATCTGCATTTCCTGTCATAAAAGATTTAGTAGTAGATAGAACAGCTTTTGATAGAATTATTCAAGCAGGAGGTTATGTATCAGTTAATACCTCGGGAATTACTACCGATGCAAATGCTATACCTATTCCCAAAGAAGATGCTGATAAAGCATTTGACGCAGCCACCTGCATCGCTTGCGGGGCTTGTGTAGCCAGCTGTAAAAACGCAGCTGCATCTTTATTTGTGTCTGCTAAAATTTCTCAATTAGCTTTATTGCCTCAAGGAAAAGTCGAGAGGAAACGTAGAGCTTTAAACATGGTTGAGCAAATGGATAAAGAAGGTTTTGGCAATTGTTCTAATATCGGTGCCTGTGAAGTGGAATGTCCTAAAGGAATTTCTCTGGAAAATATTGCCCGTATGAACAGAGAATATATGTTTGCTTCTTTAACAGAAGAAGATAAATAACGTTATAAGTTAATTCAATTTTTCAGAAAGCAATCTCATCTCCAGCATTGGAGCATATTTTTCATACAGAATATTGTAAACTGCATTAGTAATAGGCATATCTACTTTATACTTTTGCTTATTTACTTCATGAAGGCATTTAACAGCATAATATCCCTCTGCGATCATCTGCATTTCCAATTGAGCCGATTTAACTGAATAGCCTTTACCGATCATATGCCCAAAAGTTCTATTGCGGCTATATTGTGAATAAGCAGTTACTAATAAGTCTCCTAAATACACACTATCATTTATGTTACGCTCACCAAGTTCCATCAGCAGTTTCTACAAATTGCTCAATTTCGCGAATTGCATTGGAAACCAAAACAGCCTGAAAATTATCACCAAAGCCACATCCTCTGCATATGCCGGTAGCTATTGCAATAATATTTTTCAAGACTTCTGCATACTCGATCCCTACAATGTCTGTAGACACTTTAGTTCTCACATATCTACACTCAAAAAAACTCGCTAATTTTTTCGCTTTATCTAATGTAGGGCCGCCTACAGTCAGGTAAGACAATTTTTCTTGAGCAACTTCTTCTGCATGACAAGGGCCACCTACTACAAAATAATTATCTCGGCTGATTTGAAATTTTTGATGAAAAAATTCTTCTATCGTCAAGTTCTCATTAGGGATCATACCTTTAATAGAGGAGACAATAATTTTATTTTTTTAAAATTCTGTTGCTGGCAGATTGGAAAACCTCACTTACAAATGCAGAAAGGAACTGCCACAATGAGTATGTCAGAAGTTCTTATTACTCGGCTCAGGTTATTATTAAGCTTACATTTTTTAAGATTTAAATCAATAGAACGCAAATATTTCGGATTGTGCCCGTATTGTTGTATATGGTCAATGGACTCTTGACTTCTTATCCACCAGCGAACTCTGAATCCATTATCTGTAATGATCTTTACGATAGCAGTTGCCCAACTGCCACTACCTATTACCCCAATTCGAGGGTTAGAATTTTTTTGAAGATTATTTTTAATGCTGGGATTTACCATGCTTTTATAAAAGGGTATTGAAAGTAGCATCTTTTGTGCTAAAATCCAAATAGATAAAGGTATAGAGAAAATATTGCTAGTTGACAGTACAAATTTTATTTGTGGAAAAGCTAATAAAGTCTTTGATGCACCTCAGCCTTTTGTAAAAATAAAATAGCTAAATTTATGATACTCAACGTATATCATTTTGTTTGCCTACATCAAAGCTGTGTCTTATTTTTTACCTACAGAAGTACTCGACAACCAGTCGTTAGCAAAAAAGTTAAATTTTAAGCAAACAGATAAAATTTTTAAGAAATCCGGAGTTAGAAAGAGACATATTGCAGCTCCTACAGAAACAAGCACAGACTTGGCATATCAAGCTGCTCAAAAACTTTTTAAAGAACATAAAATTAATAAAAACAGTATTGATTATCTCTTATTTTGCACTCAAAGCCCCGATTACAAGGCACCGGCTTCGGCGTGTATCTTGCAAAATAGGCTGGGATTAAAATCATCAATTGGGGCATTAGATATTAACTTAGGCTGCACCGGTTTTGTCTATGGATTATCCTTAGCAAAAGGGTTAATTGCTTCTAATCAAGCAGCTCATATTTTATTGATCACTGCTGAAACTCCTAGCAAAGTAATTCATCCCAAAGATGAGGAGCTAAAAGCTATTTTTGGAGACGGAGCTGCTGCTACATTGATCGCCGAGGATGGAATAGCATTAATAGATAACTTTATTTTCGGTACTGATGGAAGTGGAGCTAAAAATTTATCGGTTGAAAGATCGGGAAGTAAAGATCCGGTTGACATTGATTGGCTCCAAGCCTATGTAAATGAAGGTGGATTACCGATCGGCAGGATGCAAATGGATGGCATAGAGATATTTATCTTTTCCACGAAAGTGGTACCCAAAATGATCAATAAATTGCTAGCAATACATCAGTTAACAATGAATGATATTGACTTATTTATATTTCATCAGGCAAACGGATTTTTACTAGAGCAACTAAGGAAGAAATTACATATTTCCACCGAGAAGTTCTTCGTATATTTAGAAGGTGTGGGAAATACTGTTTCCTCTAGCATACCCATTGCCATAAAAGAAGCTATGAATGCAAAACGGATAAAAAAAGGAGATACTGTTTTATTAGCAAGTTTTGGAATCGGGTATTCATGGGCAGGTACAATTATTAAATTTTGAATATGGAGTCTTTGGAGACATTCATTGCAAAGCTTGAAGAGGAGTTTGAAGAATTACCTAGAGGAACGTTAACATCACAAACCATTTTTAGAGATTTAAGCGTTTGGGACTCTATGCATGCTCTGATTCTAGTTGCATTTATAGATATGGAATATGATGTAACGCTGAGGGGAGAAGATTTAATGTCTTTAAAAACAGTTCAAGATTTATATGATCAAGTAAAGTAAGACGGTTATTTACCTACAAAATTTAAAATCAAATTTTAAATTTTGTAGGTAAATATGTATATTTGAAGATGATTCATAGATGGATAACTAAAGAAATTACTGAGTTACTATCTCATTTTCCAGTAGTTGGCATAATTGGCCCTAGGCAAGTAGGTAAAACTACATTGGCGAAACAGCTTAAAAGCTCTAATGAAATTTTATATCTAGATTTAGAATTCCCTCCTGATATAGCCAAACTTGAGAATGCAATCTTATTTTTTGAAAACAACTTAGATAAATGCATTATCCTAGATGAGGTGCAAAGAAAGCCAGAACTTTTCCCTTTATTAAGAGCATTAGTTGATAGAAAAAGAACTCCGGGACGCTTTATTTTATTAGGCTCAGCATCTCCTGACTTAATAAGAGATGGCTCTGAATCATTAGCAGGAAGAATTGCATATACTGAATTGGCAACCTTCAATTTAATAGAAGTAGGTTTTAATTATAAAGATTTATGGCTAAAAGGCGGATTTCCAGATGCTTTCTTAGCTCCTAGTGAAGAACTAAGATCTGCATGGCATAATAATTTTATTAAAACATATATAGAAAGAGATTTACCGTTATTAGGGTTGAAAGCATCACCAATTATACTAAATAACTTTATCACAATGATTGCTCATACACATGGTAATTTGTGGAATAGTACTAATGTTGGAAAATCTTTAGAACTCAGCAGTCCTACTATCAAGCATTATTTAGATTTTCTTTCTAATGCTTTCTTACTAACTATATTAAAACCTTACAGTAAAAACATAAAAAAATCCATCGTAAAATCTCCTAAGGTTTATATACGAGATACAGGAATATTACATTATTTACTAAGAATTAATGATTTCAATGTTTTACACGGGCATCCAGTCCTAGGTTTCTCCTGGGAAGGCTTCGTTATTGAACAAGTTAAACAGCTTTGCATGGATGAATATGACCTTTTCTTTTATAGAACTCACAAGGGTGCCGAATGCGATTTGGTTTTAACTACCGCTGGAATTCCCAAAATTTCAGTAGAGATAAAATATACTTCTTCGCCAAAAATTAGCAAAGGATTTTTAAACTCTATAAAAGATTTAGGGACACCTACTAATTATATAGTTACTCCACAAAGTGATAATTATAAAATTGCAGAAAATGTAGAGGTAATTAACTTTGAAACATTTATTAAGCGACATTTTAATGACAGAATTAAAAATCTTGGCAATATTCTCTATAAATAATATTAAAATTTCCGGAATAGCAGCAGCAGTGCCTACAAAAACTGTGAATAATAATGAGTATGGTCATGTTACTGCTCAAGAACGCAAAATGCTCATCAAAACTACCGGTATTGAAAAACGACACATTGTTGAATATAATACTACTACTGGCGATCTCTGCTACGAAGCAGCTAAGCAGCTTATTAAAGATATAAAGTGGAATAAATCTGATATTGGTATCATCATTTTAGTAACCCAATCACCAGATTACCTTTTGCCTTCTACAGCTATTATTTTACAAGATAGGCTGGGACTAAGTAAAACTTGCATAGCTTTTGATGTTAATCTTGGGTGCTCCGGTTATGTAACCGGACTTTCTATTATTGGAAATTTTATGGCCGCAACAGGTATTAAAAAAGGATTGCTATTAGCCGGAGATGTTTCATCTACAACCTGCTCTACAACCGATAAAAGTACTTATCCACTCTTCGGCGATGCCGGTACTGCAACAGCATTAGAGTTTAGCAGTGATGCGCAACCAATGCATTTCAATTTAGAAAATGAGGGCAGTAAATTTGAAGCCATCCACATTAAGGATGGCGGAGTGAGAAATCCGGTTTCTAAAGAATCTTTTGAAGTAAAAAATATCAGTGAGGGAATTAATCGAAATAATTTACATTTAATTTTAAACGGCATGGAGGTCTTTCATTATGCGATTACAGAAATTCCTCGTTCTGTGAATGCATTGCTTAACCAAACTGAAACCGATGTTCAAAATTTAGATTATTTTGTGATGCATCAAGCCAATTTATTGATGAATGAAACCATTCGTAAGAAAGTCGGAATTCCTGCTTCCGAAACACCTTATTCTTTAAAAGAATATGGCAATACGAGTTCTGCGTCTATTCCTTTAACAATGATCAGTCAATTGAAAAATCAATTGAAAAATAAACAACTCACTTTGCTTTTATCCGGCTTTGGCGTTGGTTTATCTTTAGCCAATGTGTTATTAAAAACTGAAAATGTATTTTGTTCGGATATAATAAAAGTCGATTAAAATGAATATTGTTGACACAGCATTTAGCTTACACAATAAAAATATTTTAGTGACGGGAGCTTCTTCCGGCATAGGAAAGGCAATTAGTATTTTAGCTGCTCAATTTGGCGCAAACATCATTTTAACAGGGAGAGATAAAGAGCGACTTGCTCAAACGCAAGAAAAGATGGATAATAATAACCATCAAATCATTCCTTGCGATTTATTAAAAGATGAAGAAGTTCAAAAAATCATTTATAATATCAAAACTCTTGATGGCATTGTCCATTGTGCAGGTAAGGTGAGCCCCTATCCTATCAAATATCTTTCAAAAATACATATAAACGATATTTGGAAAATTAATTATGAAGTGCCTGTTTTGCTTACCGGTAATTTATTAAAAGCTAAGAAATTAAATAATCGCGCTTCTATTGTATTTATTTCTTCCATAGCCAGCCAATTCCCATATAAAGGCGGAGCGGCCTATGCAGGAGCCAAGGCGGGAATCAATGCTTTTAGTAAAACACTCGCCTTAGAGTTAGCTGCTAAACATATTCGTTCGAATGTTATTTTGTCAGCAATGGTGCAAACGCCTCTTTTTGATCAAGTTGAGAAAAATATTATTTTAACAGAAATGGAGCAGTATAAGCAGCGTTATCCGCTAGGATTAGGCGAGGCGCAAGATATTGCCCACGCAACAGTATTTTTATTATCAAATGCTTCTAAATGGATAACCGGTACTGAACTGGTTATGGATGGAGGGTTAACAGCAGGGCAATAATGGATAAGCAATACGCAGTTGTTGTACCGGTTTATAATAGTGCTGCTGTACTCCTGCAATTATGGAAAGAACTTAAAAATGCTCTCAATGCTTTAAATATTAATTGGGAAGTCATTTTTGTAAACGATGCTTCGCAGGATAAAAGTTGGGAAGTTTTGCAAGGTATAAAGACTCAAAATAATTCAAAAATTAAGCTGTTTCATCTAGACAAAAATCATGGCCAACATGCAGCTACTTTGTATGGAATTATGCAAGTTCAAAATAAATACATTATTACTATAGATGATGATTTGCAATATCATCCTCGGGATATTCAAAAGCTCATAGCTTGCCAGCAACAAAATAATAGCGATTTAGTATATGGTATGAGTGATAATAATCGACTCAGCAGCTATCTTTTTAAATGGTTGGTAAATGTGATAGATAATAGAAAATGGGAGGGATCTTCTTTTCGGTTAATAAACCCCTTTTTAGCAGCAGCTCTCCGGCAACAAAACAATGATTTCATATTTTTAGAAGCTATTTTTCCTAAATATGCAGCAAAAATTGACGTAGTGAAAGTAATTCGCTATAAAAGTCTAAATGAAAGTAGATATACTACTTATAAAAGATTAATATTAGCTGTAAAGATCCTTATTCATTATAGCACTTTTGCAACCCGATTACGTGATGCCTCTGCGTATAATATCAAAAGCTCGTAAAATGATTATTAATAAATTTGGCCTCATTTTACAGCGTTTAACGGAAGAAGATATAGAACTGGTCCGCAGAAATCGAAATAGTAAATTTATTTGCGATAGAATGCTCATTCAGAAGGAAATTACAAAAGAAGAGCAAGCGGATTGGTTTTGTTCTATTAATAATAATTATAACTATTACTTTTTAATCATTTACAAAAGCAAGAAAATTGGATTGATCAATGGCAAGGATATAAATTATGATGATAGAACAGTAGAATCAGGTATTTTTATTTGGGAGGAAGATTTCAGGAATACGCACATCCCAATCTTAGCTTCTCTGATTATGTTAGATTTAGCATTTTTTTTATTTGATCTCACTACGGTTTATGGTACTGTGCGTAAAGATAATTTAAATGCATTAGCTTACAACCAAAAGCTAGGGTATAAAGAAGCAAATAGAGGTGATGAAAAGATTAAAATGTTTTTAACAAAGGCTAATTATACGAATAATAGCAAGCTACTTAGAAACAAAATAGAGAGAATATATCGCGATAAAAATATTCTTTCTTGGAAAGACATTACTATTAAAAAAACAATTGCTAGTCCTAATGTTTAATTTATATGACATTTTTCTAAAGAATTAAGATCAATAAAAACTTGCTTATTTATTGATTTTAAACGACTTTTGTTTAGTGAGAAATAGTTGAATGCGAATAGTTTTAACGTTAATTTATTTTTTGATCACTAGTACTTGCCTATTTGCACAAGTAACTTATACGGCAGTAATTACCAATGAAAGTTGCAGGGCTTTCAATGGAGAAATACAATTATCAGCATCAGGAGGCGACGGTGGGCCGTATATTTACTCCATTAATAATGGCAATAATTTTCAAGCGGATAGTAATTTCAGAACTTTATCCTCCGATTTTTACCAAATAGTGATACAAGATGGGAGTGGTAATGAAGTAAAAGGCATAGAAGTAGTTGGTGGAAGTGACGGGCCTAATATCACGTTTAGTGAAGATCGGCCGATAAGCTGTTCTGACAGTTGTGATGGCCGGATCACGGCGAGCGTATCTGGTGGTAATCCTCCATATACTTATGTTTGGAGAAATAGCAATGGAGATACGTTAGGAAGCGACTCTGCTGAAATTACTAATTTGTGTGCCGGTGAGTACTTTCTTTCAGTCACTGATCAAACGTTAGCTATAGTACCTATTTACTTTGAAAGTTTTGGGTTTGATAATAATTGCTCAAATCGTAATCAACTAGCTACGAATGCCACTTTAGCTGGCGGATCATGGACACAGACTATCACAGCTGCAGAAGGATCAGCTCCTAATTTATGGTTTATTAGTGCTACAGAATCTTTTACCGGGGCAGGAAATTGTAGTGCAGGATGTGATGATAGCATGGGGCCAAGTAACCAAACCTTACATGTCAGCGCTCCCGCAGGTACTTTAGATTGTTTTTTGGGAGATTGTGGCACAATATATTCTCAAGATGCTAATAGTGAGACTCATAAACGTATAGAATCACCTACTATTGATTTAACCGGAAAATCAAATATAAAAATAGCCTTTGATTACATGGGTTATGGAGAAGGAGCAGATGACTTTTGTACATTAGATTTTTTTAATGGTTCTAACTGGGGCGTAGTCCAGGTGGGTTTTGAAACGAACTGCTGTATTGATTCTTGTAATAGTGTCGCTGCAATACCTAAATGGGCACCTATTCGATATGAAACTGATCTTCCTGGTGATAATATTCCTAACTTTAGGATAGGCTTTTCATGGCACAATGATGCAGATGGAAGCGGCTCTGACCCTTCTTTTGCTGTAGATAATATTGTAGTGGGCCCGGAAGAACCGATAGGCTGTGTGAATACTAAAGGAATTACCATTAACCAACCTGATAGTATAACTTTTATGAGCAGCTTTGAGAGTGAACGATGCACAAATATGGACGGCTCCATAAGTTTTTTTAATTTCTCAGGAGGTAACGCCGGTGCTTATGAGTTTTCTATTGACAATGGAAATAATTTTCAAGCAGACAGTAATTTTATTAATTTAAATGCCCAATTATATGATCTGGTAGTTATAGATGGCAATGGCTGCGTAAGTTATGATACTTTAAGAGTTACTTCTGTGGGAACTCCGATAATTACCGCTACCTGTCGAGATACATCTTTGTATGTCGATGAATTTGGAATGGCAAATATATTACCACCTGATATAGTGGGGCCTGCATCAGGAGGATGTACAGATTTAATTTATTCATTGATTGACACTTTCTTTACTTGTAATAATACCAGCACTTTAATAAATTCGCTGATTGTTTCCGATAGTTTTGGCAATGCTGATACTTGTATTTTTACGGTTACTTTAATTGATACATTTAATCCGGTAGCAATTTGTAAGGATATTAGTATTACGTTAGATAGTAATGGTTCAGCATCCGTAGATTCTACTGATGTTAATAATGGGAGTAATGATAATTGTTTTGTTAAGAGCATTAGCTTGAGTAAGTCTGAGTTTAACTGTGCTGATACCGGTGATAATATAATTATAGTAACCGTAACGGATGCAAGTGGCAATACAGATGAATGCACCTCTATAGTAACAGTCAATAACAATAAAACTGTTACTGCGATTTGTCAAGATGTGATAATCTATCTAGATAATAACGGGCAAGCAAATGTTACAACTACTGAGATAGATAATGGCTCTCAAACTGCCTGTAACCCTGTCCAATTAGCGTTAGATAAAACAACATTTACCTGCAATGATATAGGAGACAACATACTTACATTGACAGTTTCATATGACACTAATTCAGCTACTTGTCAAGCAACTGTGACTGTTTTAGATACCACGCCACCTGTATTAATTTGTGAAGGAGACACCACAATAGGCGAATCTGAAAATCCGTATGAATATCCTCTTCCTATTGCGACCGACAATTGTGCTACGACTACAGTCACCTTAGTAGATGGATTGGGACCTAATTCATTTTTTCCTATTGGTACAAATATTGAAATATACGAAGCTGCGGATGGCAGTGGAAATACAGACAATTGTTCTATTGTTGTCATTGTGAAAAGTGAATCAACAGATGATGATATAATAGATAATCTATTTACGCCAAATGGCGATGGAGTGAATGACTTTTGGGTACTTCCTGATAATGGGAAGTATGATAATTGCCAATTGACGATTACCTCTAGGACCGGGTTGGTGGTTTATGAAAGCAGTAGTTATCAAAATGATTGGGACGGCACCTATCAAGGAAAACCCGTATTGGAAGCTACCTACTACTATCTTCTAAAATGCAATGAAAATATACAAACCGGAGCGATTAATGTTATTAGGTTAAATAAGTAATTGTTCTCTAATGATACGCCCATAAAATCTTCTGACCGAAAAATCTATATGATTGCTGTTGATTTTTCAAAAATAAAGTTAAGTCGATTATATCTAATCATCACTTTGCTCACTTTCCTGATTTATGGTAATGCCATTAATAATGAATATTCCGCTGATGACCACGTTGTGGTAGATGGTGTGGGAAAAGTAGAAAAAGGGCTCAAAAGTATTCCACTTATTTTTACTACGTACTATTCTGTTGACGGTAAGCAGCAGTATGGCTATCGGCCTATCGTATCATTAACTTTTGTGGTAGAAAAAATGCTTTTTAGCCACTTACCTGTCGCTCAAACTAAAGAAGAAAAAAAACGAGAAGATAAATTAACGCAAGCCAACATCAGCCACTTTATTAACCTGTTAATATATGCTCTTACCGGCATTATATTACTAAATTTCCTATGCAGGCTACTTCCTTATTATAATGTGATGTTTCCTTTTATAATAACTTTGTTATTTATTACCCACCCGCTACACACAGAACCGGTAGCAAATATTAAAAGCCGGGATGAGCTTTTAGCATTTTTAGGAATTTTATTAGTATTAACAAATAGTTTAAAATTTATTAGTACCAATCATTTCAAGTATCTGATTTTCATAGGATTATGGAGCCTGTTTGTGTTGTTTTCGAAAGAAACCGGCTTGGTTTTGATTGGGATTATGCCGGTGGTTTTATATTTTGCTAAAGCTGATATAAAAGAAATAGTATGGTGTATGATGCCTATAATGCTGGCAGTTGGTTTTGTCTTTTTTCTTCAATATGATTTATTGGCTGCATCTGTTCGAAATTATCAATATTATGAAAATCCCTTATTTTACTCAAATAGCATAATGGATCGCATAACTACCGGGCTGTATTGCAGCTGGCATTATTTGAAAATGCTTGTTTTCCCCCTACACATGGCTCATTATTATGGGTTTAATCAGATTCCGATAGCGGATTGGACGTATTATCAAGTCTGGCTAGCAATTTTAATTTATCTCCCTTTGGCAGTTTTTGGCATGAAAAAATGGCTACAAAGAGATGTTTTAGGCCTAGGAATACTTCTATGGCTAGGAGTAATGTTAGCATATCTGAACATCTTACACCCGGTAGTAGGAATCGTAGCAGATAGATTTACCTATGTTTTCTCGCTTGGATATTGCATTGCCTTATCGGTTATAGTTATTAGGATTTTTAAAATAAATATTCTATCACTAAATAATGATACTATAAGAATTCCGGTAGGTTTCATTGTTACTGTTGGAATTATTTTAAGTGCCTACTCAGCAAGAGTGATTGCCAGAAACAATGATTGGCATGATTATCTTACCACTTATTATCATGATATTAATGTGGTAGATCAATCGGCTAAGGCTCATGCCATGATCGCTAATACACTTTTTTATAAGATAAATAAAAATCCCACTCATCCTAAAAAGGGACAATATCTTTACAATATCGCTAAGCATTACCAAGCTGCTGTGAATATTGATTCTACGTATGCATCCTCCTATAATAATTTAGGAGCAACGCATATAGGGTATCTAAAAAATTACCAAAAAGGAATTCAGCTTTCTAAACAAGCTTTAAAGCTTTGGCCTGATTATACCGAAGCTGCCTTAAATATAGCTATTGCCTATGAAAAAATAAATCAACCCGATAGTGCTTTTAAGTATTACCTCAAAACTATTCGACTTGCTCCTGAGCGAATCATTACTTATAAATCTTTCAATAATTTTCTAATTAAATATGAGCTAGTGGAGCAAGGCATTCAGCAATTAGATAGCGTAGCATCTCAAATCTCAAACCCTAAATATGTTTACATTAATATGGGTAATCTTGCTATCAATAATGCTTCTAATTCTCAAAATGCGCTTATATATTTCGAAAAAGCTTTTAATGCAGATCGAACCGATTTATCACTGTGCAAATATATACAGTCATTATTTCAACAGGCAAATGACCAACAAAAAGCTGCATACTATCAGAATATTTGTAACAGTAAATAAGGGTACAGCTTCATAGGCTGGGGTTCAAAACCCAGCTTTCATTCAGATTGGGGTTCAAACCCCAGCCTATATGAGAGGCAATAGAACTCAAAATGATTTATTAAACTTTACTTATCCATATTAATATCATAAATTGCACTAATAAATTATTTTCGCCGGCCTGAAAGTACGTTGTATGCAAATTATCCGCAAGCTATTATTATTATTCGTTTTAATGCTTAATATATTTATTGTAGCAGCTCAACAATTTCCGATCACTAATTGGTACATTAACAATAAAGCCATTTATAACCCTGCAAATGTTGGAGATCGAGGTTATCTTGCAGGCTTTGCTGGGCATAGGCAACAGTGGGTAGGTATTGAAGGAGCTCCTACCAGTACTTATGTCAATGTTCATAGCCCTATACAAAAAAACGTCAGTTTAGGGGGCTTGCTTTGGGTGGATGAAACTTCATTAATTCGTAGAACAAGTTTAAACTTATCATATAGATATCGATTAAAACTAAGCTTTTATCATACAATATCTTTTGGTTTGTCAACCGGAGCATCTCAAACAAGTATTGATTTTGCTAATGCTAATGTGCAAGATAATTCTGATGCCATCTTAAATCAAGATCGTGTCGGAGGCTTTTCATTTAATACTGATATCGGTATCAATTATACATGGAGGACATTGGAATTAGGCATTGCTATTCCGAACCTAATTAATACAAATCCTCAACTTAAAATAAACGACAATACGAGTAGTGGTTTTGACTTAAAAAGAAATTTCTTGTTTATAGGTCAATATAAAAGATCTATTTCAAATGATATATTTTTAAAATCATCAGTTTTGTTGGAAACCTATTCTAACTTAGGAAGCCAAATAGAAATCAACAGTTTGCTAAATTGGCAACATATTTTTTGGGCCGGTTTGGGTTATAGGCAAAGTGCAGGATTAATTTTGTATGCCGGCTTTTTAGTACTAGATCAAATAGAGCTAAATTATGCTTATGAGTTTTTAGGCAATAGCTTAGTGGCTCAATCAGGTAATACACATGAAATACAAATTGGAATACATTTATTTAATAAGAAAATGAATTCAGGAAATTATACTGCTCCGAGATTCTAAAACATTTTCTCTTGTTGAAGATTATTGTATTTGTCTGTTTTTATCAGTAACTTAATAAAACAGTAAGGATAACATAATTTTCATAAAATGAAATTTTTTTTACTTTCCATTGGTATTATTATCAGTTTTTATGCTGTGTCTCAGGATAAGCGAAAAACTATTTGGCATTTTGGTGAAAGTGCCGGAATAAGCTTTGCGGACATTACAAACCCCATTCCTATTAATACATCAAGTTTTCAGACTGATGAAAGTATAGCTTGTATTAGTGATGAAAATACAGGCCGATTATTATTTTATACAGATGGGCAAGAAGTTATAGATTCTACTTACAATCCAATGTGCAATGGAACTGGCTTAGGAGGTCATGAAAGTTCTACTCAAGGATCATTAATAATCCCTAAGCCCTTTTGTCCCGGCCAATATTATATTTTTACTACAACAGCTCACAACTTTATAGGAAATGCCAATACAGGCCTTATGTATTCTGTAGTCGATATGACCCAAAATGGTGGAATTGGCTGTGTGACAGAGAAAAACGTCTTTCTACATGAACCTGTTACAGAGAAGCTTACAGCTATTCCACATGCAAATGGTACTGACTATTGGATAATTGCTCATGAGTTTAATAATGCTAACTTTTTGAGTTATAAAATAAGTAGTAATGGTATTGACGCGCCTTTAGTCCAATCTATTGGTGGGGTTCACGATGGCAATTCTTTTGCAGCCGTAGGGGCAATGAAGGCATCTCCCCAAGGAGATAAGTTGGCACTTGCTATAGGTAAGTCTACGCTTAACTGTCAGATTTTTGACTTTGATAATACTACCGGCATGTTAACTAACCCTATTACTCTCCCAATAAGTAATAATTATTCTGCTTATGGAGTTTCTTTTTCACCAAATGGTTCATTATTATATGTTTCAAATTACATAAATCCAAATAGTAGAGATTCAATTTTTCAATTTGACCTTAATGCTGGAACAAATGTAGATATTATTAATTCAAAATATACTGTAAATGCTCCTCCTATTCCATCCGGAACTATTGGAGGCATGCAATTGGGACCTGACGGTAAAATATATATTACTTTAGAATCTGATCTTAGTTTAAGTGTTATCAATAACCCTGATGGCCTAGGTGCAACTTGTGATTATCAACATGGTTCTTTTTCTATTGCACCCGGTGAATGTTATGCCGGGTTACCTAACTTTCCTGAAAGTTGGGCAACATTGCCTGATAACACTATTGAAGCTTTATTTTCCAATGATACAGTCTGCCTTGCAGCTCCAATGACTTTTAATAATTTATCAACTGTTGCAGCCGGTAGTATTGACAATTTTTTGTGGAACTTTGATGATCCTAGTTCAGGAAGTTTAGACACGTCCTCTCTTATTAATCCTACTCATCAGTTTTCGCAACCTGGTAATTATAAGGTGAGCTTGATTGTCTCTAAAGGATGTTTGATCGATACTTTCATCAAAGAAATAACCGTACAATCGACAATAGAAACAGGCCTTACGCCTAAAGACACTTTAATTTGTCCAAATGACTCCGTAGTTCTTCAAGTTAATAATTTTGATTCCATTTCGTGGACTCCTTTAACTAATTTAGAAGTAATTTCTCCTACTTCTGTCATGGTGTCTCCAAGTGTTTCTACAAGCTATTATGTGTTTGTTTGGGATAGCAACGGTTGTAGTAATTATGATACCGCTCATATAAATGTTAGTAATGATTTAGCAATATTTTTAGGAGAGGACACTGTTTTATGCAATGATCAGTTCATAGAATTAGCAGTTGATCCACAAACTTCTCAGTCTTATCTATGGTCAAATGGCTCTACGGATAATAAGATAACTGTAAATAAGCCGGGCAGCTATTCAGTAACTGTATCCAAAGGCAATTGTGTTGGTTCAGATACAATTGATATTGGTGTTTGCAATAATATATTTTTACCTAATGTTTTTACTCCGACAGGGCTTCATCCGAACCTACGCATATTTTCTAACGAAGAAACTAATATATCTATCGAGTTATTTAATCGACACGGTAAAAAGGTTTATAAATATGAAGGCAGTTCGAATTTATTCTCGTGGAATGGTTCAATATTAAAAACCTCAGAAGTTCTAACCTATCACCTTCGCTATGATGATATTTCGCAAGCGGGAACTATTACTGTAATCTTTTAATCAAAAATATTATCTTATATTGGATATAAAATGACTTTAACGATAACATCTATAATAAACTGCTATGTATAAGTTTTACTATTTAACTATTGTCTTATCTCTACAGCTATTTGCTTTAAAGGCAGAATTTAAAGTGTTTCCCCCATTGACAAATGAGACTTTAAATGATATTTCTATGGCCTCTTCAGGAGTTGGGGTTACTGTAGGGAATGGTGGAACGCTTATTAAAACCGATAATGGTGAAAATTGGAGAATTATATTATCCGGAGGAGGAAATTTTTATACAGTAAAAATGATTGACTCTGTTTATGGATATGCCGCTGGAGATTCGCCTTTCGAAGAATTAGGATTTTTTAAGACAACTGATGGTGGAAATACTTGGACAGAAGTTATAATAGGAGATGTAAAAGGAGATATTTATGATGAATATTTTTTTAATAGAGCGGAAGGGTACTTCGTTGGAGGAAACAATACTTCTGCCAGCTGCGGATCCGGAGCCTGTCCAATGAGTATATTTTATACCACAGATAGCGGAAAGACATGGACTGATCGCTCAAAAGCAATATTTGATAATTCAAATAGTGTGGCAAGGGGATGTGACTTTTTGAATAAAAATACAGGAGTTGTAGTAGGTGATGAAGCAAAAGTAATAGCTACGATTAATGGGGGTGTTGCTTGGGGGGATATAAGCCCCACTGGCATTCCAGCTGATAGTAGATATAATGATGTAGTTTTTGAAAATAATTTATTACTAGTTGCCGGAAGATTTGGGGCCGGAAATACTGGTATGATCGTTAAAAGTATTGATAACGGCTCTACATGGAATACGATAAATATCGATCATACAGTTTTTTCTTTAGTTATGGTTAATGATACTTTTGGCTTAGCTACTTGTAACTCTGGTAAGTTATACGAAACCAAAGATGGAGGCGACAGTTGGACCTTAAGAACAGATATTAATGTTCCTCACGATTTGAAAGGTATTAGTTTAAAAGATACTTTGGTATATATGTGTGGTACAGAAGGCAGTATTATAACTAATTTACCTGATCCTTTAGAAGCTAATTTTTCTATTGACTATCTTTCAGATACTGCTTGCGTAGGAACAACAATTCAGCTTATAAATGAATCTACAGGTGCAAACAGTTATGAGTGGTACATTAATGATAGCTTATTTGCTACGTCCATAAATCCTGTATATATTATTCAACATTCAGATATCTCTAATAATTTGAGAGGTTATATAACTTTTAAATTAGTAGCGGATTCTCTTGGCACTAAAGATTCAAGCATATTAATATTACCTGTTACCTCAAGGCCTATTCCTCAATTTATTGCTCCTGCTGAAATTAACTTAGGAGATTCTGTTTTATTTGAAAATCAATCTCAAAATGCTAGTGAATATGTATGGTTTGTAAATGGAGAAGTAGTATCTCTTGAAACGGATTTAAATTATGTATTTGAAGATACTGGTATATACGTTATTGAATTAAAAGCATTGAGTAACTTCTGCGAAGATAGTACTTCTGAGTCTCTGGTTATAGATATTATTGGTCCTGATGCTACCTATATCAATTCACTTACTGAGCTTAATTTTAAAATTCTCCCTAATCCAAACAATGGGAGCTTTGTATTCCAATCTGACATGGCTAGTAAAGGTGGAAATTTAATTATCCGAAATATAGTTGGACAAATTGTGTATCAAGAAACTGTTCTAAATAATAAATTTTTATTGATAGCTGCAGATTTACCCCCTGGTATATATAGTGTTGAATTACATACAGCATCTAACATAACGAGTACGATGATGAACGTAAGTAACTATTAGTTTAACTTTTTTTCTTCTTTGCAGACAATGTAAAGCAAAAAGAACTCCCTACTCCCGGAACAGAATTTACCCATATTTTCCCGCCATGAAGGTCAATTACTTTTTTGCAATGAGCCAATCCTATTCCAGATCCTTCATAATCTGATTTATTATTCAATCGCTGAAAGATCATAAATATTTTCTCATTAAATTCTTTCTCTAATCCAATCCCATTATCATTTATACAAAACTCATAATAACCTGATTTTTTTTCTGCTGAAATTTTGATAGAGGGTATTACTTTCTTTTTACGAAACTTTATCGCGTTATGAATAATATTTTGAAGAACCAACCTCATTTCTGTTTTATAGCCTTTAATCTTAGGAAGTTTTTCAACTTTTATCTGCACCTTATTTTTCTCTATTGTTGAAGCAAGGTCTTTTTGCACTATTTTGACTAGTTTATTAAAGTCAATAACTTCTAGTTTTTTTTCTCTTCCAAGATGAGAATATTCTAGTAAGGCATCTATTAAATTATTCATTCTTGCAGCTCCGGTGGTGATAAATTTTAAATACTTATCAACTGTAGGATCAGCTTGAATTTTCGTCTTTCTATTCAATAAAGCAATAAAACTCGTGATCGTTCTTAAAGGCTCTTTTAAGTCGTGAGAAGCAATATAAGTAAACTCTTGCAGCTCTTTATTCTTGTTTTCTAATTCGTCTTTTTGACTTTGTATTTCTTGAAGGGCATTTTTGAGCGGAGTAATATTGACATGGCAGCCCACCATTCTTATGGGTTTACCATCGTCACTCCATTCAACTACTTTACCCTTACAATATACCCATACAATAGAGCCGTTCTTATGATAATACCTTACTTCATTATTGTATGGATGCTTTCCTTTAGTCTCAACATGCTTATTAAAAATCTCAAATACTACAGGAAGATCCTCCGGATGTATGATCTTTTGCCAGGAGTCGGGATGATTTGGAAGCTCATCATCTTCATAACCAAACATACTTTTAAAAGTAGGGCTTAAATATTCTTTTCCATCTTGTATATACCAATCCCAATAGCCTGCTAAAGAACTCTCCAATATGTTTTCAAAGATCAAGTCTTTATCTCTTAGCTGTGCTTCTGCTTCAGCAAGCTTTTTCTTCAATTGTACGATTTCTTCTTTATTCTCTTCCTTCGACATGTAAGTATTAATTTTAAAGATGGTAAATATAATATTTTTGAGAATTTAATATTTTCATTAGTGGCAGGCAAATAAAAAAGTGACTCGCCAGGACTCGAACGTGGAACTTTCCAACTTAACAGTGAAATTTTTTTAAAGTATACTTAATAAAAAAGGGAGTTAATACTCCCCTAGTGATCTTGTCAGGACTCGAACCTGAAACCTTCCCGACTTAACAGTCGGGATGCTCTATTCCAACCTGAGGTATGGAGCCAACGGGCTTCAAAATTAATTTATGTGACTCCACCAGGACTCGAACGTGGAACTTTCCAATTAAATAGTGAAATATTTTAAAGTATACTTAATAAAAAAGGGAGTTAATACTCCCCTTGTGATCCTGTCAGGACTCGAACCTGAAACCTACTACTTAGAAGGCAGTTGCTCTATCCAGTTGAGCTACAGGACCATTCATATAATTATGCTCTATCCAGTTGAGCTATGGAGCCAACGGGCTTCAAAATTAATATTTTTCAGGAAATATTATATTCTTAAAGGGTTTTATTATTTGAAAGAGTATATTTATATAAACACTTTAAGATGTCAACAACTGCTTCAAAAATAAATCCTCAAATAGAAACTGGTTGGAAAAACGCCTTGCAGGAAGAATTTTCAAAACCCTATTTTCTTAAAATAAAAGCATTTTTACAAACAGAGAAATTAGCCGGAAAAACAGTTTATCCTCCCGGCCCGGAAATTTTCAATGCTTTTAATAAAACACCTTTCGACAAAGTAAAAGTAGTTATTCTCGGACAAGATCCCTATCATGGAAAAGGACAAGCACATGGACTGAGTTTTTCCGTAAAAATGGGTGTTAAATCGCCTCCTTCCTTACAAAACATCTACAAAGAACTACATGATGATGTAGGTTTTGACATTCCGCAACATGGTAATTTAGAAAAATGGGCTGTTCAAGGCGTGTTGCTTTTAAATGCTATTTTAACAGTAGAAGCGGGGAAGCCGGCTTCTCATAAAAAAATAGGCTGGGAAAACTTCACCGATGCTGCCATTCAAAAAATTTCGAAAGAAAAGGAAGGAATCATTTTTTTATTGTGGGGAAAATTTGCTCAAGAAAAATCAGTATTGATCGATCAGCCCAAACATTATATTTTAAAAGCGCCTCACCCTTCGCCTTATTCTGCTTCACACGGCTTTTTTGGCTGTAAGCACTTCTCCAAAACAAATGAACTTCTTAAAAAACAAGAGAAAGAACCTATTGATTGGAATGTATAAATAATTTATTAATATTAATATTAAATTTAAATATAGATGAGGCAAAGGCGCAAGTGTTAAAACTAATATTTGGAAAAGGCCTCGATTATTATTTCTCCTATTGCTTTACAGAAGAAGTTATTTTATGCAGAAAAACAATCAATAGATTATAAAGTATAATTCCTAGTTTTGTGTTAGAATGAATTAAAATACACTTGAATAGATTTATTAAGCTTTCCGGTATTGCCGTACAAATGGGCATCACAATATTTATCGGAGCATACTTTGGTAAATGGCTAGATCAGAAATATGCACTTGAAAAAAACTGGTTCACAATAGGATTGACATTGTTGGCTATTGCCATAGCCATGTTTTTTGTCCTTCGACAGCTAAATCAACTCAACAAGGAATAATATGGTGCGATCTATTGGAAAGTTTTCCTTACTCTTATTCATAACTTTGATGGTTGCAGGCGCACTTCATCTATATATGCTCAATTTACTTTCATACACCTTGCCTACGGATCAAGTAGTAGCATCTTATGTATTCAATTTTTTTATAGCAGTTGTCATCTTTGCAGGGCTAGTCTTTTTAAAGAAAAACAATGAACAAATATTAGGCTTTATCTTTATGGGGGGAAGTGGGGTAAAATTTGCTTGTTTCTTCATATTTTTCTATCCTTTGTATAAAAATGATGGAGACATGAGCCGAGTGGAATTTTTTGTATTTTTTATTCCTTATGCAATAGCGCTACTCTTAGAAGTAATATTTTTGGCAAAACTCCTAAAAAAGTAATGTCAAATGCTGCATCTAAGTTCTAATTTTACTAAATTTGCAACTCCTTAGAAAAAGTATGAAGAAAATAATACCATTTCTCCTATTATTTGCACTGACTCTGCCAGGGATAACTTTTGCGATTGACCCTATAGAAGAAACTCACGAAGTAGTTGCAGGCCATGATGAGCATGAAGAAAGTGCAAAAGGCTATATTCTGCATCACTTGCAAGATTCTTACGACTTCACTGTTTGGCCAAAGATGGGTTGGGTATTCCCGTTACCAATTATATTATGGGATAATGGATTGCATATTTTTTCTTCATTTAAATTTGATCACGGTGAGGCTATTGCTGAATCAAAGGGTAATTATTACAAGATACATCACAATAAAATCTATCGAACGGATGCTGCCGGCAATCTGACTTTCGATAAAGAGGGGCATCCAACAAACCCTAAACCATTAGATTTTTCTATTACGAAAAATGTATTTTTTGTAATGTTGATGTCCTTATTGTTATTAATAATTTTTGGAGGATTAGCTACTTCTTACAAAAATAATCCCGTTCCCCGAAAAGGCGGAAAATTCTTAGAACCGCTTATCCTGTTTGTTAGAGATGAAATTGCCAGGCCAAATATTGGAGAAAAACATTACAGGAAGTATATGGGCTATTTGCTAACCGTGTTCTTTTTTATTTGGTTTTTAAATTTATCAGGACTTACTCCTATAGGCATCAATGTTACGGGTAATATTGCTGTTACCTTAGCTTTAGCATTGATGACTTTTATTATTACACAATTTACAGCCAACAAAAACTACTGGAAACATATTTTTTGGATGCCCGGCGTACCGGTTTTCATGAAAATTGCCTTAATGCCTATTGAGTTACTCGGATTAATTATTAAACCTTTTTCATTAATGATCAGGTTATATGCTAACATATCGGCAGGCCATATAGTTATTATGAGTTTGTTGGCTTTATTATATGTATTCACTCATTGGATGGCAAGAGGTGCTTTCTTAGGACTGACGCTATTTTTATCCGTCATAGAATTATTGGTGGCCTTTTTACAGGCTTATATATTCACGATGCTTACTGCACTCTATTTTGGAGCTGCCGTGGCAGAACATGATGACCATTAAAGATGCTTATTTTTTCACTTTAAATTTAAAATCAAATGGAAATTCCAGCAATTATAGGCGCAGGGATCGTGGTTTTCGGAGCCGGATACGGTATCGGTAAAATCGGAAGTTCAGCAATGGAAGGTATTGCGAGACAACCTGAAGCAGCTAATAAAATTCAAACAGCAATGATTATCGCAGCAGCACTGATCGAGGGATTAGGATTTGCCGCTTTATTTGCAGTTTAAATTAAATGAAAAGGAGTTGTAACGGTTGGTTGCAACTCCCTTTTTAGATTTTTAATAAAAGATATTATGGAAAAGTTATTAAATGAATTTTCAGTTGGGTTATTTTTTTGGCAAACACTATTATTCTTAGCGCTCCTATTTTTACTAAGAAAGTTTGCTTGGAAGCCTATTTTAAGTGCTGTAAACGAAAGAGAGCAAAATATTGAAGAGTCTTTGAAAGCTGCAGAAAGAGCTAAAGAAGAAATGGCAAAGCTTCAAGCTAGTAATGAGCAACTCTTAATGCAAGCTAAAGAAGAAAGAGCTGCAATTTTAAAGGAAGCAAAAGCAACTAAAGAAAGCATTATTAACGAAGCTCGAGACAGTGCAAAAGAAGAGGCAAACAAAATAGTAGAAAGTGCCAGACAAGATATCCAAAACCAAAAAGCAGTCGTATTAGCCGAAATTAAAAATGAGGTAGGAGCAATGGCTATTGAAGTAGCTGGAAAAATTCTTAAAAAAGAGTTGAACGATAAAAAAGAACAAGAAAAATATTTAACTGAATTAGTAAGCGATATTAAGTTAAACTAAATGGCTAATAGGAAACTAGCAAACAGGTACGCAAAATCATTACTGGAACTTGCCGAAGAGCAAAATAAGCTCGAGCAAGTCTATAAGGATATGGTACTTTTTAATACTACTGTTCAAAAAAACAGATCTCTAAAGCTTTTCTTACAGAGTCCTATCATCAATCCTGACAAGAAAAAGAATGTATTAACAAAAACTTTTCAAGGAAGAGTTAATGACTTAGTAATATCTTTTTTTGATATTGTAGTGAGAAAAAAGAGAGAAAATCTCTTAGAAGATATCGGCCTAGCTTTTATTGATCAGTACAATAAAAAAAACAAGATTATCTCTGCCGAGCTTATCACAGCGGTGGAAGTAGACGATAAATATAAAGAAGAGATCAAAGATGCTCTTTTAAAAGCTACTGCACAAAACAAAGTCGACTTAGAAACAACTGTCAATCCCAATATTATTGGCGGATTTGTGCTTAAATATGAGAACAACTTGTATGATGCAAGTATTTCTAATAAACTAAGACAGATAGAAAAACAATTTTCAGATAAAAGTTATAACAAACAAGTATAATATGGCAACTACTGCAATTAAACCGGATGAAATTACTTCCATACTAAAACAAGAATTATCTAATTTTAAATCTGATGCTGAGTTAGAAGAAACAGGTACCGTCTTACAAGTAGGTGATGGTATTGCTCGTGTTTATGGCTTAACTAATGTGAAGCAAGGCGAATTGGTAGAATTTGAAAACGGCGTAAAAGCAATTGCTTTAAACTTAGAGGAAGATAATGTTGGCGTAGTTTTGATGGGCCCTTCTGAAGAAATTAAAGAAGGCGATACCGTTAGAAGAACCAATCGAATTGCTTCCATTAGAGTAGGAGAAGGGGTGATCGGAAGGGTTTTGAATACATTAGGTGAGCCTATTGACGGCAAAGGGCCTATACAAGGAGAAACTTACGAAATGCCTTTAGAGAGAAAAGCTCCCGGCGTTATTTACAGGCAGCCGGTAAGTGAGCCGCTACAAACAGGTATTAAAGCGATTGACGCGATGATTCCTATTGGCAGAGGGCAAAGAGAGTTAATTATTGGTGACAGGCAAACAGGTAAGACAACGATTGCTATTGATACGATATTAAATCAAAAAGCATTTTATGATAAAGGAGAACCGGTTTATTGCATTTATGTAGCATCCGGACAAAAATCCTCTACCGTTGCAAACGTAGCAAAAACATTAGAAGATAACGGAGCTATGGCCTACACGACAATCGTGGCCGCCTCAGCTGCTGACCCTGCTCCGCTTCAGTTTTATTCACCATTTGCCGGTGCAGCTATTGGAGAATTCTTTAGAGATACCGGCCGTCCTGCCTTAGTGGTTTATGATGATTTGTCTAAACAAGCAGTAGCTTATAGAGAGGTGTCTTTATTATTAAAAAGGCCTCCGGGGCGTGAAGCATATCCGGGAGACGTTTTTTATCTTCACTCAAGATTATTAGAGCGTGCTGCAAAAATTATCAACGATGATTCGGTTGCTCAACAAATGAACGATATACCGGATTCATTGAAAGGAATGGTAAAAGGAGGCGGATCTTTAACGGCGCTGCCTATTATTGAAACACAAGCAGGTGACGTATCTGCATACATTCCTACAAATGTAATCTCTATTACAGATGGCCAGATCTTCTTGGAAAATAATTTATTTAATGCGGGTGTTAGGCCGGCTATTAACGTAGGTATTTCTGTATCGAGAGTGGGTGGTAGTGCTCAGATCAAATCGATGAAAAAAGTATCGGGTACACTGAAGCTGGATCAAGCTCAGTATAGAGAGTTGGAAGCGTTTTCTAAATTTGGTTCTGACTTAGATGCGGCAACGAAGTCTGTATTAGATAGAGGTACCAGAAATGTAGAGATATTAAAACAAAATCAATATTCTCCGGTATCTGTTGAAAAACAAGTAGCAATCATCTATTTAGGATCTAAAGGATTGTTAAGAAATGTGGCGGTAAATAAAGTAAAAGCTTTTGAGGAAGATTTTCTAAATCAATTAGAAGCCAGGCACAAAGATGTGTTGGATAATTTCCGTAAAGGTAAGTTGGAACCGGAAGACTTGAAAAAAGTAGAAACTTTGGCTGCTGAGTTGGAGGGGAGCTATAAATAATTTACGATTGAAGAGTTTAGAGTTACGAATTAATAATTTTTAATTATAAACTATTAATTATAAACTGGTCGAATGTCAGGAAAACTAAAAGAGGTACGTAACAGGATAACTTCGGTAAAATCTACTCAGCAGATTACCAAAGCTATGAAAATGGTTTCTGCGGCTAAACTGAAGAAAGCTCAAGACAGAATCACACTAATGCGTCCTTATGCTAATAAACTTAAAGATATCCTTAAGAATATTGCTTCTACTGAGGAAACAAGTAATGATTTGGTTTATTTTCAAGATCGTGCACCTCAAAAAGTTTTGGTAATTGCTATCTCATCTGACAGAGGCCTTTGCGGAGGCTTTAATGCCAATGTTATCAAGACAACCTTAAATCGTATTCATGGCTCGTATGCAGAACAGTACAAAGCGGGAAATGTATCCGTACTCTGTATTGGAAAAAAAGTTTATGAGTATTTTTCTAAAAGAGGGTACAAGGTTATTAATGATTATGTCGATTTATTTAGCAATTTAACATTTGAAACTGCAGCTCGGCCGGCAGAGTTTGCTATGGAAGTTTTTGAAAAAGGTACATTTGATCGAATTGGGTTGGTATACGGCCACTTTAAAAATGCTGCTACCCAAACATTTGGCTTGGAAAGATTTTTACCTATTGAGAAGAGCGAAAAAGAAGAAGTTGCAGCAACAGCTATCGACTATATTTATGAGCCGGATAAAAATTATTTAGTAAAAGAATTAATTCCAAAAATTCTAAAAACTCAGTTTTACAAAGCTTTACTGGAGTCTAACGCTTCAGAGCATGGTGCGAGAATGACTGCTATGGACAAAGCAACAGAGAATGCCAGTGAATTGTTAAAAGATTTAAAGTTATCTTACAATAGAGCCCGTCAAGCTGCTATTACGACTGAACTTACGGAGATCGTAAGTGGTGCTGCAGCATTGGAGCAAGGATAATTTTTTCTCATGATTATCTATAATGTTACCATTAAAGTAGATCATTCTATTCATGATGAATGGCTACAATGGATGCAGGCAAAACACATTCCTGATGTGATTAATACCGGCTGTTTTACAAATAATAAGATCTATAAGTTACTCCACCAAGATGAAACAGATGGCATTACATATGCGATACAATATTCCTGTACTGACATAGCTGTTTTAGACAAATATCAAAAAGAATATGCTCCTGCCCTGCAAAAAGAACATACTGAAAAGTATAAAGAAAAATTTGTAGCATTTAGAACAATATTAGAAGAGCTATAATATACTAAGTTCTGAAAGCTGATTGAAATTTTTTAGAATACTTTAAATACGAATAATCATTATAAATAATATCTTTAATTAATGATTAAGTTAAGATGATTCTAATAAACTTATAAATTATGCATCAGCTAAAAATTATTTTTTCATCCGCAAAGGGTATTTCCTTTCTTTTTTATTTTATAATTTTTTCATGCATTTCTTTTGCTCAAACTATACAAGATAAAGCTATTTATCAGGATTATAGGAATGAATATTATAATGAAATACTTAAAACTTCCGGTGAAGAAGAACTCAAAGCAGAGAAAGTTTTTAGAATGGATCTTTCAGGAAAAAATATTCCCCAATCTGTCGATGAATTTAAAACAGTATGGTGTAATGCGCCTATTTCTCAAGGCAATACGGGAACATGCTGGTGCTTTTCCACTTCATCATTTTTAGAATCAGAAGTATTTAGAAAAACGAATCAACCGGTAAATCTATCTGAATTATACCCGGTTTATTGGGAGTATGTTGAAAAAGCTAAAGAATATATCAAAACGAAAGGAACTTCGCATTTTAGTGAAGGTTCTGAAACTAATGCAGTTGCCCGACTAATTGAAAAGTATGGATTGGTGCCGGAAGATGCTTATCAAGGTAAAACAGCAAATCAAACATTCCATAATCATGCAAAAATGTTTGATGAAATGGAAGCCCGATTGCTTACTGCCAAAGAAACCGATCAGTGGGATGAAGCAATTATTATATCAGATATTCAATCTATTTTAAACAAATATTTAGGCCCGACTCCTGAAAAATTTAAAGTGGACGGTAAAAAATATACTCCTAAAGAATATTCAGCAACTTTAAAAATTGATCCTAAAGAATATGTGAATTTTATGTCGTTGATGGAAAGCCCTTACTATCAAAAAGCAGAATATGATGTGCCGGATAATTGGTGGAATAGCAAAGAATATTTTAATGTGCCGCTAGATGATTTTCTAAATATCATTAAGCACGCAGTTAAAAATGGTTATTCTGTTTCTATCGGAGGAGATGTTTCTGAACCGGGACTCGACCCGATAAATGATGTAGCCATGGTGCCCACCTTTGATATTCCTTCTGAATATATTGACGAAAATGCCCGGCAATTACGATTTGACAACGGCTCTACTACTGATGACCATGCGATACATTTGATAGGTTACAAAGAAGATGAAAATGGATGGTGGTTTTTGATCAAAGACTCCGGCAGCGGTGCTAGAAATGGTAAAAATAAAGGGTATTATTTTTACCATGAAGATTATATCAAGCTAAAGATGATGAGCATCACCCTTCACAAAGATGCGGTGCCTGATGAAGTTTGGAAGAAAATAGGATAAATAAATTTAAAATCATGCAAAAATTAACCTTTAACTTAATCTTTTTCATTTCTATACTATTCTTTGCTTCGTGCAATAGAATGCAAACAGCTTCTTTATTTAAAAATCAAATATTAGGACCAAAACTGAGCTATGTCCCAGAGAAAGGTATAGAGGCAGTTACCGGAAACTTAATGGCTAGTACCGAGCTGCTCACAGACGAGAAAACTGTTTCCAAGAAAGAAACAGCTGCACCGGCAGTTGCTACTGACAAAGCAACGTCTTTGATTCCTGTAGCCAATGACCATATGAATAGAAAATTCATTAAAAAAGAAGTCAAAAGCATCGTTAAAAATGCAAAAACCAGTAATAAACAATTTAAAGCTGAAGGCGGTTCTAATTTAATATATTTGATTTTAGCATTTCTGATTCCTCCATTGGCAGTATTATTAGATGAGGGGTTTATTGGAGCTTTTTGGTTAAATATTTTATTAACCTTACTTTTTGTAATTCCAGGGATTATACATGCTATTATTATTGTGTTGAGGGATTAGAAGCCGCATGCTTAGGCACTAAAATTAGTTGGCGTTTTTGAAGTTTTATTTTGAAATTTTAAATAATTGAAGTGTGACTTAAGGCTACACTTTGATAGATCACATCAATAATGTTTTATTGCCTGCCAGAAATAGCGATAAGATTCCTGGCCTGCTTATGCTGACACAGAAATTGCCTTCGGTATGAAGGAGTGGTCGTCTTTTTAGAAATTATCTGAAATCTCTGGGTGGAAAAACGGCCTTTTTTCAAGCAACACAATCTCGAATTGCGAACCTGTCTGACTTACCGTAAAGTAACCTAAGAAGTTTCTATTTTATACTTTAACCATTTTTCATAGTTTATATTCCATAGATAAGGCTTTGCTGCCTTATTTTGAATAGTCTTTTGGTAAGACGTTAAAAGATCTTGCCAAACTTCTTCTCTAATTTGACCACTTAATGATTTATTTAAATTCTTAAAAATTCTTAATAAGTCTTTTTCAAATGGCAATGCCTCTCGTTGCTTTTTAATATATGATTGAGTGGTAACAGCATATGATTCTAAATAGCGGTATTCTTTTAATTCATAATAGATCATCATGTGCAGGAATTTAGAAGGAATTATCAAATCTGTTCGTACTTCATTTTTATTAGCTGTCCAAAACTTTTCAATGGAGATTAGTGCGTCACTATAATTATTTAGGAGAAAATTGCTATAGGCTAAATAAAAAAGCCCATATACAATCATTCCTTGTTCGCCTATATATTTAATTTTTTCTTTAATTGTACTGATGGCAAGGGCAATATTATCCTTTTCTGCGGTATTGATAGCCCAATGCATATATAATATTTCATACTCTACGAGTAAAGTATTTTTAATGTAAATGCTGTTTGTTTTATGATTCCTAAATTCCTTTAAAACTTCTGCGCCTTCTTTAAATTTGGAATAATCGGTAGCAGTGGTAAAATGTAATTGTAAGAATACTAAATATAGAGACTCAAAACTAGTTTTAAGTTTTTTAGCGTATGGATATGCCTTCTGGATAGCTTCATAAGCTTTTTCTTGTTGCCACATAAACTGAAAGTAGATCGCATGAATATAGCATTTTTGTACTATTGCATAAGGCGAAAGGAGATTATCATCGATTTGTAAGACAGGATTACTCATGAGTTGATTAATTTCCGCTTGGTGTTGATATACGTGCGTCCAACCATAAGTTTTATAAATTTCATAAAGTTGTAATGCTAGCGTGCGTAATTCCATTACTTCTTGTAATTGTTTATAATGTTTCTGAAAATCTTGATGCCACGAACTGTAATATATAGAAGGATGAATGAATTTATTGTAGAGCTCAGATTGCTTGAAATATATACTAGGCAGTAAATGAAGAAAATGCATTTTCTCAGCCAATTGCTTAGCTTTAACTAAGTGTTTATATGATTGGCCTAACAACCCTTTGTGAAAAAGATACTCCGCATTATGAAGTAGCTGATGTACGTTAGCTTCTACCAAAGTTTTATTATCTACCGATCTCATACTTCTCATAATAACTTTATATAAGTTGTGTCGCAATACATTAGGATGAGCTGTTTTTAATTGGATGACCCTTTTGTTTATGGCTCCTTTGTCATAGGTAGTAGCAGTGTCGTATATCTGGAACATTTGCAAATACATATGACTTTTTCTTCTGTCTACCATATTACAATGTGCTTTAAAAACTTTCTTTTCCGCTCCGGTAAGAGTGTGTATGAGATTATATAAATCTAAACTTGATAATTGGGTAGACATTATTTAACATTTAACATTAAAATTATGTTGAATATCAGTCAATTAATATTGATAAATTTAATATTTATAGTTAATAAAATTGCAAATTAATATTTTTTTAATCAGGTGGATGTGTTTATTTTCATATTTACCCGATTAGAAAAACTTATATTCTATCTAATTCTTGCTTATGAGAACTTTAAAAGATTGATATAAACTTACTTTTATAAATAAAGTTATGAATCACTTATTTTGCTATTATAATTTTATTCTTATAAGCCTATTGGTAACAGGAGTAAATAATATTGCATTCTCTCAAGTCAACAACACGTGGATATTTGGAAAGCAAGCAGGTTTAGATTTTAGTCAAGCCCCTCCTGCTCCATTTAAAATAGATGGTTTTGAAGCCCCGGAAGGTTGTGCCACAATTTCTGATTGGGAAGGAAATCTTTTATTTTATACGGATGGAGATACAATTTGGAATAAAGAAAACAACATGATGCTAAATGGAGGTGGATTAAATGGTCATCCATCTTCCTCTCAAAATAGTATTATCATTCCTGTTCCTTGTAAAGAAAATCTATATTATTTATTTACTACGGATGCTAGTGGTGGGTTAGCAGAGGAATATTGTGAAGGTTGTTTAAACTACAGCATAATAGATATAAATGCCGATGGCGGCCTAGGAGAAGTTACAAGTAAAAATAATGATCTTCATCCTAAAGTAGCTGAAAGGATAACTGCAATTCAAGTATGCAAAGATACAGCTTCTTATTATTGGGTGATTGCACAAGACTATCCAAGCTTTGATATATTAAGTTATAAAGTGAATTGTGAAGGCATTGATCCACCAATAATTAGTACAGCAATAGATACTGCTCTTAATGAATCTCTTGATTGGTCCGGGCAAATAAAGATTTCTCCAGATGGAAGCCGTTTGGCATTTGTATATCCTTCAGTTGGAGCTAATTCTAGAGTTGAAGTGCATATATATGACTTCAATATTAATACCGGCATAGCCTCAATGGGCGTAAAACTAAATATAGGTAACTATGAGATTCAGGAAGGTTTACCGGGTTTGTCTGGCTTAGAATTTTCTTCAGACAACAGTAAGATTTATATATCAGTAGCAGGTGTAGAGAAGGATCTATGGCAAATTGATTTAACTAATGGCAATAATATTGAGTTAATAGCTAGTTTTAGTTTTAATAATATAGGACAGCTACAACGTGGGCCGGATAATAAGATATATGTTGCCAGGCCGGGCCTCTCAGCAATTGGCGTTATAGAAGATCCTAACAATGTAGGAGTTTTATGCAACTTTAAAGATACGGTTATTAAACTATTTGATTCTACCACTGTTTCTACCTATGGATTACCTAATTTTCCTATTGCATATGAGCCTAATTTGGAAGTTGATTTTACTTATCAAGATACCTGTTTGGGAGATACTGTTCATTTTGAATATATAGGCAACTCTACTAAGCTTGAATGGGATTTTGGTAATCCCGGCAGTGGAGCTGAGAATGTTTCTACCATGCGCAATCCAAGTCATTATTATTCAAATGATAGCACATATGCAGTAGTTTTAGCAGCTTGGGATCAGTGTTGTATTCCTCATAGAGATACACAAAAAATTAGTATCACTCCCCCCCAACCCATTGGTTTGGAAGATCAGCATTATGAGATTTGTTTAGGCGATTCTATTCAAGTAACACCTTCTGTCGATGAAGAAAATGGTGAATATATATGGGCTCCTAATGAATCTATATCTAATAATAGTATAAAAAATCCATTAATATTTCCTTTAAAACCTACAACCTACCAACTATATTATAAAGATCTATGTATATTAGATAGTGCTAGAATCTATGTTGATGTTCCCTGTAAGAGATATTATATTCCCAATGCATTTACACCGGATAATGATAATGTTAATGATGTATTTAAGGTGGTTTCTACCATTCCAAATTTACAGTTAGAAATTTATGATAGGTTGGGCCGGCGATTATATAAAGGCTTTTCAGAAACCGGATGGGATGGCATGTTGGAGGGTAATGAAGTTAAAAATGGAAGCTATTTATATAAAGTAGCCATATTGTATCAGGATGGTGAAGTAGAAGAGCTCGCTGTAGGAAATTTTACATTAATAAGATAAAGCTTTATTATCAAAAAATATAACACTAAATTTAATAAAGCTTTCAAATATATATGCATGAATAAATTAACCTGTATATTATACATAGGTTGTGCTTTTTTCTTTTGTTTCAACACATTTGGACAAAAGGGATTTTTAGGCCCGGACAGAACTATTTGTTTGGAATGTATTGAATTGTCAGCTCCGCCAGGTAAGGAAGATTATCAATGGTCAACAGGTGAGCGAACGAGATCGATAACCTATTGTGGTACAACAGCGGGGGCAGATACGATTTTAGGGAAATATATAGATATTGCCTTTGATCCGCGACGAACCATTGAGGATACTATTATTATTACTACTATAGCTTCTCAAATAGTATATCAGAATGAAATAATACAAAATGATATGACTATATGCAAAGATTCCTGCATCACGCTTAAAGGTCAACCGGACAGAGATTTTTATCAGTGGTATGGGTCGGTTGTGTTAGCTAATACTCAAAATTTTATGGCTTGCCTTGCTCAGGAAACTACTTATCATTTATTAACCACCGTAGAAAACAATGAGACTACTGAATGTTTTGTAGACTCTGTAACTGTTGCTGTGGAAGAATGTTCCGATTCAACAACATCTATTTCCAACGAGTCGAATCTTAGTTATAATTTTTACCCCAATCCCGTAGAAGATATTTTAAATATTTCAGTATCACAGCTTTCGGGAAAATTAAATATCTATAATCAATTGGGCGCAATAGTTTATTCAGGAAGCTTTACCTCTAATTCCTCGTTTAACTTGGCCTTTCTTGAAAGTGGAATATATCAAGTCATTTTAGTCGATAGTAATGCTCATACACTACATTTTAAAATTTATAAACAGTAGATGAGTAACTATATCTTATATATATTTTCACTTCTTTTTTGGGGATGCATTGTATATGGGCAAGAGATATGTGATAACGGTATTGATGATGATATGGATGGGCTGATAGATTGCTATGACCCTGAATGTGGCAATACCGAACCATGCGAAGATTTTTATTTAGGTATTCCTGATGGAGATACTACTTGTGTGGTTTACCCGAATTCTGATACTTTTGAGTTAGTCAAACTATGGACTAATCCGGAAAATAGCTACGGAGCAATAAATTTAGGTATTACCGGAGATATTGATGCGGACGGAACACCGGAAGTTTTTGCTATTAATTTAGATGGCAACATAGCTGTTATCAATGGTAAAACCGGTAAAACGGAGAACTATATGGGAGGATATGGCATAAATTTTTTCTCAGAAGCAGTTGCCATTGGCGATGTTGACAAAGATGGTTTTGGAGAAGTATTTACTAGGGGCTTTGATGGATTAGAGAGTTATAACCATTTAGGGGTAAGACGATGGAGGAGCTCTACATTCTTAGGAAGACTTAATTTAGCTGATTTTAATGAAGATGGAACTCCTGAGCTATATGGTCAACTTACTATAGTTAATAGCTTAACGGGAGAGAAATTAGCTAGCCGCAGAGGGAATAGTTCACATAACTCTGCAGTAGCAATGGATATCTTACCCGACACCTTTTGTAATATTTGTACCGGATTAGAATTAGCAGCAGGAGATACCGTATATGCAGTAGATATTGAAAATGGAATAATACAACCGGTATCATGGATTGAAGGAAAGGGAGACGGATGGACGAGTGTGGCTGATGTGAATGTTGACGGGCAATTAGACATCGTCGTTCAAAGAAGTTTCAAATATGGTTTTAGACCTATTTGGGTTTATGTGTGGGATCCAATTACCGGAGAGCAGATAGGTACAGATTATATCCCATATCCGGAGGGAACAAACGTTTTTGCTTACGCAGGAAGGGCAAATGTGGGCAATTATGACAGCGATTCCGAACTCGAAATAGGTTTAGCTGAAGCGGATTTTTATACCGTTTTAGATTATAACCCTATTTCAGATTCATTATTAATTAAATGGAAGTATCCTACAACAGATCGTTCTTCGGGATATACCGGCAGCAGTGCTTTTGATTTAAACTGTGACGGCATTAAAGAAATTTTATATAGAGATGAAGCTAATCTGTATATTTTTGACGGCCCAACCGGAAAAGTCCGAGCTAAAACCCCTTGTACATCAGGAACAGGTGGAGAATTTCCTGTTGTAGTGGATGTAAACAATGATGGTTATGCGAATATAGTATGTGATTGCGGTACTTCTCCTACTGACATATCTCAACCGGGAAATATGACCGCTTTTGGAAGTAAAAACTATAACTGGGTAGGCACGCGTAAAGTATTTAATCAATATAACTATTTTGCAACAAACGTAAATGATGACCTTACTATCCCTACAGTTATACAATCTACTACGCACGATAGCCTGCCAATTTTGAATGCCTTCTTAAACCAACCTTCTTTATTGGATAAATTTGGCAATCCTATCTGCTATGTCCCCGGTGTAGATCTTAGTGTAACAATAGATGCATTAATAGATAATGATTGCGAATATACAATTGGCGTAAGCATATGCAATCATACCGATAAAGAAAACTCAAATGCTGCTATTAGTTTAGAGTTTTATGAAGGTATACCCCTTCCGGATCATACTAATTTAATGTCAAAACAACAGATCACTGCTTCTTTGTCTTTGGATGAATGTAACTATCAAGAATTCACCTTTCCTAAAAACAGAAGTTATAAACTTTACGTGGTATTATCGGATACTTTTACTGATTGTAATTTAGACAATAACATGGATTCTGTAGATGTTACGAGCCCGATAGAGGTTAGCTTTACGGGGTTAGATTCCTTTTATTGTTTGGGAGATGATAAAGATACGCTTAAATTTTCTCCCGCCGGGGGATTTTTTGAAGGCGAGGGTATTTCAGATAGCATTTTTGATCCTAACTTAGTTGCTCCAGGAGGTCCTTACTCCATCACATATAATTATATTACAACATCCCCTGCATGTACGCTTCAAGCTACTCGCTCTACTTATGTAGGTCCTGATGTAACTTTTCCTCGGGATAGAGACAGATGTAGTAATGACACTGTTCGTTTAGTTGCTAAAGGTGGAACTTCATACCTATGGCAACCTTCAACAGGGTTAAGCGATTCTACGTCCGGAGATAT
This sequence comes from Chitinophagales bacterium, assembly GCA_965213575.1. Lineage (GTDB taxonomy): Bacteria > Bacteroidota > Bacteroidia > Chitinophagales > JAUHXS01 > JAUHXS01. The sequence goes on along the minus strand of CBDBZN010000028.1, from coordinate 88,213 downwards.
TTTAGCTTACCCAAGCGAAACTACTACCTACCTGCTTACCATAGCAGATAGTTTTGGCTGTCAGGCTACAGAAGATGTTTTAATTACTTTACAATCCAGTCCGGAGCTATCACTTAATATTTCAGACACAACAGTCTGCGAGGGAGAGGAGATTCTATTAGAAGCCTCAGGTGCCACAAGCTACTTTTGGTCTCCAACTCAGGGGCTTTCTTCAAACACGGGGTCCCAAGTACTCTTTCAAGGAACCAGTTCTGTTATTTATAAGGTTACCGGAGTAAACGAGTTTAATTGTCTTAGTTTTGATTCCATATCAATATCTGTTATACCTGCTCCTAAATTATCCTTAGATACTGTAATATGCTTGGGAGATACGGCAACCATTATAGAAGATATTAATTATGAATATGATTGGGAAGAAGTAAATTCGCTGCTTTTGCTTCCAAATATTATTAAACTGTTTCCGGAACAGTCGACAACTTACTATTATACCATATCTGATATGAATAGTTGTGTATGGGATGATTCTGTAATTGTAACAGTTCCGGAGTATAACTTTTCAAATTTTGACACTACTTTGTTTTTAGGAGAATGTTTGTCTGTTAATTTATCACCATTAAATTTTACTTATAATTGGCAACCGATGGTGGGTGTGAGTGATTCCTCTATTTTCAATCCTTCACTTTGTCCTCTTGCATCAACACTTTATCAACTTACGGGTACAGACTCAAATGGTTGTTCATTTAATGCATTATATAATATAGAAATCATTGATGAAGCTCTTATTGCTGTTCCTTCAGTATTTAGTCCTAATGGAGATGGGCTAAATGATTTGTTTATACCCTTCTTAAAGGGAGTTGAAAGTGGCCAGATGGCCATTTATAACCGATGGGGAGACAATATATATCAAATAAATAAATTAGAAGATATGGCTGCCGGTTGGGATGGTACTTATAATAATCAACCTCAGCCGGTCGGGATGTATTATTATATAATTTCAGTCATTGATATCAATAAAACCCAAGGATCTAAAGAAGGGTCTTTTATGCTGTTAAGATGAGATACTTAAGCATTTTCATTTTATTTTTTATCATTACAGTATCAACTTTCTCTCTTAGAGCAGAAATGCGAGGCAATTGTCGCCCTTTTTTAGAAAACGCCGGACAGATGAAAGACTCTAAAGGCCGGCTTGCTTCTAATATTCTGTTTAAAACAGGTTCGAAGGATTTAAATATATATATCACCACTAAGGGGCTTACATTTGTATATCTAGAAGCTGCTAAAAATGAGGAAGAAGAAAAAAGGGAAAAAGTTAAAGATGCTCCTTTTGATGGTGGAGGTGAAGAAGTGAAAACTTATTCTTATCTACGGAATGATATGATATTATCGGGTGCTATGATTAAAAAAGAAAATATTATTCGAGGAGAAGCTGTACAAGGGGAATTAAGATATTTACGGCAAGACGAGCAGATAACTACTAGGGAATATACCGATATCATCATTGAGGAAATATATAAAGGAATCGATTGGAAATTGTATTTAGATGAAAATAAAAATTTAAAATATGAATTTATAGTGCATCCGGAGGGGAATCCTGATGATATTGAAATTTTATTTACCGGTGCAAGCTTACCGGACATAGAAAAAAGTATGATCACCCACTCCTTTAAAAGTAATAAATTAATTGATGGCCCCTTAGAATGTTTTACTCAGGCAGGAAAAGAATTAAATTCCAACTATAGATTTTCCAGTGTTGATATAGATGTATATGATGATATTACCAAAGAAAAATTAGTTTATGCAAAAGCAGCAGCCTATAAAGTAAAAATTAACGTCAATCATACCAATAAGCAAACTACTATTATAGATCCTGCACTTTACTGGAATACGGTATATGGAGGTGCTACAGCAATGGGTATATTAGCTATTGAAGCTGATGAGTTAGGGAATGTTTTTTATGGAGGATATACATGGGATTTAGATTTTCCGGTGTTAGATAATAGCACTTATTTCCAAGGAAGTTTAATAGGTACGCTTGCAGGAGCTTTGATAAAATTTACGGAGAGTGGAAGACGGGAATGGGCTACTTATGTAGGAGAAGAGGAGGTGGGCATTAGTGGTTTAGCATTAGATGAAAATAATAATTTATTTGTAATTGGGGGAGTAGGAGGTAATTTTTTTATACCATTTAAAGATATTGGCACTTTTTATAGAGGGACTCCCGTGGGAAGCAGCGATGGATTTGTTTTGAAGTTTGATAATGAAGGTGTTTTACTCTGGGGAACGTATTTAGGAGGAAGTAACAATGATGCACTTTTAGGAATTACTTGCGATCATAATAATAATGTGATTATCACCGGGCAAACTTCCTCGTCAGATTTCCCCATTGAGCCTTCAGGGTATTATGAGCAGCCCTTTACAAATACTAATGCTATTGCTAATCCTGCTAACATTATATTAGTAAAATTTGATAATATAGGTAATTTACTTTGGTCTACTTATTATGGTTGTGCGTTTGACGGAGCCTCAGACGTAGCGGTCGATAGTCACAATAATATTTATTGTACAGGGAAATTGAGTGGAGATAAATGTTTTAAGACCTTAAATGCCGGTCAATTTCATCAACTGCCTAAAGATTCTACCGATGGTTTTATTTTAAAATTTTCTCCGGTGGGAGAATTAAAATGGGCAACTGCATTTGGTGGAACAGGCAGAGATGGAATTAATAACATAGCTATTAATGAAGACAATTACATTTATATTACTGGCAGCACTACTTCAAAAAATAATTTTCCTTTAGAAAACTCAGGGGGATATTTTCAGCCTGTTAATAATGGAGGAGGAGAAGTTTTTATTGCTAAGTTTGATACCACCTCAAAACTGCTTTGGAGTACTTTTTTTTGGAAGTAGTGGGCTGGAATATTTGGCAGGGGATGATTTTGATAATATATGTTTTGATAAATGCAATGGCACGCTAACTATTTCATTTGTTGCATCCAGCTACGGAGGTCAGTTAGCATTGCCCGGTAGCGAGAGAGACTATCGGCAACCATCTTACCAAGCTAATTTGGGGGAAATATATTTAGCCGGATTTACTAGGGATGATCATTGGTATTGGGGGTCTTATTGGGGAGGAGCAGGAAGTGATTTTAGATGTCCCTTAGCTACCAGTAAAACTAATCGCTTTTTCCTCTCTCATGAAGCTCAAAATACTTCTGGTAGTAGTTCTTATTCATACAAAGATCCCGGAGGAGGTGCGTATGTCGATACTACTTTAAATTACTTTTGGCCAAATGGAGCCGATGCTGCAGAAAATGTTATGCTTCCCGCTTTTGAGCGAGTTCCTATACATCTGGAGTTTGATACAATTGTTTGCATCAATGATAGTATAACCTTCATTCCTTCGATCAAAGGAGAAAGTTATGAATGGAATACCGGTGAACAAACGCCCACTATCACTAAAGAAATAATAGACAGCAACTATTATCAATCTTATATCACTTGTATGGACATAGTTGATACTGTTTCATGGTCAGTAGGCATCGAAGATTCAATTCAAACTATAGATACAATTGTATGCGAAGGCAGTAGGGTGCCATTACTCTTTCCTACATCTGATTTAATAATTTCCTCTGAATGGGAAAATGGAGTTTCAGAAGTTTTAATTAAGGAAGCCAAAACTATACGTGGACAATATAAAACATCTAATTATCAATGTAATATTAAAACAAATATTAATTTCTCACTAGAGGAAGAAGACAGTTGTAATATATTCTGTATTTATTCCCAATGCTATCGTATACAATACTTCAACTGAGTTTAAACCAATCATCATTAACCCCCATTTAATAGATAACTTTACGTTTAAGATTTTTAATCGCCGCGGAAGTATTATTTATCAAAGCAGTGGTACAAATCCCAAAAACATTGAGTGGCCCTTAGATAAAAAATCAAATAACACTACTTCCGTTTATGTATATAGCCTTACAGTTAATGATGTGTTAGGTGGCTATCAAGCTTTTACAGGAAATGTAACCGTGTTTAGATAGGCACATTCGTAAATAATACGATTTTCAAAATGGTGAATTTCTTGGGGGAAATGGCCTTTTTTCAAGCAACTACAGATCACTCTTTTTCTGTCTGCCATATTACAATGTGCTTAATATTATACAAATCTAAACTTAATAATTTGGTAGACATCTATTTAATTTTTTTAAATTTAACAAATTGTTAATCAAATATTAACATCTATTTAATTAAAATAAGTATTTAATATATGTATAATTAAATATTTTTTTAAATAAGTTGATATATTTATATTCAGTGAATAACACAGCTTTAAAATGAAGAAGTTCTCATGTATATATATTGGATTAAGTTTACTTAGCACTACATTTACTAGTGCTCAGTTTAAAAAATTAGATACTGATTTTCCTGCTATTTTCTATGATGTAGTTTTTTTAAATGATTCTAAAGGTTTCACTGTAGGAAAATATACTACGGGGCCAAAAGGCTTTTTAGCTGCTACAACAGATGGGCAAAATTGGACAAATATTAACACTCGTATTGATACTTCATCTTCTTTTCAAGCAATTGATTTTGCAGACTCCGTAACTGGATATATAAGCGGCTATGAAGTTGGAGGAAAAACAGCTCTTTACAAAACAACAGATGGAGGCCTCACTTGGGCTACCCTTAATTTTACTTCTCCAAGGGTAAGTATTATTCATGATCTTGATTTTACTACTACTCAAATAGGCTATATGGTAGGATATAAGTTTTTCCGGTAATAAATTAAATATTTTAAAAACAGTAGATGGAGGATTAACTTGGACTGATAAAAGTGCTGATTTATTTAGCTCCGTAGGTTCCACGGGCCGTCGGCTAAAATTTGCAAATAGTAATAGTGGAGTAGTAGTAGGTGACGAAGCATTGGTTGCTGGAACTTTTAATGGAGGGGATACATGGAATGACATTCGTCCTATGCTAACGCCAGAATTTACTAACGTGTCATTTTACGATGTAGTAATAGTGAGTGATTCAACAATAGTAGCAGTAGGTAAAGCTAATACTAATGAGGGTATAATCGCTAAAACCACAAATTTAGGCATGGATTGGCAATTGATTTCAATAGAAACGCCAATTTATGGTATCGCTTTTACAGATAGTATAAATGCATATGCAGCAGGGAAAGGCCCTTATGTTTACGAAACATCTGATGGAGGAGAGAGTTGGAGGCGTACTACATTATATGGTATAAGCGCGAGTTATGAAAGTGTAACAGTCGCTCATGATTCTATTATTTATATAGTAGGAACAAATGGAAACATTGTTACTAATAAAGTATTTCCCCCCAAAGAAGAATTTGACATCAATTTTACACTTGCAAATACTGTATGTCAGAACAATTTAACCATGATAAATAATCTCTCAACATTAAGTGAAAACTTTCAATGGTATATAAATGACAGTCTTTTTTCTACTGAAGAAAGCCCAAGTTTAATATTCAATGAAGTGGGAAATTATGTAATTAAATTAGTTGGCGATTCAATTGGTTCAAATGGAATGGTTCGAGATTCGTTTTCTAAAAGCATTATGGTAGCACCGTTCTCTAATGCTGAGTTTAGTGTACCTGACACTGTTGAAGTTGGAGAAAATATTATAGCTCTTAATGAAACAGATACTGCTACTGATTACGAGTGGTATGTTAATAATAATTTTGTTGCTACATCAAAAAATTTGACGTATCCAACTTTTGAAATAGGAACAATCACCTTCCGGTTAATAGCGAAAAATATATTATCAGGAAGTGAATTGCCACTATGTACAGATAGTTCTGTAGTTAAGAATGTAGTAGTTATTGATAACGATACTACTACTAGCATTGCATTAAATGATGCGAATAATTTAAATATTTATCCTAATCCTGCAAATAATCTTGTCTTCTTGAAAGGGAATATAAATAAGTACACAACTTATAAAATTTATAATTCTTTAGGCAAAATTGTAAAAACAGATCACATAAAAGATGAAAAGATAGATGTTTCAAGCTTACTTAAAGGATTTTACTTCATAGAGATAGAAAATGAAAAAATATATTTGAGAAAAAGATTAGTTATCCTTAGATAATTTACAACGCAATAAATATAATTATGAACATCAATTTTATAGCCACTAAATATATAGTACTATTATCTCTTTGCCTACAGTCATTAAGTACTATAGCTGTATGGTCTCCCTTTATAGAAAATAAAGGCCAGATGAAAGATTTGAATGGAAATGAACTTACAGGGGTTTTATTTAAAACCAGTGCACCCGGGATGGATATATATATTACAAAAAAAGGATTAACATATCTTTTCTGGGATTTACAATATGCTAAAGGCCAAGATTTTTTGATGTCTAATATGGATTCTATAAACTTAGAAATAGGCTGCCGCCCATCTCATTTAGCTATCGCACCTGAATCTTATACCTGTTCAAAAATAGAAATGCACTTAAATGGAGCTAGTATAAAGAGTAAAAATATTCAAGCTTCTAAAAGTGATAATATAGCTAGGAGCTATTATTACTCCCACTGTCCTGATGGTATTTCTAACGTAAATGCTTTTAATCAGATCTTAATAAAAGATATTTATCCCGGTATTGACTGGGAACTTATGATACAAAATGGTTCGCTAAAAACTCAATATATCATTCATCCTTATGCAGATCCAAGCCAAGTAAAAATGCTGTACATAGGCCATGGAAATGTGGATATTTCCAGCAATAATCAAATCTCTCTTCATTCAAACGGCAAATCAATACAAGAAGCCCCTCTATATTGTTATTATAAAACAAATAATGATGTAATAGGATCTTCTTACAGTATTAATGCCCCAGCAACTAACAAAAAAAATCCTCAATCAACTAATGATGAAAATACAATATTAAACAAGTTAATCGGGATAAATTTATTCAAATATCAAGAAGAAGAAACCATCATAATTGATCCATATATAGAATGGGCAACGCTATTAGGAGGTTTAGCAGATGAAACTGTTAGTGGAATGCAACATGACAAAAACGGGAATATTTTTATTACCGGAGCCACATTTTCATTAGATTTTCCTGTATTTGATAATGGTTCTTATATAGATAGCGGCCAATTTGCTGATGAAGGAGATATTTATATAACTAAGTTTTCTAGTGAAGGTGTTATGTTATGGAGTACTTATTATGGGGGCTCTGAGCTTGATGTCCCTTTATGCATAACGATAGACAATAATAACAAAATAATAGTAGCCGGATACACGAGTTCTTTTAGTTTTCCTGTAAAAGATGATGGCGGATTTCATCAACCACTGTTTGGGGGAGGAAGTATGCCTGAACCAGCCGATGGCTTCATTATGATATTTGATAACAGTGGAAATCGCAATAAGGCTACCTTTTATGGAGGCACTTCTAATGAGATTATCAAATCTATAGATATAGACAGCGAAAATAATATATATTTTACTGGAAATAACTTTGGAGGCGGTACAAGCCCTGGTCTAAATTTTCCCTTAAAAAATTCCGGAGGATTTTATAGAGATAATTTTAGCGGAGCTGAAGCATTTATAGGTAGTTTTAATAATTCAAACAAGCTAGTTTGGAGCTCTTATATTAACGAGTTTTCTTCCGTTATCTTTAATCCTATAAGCTTGAGTATAAATTCAAAAAATGATATTTATATAAGTGGTCCTACCGGGGGAAATATGCCACTACAAAACTCTGGAGGGTATTTTGATGATACTCAGAACGGGGAATTAGACATGTATTTGATGAGATTTTCAAAAGATCATGATTTAACTTGGGCTACTTACTTTGGTACAGATAATCACGATGATTCGCCCAATTTAAAAGTTGATAACAACGATGATCTATATCTTTTTAGCCGTACATTATCAGATAATTTTCCCTTATTAGATGGGGGTGGGTATATGGATTCAATTGCTGGGCCTTTAAACTTTTCAGGCAATGTGTCAGAATCTGTGCTGTTAAAATTTGATGACAAAGACAATCTTATATGGAGTACTTATATAGGAGGAAGTGGTGCAGACCAAACGTATGGTCATGTAAAAGATATAGATGTTGACAGTAAAAATAATATTTATATAGCATTTGCTAGTACCTCAAGTGATTTACCATTTAGTGATGTAGCTCCATGTGATTATGGAGATACACTAGGACAAGATTTTTGGAAAAGACATATTTTTGAGTTTTGATGAGAATACCAATCTTATTTGGAGCAGCTATGTGGGTGGGCAAACTTTCAATTTTTATGGAGCCCTTACAGTAAATATCGATGATAAATTATTTGTTGGAGCCGAATATCAAGTTAATCCAAGTTCTCCAGACATAATAGGATTTCCTTTTAAAGATCCGGGAGGAGGAGCTTTTATGGATACTAATGCTACTAATCCGGCGCGTGAGGCATCAATTATTAAAATCAATATGGACAATTATCCCGGAACTAATGATACGATGTATGTACGCATTTGTCCGGGAGATACTGCAAATATGTATTCATTAGTAAAAAGTGGAAGTTATCGGTGGGATACAGGAGAGACCACAGATACCATTAAAGTTGCTCCAATAGAAATGCAAACATACATGGTTATTGCTGACCCATGTGGTGATACTGTAGTGTGGAAAGTAGATGCTTCTATAGATACTATTGCTAATCCTATGGTGATATGTGAAGGTGATGAGCTTACCCTTACAGCCCCTGATTCAGCCGCATATTATGTATGGGATAACGGAATTGAAAATCAAACAACTACATATATCCTAAATGAATCCACCACACTTTATGTAGCTACTGCTTGCTCTACTACATTATCTTACGAGGTGGAAGTTTTACCTAAAGTAGCTTGTACCGAATTATTCGTACCGAATGCTTTTATACTTAACAGCACTAATAATGATGGATTAGTACTATATGGTGCAGCTCAATCATTGGAAGTTGAAATTTTTAATAACTTAGGCCAACATATTTATAGCAATAGCATACAAAGCCAAAATCCTTTTGCTCCCATTAAATTATGGGATGGATACATTGGAAGTCGATTGGTACAATCAGGAGTATATATTTACAAAGTTACAGCAGTATATGAAGATAATGTAAAGGTCTTGGAAGGAAATGTTACTGTGCTAAGATAGCACTTACCCTATGTCCCCTCCTGATAGGAGGGGAATTTAAAGGTCATTACTGCTTGTTAGCGTTGCTATCTGCGAAAGCTGGTTTATATTCGTTAACTGATTTGCCAAGAAAGTCTAAAAGGATTTCGTTTAACTTTTCTCGATGTGTTACATTCAGTCCATGAGGAGCATCTTTGATAACTTCATATCGATTGTTTTCGATGCCTTCTGCTGCTTGTTTTGCAGAAGTTTCAATAGGCACTGTTTTGTCAGCATCTCCATGCACGATTAATGTAGGAATTTTTACATTTTTTAATTCATCTCTAAAATCAGTCATTGCCCAAGCTTCTGCTGTCTTAATAGTAGCCCTAGGAGAGGCGTGGGTAGAAATAGACCAATCGTAATGCAATTGAGCCTCACTTATTCGGCCTTTATTGTCTTCAAATGCATAAAAATCCTTATGAAAATCTTTTAAGAATCCTACTCTGTCGTTTTTTAAAGCTTTGAGAATTTCTTTTAAATCTTCTGTTGGTACGCCATTAGGATTATCATCTTTCTTCTGGACCAATGGAATGATAGAACTGATCAGTGCAGCTTTAGCGATTTTATCGTCACCATATTCTGTTAAATATCTTACTACTTCCCCTCCACCCATAGAGAATCCAACAATTATACAATCGTTCAGATCTAACTGATTAATAATTTCATTCAAATCACTGGCTAAAGTAGTATAATCATACCCATCCCAGGGAGCAGAAGAAATACCAAATCCTCTTCTATCGTAAGCTATACATCGATACCCTGCATCTACAATGTCAGCAATTTGTCCTTCCCACGCTCTGTGGCTTAGTGGCCAACCGTGAATTAATATTACAGGTTGCCCTGATCCGTAATCTTCATAGAAAATATCTACTTCTTCTTTTGAATTTTCATTTGTTATAAATGGCATAATTAATTTATTTAAGTTTATTAACAGCTGATTTTTAGAAGCAGCCTTATTCAATATAATCCCCAACGAAGGAACCTATTAGTTCAGTGCTAAAATAATACCAATTTAGTTGAAAGATTAATATTTGCTTAGCCGAATGATTTAAATGCCTTTAAATGTACACCTCTTTGCCAAAGCGTTTAATATTATAAATAGCTTACTTTATTTATATTAGAAGAAGATGTTGCTTTTTGTACTCAAATTAAAAAAAGTAAAATTTTAATTTGGATTCAATTTGTTAGCATACAGCGTTTCATATTCCAAAATAAGTGCTTTATTAAACGCTTCGCAATAATATTTTAGATGGGAAAGATTTTTCTTAGCTAACTTTTTTAAGCATTAGGTGGGAATATACATTGAGCATACCTGCATGAAACCAATAGAAATTATCTTTTTTATTATTATGAATATCAGTCTTAGGGGAATCGATTCTAAATCGTAATAAAGAAGTAGATAAAATCAACTTTTCCATAGAGGAATGGCTCTTTTTAAGTTGTTCCTGAAGGCCATTTTGTAATTCAGGAATAATAGCTGAAAAATGATTAGAATAAGCAGATGATAAGCAAGATAAGTGATATAAAATAATTGCCGGATTAGCATAAGAAGGGGAAATGATATGAGCACGTGATAAATATTGCTTTTGCTGGACTATAGACTTAATAAAAAAAAATTGTATCCCGGTCGTGCTGATTAAGAGGGCAGATCATATTTAAGTTGGAGAAGCATTAAATTACTCAATGCGCAGACATCAAATTCGATAGGCATTTTTTTTACCAAACCAAGTAGAGTAGATCTGTAAGTCTTTATATTCTTTAAGTGTAGTACGTACCTTAAGCGTTGATAAATTACTATGTTGAACAAGTTTTTCTTTCAGGCCTAATTATTTGCTCTTTTGGAATTCCTTTAACTAGATATATTAATGAGGTCACATCAATATCGTCCGGTATTTGGAAATGTTAAAAATGATGAAACAAATAACCATTAGGAAAATGTTTTGATGAGCTAGTTCTCCAAAAGTTATAAGTTAAGCTGTTTTTATTTTGATGTAGATCATAACTATTCCATAGCGTTTTCTGATATGTCTGTTGCTATTTGCTTGTTTTTAGGAGATAGATAATCTTTAATAGATTTTAAGAGATAAATAATACTTACAGTGAAAAAAATATTATCATCTTCTCTTCTATACGTTGAAAAAGTAGTGTGCAGCCTTTGAGAAGGAAAATTCCCTTTTGGATAGACTTGAGTAGCAGTGGAAGTTTGAAGCCGAGATATTTCTTCTAGTAAATCATCAATTAAATGTGTCTTCATTAAACATTAGCGTATGTTGTTAATTAACGCTTTAATTGCATTGCGCATATACCAACATATAATCGCTAAATTTTTTCATAACTGACTTGCACAATCCAAATTTATTGTGTTTTGAATTACCGGGCAGTTAAATTACCAATAGATTGGTAGGAAAATGGGGAAAGAAGAATATCATTTTTAAAGCTAATACCACCTTTACCATACAATTTATATAGGGCTTCTTTAGCTCCCCAGTGGGACATGACAAACTTCTGTTCGCTCTTCTTCTTTGATAGCATTAATATCATCAGGGGTGCATAAATTTATGAGCGATTTTATTGATTTTAGGATGAATTTTTTCAATATCGATTCCTACTTCTTGGTTTATGGCTTAAAATCACGCCTGCATATTCTGAAGAATGGCTAATAGATAGTTTTATACGGAAAATTATCTAAATAAGGTTTACCATATTCATCAAAAGACATTTCGATAAAGCGTTCAGTTTCTAATAATGTACGTAGCAATACCCTACTGGCAAGCCAATGTAAATATCTTTTAGGGCTTTTAAGTTGATCTGCCTTTAACTTTTCCTCTTCATTAAGTTGTAAATGAGATAAAAAAAATGCTGCATCTTCTTCTATTTTCCATAATCCCAATTTAGTATGGTCATCAATGTGTAACGTTTTCGTTAAAGGCATTTTTAAATATATAAATTTTTATTATGTATTAAACGCAAAAACTTAGTTATTGTTACCGGAGTTGATAAATTTTTTTAAACTAAATAAAAGTATTGGGTAACTTAGTGACACAAACTATTTTAAATCAATGATATTAACAGATAAAAAAATTTTAGAAGAAATAGAGGAAGGCAATATTCTCATAGAGCCATTTCGCCCTAAATGCCTTGGAACTAACTCTTATGATGTACATCTCGGAAGATATTTGGCAGTATATAAAGATAGAGTCTTAGATGCTCGCAAGCATAATGAAATAGAAGAAATAAAGATTCCGGATAACGGATTTGTATTACATCCCAATACTTTATACTTGGGAGTGACCGAAGAATATACTGAAACACACAATCATGTGCCTTTTTTAGAAGGAAAATCCAGTATTGGGAGGCTCGGAATAGATATTCATGCTACAGCAGGTAAAGGAGATGTTGGGTATTGTAATACTTGGACATTGGAAATATCTTGTGCCCAGCCTGTTCGCATTTATGCCGGGATGCCTATAGGGCAATTGATCTATTTTGTAATTGATGGAAAAGTGGATAATTATTACAACAAAAAGAAAAATGCTAAATACACTAAACCGGACCGTTAAGCCTATTGAATCAATGATGTGGAAAAATACTTTTTAAAATTTGTCAAATATTAACACATGAAAATCATAGGCATCACCGGTACATTAGGAGCAGGAAAAGGAACCATTGTAGAGTTCTTAGTAGAAAAGCACGGATACAAACATTATTCAGTCAGGAATTATCTCATAGAAGAAATAAAAAAAAGAGGTTTGCCTGTTAATAGAGATAGTATGGTTTTAGTCGGAAATGATCTTAGAGAGAAAAATTCGCCGAGCTTTATAGTAGAACAATTATATAAACAAGCAAAAAATAGTAATAGCGATTGTGTGATTGAAAGTATCAGAACCGTAGGAGAAGCAAAAATGCTAAAAGAAAAAGAAAATGCTTATTTATTTGCAGTGGATGCAGATATTAATACACGCTATAAGCGGATACTTGAGCGAGCCAGTGAAACAGATCATATTGATTTTGATACATTCATAGAAAATGAAGCTCGAGAAATGAAATCTGATAATCCAAATCAACAAAATTTATCAGCCTGCATGGCTATGTCTGATGCCAAATTAATTAATAATGGTTCTTTTGAAGATCTTAATAAAAACCTCGATAAAATACTCAATAAGCTCAATGGTAACTGACCAAGAAAAATATGTAAGGCCCAGCTGGGATGAATACTTCATGGAAGTAATGGATGCTATTTCAAAACGTGCTACTTGTGGCAGGGGAAGAAGCGGATGTGTGATAGCAAGAGATTCACAATTGCTGGTTTCAGGGTATGTAGGCTCTCCGGTAGGCTTGCCTCATTGTGATGAAGTAGGCCACCAAATGAAAAAGGTCATCCACGAGGATGATTCTATAACAGAACATTGCGTTAGGACCGTCCATGCAGAACAAAATGCCATCTGTCAAGCTGCTAAACAAGGGGTTTCTTTGAAAGGATCAACACTCTATTGTAGAAATGACTCCTTGCAGGGTTTGTGCCATGTTGATCATTAATTGCGGTATTACTAGAGTGGTGTGTGAAAGAAAATATCACAGCGGGCTAGAGTCTGAGTCAATGTTTAAAACTGCAGGTATACAATTGGAATATTTTCATGATGAGCTGCAAAAATATGAGAAGTAGGGATTAATTAGCTAATTGCTTGAATTTATACTTTTTTCTTGAAAAAAAGTAGCAAAATTTCAAGGCTTGTTTTTTCTCGCAAACAATCTCAGAAATGCCTCCCGCAACAGCAGAAACTATCCCGATGAATCGAAATTCGAATCCGCCAACTGGCGGATTGTTTTTTTCTGCTTCGCAATTTCGAGATTGTAGTTGCTTGAAAAAAAGGCCATTTCCCCACCAGAAATTCAAGATTTAAAAAACTATCTTATTTGCGAATGTGTTAATTTGATCTTTATTATTTCGTAGCCACCCCTCGCTTCACTAGTAAGTAGCTAATACCAATAAATGAAGCTACATAAACTCCCACCATACTTAGTAAAGTAAATGATAAGTCAGGTGTTAAGTTCGTGCTCCCCATTAATTTAGATAGTGGGTTAGGTATTAGTCCCGTCAATAACCCCAAACGGTAAAACTGAAGAAATACTTGCTGCCATCTCAGGAAATGGATAGCTAATCACAAAAATTATAATCTTCTCAATTATAAACCCATAGAGTAGCAGAAACACAATTGACAAACCTGCTTTTTTTACCAACATGCTTATTAAATAAGCAAAATTTAAATACAAGAAAACCTCAAGGAAATAAGCAGTTACAAATCCGAAGCCATCGAAAGTACTTACATTACCGGGATTGCTACCTACTAACAATGTGAGGATAACTAAAAAGACAGTAGAAAATAAGCTCAATACTAGTATAAATACTTCTTTTGATAAGATAGCTTCCCACTTACTCATACCATCAATGATGTTTTGTCGCATTGTGCGGTAGGTAAATTCATTAGTTACTATAATAATAATTACTACTGCCAAGATGAGCTTAAACAAGCTTACTAAGAAGGCGATATAATGCCATGCTTCCGGAAAACTAAAGAGGTTGAGTTGATCTAATAAGAAAGACTTCATATCCATCCCCTCAGTAGGGGTGGGACTCCCTTTTTTAGGTCCAATAGTAACATTATCTGAGGTAATGATGCCACCTAAGATATTTTCTATTCCAAAGGCAGTTGGAATAAGTAATAAAACATACAACCCCAATATAATCTGTATAGTAGGATTAAATATGATTTTCTGAAATTCTATTTTAATAAGTCTAAGCATGGCTGTTAATAATACTTAAAAATTCTTTTTCTAAATTTTGTTTCTTAGAAGCAATATGAGTGGGGGTAATACCTTTATCAAAAAGGTATTTATTAATGATTGCCGTAGATACTTCTTCATCGAACTTAACTACTAAAAGCTCATTTTCTTTCTTAATATCTACTACAGAAGGGTGCTCATATAATGCTTTTTCCAATAAAAACATTTCATCTGCTTTAAGCTCCATTGTAGGGTGGCCACTCAATATGCTGCCCACACTTCCCTGAGCGAGTAACTGACCTTTTTTCAAAATGGCTACATGAGAACATACCTTTTCTACCTCATCTAAAACATGACTGGCTAAAATAACGGTGATATTCTCCTTTGCAACTGTTTGTATAATCTCTCTCACTTGAGCTATTCCTTCAGGATCTAAGCCGTTGGTAGGTTCATCTAGCAGCAGTACTTGAGGGTTGCCTAACAAAGCAGAAGCTATGGCTAATCGCTGCTTCATTCCTAATGAATATCCTTTAAATTTATCTTTTTTCCGATCGTATAAATCTACCACTTGGAGCACTCTATCAATATCGGAGTACGAAACACCTTTAATATCTGCAGCAATTTTAAGGTTTCTCTCTGCTGATAAATACGGATAAAAATTAGGCGTTTCTAAGATAGAGCCGATCTTTTTTCTTGATTCGTGAAGTGGTATTTTATTCCCATGTGCATGATGCTCTCCAAACCATTCATAAGTGCCACTATCTTGTGCTACAATATCTAAGATAATTCCTAAAGTAGTTGTTTTGCCACTGCCATTCGGGCCTAGAATGCCGTACACATCTCCTTGTTCTATAGTAAGCGATAAGTCTTTTAAGGCTTGTATATTGCCGTATCTTTTTGCGAGATTCCGGGTTGTTAATATTGGTTTCTTTTCCATTGTTTTAAATATAGTATAAACTTGGCTTTCCTCATAGCCCAGGGTTTAAACCCTGGGCTATGAGGAAAGTTTGTTCTTGTATTATTATTTTCTAAACGTTTTAAACAGCACATAAAGCCAACTATATGCACAATTCGAATCAAAGGTATGTCAATCGCAAGTCGGAAATAGTTAACGCTTAGTTAAACAGTGTTAATTAGTGTTAAGAGAGTAGGGCAGCCAATAATTATATATTAATTTAGCCTTATGCGAAACAGCAAAGTCATACTTATAGTTTTTTTGATGAGTGTCTCACTCATTGCGCTTTTGGCACTTCAAGGGCATTGGTTATGGTCTTCTTACCAATTACAACAGGAGGAGTTCGATAAAGATGTTAATAGGGCATTGGCAGACATCATCGATGCTAATCGAGATAATAATTTCAAGAAAAATTATTTTCTACAAAATATTTTACCACTCATTTCAGATTCTTTAGTAAGTGCTTTAGATTTCTATAAAAAAAATGGATCTGTAAAAGACGATACAATTCACTTTAAAAAAGATGGGAAACCTAGGAAAGGAATTGCTATATCATACACAAATGTTGTTATTAATCATGATGGAATAAGCAAATTAGATAGCATATTTAATCTGGAAAAACAATGGAACTTAGATCATACATTTATTAATAGTAATAAAAAAGATACTGTAAAGATCAACCTAGCACTTGATTCTAGTGCTAATTATGGTCGTATGAAGCTAAGTGAGCTGCAAGAATTATTGATGGATTCTTTATCTAACATGTATGATGGATTTCCTAACTATTTAAAAAACATTATTAATTCAACCGTCCCCTTTTCTTATAATTCTAGAAACCTCGATTCGCTATTTAATGCTAACCTAAAAGCTAATAATATAACTACTCCATATAGTTTTGGTATTTATGATTCAATCGGGCACTCTTTTTCTTATACCAACACTATATCTAACTCAATAGACCTTAAGAGTGTCAAAGGGTATAGTATGGGTATGGGTGAAGGCAATGATTTATATATAAAAATCTATTTCCCGGATAAGAATCTCTACATCTGGAAGCGAATGACCATCTTGCTACTAGCTTCCTTTCTTATCGTTACCTTAATAACATCTGTGTATATATATACCCTTAATACAATTCTAAAACAAAAGCGACTCTCAGAAATGAAAAGTGATTTTATTAACAACATGACTCATGAGTTTAAAACCCCATTGGCTAATATCTCCCTCGCCATTGAGTCTACACTCAACTTTAGCGGTAAAGATGATAAGATTAAAACGGAGAAATATCTCGGCATAGCCAAAAAAGAAAATGTCAGATTAACCGGGTTGGTAGAAAAAATACTTAAAACTGCTGCGTATGACCAAGAAGGCATTAAGTTAAAATCTGAAAAAATAGACATCCACGAGTTATTGGAGAAGGTAATAGACTCTTTCAAAATGCAAATAGACAGCAAAGGCGGTAAGATCGAATGTCAGCTCAATGCAAAAAATTCGTACATGATGGGTGATCCTGATCATCTAGAAGCAGTGGTATACAATTTGGTTGATAACGCCATTAAATACACTAACAAAGATCCATCCATTATGATCAGTACTAAAAATGAAGGCAATTTATTAAATATAACAATCACCGATAATGGTATTGGCATTTCCAAAGCAGACCAAAAAAGAATATTCGATAAATTTTATAGAGTACATACCGGGAATGTGCACGATGTGAAAGGCTTTGGACTTGGCTTAAACTACGTTGCTGAGGTCATTAAGGAACATAACGGAATCACTAACGTATACAGTGAATTAAATAAAGGCACTACATTTAAAATTCACCTTCCAACAACTACTAATCATGGAGAAGCATAAAGTATTGATTGTGGAGGATGATCCTTATTTAGGATTGATGATGAAAGAATGTTTTGAAGACCGAGACTTTGAAGCACATCATTTTAAAAACGGCAAAGAAGGCTTTAAAGCATATAACGAGCTTAAACCTGATGTTTGTATTTTTGATGTAATGATGCCCATACAAGACGGTTTTTCATTAGCAAAAGAAATCAGAGAAATTGATCGATCTACGCCTATTATATTCACTACTGCTAAGTCGATGAAAGAAGATGTATTGGAAGGTTTTAATGCCGGTGCAGATGATTATGTTAAAAAGCCTTTTAGCATGGAAGAATTGATTGCCAGAGTAAAAGCAGTCATTCGAAGAAGTGGTAATGAGGTGGAAGAAAAAGTTCAAAACAACTACCAAATTGGCAAATACACTTTTGACTGCCAGCGACAAACATTATCTATAAAAGATAAAATCATTAACCTTACCGGGAAGGAAGCTGAATTGTTAATCTTATTTTGCAATAACTTTAATCAAATAGTCGATCGAAATATAGCTTTGAAAAAGATATGGGGTGATGACAGTTTTTTCAATGCCCGAAGCATGGATGTGTTCATCACAAAACTAAGGAAATACTTAAAACATGATCCGGATATCGAATTGGTAAATATAAGAGGTAAAGGTTATAAGTTATTGGTTATGTCGTAAGCCAGGTCGATTAGCAAATTAGGTTATTTTGAAAATTTTGAACTTCTGGTAAGTGGTGCTTACTATTGAAACATTAGTACATAAATTTACGTTGTAAAAGTATACTTACATAAACATCTATCCATGAGTACAGCAGAATTAAAGGCAACTCTACATAATTTAATTGATGAAATTGAAGATAATAGCATACTTAATGCAGTATATGCACTTTTATCAAAGATTACTTCTAAATCTTTAACCAAAGATTGGTGGAATGAAATATCTACAGCAGAAAAAATATCAATTGACGAAGGATTAGCATCTGTAGAAAAAGGTGAAATATATAGCCATAAAGAAGTGATGGAAGAAGTTAAATCTAAGTTCAATCTTTAGTGAATTACGAAATCAAATGGTCTGGAAAAGCAAAATCCGATTATATCGACATTCTTTTATATATAAATAAAGAATGGAGTCAAAGAGAAGTTGAAAAATTCTCTTCCAAAGTAGAAAAATATTTAAACTCCCTAATCTTTACCTTCCTACGCAGAAAAGAAATAACACGCATAAATGCGTTATTTCTAAACAGACGACACTATATTACAAGTTAGAAGGATCGAAAATATTATTGCTAACTTTTTTCGATACTCGACAAAATCCTAACTCTTTAAATATTTAAGTCAAACCCTCAGTTGAGTAAGTTTCGTACAGTATATTAGAAATTACTTCATTCAATGTTTGTAAATTCTTCTGTTAAACACATACTATCACCCTTATTAATTATATTTTTATAAAAATTAAACGCATTATGAAAATAAATATATTACGATATAACTGGGTTTTAGTACTTTTTGCGTTATCCGCTTGTGTCCCTGCTGTTAAACTACAAGATGAGAAAGCCTTACGAGAATCTGTAGAAAGTGAAAATGCAACTTGCAGAGACCGCCTGCAACAAGCACTACAAGATGTAGATAACCTGACTAAGCAGTTGACAGAACTTCAAAAAGAAGCTGCACAGCTCAGAACAGATACAACAAACCTTAATGAACAATATGCCAGAGTTAAAGCTTTAAATAAAGACTTAGACGACTTATACAATAAAGTGATCTTACAAAATAAAGACCTATTAACGACCAGTACACTCGAAAATAAAAAGTTAAGTGTAGAACTAGAAAATAAAGAGCGAGACCTAGCTGCTAAGGAAGAAAAGTTAGCAAAATTGGAAGCCAATCTTCAAGAAAAAGAAACTAATATCAATTCACTCAGTAAAGGTTTGAAAGATCGGGAAGCAAAAGTACAAGAATTAGAAGCTGCCTTAAAACAAAAAGAAGAAGCCGCAAATGCACTTAAAAATAAGATTTCTAACGCCTTATTGGGTTTCGATGAAGGAGAACTATCGGTAGAGCAGAGAAATGGAAAAGTATATGTTTCTTTATCAGAAAAATTATTGTTTAAATCCGGACAAACCACGGTAGATCCTAAAGGACAAGAAGCATTAAAAAAATTAGCAGATGTTTTAAAGAAAAATCAAGATATCAATGTATTAATTGAAGGCCATACCGATGATGTCCCTATGACACCAAATGCGCGCATAAGTAGCAATTGGGATTTGAGCGTATTACGCGCTACTTCTATTGTAAATATTCTGACAAAGCAAAATGGAATTGATCCCAAAAGAGTTACTGCCGCTGGCAGGGGTGAATATTTCCCAATAGCTGATAACAAAACTCCCGAAGGAAGAGCTAAAAATAGAAGGACTGAGATCATCCTTACGCCTAAACTTGACGAAGTATTGGACATACTTAATAATAATTAATACCATTATTAGTGAAACTTTTTAGGTAATTTTACGTTAATATTGGTGCTATGAGAATTACCTTAGAAGTAAATGATAATCGTTTTAAGACGTTCTTAAACTTTATTAATACACTTGATTATGTCTCTGTTAACCCAAGTGATGAAGCTGTTCTTGCAATAAAGCAAAAGGAGGCAATTGATAAAGGACTAGCTGATATCGAAGCTGAAAATGTAGTATCACATCAGCAAGTGATGGCTGAAACAAAAAAACGCTATCCGAATCTTTTTAAATGATTACTACTATTAAGTGGTCATTTTTAGCTAAACAGGATTATTAGAACAACATTGATTATCTGATGGCAGAGTGGCCTGACGAAGTTGTTTATGCTTTTATTGAGAAAGTAGATGAAATTTTAAAGATCATTGAGAATAATCCCCAAACATTCCCTAATACCAAATATTCAAATGTTCATCGTGTTGTTACTCCTCAAATCACCTTGTTTTACTATATAGTGGATTTGCAAAATATTAGATTAGTTCGTTTTTGGAATAATCACAAAGATCCTTCTTCCTTTTCTATAAAGTAGTTTTATCCCCCTCAGAGTCTCTCGCAGAGGACTCTGAGAGTAGAAATTCCCCTTTTGAGAGGGGTTAAGGGTGTGTCTTACATTTATTGCATTACCTCTGATTCCCTTTTAATAATAGCGATAAAATCAAATACATTAACTCAGCAATAGATATTACTTATAACTTATTGTTTTAACAGTTATTTCCTAACTTTGGAGCCAATAATGGCTGCTTCTGAAAATATTCACCCAATCTTTGATCGAGTTTTATCTAAGCAGGATAAAGAAAAGTTTTTAAATCAACATGCTAGAGTAATTTGGCTCACAGGTTTATCAGGTTCCGGGAAAAGCACTATCGCAGTAGGATTAGAACGTAAACTTATTGAGAATAATTTTTTTAATCAAACCCTCGACGGGGATAATATCCGATCAGGTATCAATAGCAATTTGGGATTTACTGATGAAGATAGAGTAGAAAACATCCGACGTATCGCAGAGATTTCTAAATTATTTATCAATAGCGGGATTATCACCATTAATTCTTTCGTGAGCCCGACAAAAAAAATCAGAGATCTGGCAAAAAAAATTATCGGGAAAGAAAATTTCATCGAAATCTATGTAAATGCCTCTGTAGAAGCTTGCGAAAAAAGAGATGTAAAAGGGCTTTATAAAAAAGCCAAAAAAGGAGAAATTAAAAATTTTACCGGAATAGACAGTACCTTTGAGCCACCCTTAAAGCCAGATTTGGGAATCAATACCGAACAGCTTTCTATAGAAGCATCCGTTGATAAATTATATCAATTTATATTGCCAAAAATACTATATAATAATATATGACATCCTATAATTTAAACCATCTGAAAGAAATAGAGGCAGAATCCATTTATGTGTTAAGAGAAGTGGTGGCTCAATTTGAAAAACCGGTTTTAATGTTTTCCGGTGGCAAAGATTCTATCGTAATGATACACTTGGCAAGGAAAGCCTTCTACCCGGCAAAGTTACCTTTTCCGCTCTTACATGTAGATACGGGGCATAATTTTTCCGAAACGATCGATTTTCGGGATATGCTCGTAGAAAAGATCGGAGCAAAACTGATCGTTAGGACTGTACAAGATTCTATTGACAAAGGAAAAGCAGTGGAAGAAAAAGGTCCAAATGCCAGTAGAAATGCTTTGCAAACCACTACACTTTTAGATGCTATTGAAGAGTTTCAATTTGATGCGGCGATGGGTGGTGCCAGGAGAGATGAAGAAAAAGCTCGGGCGAAAGAGCGGTTTTTTTCTCATCGAGATGATTTTGGGCAATGGGACCCAAAGAATCAGCGGCCCGAATTATGGAATATCTTTAATGGCCGTAAAAACTATGGCGAACATTTTAGGATCTTCCCTATCAGCAACTGGACAGAAATGGATGTTTGGCAATATATATTAATGGAAAATTTAGAAATACCGCCTATCTATTTCGCGCATGAGCGAAAATGTTTTAAAAGAGATGGAGCTATATTAGCACAATCTCCTTATTTACAACTTCGAGATGGAGAAGAAGTAAAAGATATGACAGTCAGATACAGAACAGTAGGCGATATGACGGTGACAGGCGCCTCTCTTTCTACTGCAGGTAACTTAGAGCAAATAATTGAAGAAATAGCTTCTACACGTGTCACAGAAAGAGGAGGCAGAAGTGATGACAAACGATCTGAAACATCTATGGAAGATCGAAAAAAAGAAGGATACTTTTAGGAAATTAAAAATTAAAAATTGGAAATTAAAAATTTTGACAGCAAAGGCTATCTAAATATGGAACTCCTGCGCTTCACAACAGCAGGCAGCGTAGATGATGGAAAGAGTACTTTAATAGGCCGGTTATTATACGATAGTAAATCTATTTTTGAAGACCAACTGGAAGCAGTACAACGGGCAAGTACACAAAAAGGTGATGAGTACCTTAATTTGGCTTTACTAACTGATGGGCTAAAAGCTGAAAGAGAGCAAGGTATAACCATTGATGTAGCTTACAGGTATTTTGCTACGCCGCGAAGAAAATTCATCATCGCCGATACTCCGGGGCACATTCAATACACTAGGAATATGGTAACAGGTGCTTCCAGTGCTAATTTAGCCCTTATTTTAGTAGATGCTCGAAAAGGTATTGTAGAGCAGACGTTGAGACATTCTTTTATTGCTTCTCTCTTGCAAATTCCACATGTGGTGATCTGTATTAATAAAATGGACTTAGTAGATTATAGCGAGAAAGTATATGATGAAATTAAACAAGCCTATGAAAAATTTTCAGCTAAGCTGGAAGTGAAAGATGTACGTTTTGTGCCAATTAGTGCACTAAATGGCGATAATGTGGTAGATCGGTCCAAAAATATGCCTTGGTATGAAGGTTCAACCTTGCTGTATATCTTAGAAAATGTCCATATTGGAAGTGATCATAATCATGTTGATTGCCGCTTTCCTGTGCAGAGTGTCATCCGGCCACAGTCGAATGAATATCATGATTACAGAGGTTATGCAGGGCGTATCGCGGGAGGTGTATTTAAGGCAGGTGATGAAATAGTGGCTTTACCTTCAGGCTTTTCCAGTAAAATTAAAAGTATCGATACTTTTGATGGGAAAATAGAAGAGGCTTATGCGCCTATGTCTGTTACTATGACGTTAGAAGATGAAATTGACATCAGCCGGGGTGATATGATCGTAAGGGTTAATAATAGGCCTCGTGTAGAACAAGATATTGATTTAATGATCTGTTGGCTGAATGAGAAGAAACTGGTTAGAGGCGGTAAATATGCAGTCAAACATACTTCAAAAGATGTGAGGTGTATTATTAAAAATATCAAATATAAAGTAAATATCAACACCCTTCACAGAATTGAAGATGATTTGGAAATAGGCCTTAACGATATAGCACGCATTTCTATCAGAACCACGCAACCATTATTTTTTGATGCTTATTCTCGAAATAGGATCACCGGAAGCCTTATTTTAATAGATGAAGCCACTAATGAAACTGTCGGAGCAGGAATGATCATCCAATAGTTTTTCAAACTATTTATTTCAAGGTTATTGCTAATGCCTGAAAGTTAAAGATATCTTTCGTCGTACAAATACTATAATCATTGGCTTATAGCAACAAAACCAATGTTTCAACGTATAAATAAGGAATTAAACATATTTCTTAAACAAATAATTTTTAGGCTTACTTTTACAAAATCCGGATGCAGATAATTAAAAATATATATTTTTCTTTTCCGATACAGTTAATGCTCGTGCATCTAAAAAAGCATCAACTGTTGTTTCTGATATGGATCATGCTTTTTATGATCATTACCAAAAATTTTGGTTTGAAAATGGGCATCCCTTATCTTTTCTTAGATCCTGAATATTTAGGCAAAGTAGGAGGATGGAGCTTTTTCATTTTGGGTTTTGCCTTTGGTGGATTCGTAATGACTTGGAATGTTACCCATTACATATTAAATAGCTTCCGATTCCCCTTTTTGGCAACTTTAAATCGTCCTTTCACAAAGTATTGTCTTAATAATGCATTATTGCCATTACTTTTTGTCATTACTTACATCATTAGAATACTTAACTTCCAAGAAGAAGCTGAGTTTCAGCTAAACACTCAAATATTTTTAGAGCTCGGCTTTTTTCTATTAGGTACTGCGCTAATCGTCATACTTTCTTTGATTTATTTTTTTAATACTAATAAAGATATTTTTAAAATTTTTGGCCTTAAAAGGGAAGATTTTGAAAAAGATGAACCTAAAGTTGAAATA
This sequence comes from Chitinophagales bacterium, assembly GCA_965213575.1. Taxonomy (GTDB): domain Bacteria; phylum Bacteroidota; class Bacteroidia; order Chitinophagales; family JAUHXS01; genus JAUHXS01. The sequence goes on along the minus strand of CBDBZN010000028.1, from coordinate 63,617 downwards.
GAAGATGTTGATAATTTTGAAAAGTATTGGCGAGTAGATTTTTTTCTTGCTACCCCCTTTCGAAGTCGGATTGTAAGAGGTGTTTCTCATTATGAATCGAATATGCTACGGGTAGTTTTTCGTCAGCATCATGTTAACGCAGTAATCATACAAGCTATAGGATTAGGTATTCTTCTCTCTCTGGGGTTATTAATTGACTATCCTGTTTTTAGAATTCCGGCCGGTGCCAGTGTTTTTTTACTTCTATCCATTTTGATAATGGTTTTAGGTGCATTTAGTTTCTGGATGAGAGGGTGGCGTACCCTTGGGTTTATAGCACTTTTCTTATTAATTAATTATTTAATTAAATACAATGTACTTGATTATGTTAGTCAGGCGGCAGGCTTAAAATACACAGAAAAAAAAGAATATTCGATAGAGCAATTACAACAAGAAAGTTCCTCTAAGCATATCGATCAAGACATGCTGGCTACTATTCAAATTTTAGATAACTGGAAAGCTAAGATGGCAGCTAAAGGCTATACTAAGCCTAAAATGGTCTTACTCAATGCAAGTGGCGGTGGATCTCGTGCTGCTACATGGACTGTTAATGTTATAGAGCATTTAGATAGCATGATGGGTGGCGAATTCTTAGATCATACTACGCTTATGAGTGGTGCTTCTGCAGGAATGATTGGAGCTACGTATTACAGAGAATTATTTTTAAGAAAAAAAATGGGGCTTGAAAAAAATGTAGATAATGCATTTTACAATATTTCAAAAGATATTTTAAACCCTTTATGCTTTACTTTTATTGTAAATGATTTTTTTATTCCTTGGCAGGCATATAGAGTTGATAATCAAAGATACTCTAAAGATAGGGGGTATATTTTTGAAAAGATCATTAGCGAAAATACAAATCATGTAATGAATAAAAAGCTTATCGACTATACAATTCCGGAGAGAGAAGCAATTATTCCCATGGCGATGTTGAGTGCTACCATTATTAATAACGGCCAACGCTTATATATGTCTGCTCAACCGGTTTCCTATATGACCAGGCCCGTTAAACCTCATAATTTAGATGCCAACGTAGAAGTAGATGCGATTGATTTCGGCTCTTTTTTTAAAGGATATGGTGCTGATAATTTAAAATTTATTACCGCCTTAAGAATGAATGCTTCATTTCCCTATATTACTCCTACGATTGCCCTGCCTACTGAGCCGGCCATGCAAGTAATGGATGCAGGTATGAGAGATAATTTTGGCAATGAAACAACCATTCGGTTTTTGCATGTTTTTAGAGATTGGATCAATAAAAATACCAGTGGAGTAGTAATCATTCAAATAAGAGACACGCCTAAAGTTAAAGACATTAAAGGAAAGCAACGCCCGAGTATTACCGATAAAATATTTAATCCGATAGGAAATTTCTATACTAATTGGACTGAATTTCAAGATTATTATCACGATAATATTATCACCTATGCTGCATCATGGTCAAATAAGCCTATCGATGTTGTAAGATTTGAATATGTGCCTCAAAATATGACGCAAGAAGTGTCTTTAAGTTGGCATTTAACCACGCGGGAAAAATTAAACATCAGAAATGCCATCAACACAGAAAACAATCAGCAATCTCTTTTGCGTGTAAAAAACATTATTGAAGGAAAATAGGTTGCAGATAGTATAGAAAATCTTTTAATTTTACGGCATTATGTCTTCTCCCATATTTATTAAAGCCGGTTCCATAAATAATTTGTCTGATGCACGATATTTTGCTGCCTTTGGAGTAGCGTGGATGGGTTTTTGTTTAGATCCTGAATCTAAACATTTTATAGCTCCTGCTAAAGCAAAAGAGATAGCAGGTTGGTTATCCGGCCCTAAAATTATCGGAGAATTTGGCGGGCAACGAATAGCTTATATTCAGCAAATAATCAGTGACCTCAAATTAAGTTTAATTCAGGTAAATGCTGACTTTATAGAAAAAGCAAATCTAAAAGAATTAAACACACCGGTTATTGTTAAGGTTAGAGATGTGTCTTTCAATGCTTTAGAAGAGCTTATTACCAATTGGCAAGGCGTAGCAGATATTTTTCTATTAGGTTTTGGAGAGAAGCTTTGGAGTGATATTAAACCGAATCAAAAACTTTTAAAGAAAATTTGTCAAGCTAATAAAATCATTCTGGAAATGAATTTCCAGCCGGAAACGGTTAACGAAGTTATTCAGCAACTCAATCCTTATGGTATTAATTTGGCAGGAGGGGAAGAAGAACAACCGGGAATCAAAGATTTTGATGATATTGAAGTGTTGTTAGAGCAGTTGGATAGTGTTTAGACACATTCGTAAGTAGACCGTTTTTTAAAATTCTGAATCTCTGAGTGGGGAAATGGCCTTTTTAAATTTAGTGATTAGTTAACCTATTAATTACATCATCTTTAGATAATAATTCTTGTTCTCCTGATTTCATATTTTTTAAAGTCACTTTTTGCTGATTGGCCTCCTCAGGGCCAATAACGACAACATAAGGAATGTTTTTAGTGTCAGCATATTTGAATTGCTTCTTTAGTTTTACATGGTCAGGGTATATCTCTGATTCAATGTTATTGTTTCTTAAATCTTGTAAGATCGGCAACGCATATTTTTCTGTATTTTCATCAAAATTAGTAAGTAGCACTTGTGTGGTATGCATGGTATTTTCAGGAAAAATATTTAATTCTTCCATAACGTCGTAAATACGGTCTGCTCCAAAAGAAATACCTACGCCTGATATGCCCGGTAAACCAAAAAGTCCGGTAAGGTCATCATAGCGGCCACCACCACCAATACTGCCGATCGAAACATTTTTCGCTTTTACTTCATAAATGGTTCCCGTATAATATTCCAATCCTCTTGCTAAAGTAGGATCAAATACAATTTCATTATGCAGTTTTAATTCTTTAAGATTATTTAGAATATAGCTAAGTTCTTCTGCTCCTTTTTTACCGATTTCAGAATTTTTCAGTTCTTCTTTCCAATCTATGGCGGTAGCATTGGTTAAATATCTTGATAAATTGTCGATAACTTCTTGTGAAAAATTCTTTTGATATAATTCTTTATTTACACCTTCCACACCAATTTTATCCAGTTTATCAATTGCCGTTATTAAATCTTTAAATTGATCTTCTACAGCTAAAACTTCTGCAATGCCATTTAAGATTTTACGATTATTAATTTTAATTATTACCGGTATTTGAAGGCTTTTAAACACATGATCATATATTTGGACCAGCTCTATTTCATTCAATAAAGAGTCACTGCCCACTACATCCACGTCGCACTGATAAAACTCTCTATATCGCCCTTTTTGTGGCCGGTCAGCACGCCAAACAGGTTGAATTTGATATCTTTTAAAAGGAAAAGTGATCTTATTTTGATGCATAGTTACATATCGAGCAAAAGGAATGGTGAGATCATATCGTAAAGCTTTTTCAGATATTTCATAACTTAACGCATTAGCATCTAAACTTTTAATGGCAGCGTCAGAATTTTTGACTTTTGATAAATAATCTCCGGAATTGAGTACTTTAAATATTAATTTATCCCCTTCTTCTCCGTATTTACCGGTTAAGGTAGAAAGTTTTTCCATTACCGGGGTTTCTATCGGTTGAAAGCCAAATAGTTCAAATACTTTTTTAATGGTATTAAAAATATAGTTTCGTTTTTGCAGCACTTGCGGAGAAAAATCTCTGGTTCCTTTAGGTATGGAGGGTTGAATCTTCATAGTTTATTTACGCATTAAAATCTTCTGATTGCGGTAAAAATAGTTAAAACTCTTTACTTGAAAAGGATTTTGTTCAAGTTGATAAATATAAGTATGGTTAAAATATTTTAGTATAAAATCTATGACATGCAAAGGTTTTAGTAAAATTTGTTTTTCTAACATAAGGATTTCTATATTTGCATAATTACTAATGAAATAGTCCTAAAATGAAATTTGGAACAAAAGCTATCCATGCAGGAGTAGAACCCGATAGCGCCACCGGTGCCATTATGACGCCTATTTATCAAACCTCTACTTATGTGCAAGAAACACCAGGTGTACACAAAGGATACGAATATTCTCGTACCCAAAATCCTACCAGAAATGCTTTAGAAAAAAGTCTGGCGGCGATAGAAAATGGTAATTATGGTTTGTGTTTTGGCAGCGGCATGGCAGCGAGTGACTGTATCATAAAGTTGTTAAGTCCCGGGGATGAAGTAATTGTAACGAATGATTTATATGGTGGCAGTTATAGAATGTTTACAAAAATTTTTACCAACTATGGTATAAAGTTTCATTTTATAGGAATGGAAGATATTAATGCCATCAACAACTATATAAATAGTAATACAAAACTAATTTGGATTGAAACGCCTACTAATCCGTTACTTAATATTATTGATATAAAAGGAGCAGCCGAAATAGCTAAAGCAAATAACATTTTGTTATGTGTGGACAATACTTTTGCAACGCCATACCTTCAAAATCCTTTAGATCTGGGAGCAGACTTAATCATGCATTCTGCAACTAAATACTTAGGTGGGCATTCTGATGTAGTGTTAGGAGCGATCGTGGTTAAAGATAAATCATTGGCTGATAAACTTTATTTTATTCAAAATACTTGTGGTGGAGTATGCGGGCCACAAGATTCCTTTTTGGTATTAAGAGGTATTAAAACATTACATGTCAGATTGAAGCAACATTGCGACAATGGAAAGGCAATCGCTCATTTTCTTAAGGATCATCCTAAGGTAGATAAAGTATATTGGCCGGGTTTTGAAGATCATCCAAATCATAAAATTGCTAAGACTCAAATGCGCGATTTTGGAGGAATGTTATCATTTACACTTAAAAGCAATAGTTTAGAGGAAGCTAACAAAGTGTTATCCAATACAAAATTATTCTCCTTAGCCGAATCGCTTGGTGGTGTAGAGTCATTGATCGGCCATCCGGCTTCAATGACACATGCTGCTATTCCGAAAGAAGAAAGAGAAAAGACCGGCATTGTTGATTCTTTAATTCGACTGAGCATAGGCATCGAAGATGCGGATGATCTGATAGAAGATTTAAAGCAAGCTTTGGGTTAATTAGCTAATTAGTTGATTTGCGAATTGACTAATTTATGAATGACAGGGAATTATTTGAGTTACTTGAGTCCAAATACGAGTTGTATAATGATGTTTCTTTTATAGCAAATGATCCGATTTCTATTCCTCATCAGTTTTCAAAGCTGCAAGATATTGAAATTATGGGTTTTTGGGCGGCTATGTTGGCTTGGGGACAGCGAAAAACGATTATCAATAAATGTAACGAGCTTGTCCGGTTGATGGACAATGCTCCTTACGATTTCATCATAAATCATCAAGGGAAAGATCTAAAGCGCTTTTTAAATTTTAAACATCGTACATTCAACCTTACAGATACTTTATACTTTATCGAATTTTTCAAACAATATTATTCAAAAAACAAATCTCTCGAAACAGCATTTTTAAATAATAAATTTAAAACTGAGCCAGCCGGCAATTTATTTGAACAAAGATTGATCAATTTTCACCAAAGCTTTTTCAGTCTGACGGATTATCCTGCACGAACTAAAAAGCATGTGGCATCTCCATTGCGTAAATCTACTTGCAAGCGAATAAATATGTTTCTCAGATGGATGGTAAGGAAAGATGATAAGAGAGTCGATTTTGGAATCTGGCATAATATACAACCCAGTGAACTGCATTGTCCACTTGATGTGCATGTAGAGCGAGTAGCCAGAAAGCTTGGCTTGATAAATCGAAAACAATGCGATTGGCAAACGGTAGTGGAACTAACTGAGCGCCTTCGTTTTTTTGATGCCGGTGATCCGGTAAAATATGACTTTGCTTTATTTGGGATGGGTGTAGAGGAAAAGTTTTGATATTGCTTCATTAGCATAATCCCTCCTCGAAGAGGGGATTATGTTAGCTTATTCTCTCTTTGAGCCATCGTTCATAATCAAAATAGGATAAATCGTTTTTAACCGATATATTAAGCAGGTCCTTTTCTAGCACTTTCAAAAGCTTTTCCCAATGGTGATGATCATTATAAGCTATATCATGAGCTTTAGAAAACAATTTGAGTAACTCATTTTCAAAATTGAATAAATTTCGATGTTTGATGATGTAGCTTTTAGTAGATAAAGCGTATTGCTCAACAAGCTTTGTATTACCTATTTCATTTTGAACGATTAAAAACAGTAATCTACAGCCTATTTGAACGTCTTTTCTGTCTTTTGAACCCAATTGATCTAAAAGATCATTTAGCCATTCAATACATTTTTCATATTGATGAAGATAAAAATATGTTGCTGCTATTTTAAACATATAGATATATCCAATCTGCTTGTTCATCTTTAAAATGGGAGGCAAGTTTTTTTCTATTTCTTGCAATTTCCTTTGCATCCCAACTTTATCACTCATCATAGTTAACAAATCTAATTCTGAAATATGCAGGGCTTTAAATTTTGCAAACTCTTCAGGAAGATAGCGAACATTCATGCTTCGCAGTTGAACAATTACTTTTTTAGCATCATCATATTTTTTTACAAAAGTACACGCGTTTACATAACTTCCCAATATATTTAACATGACTAGTGTATCTTGCTTGGCATAATTACTTTGCATTGCGTAATATAAAACCTTCTTTGTATGATGCAGATGCTGGTCATAATCTCCAAGAATACGATAATATAGACCATGAATATAGTGAAATTGTATTTTGGAAAAATTACTTAAAGCTTTCTTATCATCTTGAAATAAGGGATGTTTTAAAGCTTTTTCATATAATATAAGTGTGGCCTCCCGGTCAGAACCCACTTTTTGCATATGAATATCTATGTTTTGAGTTAGTGCATAGTAATCGATAATATTGTTAACTACTTTATGATGATGAGCACGCTGCTGTATTAGTTCCGTTAACCTAGTTTCCTCTCTAAAGCGATCTTCAATCCTAAAAAAATACTTTATTCTAAAACTGGAAACTGCTTCGAGCAAATATGGATTACCCGTTTTTTTTGCTAATGTATATGCTTTTTCTATTCTCTTCATGCATAAAGTTGATAAGCCTTTATTATACAGTATTTCTACCTCTGATAATAAACCTAAAACTTTCGATTCTTGAGCGGTTTTTTTATGGATGGAGCGGAGAGTGTTGAGCACCATGTCGAATAAGTAGTGGGTGATCACGTAAGGATTTTTAATAATCGAAGTATGAATTTTTATGGTAAGCCCCTCTTTATCATATTGCTTTTCCCGGTTTATTAAATCAAATAACTCAATATAATTATGGCCATTATTTCTTTTAAACACAGCATGTTGTAACTTAAAACTGCGTTTTTTCGGCAGTAGTAAGGCTATGAATTAAGCTATGGAGATCATGTAAACTGCTTTTCATCCTTAGAAGATTAAGATAAAATTGATTTTTTATAGCTATAAATTAATAAAATGTTCTATTCTAAACATTAAGATTTCAAGATAGAAATATTTTCCTATATATAGAGTAATACCTAATTTACCCATTATAGATTATAACTAATTTAAAATTAATCTTTATGAAAAAAATTTACGTTTACACCTTCCTGGTTCATTTAATGTTGATAATATTCAGTAATCAATCATATAGCCAAACCGTAACTTTAAACATTACTGATACAGTTATTTGTTTAGGACAATGTGTTACGTTTATAGCTGAAGGAGAAGGGTTTATAGGAAGAAATCCCTATTTTTCATGGTCTCAAGATCCAGAAAATAATACTAATACAGATGTTTTTTGCCCATCGGTCAATGATACAATAACAATTATATGCACTTGGCATCAATTCGAAGGGTCTGTTTTAGATAGGGACACAGCTACCGTGATCGTAATTGGAGGAACAGGACCTGTTTGTTAGATAGCTCAGATATCTCTACTTGTTTAGGAGAATGTGTTCAGCTGCAAGGCATACAAGGAGGAAGTTCCTATAGCTGGTCACCAGCTGCTCAGGTAAGTGATCCAACTATTGCTAATCCGGAAATATGTGCTGATTTTTTACAAAATATATTTACTGTTGAAGTTAGTAGTGATGATACTTCAGGAGATTGTGCATCCGCAACATTTACTTACAATATTAATCTAACAGCAGCTCCGGAAGCCAGCTCGATCACTCAATCGGAAGAAGCAATATGTAAAGATTCTTGTATCCAACTATTTGGGCCGATCAATGGCGAAAAGTATTTATGGGCTCCGGCTATCGGATTAAATAGTACTACCACTGTTTCGGTGAAAGCTTGCCCGGATCAAACAACTGATTTTGTAGTAGCTACCCAAACCGACACTACCTTAAATTGTACCTATTTTGATACGATCAGTATTCTAGTAAAAGATACTTGTCATACTACTGAGGCCAATTATAATAATTTAAACGCCTCTTTAATTTACTACCTAGCAGATTTGCAAGCAATAACAGTAAGACAACTACAGGGTGAAAACTTAGTATTATCCTTATATGATTTACAAGGAAGAAATATTCAAACTATCCAAATAAAGCAAGGGTTTTCAACTTATTCCATAAATAATTTATCTCCGGGAATATATTTAGCAACACTAAGTAATGAACAATTAATTTATACTCTTAAAATAAGTATAAATTAAATATTTAAAATACACTATGGCTTCTTACTTCATGCATCCTCTGTCTTTCGTCTTCCGTCTTCTGTCTTTAATCTTCCATTTAAAGACAATATGCCTACTCCTCCTTTTTCCTGTTCTCCTTTTCGCTCAAGAAATATGCGATAACTGCATAGATGATGACGGAGACGGATTAATTGATTGCTATGATGATGAATGTCGAAATAAGTCAGGATCATGCGAAGGATTTTTCTTTGGTAGCTTAGTGGATTCTTCAGCGCTGTCTACTTGCACGGAAGATAGCTTTTTATTTAATGAAGTATTAAATATCCCAATAGACCTCCTAAATGGCATGGCAAATATATTTGTAGCAGATATAAATAATGATGACACTATTGACTTAGTGCTGTCAGGTCCGACAATAGATACAGGTCTTTATAGTATAAATGCAGTTACCGGAAGGATTCAAGCTGCTCTTCCAGACTCTTTCCGTACTCGTAATTGGATTACATTAGGGGATGTAGATAATGATGACAAGGCGGAGATTTTCATCCCCTTTAATAAAGGATCTTCAGGGTACAGAAGTATTGCTAGGTTCGAAGATAATCTTGGAAGTCCTACCTGGATCAGTAACTTAAATTCAGGTTATGAAAATAATAACGAAATTGCTCTAGTAGACTTTAATGGAGATGGGGTCGCAGAAGTATTTATGGGTGGCTATATTCTCAATGCAGTTACAGGAAATATTATAATAGACATGAACGTTAGGCCCATCACTGCCCCAAATCGATATTATTACCCATTAGCAGCTGACGTTTTACCTGATAATTTTTGTGTAGATTGTAGCGGTATGGAGATGATCATCGGAGGCTCCGTTTTTTCTGTAGACATAGATAATAAAAATTTAACGGTACGAGTTGAAGCTCCGGCCATGGGAAATGCATATTCCTCATCTTCGGTTGCTGATTTTGATTTAGATGGCAAACTGGATATTCTTGTATTTGGCAGCAATCTACTTCCTCCAAAAAAGAACTCAATTTTTGTATGGAACCCCTTAACACAAGAAGTTATGAGAGGGCCTTATGAACTGGAAACTCCCAATAGTAATCCTCTGACAATAAGCAATTTAGATGAAGATGCGGCTCCTGAAATAAGTTTTATGACCTGGGATGAATTAATAGTGCTTGATGATGATCTTACATTCAAATGGCAGAATACATCCATTGAAGATGCCTCTTCGACCGGATCCAGACACGCATCATTTGATTTGAATTGTGATGGACAAAAAGAACTGATCGTAAGGGCGGATGATGGTTTTATATACATATTTAACGGAAAAGACGGCTCAGAATTGGCAAAAACTCAATGTGGTTCTAGAACGGATGGGGAAGGGCCTATCATTGCTGACGTAGATAAAGATGGACATGCAGACATTATTTGTTCTTGTTTTGACGGAGTTAAAGTATGGTCGGGAGCAGCTCCCAATAACTGGGCTCCTGTTAGATCAATTTATAATCAATACACTTATCACCATACAAATATCAATGATGACTTAACCATTCCTTGTAATAAACAAAATCAAGCTCAGCCCGGCCTCCCCAATGTATTAAATTCCTTTTTTACACCAACTCCTTTGATGGACTCCAACGGTAAAACCTGTAAAAATGACCCTCAATTTTCCGATGCACAGATGATACTTGATACGTTTGTTTATACTGCCTGCGATTCTATTACCATTGCCTTTACGATTTGCAATACGAGTACTGATGCAGCCCTACCTGCTGATATGCCTCATAGCATTTATCGTTATGAAAAGGATGCTTATAACTTGCTTACGACAACTAAAATCACTGAAGAAATTGCTCCAATGAGTTGCCGGTCCTTTAGTTATATCACTACCCTTATTGACTTAGACAGCTTCTACATTTTTGCCAATGATATAGGTTCCGATACTATTTATCCTCCTACTGCTTTCTTTGGAGAATGTGATTTGTTTAATAACAGTGCATTTATAGAAGCAGAAGAGCAAGTAACTGAACCGTTGGATTTGGACGATACGATTGTCTGCGGTAATGACTCGATATTATATAGCGTAGAATTGGGAACTGCAAATTCAGTATTTTGGTCTACAGGAATAGAAACAATTTCTGCTTATTTACTTCAAGGTATGCATGAAGTTACTTTGCAATATATTGGAGGTTGTAAAGTAACAGATAAAATTAATGTAGCGCCTGACCCGGCTTGTACAGGATTATTCATGCCTAACGCTTTTTTAGCAAATGGACTGTCAGGCTATAATGCTCCCATCATCTCTGGTCCATATACCACATACCAGTTGTCAGTATATAATCGTTTTGGTGAGTTAGTATTCTTTTCTCAAAATCCTAATGATGTATGGGATTGGTATAAGGGAATAAGCACCGAAGTATTTACTTATCAACTGCAAGTGGATGATGCTGAATTGGTAGGTAACTTTACGATTATTGAGTGATAGTACCGAAATTTAAAAGGATCAGATATCAAGCCTTATTAATCTGTCGTCTGTCTTCGGTCTTCTGTCAAAAATAATCAGGAGTAGCTAGCTTTACGCTTACATATTAATTAAGGTGCTATTTTTTCTTTTAACCAACTTTCGTAATTGAAATAAAACAAATCATTTTTAACAGAAATGCTAGTAAGATCAGCTTGAAGGATTTTTAGTAAATATTCCCACTCAGACACTTTGTTTCGGGTACTCTCATCTTCTTGGGCAAGAGAGAAAAATTTCAACAGAGCTTTTTCAAAAGCATGGAGCTTTCGCTTTTTCTGAAGATAACCATAAGTAGATATAGCATATTGCTCAACTAGCTTTAAATTACCCATTTCCCAATGCGTTACAAGATATAATAACCTACACCCAACAAGTACATCCTTTCTAGCGGTTAATTCGTCTTCATTTAGAAGCTTGTTCAACCACTCCATGCACTTTTCATATTTTTTTAAGTGCAAATATGTAGTAGCTATCTTAAGCATATATACGTAACCAATTTGCTTGTTCATCTTCAATAGAGGCAATAATTGTTCTATCTCTTTAAGCTTATTTGTCATTCCGGTTGTATCTTTAAGTACAGTAAATAAATCTAATTGATTGATATGTTTACCTTTAAATTCAGCAAATTTTTCAGCAGCACTCCAGGAAGCAATATTGGGTAGTTTTGCTATGGTAGCTTTCGCATTTTCAAAATGTTTAGATAAGATGCAAGCATTTATATAATTACTTTGTAATGTGATTAATTTAAGATTATCCTTTTTAATATAATTAGTTTTCATTGCATAATCCAAAGCCTGCTTATTGTGCAGATAAAAATTTTTATAATCATGGAAAAATATATAGTAAACAGCATATATATAATGAAATTGGAATTTTGTATAATTAGTTAAGGCCTTTTGCTTATCTCGCAACAAATCGTGTTCGAGAAATTTTTTATAATTCATACTTGCTAATGCATCCCCTGATCCAATTTCATCCAAAGTATATAAAGCTTTATAAGCGAGTGCTAAATAATCTACAGTATTTTCAATCACTATATTATGCTCTTGTCTTTGTTGCAAAAATTTATCAAAATCATTATAAGGATTTTTATTTTTTGTACTAAAAAAATATTTCATTTTATAATTATACACTAAACCCAGCAAATAAGGATTATCCATCTTTTTTGCCAACATAAATGTCTTTTCTATCCTTTTCCCAGCCTGTACAGGCAACCCTTTTTTGTATAGGACATCAACCTCTGCAAGTAGTCCTAATATCCTTACTTCATAGATGTCTTTTTCATGAATAGAACGGAGGACTTTTGTGATCATGTCAAATAATCGGTGGACGACTATTTTATAATTTTTGATCTTAGATTTTGCTAGAATAGCATCAAAATCTTTTTTATTATAAGTTTTAGTTTCATTAATGATATCGAATAACCGGAGATAATTATGATTATTTTTTCTTGTAAAGGAAGTGTGCTTGATTTTAAAACTTCTTTTCTCTGAAGCTGAAAGCGAATGAATAAGGGCATGTAAATCTCCTAAAGTATATTGCATTTTGTATAAAGATATAAATAATTATTATATTAAATATATGAAAATCAACTATTTAATTAATTATTATTGCAATAACGTTCTCGTTAGAAGAGTTAAATTATAGAATAATAATATTTTGATCTCCCTTGAGTATTTTCTAAATTGTACATATTACATTCAGTAATAAAGAAGTATGAAAATCATCTACAAATTTTTAATATTAATTATTTTAACCTGGCAAACTACCTATTCCACCAGTCTTTCCTTTGCTTCTGAAAAAAAGTCAGCAGCATCTAACTCCGGCATCGGGTTTTTAGAAAATAAAGGACAAATGACTGACATGCACGGAGAAATAGTTCCTTTTGTACTATTTAAGACTTCAGCTCCGGGGTTAGATGTCTATGTTACAGAAAGAGGCCTGACCTATGTATTTATTGATTGGATACAAAAAAGCAAACAATCACTTTCAGTAGAAGAAGATTTGGCTTACTCAATTTATAAAAATGAAGAGACTAAGCCTGTCTCTTATACATGGGAGCGAGTCGATGTCAAATTAAAAGAAGCCAGTATTAAAAAAGAAAATATCATTGCAGAATATGCTACTCAGGGAGAAAAACGTTATTTCCTCCCACACTGCCCCGATGGTATAATGGGCGTAAAATCGTACAAAAAGATTACCATCAAAGAAATTTACCCGGGCATTGACTGGATATTAGAGTTTGATGAAGAAAATCACTTAAAATACAGTTTTTTTGTTTATCCGGGAGCAGATCATAAACTCATCGAGTTGCAATATATTGGTGCCGGCGACGCAGAACTTTTAATCCCGGAGCAGATTGGCATCTCTACTCCTAAACATACCTTGCAAGAAGGAAAATTATATTGCTATACCGGAAACGATATCACTGATAAAGTAACTGCTAACTATCAATTAAAGGCAACCACTTCAAACGTATTAAATGATAAGAATAGAAATAAGGTATTAGCTACTAATTACAAGACTCAAGAAATTAATATTAATATTCCTGATCGGGATATTACCCGTCTCCTGGTCATTGACCCTCCTTTAGAATGGTCTACATTTATTGGAGGCAATGACTCAGAAGGATTTAAAGATATAGAATGTGATACCAAAGGAAATGTGTTTGGTGTGGGTGATATATATTCAACAGAGTTTCCGGTGCAAGATGCAGGAGCTTACTATCAGGGAACTAAGCCATCCCTTAGTTTATTTCCAAGCATATTTATCATGAAATTTGACAACGATGGACAACTTCTGTGGTCTACTTATTATGGAGGTAGTGGAGAAGATAAAGCTACTGCCTTAGCCATAGATATTAACAACAACATAGTAATTGCAGGTACCACTTCCTCAAATAATTTTCCCCTAAAAAACATTGGTACTTTTTTTCAACCTGCTTTAGTAGATAGAAGTGACTTTTTTATTTTAAAATTTGATAATAATGGTGATCGGATATGGGCGACTTATATGGGGGGAAGTGATTTTGATTATGCTACTTCTGTTGATACAGATTCAAAGGAAAATATTTTTATCGCTGGATATACTAAATCGGATGATTTTCCCTTATGGGATGCAGGCACTTTTTTTAATACTAAGTGGAGTGGTAATTCAACCGATATAGTCTATGCTAAATTCAGTGGAACAGGAGAACAGTTATGGACCACGTATGTTGGAGGTTCAAAAAAAGATCAATGTAATGCTATAACTATAGATTCAAACGATCATTTAATTGCTGTGGGGATTACAGCCTCACCTGAATTCCCATTACAAGATATTGGCACTTTTTTTATTGATACTTTTCAATACCCTGGATGGGAGGATATGTTTATCTCTGAATTTGATAACAATGGGAATGTGATTTGGAGTAGTTTGTATGGAGCACCTCTTCATGTTATAAGTGTCCCAAAAACTATTATTGTGGATAGAGATAAGGCCATATATATAAGTGGATATATTACTTCTCAATATGAAAAATTTCCTTTGCAAGATGCCGGTACGTTTTATACTGATAGTAGTGTCGGAAACTCTGCATTTATATTAAAATATGATGAAGCAAGAAACAGAACGTGGGGAACACTTTTTGGCGGGAATGTTAATGATGCAACTGATGTTAGTAATTTGGTAGTAGATCAATGTAATAACGTGTATATATCCTTATTTACGTTTTCTGATAAACTGCCTGTTACTACTCGCTATTCAGATAATTATTATGATGACGAATACTATTCTTCATTTCCAGATTCTATAGAAAATTATGTTAATGATATATTTTTAGCACAATTTGATGATAAAGGCAATTTGCTTTGGGGAAGCTATTGGGGAGGTAATGGCGATGAGTATACAGGCTTGCTGACCATTACTCCAGATGATGAGTTATTTTTGGCATGGACATTTGCTCCATTTATAGGAACCACATTTCAGGCTCCTGATGAAAGCACTTACCCTTTATTGGATAATAATATAGGTTATTTTGATAATACCTACTATGCAACAGGGTCATATACATCGGATATAGGAATGGCTAAGTTCTCTGCTCGCCCTGCTATTGCCTATACTTCAGATTCAATTTTTTGTCCTAATGATGACCCAATTTTACAAGCTCCTGAAGCAGACAGTTACCTTTGGAATACCCAAGCTATGACACAGATAATCTCAATTCCTCCCACAGATGAGGCCTATTCAGTTTTATTAACCAACGAATGCAATGGCCTTGTTGATACCGCTTTTTTCAATATAGATATAAAACCATTCAATCCTTCAATTAAAGGAGATACATCCATTTGTTTTGGAGAAGAGACTACTTTAACAGCGAGTACAGGCACAGAATTTTTTTGGAATACTTCGGAGAGGACTCCCTCTATTATAGTTTCACCCACACAATCTCAATCTTATACTGTTTATGTGTCTGATACTACAAACGGATTTCTTTGCGACACCTTTATTAAAGCCAACGTAATAGTGGGTGGTGATGAGTGCAATCCTTTAAGATTATTCATGCCTAACGCCTTTTTAGCGGATAAACTGTCAACTTATAATGCTCCCATTGTACCGGCTACATTTACTACATACCACTTATCGGTTTACAATCGCTTTGGCGAATTGATGTTCTTTTCTCAAAATCCTAATGATCCGTGGGATTGGTATAAAGGAACAAGCACAGAGGTATTTACCTATCAATTGCAAGTGGATGATGCCGAGCTAGTAGGTAACTTTACGATTATTAAGTGATAGTACCGAAATTTAAAAGGATCAGATATTAAGCTTTATTAATCTGTCGTCTGTCTTCGGCCTTCTGTCAAAATAATCAGGAGTAGCTAACTTTACAATTACATAGTAATTAAGACGTTATTTTTTCTGTAAGCCAATTTTCATAATTAAAATAAGAGAGTTGTTTTTTAATAGATGGATCTTTCAGATCAGCATAAAGCGTAGTAAGTAAATGTGTCCATTCAGCTATGGTATTTCCATTCTTTTTCTGAGCAAAAGAGAAAAATTTTAATAAAGCTCTTTCAAAAGAATATAACGGCCGTTTTTTTTGAATATAACTGCGAGTAGATAATGCATTTTGTTCGACGAATCTGTGATTACCCAGTTCCCAATGAGCCATTAAATATAAGACTTTACCTCCTGTAAAGACATCTTTTCGTCCCTTTATACCTAATTCTTTAAATAAAAAATCCAGCCATTCTATACATTTAAGATATTTCTTTAAATAGAAATAAGCTGCTGCTACTTTAAATATATATACCTGGCCAATTTGCCTATTCATAGGGTGTATCTCTGCAAAATCCTTCTCTATAATAGTTAATAATCTTGTTAATCCTAATTTATCCATTATAGCAACCAATAAATCTAGTTTATAGATATATAACGCTTTGAATTTAGTAACTCTTTCAGGGACTGTAGTTGCTTTTATATGTTTGATTTGCTCTAGGGTTTTTTCCGCTTCAGTATAATGTTTAGATAAAATACATGCGTTCACATGATTTCCTAGAATAATTATCAAATTGCCCGGTTGTTTTTGAATGTAAGGAGATTGATGAGATAAATAAATTATCCTTTTTGTATAATCATAAAAACTATTAAAATTACCTATTGCATTATTAAAGATTCCATAGATGTGATTATATTGAATTTTAGCGTAAGTTGATATTGCTTTTCTCTCGTTAATAAGAAGGCTGCTTGAGAAAATATGCTCTTTCAACATTTGAATATTTTCCTTTTCATTAATATTGAATTTATTCATGATAGTATAAAACTTGAACACCAATTTTTGGTAATCAAGGGCATTTTCTGTTATTTGTTTTTGTTTAACCCTATATTTATTAAACTCTTCCAATTGTTCATCAGTTGATACACTTTTTATTTTTAACATCATTCTATACTTCCAAAGTGTGGCTACTTCGAGCATATAATGGTTGTCCAACTTTTGAGCAATTCCAATAGCTTTCTCAATCCTTTTAATACAGAGATTGTTAAGTCCTCTATGGTATAGTAATTCTGATTCAGAAAGTAGTCCGAATATTTTTGTTTCTGTAAAGTTTTTTTCTTGTACCCCGCGGCTGGACTTTAGCAGCATATCAAAGAGATGATGGGCTATCACCCGAGGGTTTTTAATTCCTGACCGATGCAGCAGAGTAGTAAAAAAATCCTTATCATACTTTTTTTCTTTATTAATGAGATCAAAAAGTTTTAGATAATTATGTGCTCCTTTCCTTTTAAAAGAAGCATGCTGTATTTTGAAATTTTTCTTTTCAGCAGGAGAAAGCATATGTATAATCGTATGAAGATCTTGGATGCTATTGTTCTGCATATTATTAAAAGATTAAAAATTATAATAAGATATGTAAAGTAATATAGTCATAATTATCTGATCATTACATAGATGATTTTTATTTTGCAATAAAAAATATATCTTGAAAGATTAAAAATAGGGAGCAATAATCTTTTTTTAAGAAGCTTAAAATTTGTATATTAAACATACGTTTGAAATAATTGCTCATTAGCTTTTATAAGCTTACAATTTAATTTTTTACTCCATGCAAACACACAAACTTTTAATCATATTTATATTTATTCTAATAGGCGGGAATCAGATTTATGCCCAATGGGTATCACAAGCACCTAAATGGAATAGAGATTTGTATGATATTGCTTTTATTCCAAATAATCAAGAGGGAGTACTTGGTGGAGATACTGGAAGCGCGTCTATTACTAAAGATGGATTTTACTGGAGCGCAAGGTTGTTATTTAGTAGTAGGTTTACTAATGTTAGAGTTAGAAAGTTTTCTTTTCCGACTCCTAATAAAAGATATGCAATTTTAACAGGAGTTAACACAGAGATATTTAAGGTAGATTCTAGTAGTCCAACCCTTGATATTACCTGGGTGAAAATTGCTACCATACCAAGTAAAATTGGAACTTCTGTATTTTTCCCTTCTGCTGATACCGGTTATATCTCTTGTCAGTCATCTTGTGGTACTTCTCCTTGTGATTTCTTAATATATAAAACTACAGATGGCGGGTTTACATGGAATGATATCTCTATTCATAACTTACCAGTTACCAACCCTTCAGCAAATGATCTTTATTTCACCAATAACGATAAAGGTGTAGCAGTGGGAAAATTTGCCTTAATATTAGAAACACTTGATGGAGGTAGTTCGTGGATAAATATTGGCCCAAGTTATGTGCCTACCTCATACCAATATACTTCTATTGCAATTAGTAGCAACAATACTATTTTAGTAGGGGGAAAATCCAGTAATTCCGGCTTATTAGTATTGAGTTACGATGGGGGAGTTAATTGGGATACCATACAAGTTTCTGCTCCTATTAACGATGTTCTTATTACATCTGATGGAAGAATGCATGCAGTTGGGGATCAAGGGACAATTTATTTATCTGAAAATAATGGTATCTCATGGGCACTACAGCCTACTCCAACTAATAAAAGGCTAAGAAGCATAACATCTGATTATAATAATAATTTATATGCAGTAGGAGATGCAGGTACTTTAATAACTACTTATGTGCCTTCGACCTCTTTAGATTTTACATTATCTGATAGCATTATATGTACTGATGAAACTGTATTTATAACAAATAATTCCCAACAATTAGATGGTTATAAATGGTTTGCAAATGATGTGCTTTTTTCAGAACTATCAGATCCTATATACACTCCTTCTGATGCAGACACCGGCTTTATTGAAATAAAGATGGTGGCTGATTCAGCTGGAGTAATTATAGATTCTGTTATTAAATCTATTTATGTATATACTACTCCTGAAGCTTCTTTTGTAGTAGAAAATACCGCTGTGATTAATACTTCTATAAATGCAACCAATGTTATTTGGATGAATGGTAATGATACTTTGCCCTCTACCTCAGATACAATCTATCTTCAACCAGACAGTACTTATACCATAAGATTAATTGCTTCTAATAATAATATTTGCTTTGATGAAGCACAAAATCAAATTATGATTGATAGTACTTTTAGCAACATCTTAAATCTTAAGATAGATAATAGTATGCATATCTATCCTAATCCTAGTAATGGCTATTTTACTCTCCAAAGTGACAGAAGTCTTATAAATACAAGATTATGCATCTATAATACGCTTCAACAGAAATTATATGATGATATAGTAAAGACCAATAAGACCTTATATAATTTTAATTTAAATCGATCTCCGGGGATTTATTATTTAATGATAAGTAACCAAGAAAGACACACGACCTATCCAATTATTATAAAATAACTTATATGAAATTTAAAACTTATTCTCTTTGCCTTTTTTTATTAATTAATCATTTTTCTTTTGCTCAGCAAAAAGAAGCAGCTTTTTGGCTTTTTGGAGATGGTGCAGGAATAGATTTTAAGGTTACACCTCCTTCTCCATTTTTCGAAGACATATTCTATGCCGCTGAAGGATCAGCTACCATATCTAATTCTGATGGAGAGTTGCTTTTTTATACCAATGGCGAAATAGTATATAATAAAAATAATGAAGTCATGGAAAATGGAACTGGTTTACATGGCATGAACTCTTCTTACCAAAGTTCTATTATTGTGCCACTTCCTTGTTCTAAGAATATTTACTATGTTTTCACATCAGATGGTAATTCCACTTATCCCGATTTTCCTTATGATTCTGCTTTTAAATATTCGGTTGTTGATTTGAGTAAAAATGGAGGCCTGGGTAAAGTAGTACAAAAAAATATTACTTTATTTCATCCGGTAAATGAAAGTTTAGCCGCTGTTCATCATGCCAATGGATTATATGTGTGGGTGGGAGCGATTAATTATCGTACTCACAATTTGCATGCATATCTAATTACGCCTGATGGAATCAGTAAAGAAGTCATATCTCCTATTACTTATAATGCTACTACAAATACCTATCTATCCCAGTTAAAATTTTCTCCGGATGGTAAATGGGTAGGGTTTGGTGGTGAAGAAGATGCTGACGGAGGATTCTATGCCATTTGTAAATTTAATAATGAAACCGGGAAAGCTACTCCATTTGCCACTATTCCTTCTTGGCGAAGCTGGGTTCCAGCTTATTCTGATATGTCTTTTTCTCCTAATAGCCAATATTTATATACTTCATTTGCTAATGCTGTACAGTCAAATCCTGATACAGAGTTTGTTTATCAGTATGCTTTAGGCGAATATGAGACAACTACTGAAGCTGATATATTAAATAGCCAGAGATTATTATATCAAGAAGTGAATTTCGATGGTTCTCCACGACAACTCCAAAATGCAATTGATGGAAGAATTTATCAGGTTTATCATAGAGGTACTGGATCTAATGGCTTAAGTTTTATTAGTAATCCTAATACTGCAGGAGCAACTTATTATGTAGATAGTTTTGAGCTTGCCCCCTCTGCTAATGATCTCACTTCTCTGCCTGCTTTTATAGAAAGTTATTTTGATGATCAGGGTACTTACAATATTGAATCATTAATAGAGAGTAATTTTACAGCACAAAATACCTGTGTAGGGGATAGTACTACATTTATTAACTTATCTTTTTCAGAATTAGGAGATTTGGATAGCTATTTATGGAGCTTTGGAGAGGGAAGTACTTCTTTAGATGCTTTTCCTACACATGTGTATTACAACACTGGATCATATACGGTTAGATTAATTACCACTAAATATTGTTTAAAAGATACTTTTAGTTTAGAAGTAGAGGTATATCCTATACCAGATCTGGAAATAGATTCTATATATATTTTATGTGATGAAGACGATGTTTCTATCCAGGTTGGCGGAGATGGAGTTTTTACATGGTCTGATGGCACTCATAATTCTTCCATATTAGCGGAAGAGGGAACTTATTGGGTAATGCTTAGAGATGCTAATGGCTGTGAAGAAACTGATACTTTTTCAGTCAGTACAGCCAGTTGCGACTTGTCGGTGTATATTCCTAATGCTTTTTCTCCTAATGGAGATGGGATTCATGATCAATTAAATGTTATCACACACGGAATTAAAGCTATAGAGCTTACAATTTTTGATAGATTAGGAAATGTAATTTGGGAGAATAATCTTTCTGTCCAATCCGCAGAGCTTTCAAGCGGACAACTCATACTAACTTTCTGGGATGGATTTATAAATGATGTTGCTGCTCCTGAAGGGGTTTATACCTATAAACTTGCAGCAAATACTCTCGAAAATGAATCTGTATTCTATGCAGGAACTATAACTCTGTTGAAGTAATATCACAAAAGCAATGGGAACAGTATAAAAGCCAAAGATATTTAGCTTTGGCTTTTTATAAAGTCCAGCGACTTATGCTGTTTGCTCTTCATGTTTGCCTTCATAAACCTCTTCTATCAATTTATTGCAAAATGCAGATAAATCTTTTGGGCTTCTGGAAGTAACTAAGCCTTCATCTACTACAACTTCTTCGTCTACCCAATTAGCACCGGCATTTTTCAAATCAGTTTTGATAGACTTAAAAGAGGTCATTTTTCTTCCATCTACAACATCTGCTTCAATTAATAACTGAGGGCCATGGCAAATAGCAGCAACCGGTTTTTGATTTTTAAAAAAATCTCTTACAAATGCAATTGCTTTATCATTTCTCCTTAATTTATCAGGATTGATCACGCCACCGGGTAGCATTAAAGCATTGTAATCACTTTGATTTACTTCATCTATAGTTTTATCTACTGAAATAGATTTACTCCAATTATCATCTTTCCAACCTTTGATCTCTCCTGACTTTAAAGATACAATATCCACTTTAGCACCACTATCTTCTAAAGCACGTTTTGGTTCAAACAATTCTGATTCTTCAAACCCATTGGTAGCTAGAATAGCTACTCTTTTATTAGATAAATTTTTCATAGTATACATATTTAATTTTGTCGATATTAACCTTTTATATATTGAAAATATCTTGCCAAGTTTTAATAGCATTATTTTAAAGATATTAGTGTAGAGTTGATTGCAGGCTTGTGTAAATAAAGTCACATTAAACATAGATATTAAAAATCTAGACAATAGAATGTGATTACAATCGTTTTCTCATTAAATTTAGCGACAAAATAATTGTGCGATATTTTATAACAGGTTTTTCGTTTCTATTCGTCCTGTTTTTTGCAGAAAGTTGTAAAAAAGATGCTATTCTCACCGATACATCGGCTAAATTATCTTTTTCTACAGATACCTTGACATTTGATACAGTTTTTACTACGCTAGGTTCTGCTACAAGGCTTTTTAAATTCTATAATCCACAAAAAGAAAAATTAAATATTTCTAGAATAATGCTGGGTGGTGGCTCAGGGTCTAATTTTAGAATAAACGTCGATGGTGTGCCGGGGGTTGAGTTTACTGACGTAGAAATCCTTCCTGAGGATAGTTTATATGTATTTGTCGAAGTAACGATTGATCCGAATAATCTTAACAACCCTTTAGTGATATATGATTCTGTGATGTTTATGACAAACGGAAATACGCAAAATGTAATTTTAGAGGCTTATGGGCAAGATGCTCATTTTTTTAGAGATACCGTCATATGCAATACTACTTGGATGAATGATAAGCCGTATGTAATCATTAATTCTTTATTGGTAGATAGTAATTGTAAATTAACTATTCAACCGGGGTGTAGAATATATTCCGGTGCTAATTCTGGTATTTTTGTAAAAGGCAGTATAGATGTGATGGGAGCGCCGGGAGATTCAGTAATTTTTCAGGGATTACGATTAGAGCCTTTTTATGATGACCTGCCTGGACAATGGCTAGGAATTTTCCCCTTACGAGGAAGCCAAAGCAATCGAATTCAACATGCAGTTATTAAGAATTCTACCTTTGGGGTATCTATCGGATCTAATGATAATCCTGATTTAACCACTTTCACCAATTCAAATGCTCCGGACATCTTAATCAGAAATTCTGTCATAAAAAATGCCCTTAACACCGGTATATTTGGCTTCCTTTCTTTTATAAGGGCAGAAAATTGCTTGGTCTATAACTGCGGAGGCAATAATATACAAATAGCTTATGGAGGATTATATAATTTTATTCATTGCACCTTTGCGAACTATAGTTCTGCTACAATTACTCATCGTGATCCTATTGTACAAATTGGCAACTTTGTTGAAAGCCCACAAGGATTCTTTTCTGCCAATGTAGATGCGAATTTTATCAACTGTATTATATATGGCAGCGAAGACGAAGAAATTTCTTTAGATGACGATGAGATTTCTGACTTTTCTTATTTATTTCAAAATTGCTTGCTTAAAACTGAGTTTGAAATAGGGAATGCTAATTTTATAACCATTATAAAAAATCAAGACCCTCAATTTATAAATGTTTCTCAGGAAAATTATTCATTGCAATTGACTTCTCCCGCCATTGATGCAGGCTTAGACATAAGCACTTCGCAAGTAAATGATGATATTTTAGGTGGAGTTCGCCCTCTGGGCCCCAACCCCGATATTGGAGCCTACGAAGTGGAGTGATATTATTTATATTAATTTTCTGTTAAATTTAACTTGAAAATATTCAGTTTTAAATTGAAGGAGCTAGTTCAAACCTCGATTCACAAACCGTAATTTTTGTCTAGTAGATTTTAACAATAATCAATCATTTTTGCGTTAATTAAATACAATACCTTATTCATTAGGAAAATTAAAAGGGCTATGTTATATTTACGCCACATTTTTAAGATCATTTAAAAAGCCAAATAAAACAAAAAATGTCAATCATAAGTAAAAGATTAATAGCCTTAGTGATCATATTAAGTATCACTGTTGTTGGGATCAAACAGATTTCTATTGCTCAAACAGATACTATGTCTCAAGACGCTTCGATGACTCAATCATCAGATACAAATGCGATGGTAGCGGATGATGAAGTAATGGACGAAGCTGAAGAAGTTTCTATGGAAGAAGAAACTATGGAAATGGCAGATGAAGAAGTACCGGAAGCTGAAGGCCATCAATTGATCATGAAAAGGTTTATTGAGGGCGGCCCGGGATTTATGGGTATTGTATTGGCATGTTTAATATTAGGATTGGCTTTTGCGATCGAAAGAATTATTTCTTTAAACTTAGCTACTGTTAATAATAAAAAATTATTAAATGAAGTAGAAACTAAACTTCAAAACGGTGATGTTGCCGGAGCTATGGTTGTATGTAAAAATACCAGAGGCCCTGTTGCCAGCATTTTTTACCAAGGCTTATCAAGAGTTACAGAAGGCATTGAAGTGGTCGAAAAATCTATCGTTGCTTATGGCTCAGTACAAATGGGCTTATTAGAGAAAGGTTTGGTATGGATTTCTTTATTTATTGCTTTAGCGCCGATGTTAGGTTTCATGGGTACGGTAATTGGTATGATCGATGCATTTGATGCTATCGAAAAAGCAGGCGATATTCAACCGAGCTTAGTAGCAAATGGTATTAAAATCGCACTTTTAACAACGGTTTTTGGTTTGATCGTAGCGATTATCTTACAAATTTTTTATAATTATATTGTTGCTAAAATTGATGATTTAGTTAACAGCATGGAAAATGCATCTATCAGCATGGTAGACTTAGTGGTTAAATATAACATAACTAAAAACAACAGGTTATGAGTAATTGTGGAATAGATTATTCAGAAACAGAATGTTTCTTAATGAATGCCGGTATTTACGTAAGTTATGCCCTCATCGGCATTGCTTTATTAGCTGCTGTGGGTTTTTCATTAGTATATATGGCTCGCAACTTTGAAGATGCTAAAAAAAGCTTGTTAGGTATTGGAGCTACGATTATTATCTTAGTTATTTGCTATTTTATTGCTTCTTCCGAGATTCCTGCTTCGTTGGTACAAGCAGCTGATAAGTTTGATGTATCTGCTTCTGCTTATAAATGGATCGGAATGGGCGGATATGCAACTTATTTACTACTGGCCGTTGCATTTATAGCGTTAATTGCTACAGAAGTTAAAGCAGCAATTCAAAAGTAATTTATCAATGGCGAAGAAAAAAGTAAGAACGCCCAATGAGATTAATGCCAGCTCCATGGCTGACATTGCTTTCTTATTACTTATATTTTTCTTAGTGAGTACGACTATGGATGTCGATAAAGGCCTTTTAACTAAATTGCCGCCTATTCCTGAAGATGACCAGCAAATTGAAGATGCTCAAATAAATGAGCGAAATGCATGGCCTATTTTGGTTAATTCAAGAGACCAGCTGTTGGTAAAAGGTAGGTTAATGAGCATTGAAAATCTTAAAAGAGAAACAAAGAAGTTTTTAAGCAATAACGGCCGTGATCCTAATTTGTCAGTTAGCCCGCAAAAAGCTATTGTTTCTTTAAAAAACGATAGGGGTACCTCCTATGATATGTATATTCAAGTTCAAAATGAGGTAAAAGCTTCTTATAATGAATTAAGAGAAGAGGAAGCTCAAAAGAAATATGGAAAATCTTTTGAAGAGTTGTCAAATGACAATCAAAAAAAAGTTAGAAAGATGTATCCCATGAGAATTTCTGAAGCGGAACCTGAAAATACCGGTATTTAACATGGCAAAGTTTAATAAAAAAAGAGGTAAATCTACTCCGGCAATATCCACAGCATCACTG
Organism: Chitinophagales bacterium; assembly: GCA_965213575.1. GTDB lineage: Bacteria > Bacteroidota > Bacteroidia > Chitinophagales > JAUHXS01 > JAUHXS01. The sequence goes on along the minus strand of CBDBZN010000028.1, from coordinate 37,817 downwards.
CCGGATATTGTGTTTATGTTACTTTTCTTTTTTATGGTCGCTACAGTAATGCGAGAGAATACGCTAAAGATTAAAGTTATTGTTCCTAAAGCGACTGAATTAACTAAATTAGAAAGAAAGTCTTTAACAAGCTTTATCCATATTGGTAAGCCTATCCCTAAATATGCCAGTACATTAGGTACAGCGCCTAGAATACAGCTCAATGATGCCTTAGCAAAACCGGATGAGATCATTCAATTTGTAGAGAATGAAAGAGCTAAAACTAATCCTGCCTTGGTACCGGCAATGACTTTTTCTTTAAAAGTAGACCAAGAAGTTAAAATGGGTATAGTATCAGATGTAAAACAGGAATTGCGTAAAGCAAATGCACTTAAGATCAATTATTCAGCTGTTCCTAGGAGCGAGATTTATTAGATGAATTGCAGGTTGCAAATTATAAGATTGCAAATTATTTCAATTGGTTAAGCAATCCATTCATATTTCCTCGAAAGCCTTCAACTTTAAACTTTAAAACTAATCTTGGAAACCGCAGTTTTAGTAGGATTAATTAATCAGCAGCAACGGGAAGAGCAAACGACTGAATATCTTGACGAATTAGAATTTTTAGCATTAACTGCAGGGGCAAAAACGCTTAAGAGATTTATTCAAAAACTTCCATCTCCTGACTCAGCTACTTTTATCAGGAAAGGAAAACTGGAAGAAGTACACGATTATGTACAGCAGCATGAAGTTGATATCGTCATTTTTGATGATGATTTGTCTCCTTCTCAATTAAACAATATTCAAAAAGTATTAAACTGCAAAGTACTGGATCGTACTAACTTGATCTTAGATATCTTCGCTGCTCGAGCTCAAACAGCACAAGCTCGAACGCAGGTAGAGCTGGCTCAGATGGAATATCTTTTGCCTCGTTTAAGAGGTATGTGGACACATCTCGAACGCCAGAAAGGTGGAATTGGTATGAGAGGCCCGGGGGAAACAGAGATTGAAACGGATAGAAGGATTGTTAGAGATAAGATAGGTAAGCTTAAAGAAAAGCTCAATAAAATAGATAAACAGAACTCTACTCAGCGCAAAGCTCGAGGCGAACTCATAAGAGTGTCCTTAGTAGGATATACCAACGTGGGCAAATCTACTATTATGCGCTTATTAAGCAAATCTGATGTGTTTGCTGAAAATAAACTGTTTGCTACTTTAGATACGACTGTCAGAAAAGTAGTGTTTACCAGGATGCCTTTTTTATTGTCAGATACCGTAGGATTTATTAGAAAACTACCTCATAACTTGATTGAAAGTTTCAAATCAACTTTAGATGAGGTAAGAGAAGCAGACGTATTAATGCATGTGGTAGATATTGCCCATCCTAATTATGAAGATCATATTAAAGTAGTAAATGATACCTTGAAAGAACTTGGTGCCAGCGATAAGCCAACTATTATGGTATTTAACAAAGTTGATCTGTATGAGGAGCGCTATTTTGATGAATATTTAGATCCATCAGTCAAAAAAGACTTGCTAAAAGAACTGCAAGACAGTTGGTTAGCACGCACTAATGAAAATGCAGTTTTTATATCAGCTACTGAAAAGAAAAATATACCTGCATTTAGAAAAAAAGCTTATACAATGATCAAGAAAATGTATCAACAAAGATACCCGTATAAATCGGAAATGTTTTAAAAAAATAATACTATGAAAATTTTAAGTTTTCACAGCATTACATAAAAATTACCTTTATTTTTCTTTTAACCATTTCATTGCTTCCTCCCGCTGATCAAGATGAAATGTTTGAATATGTATTCCCGGAACTATAAAGTTCTCTGCTTTAGCTAGTTTTTCAATCCAGCCTTTATCTGTAAGAATGGCATATTTATTCACATGCGCTAAAGCTGAAATATCAGCTTGTATGCTTTTAAAAAATGAACCGATATTTTCAAAGCCATCAAATTCTTTGATTTCTGCTAGTAAGTCTACTTTAGCTTTGTTTTGTATTTTTAAAATCCCATGTAAAGCATCCATGCCTGCTTTAGATACTTTTCCATCCACTACAAAGGAGAAGATATTAGTACCTTCTATTTTCTTTAGCTGCATATCTTTAATCAGCTTTTGGTTATCTTCATTCGTCTCTTGATCCATTTGTAGCCATGTGATTGCTTTTTCCCTCTCTTCCGGCTTGAATAATTTTAAAGGAATACCCGGTATTACAGCATTACCTATAGGAAACATAGATTCTAAAAAGCTATTGTCAGATAATACGGCATATTTTCCAATAGCCTTAAGGGCTTTTATTTTAACTTTCATTACTTCTACAATAGATTGTATATTTTCAAAACTGGGGAATTTATTCACCACCCCTAGCAATCGGATATGTTCACCATTTTTAGATTTTTTCATCAATAGATCATAAAAATCCTCCACATCTTCTACATCAATGTTTTCGTTTATGGTAAAAGTATATACGCCTTGTCCTTCTAATTCTTTTAATTCAATCATAATTACAAATGTTTTATTTTATAAGTTGTTAAATAACTAAAATTATGCCAATTAACCGGTTATTTATTTAAGGTATTTTTTACTTGATAAAAAATAAAAAGTAAAACAGTTAATAAAAGCACTGCTGTTCCTTGATGGAGTAAACCCATAACTATCGGTATATCAGCTTTTGACATAACTAAAGTCCCGATCCCTAAAAGCACTTGTAATAATACAATTACAAAAAAAAGATGAGCACTATTTTTTAATAATGGAGTGACTTTACTTTTAAGAATACTTATCCATGTCACAATACTCATAGCGAAAATCAAATAACCTATATTTCTATGAATGAACTGAATCATTGCTACATTTTCAAAAAGATTTTCATACCAATCATTAAAGATCCATAGTTGCTCCGGAATCCATTGTCCGTTCATCGTCGGAAAGGTAGGGTAATGAAGAGCAGCCCTCCATCCACTCATCAATCCACCATAGAAAAGTTGAATTGCTAATAAGTGAATAATGATAAAAAGTAACGTATAAGCTAACGTTTTTTTAGATTTTCCAGTACTAGGTAAAAGGATGCTTAATGCTGTCCAAAATACATAACTATAAACTATCAGCGCTAGTAATAGATGTATGGCGAGCTTGTAAGGGCTCACCCACGGCTGGTTTTCTAGTCCGCTTTTTACCATAATCCATCCCACCACCCCTTGTAAGGCTCCTAATATTAAAATTATTATAAGCTTAGGTAAAAGCTTTTTATCAATTTGTTTTTTAAGCAAGAAAATGATGAAAGGGATAATAAATGCTAATCCAATTAACCTGCCCCACATTCTATGAATATATTCCCACCAAAAAATAGACTTAAATTCATCAACTGACATATTAGTGTTCACTATTTTATACTGTGGAAACTGCTTGTACAGGTCAAATTTTTCCTGCCAATCAGCGTCAGATAAGGGCGGAAGGGAGCCACCAATCAATTCCCATTCTACTATGGAGAGGCCTGATCCGGTGAGCCTGGTAATGCCACCAATGATGATCATTATATAAATCATCAAGCATCCCGTTAGTAACCAATAGCCTATTTTCTTCATATGTATATCCTAAAAGGTATCCACTAAATTATCGTTTAAATTCGTAAATCATCACTTGTAAATCTAAAAAAACATCAATCTCTTGTCTGATTAATTAGTAGTGTTCTGTAAATAGTAAATATTTTAGATTTAGATAAAAAGCCTACGTATTTATTGTCATCTATTACAGGAAGGTTCCATGCACCTGTATCCTGAAATTTTTTCATTACTATATCCATGGAGTCTGTGATAAAAACATATGCCGGAGGCATGTGCATTAAATCTCGTACGAACGTTCGTTCGTACAGGGCAGGTTTAAACATGATTTCTCTAATATCATCTAATAATATAATACCTTGAAGAGCTTTATTTTTATCAACTACCGGAAAAATATTTCGATTAGACTTAGAGACTAGTATTATGAGATCTTTTAAAGTTTTGTCTGGTTCAATTGTCTTTAAGTCTTTTTCAATAGCCCTTTTCATATTAAACAGGGTCAACACTTCTTTATCCTTATCTCCGCTTATTAAATCACCTTTTCTTACGAGCCGCTTTGTATAAATCGAATACGGCTCAAAGTACACAGTGGTAGCATAAGCAATTGCTGATACCAAAATAAGTGGGAGCATTAATTCATATCCACTACTCAATTCTGCGATAAGAAAAATACTTGTAAGTGGGGCATGTAAAATGCCGCTCATTACCCCAGCCATGCCTACTAAAGTAAAATTGCTTTCAGAAATATGCACACCTATACCGCTGATGTTTAGTAATCTGGCAAAGGAAAAACCTGTTAGAGATCCGATAAAAAGAGACGGGCCAAATATTCCACCACTTCCACCTCCCCCCAAGGTGATTCCGGTAGCGATTATTTTAAAAACTACTACGCCTAACGTAAAAATAACAATACCCCACGATAAGTTGATCCACTCATAAAAGAAACCGGTATGTAACAGTTTTTCTGAATTCCCTGATAAAATGGCTCGGATCATATCAAATCCTTCCCCGTATAAGGGAGGAAAAATAAATACTACAAATCCTAAGGCTAAGCCGCCCCATATAGCTCTTTTAAATCTATTTTTTATTTTAGAAAATGTCTCTTCTACCACATTTATCCATCTGCTAAAATATACTGATATTATCCCCGCTATGAGCCCTAATAGTATAAATAAAGGAAGTTGATGAATATGGAAAGGATCAGAGATTTTAAGGTCAAACAAAATATCCTCTACCGGCAAAAGTTTAGAGACAATAGCTCCTGTGACTGATGCTAATAAAATTGGGATGAATGCGCCAATATTAAAATCCAGCAGTAATACTTCCAACACAAATACAATCCCGGTGATCGGGGCATTAAAAATTGCTGCTGTAGCAGCAGCAGCTCCACAGCCAATTAGAATAGTACGCTGTTTTCGGTCAAGGTGCATCAATCTGCCTAAATTGGAAGAAATAGCGGAGCCTGTGGTCACAATGGGTGCTTCTAACCCTACGGAACCCCCAAAGCCTACAGTAAGGGTACTAGTGATAAAGTGAGAATACATCTTATCCCTTTCTACCAAACTGGATTTTTTAGAGATAGCATAAAGTACACTGGATATACCCGATCCGAGTTTATTTCTGTTGAGGTAATAAATATAGCATGCAGTTAATAGGAGGCCAATTAATGGATATACAACATATAAATAATGCTGCTGGGTAGCGTCAAATCCTTTTGTTAGCAATTCTCTAACTTCAGCTACAACTGTCTTTAATAAAACAGCCGCCAAACCTGATGAAATACCCACCAAGACACTCAAGATCAGCAAGAAATTTTTATTAGAAATGTGCTTAATCCGCCAGATTAAAAAATGTCGCAGCAAGAGAGCACTTCTTTCTATCATGTTGCAAAGCTAGTAATAGTTTTGAGTAAACTTTTCTCAATATATAAGAATATATGATTAGTTAAATTACGTATCTGGAAATGTTTAATTGATTTAAAATTTGTACGTCAATATTTAGTACGTCTCTAGCAAATTTTAAACTGGATTAAGAAATCATACTTACATTCCTTTAGTATAAAACACAAAAGCCTTTGAGAATTCAAAGGCTTTTGTGTTTTATAAGGGTATCATTATTTCTAGCTGCAACCCATACTGTTACCACAGTTTAAGCATTTGTAGCAAGTACCCGAACGAATAGTGATATGCCCACAAACATTACACACCGGAGCATCCCCCATCATGTTACTAAGATGATCTTGCGTTTGGTCTTTTTTTATTGTAATGCTTCCGTTGTTTGCCGTTTTAGCAGCAACCGGTACCGACTTAGTAGTATTTCCATTTGGAGTAGCCAATTTTTTTGCAAAATTAATTTGAGGCGCAGGAACCTGCACTTCCGGCGTAGTTGCACTTCTTGGAATTTGAACTAAGTCTTGCCTGTCTAGATACTCAAAAGCCAATACTCTGAAAATATAATCAACTATAGAAGTAGAAGATTTTATATTTGGATGATCTACTACTCCAGACGGTTCAAATCTGGTAAATACAAATTTATCTACATATTCTTCTAATGGCACGCCATATTGTAATCCAATAGAAATAGCGATAGAGAAACAGTTTACTAAAGACCTGTAAGATGCACCTTCTTTATGCATATCAATAAATATCTCTCCAAGAGTGGTGTCGTTGTATTCCCCGGTTCTTAAAAAGATTGTTTGTCCACCCACTTTAGCTTTTTGCGTAAATCCTCTTCTTTTAGAAGGTAGTTTTTTACGTTGAACAACATTTGACAATTGTCTTTTAAAAGTTGTATCGGTTGATTCATGGATTATCTTTACCGCTGCTTCAATTACCTGGTCGGGCGTCAACTCATCTAGATTAATTGCTTCTTTAACCTCCGGTTCTTTAGCTTTTTTATCAGATTTATTAGACAGCGGCTGAGATAATTTACATCCATCTCGATATAGAGCATTTGCTTTTAAGCCTAATGTCCATGACAATTCGTAGCAATCTTGAATTTCATCAACCGTTGCTTCATTTGGCAAATTGATCGTTTTAGAGATTGCTCCGGAAATAAAAGACTGAACGGCAGCCATCATTTTTATATGTCCATGAGCATGGATATATCTTTCTCCTGTTTTACCACATTTATTAGCGCAATCAAATACCGGTAAATGCTCATCTTTTAAATGAGGAGCACCTTCAATGGTCATGGTACCACAAATATGATTATTTGCCTTTTCAATATCTTCATCACTAAAACCTAACGCTGCTAATACATCAAATGCCAAATTGTTGTATTGCTCAGGTTTAAAGCCTAACCGGCGCATACAATCTTCTCCTAACGTAAATACGTTAAAAGCAAATCCTATTTCAAATGCAGATGCTACAGCTTTATCTAGCGTTTCTAAGTCTTTATTGCTAAATCCTTTAGCTCGTAAAATATCGGTATTAATACCGGGAGCTCCTTCAAAAGAAGCAGAACCTTTAGCGTAATTAACGATGTCTTTTATCTCTCCTTTACTATAGCCTAGGTTTTTTAATGCTACAGGAATGGCATGATTGATGATTTTAAAATATCCGCCTCCTGAAAGTTTTTTAAATTTTACCAAAGCGAAATCAGGTTCTACTCCTGTTGTGTCACAATCCATTACTAAACCTATCGTTCCGGTAGGGGCAATAACGGTTGTTTGTGCATTTCGATAACCAAATTTTTCTCCCAATTTAACTGCATCATCCCAAGCATTGCATGCAGCTGTTAATAAATAATCAGGACAAAATTTAGGATTGATTCCTTGAGGCTTCACTTCCAGGCCTTCATACGCATCTTCAGGAGCGTTATATGCAGCATACCTATGATTACGCATTACACGCATCATATGCTTTTTATTTTCTTTATACCTCTTAAACGATCCTAAATGCTCAGCAATTTCAGCAGATGTTTTATATGCAATACCTGTCATAATAGAAGACATGGCGCCACCAATTGCTTGAGCATCATCGCTATCATAAGGAATGCCGGAGATCATTAATACGGCACCAAGATTAGCATATCCTAAACCAAGAGTCCTGTAATCATATGATAATTGTGCTACTTCCTTAGAAGGAAATTGAGCCATTAATACAGATACTTCCAATACAATGGTCCATAGCCTGCATGCATGCTGATAAGCTTCTACATCAAAAGTCAAATCATCTTCATTAAAGAATTTTCTTAAATTCATAGAAGCAAGATTACATGCAGTATTGTCTAAAAACATGTATTCTGAACAAGGATTAGAAGCATTAATACGTCCCCCTTCAGGACAAGTATGCCATTCATTAATAGTAGTATCATATTGCACACCCGGATCCGCACTTTTCCAAGCCGCATCAGCGATAATATCCCACAATTCATTAGCCGGAATGCTTTTAATAGTCCTACCATCTGTTCTAGCTGTCATATTCCAATCATCACCTTCTTCTAAAGCTTTAAAGAAAGAATTAGGAATACGAACGGAGTTGTTAGAGTTTTGCCCTGAAACAGTTTTATAAGCCTCGCCTTCATAATCAGAAGCGTAACCTGCTTCAATTAACGCAGCTACTTTTTTCTCTTCTTCAGCTTTCCATTTGATGAATTCCACTGCCTCCGGATGGTCTAAATCTAAACAAACCATCTTAGCAGCTCTTCTAGTTGTCCCACCTGATTTGATAGCGCCGGCAGCCCTGTCGCCGATCTTTAAAAAAGACATTAGGCCGGAAGATTGTCCCCCACCTGATAAAGTTTCCCCATCACCTCTAATGCTGGAAAAGTTTGTTCCTACGCCTGAGCCATATTTGAAGATACGAGCTTCTCTTACCCATAAATCCATGATACCGCCTTCATTCACTAGGTCATCACTTACTGATAAGATGAAACATGCATGAGGTTGAGGGCGCTCATATGCAGAAGTTGATTTTTTTAATTTTTCTGTTTTAGGATCAACATAATAGTGTCCTTGAGGTTTTCCGGTAATGTTATAAGAAGAATGTAACCCCGTGTTAAACCATTGAGGAGAGTTAGGAGCAGCATATTGGCCTACCAACATATACACCAACTCATCATAAAAAGCATCTGCATCTTTTTGAGAAGCAAAGTAGTTATATTCTTGTCCCCATTTTCTCCAACAATTAGCCAAGCGGTGGGTAACTTGCTTGATGGAATTTTCAGAGCCTAAAGAACCGTCTTCTTGAGGAACACCTGCTTTTCTGAAATATTTTTGTGCTAAGATATCGGTAGCTACCTGAGACCAGCTTTTAGGAACTTCTACATTATTCATCTCAAAAACAGCATCGCCGGAAGGGTTTCTGATAACAGAAGATCTTGTTTCATACTCGTATTGGTCGAAAGGACTAGTGCCTTCTTTTGTAAAAAAGCGACTGATTTTTAACCCGGTTTCTTTTTTAGAACCGGCCTTGGTAGTTCTTGGCATGTTTTTTATAATTTTATTGCATTAACAAACAACAGATATAACCTGTCGAAATGAGAATGCTAAACTAAGATCAAAATCTTCTCTTCCCAAATTGAGTTTTGCACAGTTTGTGGAAAAATGGTTGTCATTTTTTTTTAATATAAGATATGACTAGCTTTGCGAGTAGTCACTTTTATTTCAACAAGTTCCTATAGTAAATATACTAAATTTATAATTTATAATCAACTGAATACTATAATAGTGAAGCCATTAACATGCTATAAATTTATTGTGGATAAAAAAAATAGAAGAGAAAAAGTTTTTTCTGTTTTGATAGATCCTGATAAATTATCTGAAAAACAACTCGAAATATTAATCGCTCATTCAGTAGATGCAAAAGTAGATTTATTACTTATTGGCGGAAGCTTAATAACTAATAATAAACTGGACTTATATGTTAAAATTATAAAGTCAAATTGCAATATTCCCATCTTTATTTTTCCAGGTAATAATATGCAAATAAGCACTCAGGCAGATGGCATTCTATTGTTATCTCTCATATCGGGGCGTAATCCTGACTTATTAATAGGACAACATGTCTTAGCAGCTCCTACGCTACATGCATCTTCTCTTGAAATAATTCCTACCGGCTACATGCTTATTTATGGGGGAAATGTTACTTCTGCACAATATATGAGCAACACTCAGCCTATTCCCCATACAAAAATAGATATAGCAGTCTGTACAGCGCTAGCCGGCGAGCAGCTAGGTATGAAAATGATTTATATGGATGGAGGGAGTGGTGCTGAAAAGCCTATTATTACCGAAATGATCAAAGAAGTTAAGCGGCATATTAGTATTCCGTTAATTGTGGGAGGTGGAATTACTTCGCCGGCAAAAGCTCAAGCGATATGTGGAGCAGGGGCAGATATGATCGTAGTGGGAAATGCTATCGAGAAAAAGCCATCTCTGATAAGGGAGATAGGAGCTGCCATTCATAATACAATAGCTAGTTAGTATGGACGGAATAGTTACAAAATCAACAGGGAGTTGGTATGATGTGAGAACACCAGACGGAAAAATATTTAGTTGTCGAATAAAAGGAAAAATGAAGCTGGATGATGTTGTTTCAACAAATCCGGTGGCAGTAGGGGATAGAGTAAAACTAAATTCTGAAGAGAATGGTGATGTGATGATTGAATCTATATATCCTCGAGCGAATTATTTTGTAAGAGAATCTCCTCGAAAAAAAAATGATATTCACATTTTGGCTGCTAACCTTGATCAAGTATTGGTTGTGCTTACCATTTCACTGCCTAGAACTTCATTAGGATTTGTAGATCGATTATTAACTATCACAGAATTACAAAATATTCCTACATGCATAGTTTTTAATAAAACTGACATTCAATCAGATAAAAATCTACTCAAACAAAAGGATGCGGTTACTTTATATAAACAATTAGGATATAGATGTTTTGAGATATCGGCTATTCAAGGACTTGGCATAAAAAAATTGATGAATGGCTTATCAAACAAAACTACTTTAATCACCGGACATTCAGGATCAGGAAAAACTACTTTGATTAATCAGTTAGTTCCCGGACTTGATCTTACTACTAAAGAGATCTCTAGAAAATTTGAAAAGGGGCAGCATACGACTACCTATACCACTATGTATGATTTACCGGAATCGGGATATATTATAGATTCACCGGGTATTAAAGAAGTGGGAATGTTGAACATAGACGCCAATGATGTTGGATTTGGCTTCAAAGAGATCCGCACATTAGAGGATTCTTGTAAGTTCAGTAATTGCTTACATATTAATGAGCCTCAGTGTGCGGTAAAAGAACAACTAACAAAGGGAGCCATTGTTCAAAGCAGATACTATTCATATCTTAGTATTGTGCAAGAGTTGCAAGGGAAAAGACAGTATTGATCTTGTAGTAAATTAGCAAATCTGCTAATTAGCTAATCATAATATCCGCTTATAAAATATCCATACTTTTCAATTGTGCAGCATCATAATTGTATATATCAGGCCTGAAATTTACTTTTCCTTTTTCATCAACCCACGCTGTTCTATACGTAATATATACCGGTAGCTTTTCCTTTAAAGCTACATTTTTAGGTTCTGTGAGGTTCATGTTTTCATATACATCAACTTCAGTATAACCTTGATCTTTTAATAAAGTATAAGCTAAATCTGCAGGTTTTTCAACTCTTATACATCCGTGGCTAAAATCTCTCTCAGTACGATTAAATAAATGATCGGTAGGCGTGTCGTGCAGATATATATTTTTACTGTTAGGAAAAATGAATTTTACTTTTCCCAATGCGTTGCCCGGGCCGGGCCTTTGTACAATTCGCCAATTAAAATTGGATGATGTATAATTTTTAATATTTTGTGCACAGCAATTAATGGGTTTTTCATTTCCGGTCCATCCTGCATAAGCATCACAATTCATTTTATCTAAGTAATTACAGTCAGCTTTCAATTTTGGCAACATCTCATTTCGAGCAATGCTTAGAGGAACATTCCAAGTAGGGCTAAATGCAATATATTCCATGCTATCACTGAAGATGGGTGTTTCATGATCATAAGATTCTCCAACAATAACTTTCATATCCAGAGATTCCCTACCATCTTTAAATAGTTTCATTTGATATGCCGGAATATTTACAACAATAAAATCCCCTTCAAAATTAGCCTGTCGCCACCTGAGCCGCTCCATATTTAATTTGATCTTATCAATCTTTTTATCGACAGGTATGTTAATCATATCTATGGTTGATTTACCTACAACGCCATCAGGCGTGAGTCCATTACGTTCTTGGAAATCTGCAACTGCTTTTTTTAAATACTCATCATACAACTCGTTATCTTCTTCAAAAATTGATGCATAATCATGAGTTAGCCTCAATCGATTTTTGAGCGCTAAAACTTCCGGTAGGCTATCTCCCAACTCAAGTTTTTCTTTAGGAAGCATAATAGGTTCCCATCCGCCATTTTCTTGAATTTTTCGATATAAAGCCAGGCCTTTTCTCAAGTTTTCGTACTCTGTATTTCTAGGAGTTAAATCAGCAATACTTTCCATAATATTATCGGACTTCAGCGCTTCAAGAAGATGATTTGCAAAACTAATGGGTTGATACTTTCCAATCCACGATTCAATGATTTGATCAAGTTCAGCACGGCCATAAAAAAGATGATAACCATAATTGAAATAAGCAGATGTTAGCAGATAGTCTAACTCTACTAATTTTCTTTCGATCGGATATGTGGTGTCATCATATTCATTAGCTATCTCATCTTCTAATGCTATAATTTCAGAGATTCTATAAAATTCCGGATCTAACCCATGAGTAGGTGCATTATTAATAGCTGCTATTAACGTATCAGCTTTGTTAAAAGCCTGATTAATATTTTTTACATCTATCCAAGCTAAATTGTAATCAGTTAATATATATAAACTGTCTAATTCTGATGCTAAACATGAGTATGGAGTACATTTCAGCTCTACATAATACATACTGTCTTTCAGCATCGATGATACTAATTCAGTATTTACTTTTCTCTCAGATTCAGCTTGAAAAGTTTTATTATGCCTTCCGGATTTACAACTAATGATTATTAGTATTCCAAATACGATACTGACAAAATATAATAAGGTAGAATTTTTCATAGATAATTAATGATACAAACTTAATACCAATTTTAATGTTTCCGTGGCTATTCTTATGAAGTTTAATAATGAGCGGAAACTAAGTAATTGTTTAAAAAGTATTTAAAGAGGTTAGTAATTTATAAAAATATTTTGCTACAAATTTAACTATTATTTAATGCTTAAGCTATAAGGTTGCTATACTTTTTTTGTTTTCCATTTTCCTTTTGAAAAAAGCCAAAGGGTAAAAATGCCTGCGCTGGTTTCAGAAAAGAATACACTCCAAAAAACTCCCGAATACCCCCAGTTTAGTGTTGCCGCCAATAAGTATGATAGGGGAATTTGTATAAGCCAAAAGAAAACAAAGTTAATTTTAGTAGGCGTTTGTGTATCCCCTGCACCATTAAATGCTTGAGTGGCCACCATCCACCATCCATATATAAAATATGAATAAGATAATATTTGCAGCCATTTACTACCAACCGCTATTACTGCATCATTGTCAGTAAATATTTCCATTAGCGAATTTCTGAAGAAGAAATAAATAACAGAAACCATCAGTAGGAACATCATGTTATAAACGCCTATCTTCCAAACGGTAGCTTCTGCACGATCCGGATCTCCGGCACCTAAATTTTGTCCTACCAATGTAGCAGCAGCATTTGATAATCCCCACGCAGGCATTAAAGTAAACATCAGAATGCGAAGTGCGATAGTGGCTCCTGCAACAGTATCATTTCCTATATCAGCTAATATTCGCATTAAAAATATCCAGGAAGTCATACCTATAATCATTTGTCCTACGCCGCCCAGTGAGGTTTTTATGATATTTACCATAGCGATGCCGTCCCAATATACTTGCGATAGTTTGAGTTGAATATGTTTACTTCCTTTTACTAATGTCCATAATTGTATGGCCACGCCAATACTACGCCCTACAGTAGTAGCTATAGCAGCTCCTTCAAGTCCGAAGGCAGGAATAGGGCCCCAGCCAAAAATCAAGATAGGGTCCAAAACAATGTTAAACATATTTGCAATCCAAAGCACCCGCATAGCAATAGCGGCATCTCCGGCACCACGAAAAATAGCATTCATTACAGACAATAATATTATAATGCCATTACTGCCAAGCATCCATTGTGTATAAGAATATCCGGTATTGATGCTCCATTCATCAGCACCCATTAAAGCAAGCAACTCTTTAGAGAAAAAGATGCCTCCTATAGCAAATGGAATGGATGCTAAAACAGCGAGTAATATAGATTGAACGGCTGATATATTGGCATCCTCATTTTTCTTTTCGCCAATTCTCCTTGCAATTATTGCAGTAACTGCCATTGCTAACCCCATTGCAATGGAATACAATAAAAACAGATAAGTTTCTGTAAGGCCAACGGTAGCAACAGCTGATGCACCGATTTTTCCTACAAAATAGATATCAACTATAGCAAAAGTTGATTCCATGACCAATTCTAAGATCATGGGAATAGCAAGAAGAAAAATAGCTTTTTGAAGGCTTATTTTCGTGTAATCAACTTCTGTACCGGTGATAGCCTCTTTTAACGCTTTTAAAACATTGCGCTTAGGAGGGCGGGGATGATCATTTGAAGGTGTTTCTTTTATTAAAAGTTGATCCTCCTTCATTTTTTCAAGAAATTTATAAATTGAAGATAAAGTAAAAAAGTGATTTGTAGGGAGATGATTTTAGTAAATATTTGAGTTGTAGCTTTCTCTTGAATTAAAAATTGATCTGGCGTTTTGCGCTATTACATTTAATGTAATATGAGCCAAATGTTTTTACATATAAAATTAAATAAGCTCAATTAATTTCTCCAATCCTTCTTTAGTAATATCATGTTTGCCTTCAAACTCAACTACAGTATGCTTTATTTGATTATGGCCTAAGATGGAAGTATGTTGTTGAACCATATCAGCAGAGACAAACTCATCTTCATTACCTATTACTAATATAACGTTTGCATTATTTAAACGGACTTTATTAATTTCAAAATCAATATCCGGTGGAAACACACTTGCCCATAAAATGAAATTATCAATCTTTAAATCAATTTTACTTTGGCTTATCCAGCGAGAAACCGTAGCTGCACCTTGAGAAAATCCTAATATATTTACTTTTACTTCGCCTCCTACTTGATCCATAATGTGCGTAAAGAGTTGATCGGAGAAATTTATATAATCTTTAATATCATCCAACCTAGCTTCTTTCGTCATCCAAGATGCACCTACCCTGCCATTATGCCCTTGCAAATAAAACCGGTGCAACCCTTCCGGAGCTACGATAAAATGTTCTGCTTCATTAAGCGAGTTAAACTTTCGAATAAAGAACTTAGCTAATTGGCCATATCCATGGAAAACGAACCAAATATATTTTGTTTGAGAAGTTAATTCGCCGTAAGTGCTATAACGAGTAGTTTTGTGGACTATAAAAGTATGTTCGCTCACAAATATTGATTTGCAAAGTCTTTACAATACTCATTAATCAGATCTCTGGTATGCCGGTAAGTGTTTAATATTTCCTCCTTGTCGCCGGTAGCATCCACCGGATCGGGGAAGTTTTGATGAAGCCTTGTAGCATTTCCGGGAAAATAAGGACAATTCTCTTTTGCATTATCGCAGACCGTAATAATATAATCAAAAGGATTACCTACGTATTTATCCATTAAATCAGAAGTATGATGGCTGATATCTATTCCTGTTTCTTTCATCACTTCAATTGCCTTAGGATTTACGCCATGCGTCATTACACCTGCACTGTATATTTCTGCTCTATCACCGGCATATTTTCTCATAAATCCTTCAGCCATTTGGCTTCTACAAGAGTTTCCGGTACAAAGAATTAATATTTGTTTTTTAGTTTTATCCATTTAAATTGAGTTAATATTAGCAGCATCCGCTTCCGGGAATACAATAATTTTCTACAGGTTTTTGTCCAAAGACCGTAATGCTGAAGATGCCGGTGCCATCATTTTTGTATTCCTTTATTTCTTGCTTCGACATGTAATTACTTAAAATATCTTCCGGGATAATAATCTCCTTTTGCTTTTGAACTTTAATATGTTCAAACCCTGCTTGTTGCAGCTTAATCAGATAATCCCCTTTTTGGATAGCACCCGAAACACAGCCGGCATACATTTCGCTGGCTTCTTTTAAGTTGGGAGGCAATTCTCCGATCAGTACTACGTCTGATACACTGAAATGGCCGCCCGGCATAGTGATCCGAAACATTTCTTTAAATGCCTTTGTTTTATTTGGCACTAGATTCAGCACACAATTACTGATAACTACATCAGCTGTGTTAGCGGTTATGGGCAGTTTTTCTATCTCACCCAAACGAAATTCCACGTTTTTATAACCTAGTTTTTTATTATTTTCTTCGGCTTTTTCAATCATCTTTGGCGTCATGTCCACACCGATAACTTTTCCTTTTGATCCTGTTAAGCTTCTTGCTACAAAAACATCGTTACCTGCTCCCGAGCCTAAGTCAATCACCGTGTCACCGTGTTTAATTTGTGCAAAAGTTGTAGGAATGCCGCATCCTAAGCCTAAGTCAGCATCTTCATTATAGCCTTCAACGGAAGTATAATCATCACTCATAATGGTATAATCTACCGTAGAACAGCCACCTGCTCCGCAACATGAGCTGAGGTTTTCTTCTTTTGATTGATCAGCTATTTCCCCGTATTTTTCTTTAACGAGCTTTTTAATAGATTTAGATTGACTCATAGCAAAATTTTTAGCAGGTTATTTGATTTGACGTGTCTATAAAGTTAAAAAAATCTTGAGAGAAGATTTTTAGTTTTTCCCAAGTTTCTATATTGATACAGTAACAAACTTTAGGGCCGTCAATAGCTCCTTTTATCAATCCGGCCAATTTTAATTCTTTTAAATGTTGCGATACAGTAGATTGTGACAGGGGTAATTCATTTACTATGCTTCCGCATACACAAGTTTGTTTTTGAGCCAGAAGCTTTAAAATACTGATACGTGCCGGGTGGGAGAGGGCTTTGAAAAGGCGGGCAACTTCCGCTTCTTTTTGATCGAATTTTTTGTTTTTTTGTAAATGCATGTATAAACGCTCTTTATCGTAAATTTACGATAAAATAGAAACTAAGCAAATACTTTTAATGCCAAATAATAAATAATAACTTTGATAAGTTAACTGAAGACATGAAAAAACTTTTAGGCTGTCTCATTCTTACTCTCATTTTTACAATTAGTTATGCCCAAGATAATAAACTGGTGCAATTTTCAGGATTGATCATAACTAGTGATAGCCTACAATCCATACCGTATGCCAGTGTACTTATTAAAGATGAAAATAGAGGAACAATTAGTGATTATAGAGGTTTCTTTTCTTTAGTAGCCAGAACGGGAGATACAGTTATTTTTTCAAGTGTAGGGTATGCAAGAGCAGAATATATAATTCCTCGTAAGTTAAAAGAGAGTAAATATTCAATTATTCAGTTACTGACGCAAGATACCATCCATTTACCGGAGACGGTTATCTATCCTTGGCCAACACCGGAGCAGTTCAGGCAAGCATTTCTCAGTTTAAATATTCCGGATGATGATCTGGAAAGAGCCAGAAAGAATTTGGAAAGAGAACGATTGAAAGAGATCGGCGATGCTATGGCGATGGATGCTAATGAAAACAAGGATTATTATATACGTCAACAAGCAGCTAAATTTTATTATGCCGGCCAGCTGCCACCAATGAATATCTTCAACCCCATTGCCTGGGGACAATTCTTTGAAGCCTGGAAAAGGGGTGATTTTAAGAGGAAGAATTAGGCAGATTCATAAGTGCCAAAACTATTGGCTTGATTGGATTAAAGAAAATTTGGCAATAAAAATTAACTCGATTTTGATATAATTTCTTAAATATCGAGGTAGTTTTTAGCAATATTTATTTATATACTTTTTTCTTGAAAAAAAGGCCGTTTCCCACCCAGAGATTTAGGATTTTAAAAGACTGTCTACTTGCGAATGTGCCGAATTAAAAATATATTTTAATTCCAAAGGAAATCACCTCTAAGCCACCACACTTTCCTCTTCTGCATAAGCTTCAGTCGGAGGACAAGTGCAGATCAAATTCCTGTCGCCATACGTATTGTTGATTCTTCTTACAGACGGCCAAAATTTTCGTTCTCTAACAAATGGAAGTGGATACGCCGCTTTTTCTCGTGAATAAGCATGCTGCCAGTCATCCGCAACAACAGCAGTAGCGGTATGCGGAGCATTTTTTAAAACATTATCTTTTTCATCGGCTGTACCATCTTCTACTGAGCGAATTTCTTCTCGAATACTGATCATTGTTTCTACAAAACGATCTAACTCATCTTTTGACTCACTTTCTGTAGGCTCAATCATCATGGTACCCGGCACCGGAAATGATACAGTAGGAGCATGAAAACCATAATCAATCAATCTTTTTGCCACATCTTCTACTTCTATGCCAATAGAATGTTTAAATTTTCTGAAATCAATGATAAATTCATGAGCTACTCGGCCTTTTTCTCCAACATATAAAATAGGATAATGTTTTTCGAGTTTTGTTTTAAGATAATTAGCGCCTAAAATAGCATTTTGAGTAGCAGCTTTAATTCCTTCTTTACCTAACATTTTGATGTAGGCATAAGGGATTAAAAGGATGTTGGCACTCCCCCAGGGAGCAGCAGAAATTGCATTGATTGCTTTTTCTCCACCGGTTTTAATAACTGGATTGCTCGGTAAGAAAGGTGTTAATTGCTTTGCCACAGAAATAGATCCAATACCGGGGCCACCCCCTCCATGAGGGATACTGAATGTTTTATGCAAGTTAAGATGACAAACATCAGCACCGATATTCCCCGGACTAGTCAATCCAACTTGTGCGTTCATATTGGCACCATCCATATATACTTGTCCGCCATGTTTATGAATGACTTCACATACTTCTTTAATCGAATCTTCGAAAACACCATGAGTAGACGGGTAAGTTACCATTAATGAAGATAAATTTTTGCTGTGCTCTTCTGCCTTTGATTTTAAGTCTGCTATATCAATTTTGCCATCATTATCACTTTTAATAATGACTACTTTCATACCTGCCATAATCGCACTAGCAGGATTTGTACCGTGTGCAGACGCCGGGATCAGTACGATATTTCGGTGATGATTGCCATTGTCTTCATGATACGCTTTGATAACCATTAAGCCGGCGTATTCACCTTGAGCACCGGAATTTGGTTGTAGGGATGTTGCATCAAAGCCGGTAATCACCGATAAATATTGTTCCAGTTCTTTAAAAACTTGCTGATAACCTTTTGTCTGCTCAATTGGTGCAAAAGGGTGAATGTCAGAGAACTCGGGCCAGCTCACCGGGATCAATTGAGTGGCAGCATTTAATTTCATCGTACAAGAACCCAAAGAGATCATAGAATGGGTTAACGAAAGGTCTTTGTTTTCTAAAGACTTAATATAACGCATCATATCTGTTTCAGAGTGGTATTTATTAAATACCTTATGCGTAAGATAATCGTTCGTTCTGGCAATGCCGGAAGGATAATCTACAGCTACTTCTTCCTTAAAATCTATTGTAAAGGTTGATTTATTAACTGCTTTTGCGACAACATCTAAAATAGTTTGAACATCCTCCGGTAAAGTTTTTTCACTGATAGATATGCTAACAAAATCTTCAGTATATCTGAAATTCAGCGCATTTGATTCTGCCTGTTTTTTAAGTGCTGCAATGTCGTTGACTTTAAACTTTATCGTATCAAAAAAGTGTTCATTTTCTTGTGAAATGTCTAATTCAGCTAATCCATTCGCTAATTTTTTAGTAAGTAAATGAATTCGAGTAGCAATGTTTTTGATACCTTTTGATCCGTGATAAACTGCATACATACCTGCCATAATAGCTAATAATGCTTGAGCAGTGCAGATATTTGAAGTGGCTTTCTCTCTTTTAATATGTTGTTCACGAGTTTGGAGCGCCATTCGTAGGGCATCATTTCCATCTGCATCAATAGAAATGCCTATAATCCTTCCGGGAATAAGTCTTTTAAACTCGTCTTTGGTGGCAAAATAAGCTGCATGAGGGCCACCATATCCCATCGGCACGCCAAATCGCTGCGTATTACCTACTGCCACGTCAGCTCCCAACTTGCCCGGACTTTCTAATAAAGCTAAGCTCATGAGGTCCGCAGCCATAATTATATACGCACCCTTATTTTTAGCATCAGCGATGAAAGAAGCATAGTTATTAACATTTCCATCAGTTTCAGGGTATTGTACGATGATAGCAAAATAAGTTTCGTCTAACGAAGCTGTTTTATAATCTCCAATAACTAATTCTATTCCTAAAGGTTCAGAACGTGTTTTTAGAATATCAATCGTTTGAGGTAGGCATTGATCAGATACAAAAAATTTAGGAGCAGTAATGTCTCTTTTATTCTTATAACTGAACAACATTGTCATAGCTTCTGCAGCAGCAGTGCCTTCGTCTAACAAAGAAGCGTTTGCAATTTCTAATCCGGTCAGGTCCGCAACCATTGTTTGGAAATTTAATAAAGCCTCTAGTCTTCCTTGGGCAATCTCTGCTTGATAAGGCGTATATTGTGTATACCAACCCGGATTTTGAAAGATATTTCTCAAAATTACACTTGGCGTGATGCAGTCATTATAACCCATGCCAATATATGATTTGAATACTTTGTTTTTAGACGCTGTTTCTTTTAATTGTCTTAAGTATTGATATTCGCTTATGCCTTCAGGAATGTTTAATTCGTTCTTCAATCGTATTTGATTGGGAATGGTTTCATTAACTAAACTGTCTAAAGAATCAGCGTTAGTTTCTTTCAGCATCGCCTCTCTATCAGGCGAGTTAATGCCGATATGTCGGGAAGCAAATGAATCGGTTGAGGTTAAGTTTATCATCTTATTTAAGCATTAATATTATTGAGAAAATATGCCGATCCTTCAAGAGCCTCAAAAGGACATATTTTATACTTTATTTCCTTATTATTGTCTTATAATTTATCGTATAAAGGGAATGATTTTACATGCTGATTGATTTCTTCTTTCACGGAAGTAATTTTTGATTCGTTCTCAGGATCAGTAATAATTTGATCTATCCAGTCAACGATCTGTTCCATATCTTTTTCTTTCATGCCTCTGGTGGTCACAGCAGGCACACCCACTCTAATGCCGGAAGTTACAAATGGTGATTTATCGTCATTGGGAACCATATTTTTATTAACAGTGATATCTGCTTTTACGAGTGTGTTCTCCGCTTTTTGACCGGAAATGTTTTTATTTCTCAAGTCAATCAACATCAAATGATTATCCGTACCACCTGATATCAATTTATAATCTTTTTCTACAAAAAATTTAGCCATAGCCTGAGCATTTTTTACCACTTGCTTGCAATACTGTTTATATTCATCAGTTAAAGCCTCACCAAACGCAACTGCTTTCGCAGCAATCACATGTTCCAGCGGGCCACCCTGTGTGCCCGGAAAAATACCACTGTCAAGCAATGCTGACATCATTTTAGTTTCTCCTTTAGGATTTTTTAATCCCCATGGGTTTTCAAAATCTTTTCCCATCAAGATAATGCCACCTCTAGGGCCTCTTAAAGTTTTATGCGTAGTAGACGTAGCAATATGGCAATGAGGTAACGGGTCACTTAATAAACCTGTAGCAATGAGTCCTGCCGGATGAGAAATATCAGCCAATAGTAACGCTCCAACTTTATCTGCCACCTCTCTCAGCCTTTTATAATCCCAATCTCTGGAATAAGCAGAAGCACCGCAAATGATCATTTTAGGTTGTTCTCTCTCTGCAATTTCTTCCAGCTTATCATAATCTACTCTTCCGGTTTCTAAGTCAACGCCATAAAATGAAGGATTGTAAAGTTTTCCGGAATAGTTAACCGTAGAGCCATGGGTCAAATGGCCGCCTTCTGACAGGTCCATTCCTAAAATCTTATCTCCCGGTTTTAACACAGCTAACATGACTGCAGCATTTGCTTGAGCGCCGGAGTGAGGTTGCACGTTGGCATACTCCGCACCAAATAGTTCTTTCACTCTGTCAATAGCAAGCTGTTCTACTTGATCGACTATTTCACAGCCACCATAATATCTTCTACCGGGATATCCTTCTGCATATTTATTAGTTAAGCAACTTCCCATAGCGTCCATTACTTGTTGACTGGTGAAGTTTTCAGAAGCAATTAATTCTATTCCTTCTTCTTGCCTTTTTAACTCTTGGACGATTAACTCAAAAACCTTGTTATCTCTATTCATTAGCAGTATTTTGTATGATATAAATAGCTTCTGCAAAGCTAATAAACAAATTAGTGGAATTTAGTTTTAAAGGGGATAAAAAATAAAGGTTTAATGCCAGCTTAATATCTTATCCCTATGACTAATACATCATCAATCTGTTCATATCCCTGTTTCCAGTCAATGTAAAATTTTTCAATAAGTATTTTTTGTTGTTGCATTGACTCATTTTGGATGCTCAATAGATATTGCTTGAAATTTTTTGTCATTAGCTTTTTACCCTTCTCTCCTCCAAACTGGTCGGCATATCCATCAGAAGATATATAAAAAGTATCACCGGGATTTAATTGAATTATATGAGTTTCGAAAAATTGGTCAATCTCTGTATGGCCTGCAATTCCTTTTTTAGTAGCTTTAATTTCTTCTATATCATTACTATATTTTCTTATAATCCATAACGGACGATTAGCTCCTGAGTATTCTAAAACTCCCGATTGACTGTTAAGTTTACATAAAGCAATGTCCATACCGTCACGAGTAGTGTCTATATCATTGCTTTGACGAAGAGATTTTTTTATCGCCTTATTTACATACATTAATATATCACCCGGTAGATCATAAACATTCAAAGCATCATTTAGCTTTTCAAGACTTAATACACTCATAAAAGCACCCGGTATGCCGTGGCCGGTACAATCTGCTGCGGCTATATAGAAGCTGTTAATTTTTTCGTTGAAAAAATAGAAATCTCCACTCACAATGTCTTTAGGTAGGTAGTAGATGAAACTATCAGGGACTTTTGCATAAATTTCTTCCTGTTTTTTCATAAGTGCTCTTTGAATGCGTAGTGTATAATTGATACTATCAGTAATTTCTCTATTCTTTAGGTCTAATTGATTATTGATTTTTTTCTTTTCAATAAATTGCTTGTATGTCCATATTAAGAATGCAATGCTCAATATTAAAATTCCTATACTGAAGTAAATGATTATTTGTCGCCGCCTGACTTTAGATTGATAAATAGTTTCTCGTTTGGCTCTCTCTACCATCATCAAAGCTTTTTGCTTATCAAATTCATAGTTCATCTTAGCTTGGGTAGCTTTTTGTATATTTTCTTCGTTTAAAAGGGTGTCTTTATAATTTGTATATTGGATATGAGCATCATAAGCTGCTTTATAGTTTTGCTGGGCACTTTCAAGTTGGGATAAAAAAAGGTAGCTATATTGAATATTTTTTTTACTATTGATTTCTTTAGATATATTAAGTGCTTCTTGTAAATATTCATTAGCTTCATTATACCGTCTTAGTGCAATTGCAGTATGGCCAAGATTTGTGTAAGATTGCGCAATGCCAGCCTGATCAGCAATTTGCTTTCTTATAACCAATGCAGATAAATGGTGCTCCAACGCTTGTTGAAAATTATTCTGATTGTAGTAAATTAATCCAATGTTATTCTTGCACATCGCAGTATATGGTAAACGCCTGAGTCTTTTATTAATAATTAATGATTTATTAAAATATGTTAAAGCCTCTTTTTGTTCGGAGTTTTGGAAATAAACATTACCAATATTAGTATAGACATTAGCAATGCCTGCTTGATAATCATTTATTTGATAATATTCTAATGCCTTTTTATAGCTATCAATTGCTTCATCATATGTTCGTTCTTCACTATGAACTTTTCCAATATTGTTATATACATCTCCAATCCCATTATTATCGCCAATTTTTTCTCGCACTTCAAGTGCTTTATATAGAGGTGGTAATGCTGCTGCATAATTACCTTGTAGATGATATGTATAACCAATGTTGTTGTATACCATACCTAATCTTTGGGTGTGGTTCAATTGTATATATCTTTCTTTTGCTGATAAAAGATAGTATATAGCAGAGTCGTAGTAGCCCAACGATATATTTGCAGTACCCAGATTATTGTAAGAGTCAGCAATTCCTAGTGAATCTTTAATATTATTACGGATGCTTAAAGCTTTTCTGTGATAAATTTTTGCAGTATCAAGCTGGCTTTTGTCGTAATGAATGTTGCCAAGATTATTGTATATGTGGCTGATAGTTTTGAATATTTCCGGATCTTGTTTAATTGTACTATAATGATCAAGGGCTTGTGAATAATAAGTTTTTGCCAGGTCTAGTTTGCCTTGGTTTTGAAAAGTTAATGCATGTTGGTAAATAGAATCGGCTTCTATTTTGGTGGCAAAAGAAAAGATATTGGCAAGAAGTAGAAAAAAAACAGTAAATGTAAAATACCTCACACGTGACAAATTAAAGGAATTTATTCTTTTACCTTATTATGGGCAGCCTGTAAAACAGTAAGGCTATCTTCCACGGTATGTACAAAAGCAATAACTTCCATATTATCAGGATTCCAGTTTGGTTGTAACGTAGTAGAATATTTCCCAATTAATACTCTTCCAGCTTCTTTTTCAGTGGGGATGAGTTGCCCGGTATTTGGCGTTAAAGCTGTTCTGAGAATGTGATTTTGTTCGTATTCATTTACCCTAACTGATAAGGAGTCTTGAGGAGTAATAATCTTACTTTCTGTCAGGTAAATGGTCAAACTATTGCTTATAGGCATATCTTTTACATAGTGAATTTCAATGTCTACAGCTAATGTATTAGTAGCTTCATCGTAATCTTTCTGTAAATAAAGATTTACCGGAGAGCTTACTTGTAAAGATTGATCTACATAATCTTGCCAAGTATTGGTAGGTACACTTAGTATTTCATCCTGTTCCGGCGGGAACATTCTTCTGTCAAACATAGCAGCGGGAATACCACCACAATCACCAACCAGGTTGACAATATCTTCTGCTACATTAGTTCTTAAATCTTCTCCCGGTGGAATAGGATTAGTTAATGGACATGAAGCTGCATGCAGCGATACAACAGCCACATCATTACCATATATATCAATAATATTTTCTAAGGCAACATGACCTTTGGGACAATTAGTACATTCCACTCCCGAAAATTCTTCAATCAACACTACTTTAGCTTGAGGAGCTTCAGGGGTTTCTGTAAAAGTAGTAAACTCACCTGCAGGAGTAGCTAAGTCTACCGGAGGAGGAACTTCTTTGCAACCAGTAAAAATTAACGAAATAATTATAGTAAATGATAAAAAGTATTTCATGTAAATGATTAAAAACTTGTTAGTAAAGATGCCATCACACCACTAAAGGCAGGCTGAAAACGACATATTCCTCCTGTACAAACGACTCCTTCTACTTGTTTAGCATAGCTGATGGTGAATTTTGTAGCTTTTTGAGTGAATGAAGCAGAAATAGTAGGGAAATGGAGTCTATAAGTATCTTTTAGTGCATCTTTTTCAGCCGAAGTCATTTTTTCCCAATCTTTAGCCCACTCATCACGCCAAGGATCTATGTTAAACATATCTGATACAGCAAAAGAATATTTCGGTGCTACATTGAATTCTACTAAACCATATACCCAATCTCCAAAATCTTCAGATAGATATTTTCTACTATACTGATATTGTAGTTCCATTCTTATCGATTTACGAGTAGTTAGTTTATAACTAAATTCAGAGAAAGGGGTGATCGTTTCTACGATATCTCCCTTTCCTTGATATACCAATTTATTAAATAAGGTATGTTGAATACCAATGATGGTAGTTAACTTTTTACCGGGCCTCAATTTAGCATCCATATAGCTTTCTTGATAAAGCAACTCACCATCCGGCTTTTGAATATTTGCATAACTTATATTAAAAGTATATCCCTTTTGAGGTGTAAAAATTACATCGCCTTGAAATGCATTTTCTCCTTCAAATTGTGGAATAGCATTGTACCTTGAAATTAACCTGTAAGTATTTTGCCTGGAAAAAGTCGGGAGATAATTAATGATGCCGTTGAGCAAGGTTTCATTCGGAGAGGTTCTAAAATCAAATTGATCAATTCTGCGATATTGTAGAGTGGTTCCAAATCCTTTTTTAGAATATGATAGTGTAGTATATAAAACGGATCCCGGGGTCTTAAATAATTGCCCGGTATTGTTGATATCTCTCACAGCATCAGAAGATTTACGCGCATATTCTAAATACCAGCTGATATTTTTATATAATAAATTGTTATAAGCAGAATAAGTATAGACGTTATAAGTAGGAATAAATCGATCTTCTACATCATAAGAATTGATTTCGCTCACTATATTATTAAGCGTACTATTGTCAAGGGTTCGATTAACTATAGAAACGCCGGGTAAAAGTTGTATGTCTTCATTCACTTTAACAAATCCGTCTATAGCAGCACCTTTTATAATCGGTTCGAATAAATCAAATCTGAATTTTTGTCTTCCTGTAAAAGCTTTAATCATCCAATTATTATTTAATTCATATTTAAGCCGAATGCCCATGATAGCATTATCAATTCCAATACCTCGCGCTTCGTAAGCCCTGAAAGTAATACCGCTGCCAAACTGATCATAAAAATAACCTCCAGTTAAATTCAATTTACTAATTTGTTTCTCAACATAAAAAATAGCTAGCCCTTGCCCACTGTAAGACCCCGTGGGATTAAATAAAATAGAATTTTGATAAGCATCTATTCTAATTCCCGCCCTGAAATCTCCTCGATTATAGTTGACATTTAACCAAGCATCTGCTCCTGACAGATAATTATCATATACCGGCCCTAGCGTTCCTCTTATAGTATCACGCTGATAGAAGTTTGCATTTAACATTAAAGTGCCGGTGATATAACCTTTGTCTTGATCTTGAGCGAAAGAGTTAAGAGATGTATATAATAGTATACAATATAATGTAGTGTTTTTAATATATTTCCAAATAAATATATGCATAAATTAGCTTTTTTAGCTTAACACTGCTTAGTTAAACTTTTCATTCCTAGGCTGGTTATTCCTTAAAAGAACCGAAAATAATGTATATATTTAATATTAAGAAAAAAAACATTGTCGGTATAATTACAAAAACAATAGTTTGTGAGTATTGATGGCATGTTATTTGAATTAAATGTTAAAAAAGCAATCAATATGAAAAAGATATTAATTATTAAAAAAGCAGTTTTGTTATTTACGATTTTTAGTTTTTTTACTAGCTACGCTCAAAAAAATACTTTGCCTGATGTAAATGTGAAAACTGGTGACGGCGAGACAGTCAATATTGCAGATTATGCAAAAAAAGGACAAGTTACCGTATTAAATTTTTGGGCTACTTGGTGCACACCTTGTAAAAAGGAATTAAATAATATTGCCGAGCTATATGGTGATTGGAAAGATCAATATGATGTAGAAATTGTAGCAGTCTCTATTGATGATACAAGAAATGCTGCTAAAGTTAAAACATATGTAGATGGACAAGCGTGGGATTACACTGTTTTGCTTGATCAAAATCAAGACTTACAGAGAGCACTTAGTTTTCAATCTATTCCTTATACAATTTTACTTAATAAAGAAGGGGAGATTGTATATCGTCATAATGGATATGTAAATGGCGATGAGTATGAGTTGGAAGAAAAAATAGCAGAATACTCAAAATAATTTTAGAGTTAGGATTTGGGATTGACGATTTTAACTCATTTTCATCCCGAATCGGAGTGAAACCAAGAGAAGGATCTCAACAATTAGTTTGTTATAAAATAGGCACATTCGCAAGTAGAGCAGTTTTAAACTCAGAAATTTCTGAGTTTAGGGAACGGCCTTTTTTCAAGCTACTACAATCTCGAAATTGAGAGGGAGAGAAACATCAGATGTATGAAGCCACCAATAGGTGGCGAGTTTCTGCTGTTTTGGGTAGCATTCCTGCCCACCGTTACATTTTGGCAGGCGGGTCTGAGATTGTTTGCGAGAAAATAAGCCTTCCTGCCTGCCGGCAAGGCAGGGAATTTTTTTGTTACTTTTTTTCAAGGAAAAGTAAATAAAACTAATAATGATAAATTACCTCGATATTTAAGAAATTATAGTAAAATCGAAGTGATTTTTACATTATAATTTCCTGAAATACCAATCAAGCCAATGATTTTGGTATTTACGAATGTCCCTCAATATTGATAGCGAAAATATTTAAACAAACTATAATTAATAATTCTCAATTCTAAACTATCAATTAGATATTTCTCATTTCAACTTAATAACAAAAAACCCCATATTAACTTAATAATATGGGGCCTTAACAAACTATAAAACAAACTAAAACTTATGAAAAACCGTCTTGTAAAGTAATTGATTGTTAGCATCGTAGAGGTTAATAATATAGGCGCTATTGGCCGGTAACGATGTTAGGTCTACTTTACCATTAATATTATTTTCGGTAAGAACTTTTTTACCTACTATGTTATAAACTTCAACTTTTTGAATGACTTGTTTAGGATCTTTTAAATATAAAAAGTTATTGATAGGATTTGGATAAACTTCAATAAAATAATTGTCAATTGTTTCAACAGCAGTTGATTTAGTAAAATTAGCTATAAAAGATTTGTCGGCTGTATTAATGTTTTCTGCATCATTAGGATCTTGAAAACTAATTCTTACAGAACTAATTCCGGTAGCTCCATTTTGACCGGTGTAATCAAATTTTGCAATAGCTTGCATACTGTCGTTTGGTAAGATGGAGAAAGTACCGGAAGTAGCGGATGTAATACCCATACACTCATCATCCATACAAAACTCGATATCGGCTAAGTTATCTTCTACATCAATTACCGACCATTCTAAATTCATGGTATCAGTACTAAAATTAGTAACCCATGCTGATGTGCTACCGGTATCTTGAGCAATAGGAATAGTTACTAATTCAGGCCGGGTAGCCGTAATAGGAGAAATAGTAGCATAAAAAACACCTCTTTTTACAGTATTTAAACTATCATCCGGATCAAAAACAATTACATGTACCTCATTCGTATCAAGACTATATTCTTCAACGTAGAAGTGCACATCCATAGTTCCGGTATCACCAAGTGAAAGAGAGAAATCAGCCATACTAACGGATTGCCCATAACATAGATTGACGTCACAAATAGCACTTCCACCCGATGTAACATTCTCTACTACTCTCCTCCACCTCAACTCAGTACTGGAGGTAGTAGTATTGATTATATCTCCATGAGCTACATCATCTTCTCCTACATGTGCAGTTATATGGAGAGTGTCATCTACGTAGCTTACAGTTTGGGCAAAAGAGGTAACTGTAAATAATGTAAATGAGATAAAAAGTGCTAAACCGGATATTAAAAATTTATGCATATTATTTTAAATTAACTTTTGCAGCATTCAATATCTCGCCTCTGCCTTTTAACGAGCCTACACTTTTGTTTACGAAAGCTACAATTTCAATATTGTCTTCATCCCAATCACTATCAATTGTATAAGTAAATTCAGCTTTTGTGCGAGTGCCGGCAGTAGTTGAAGTAGTAATTTCTTCACCCCATTGTCCGGTAATATAATCTCTTAATACATGCTCCTGTATGTAATTAATATCTGTAAATCCACCTGAGCCGGAGCATCTATCAGTAATCCTAAATGAAGATTGATATACATTGAGATCAGTTTCTAAAACTGCCACTTGCATGCTTAAATCCTCATCTACATCTGACGTATAATAAGTTTCAACAATAATCGTTACTTCAAGAGTAGATTCATCAAAAGAAGTTGAAATTCCAAGATTAACTTCTGCATCCTCAAGTTTAACTTGGTCTGCCGCAGCTTCCCATGGCCCACCACTTAGAGTGATAGCCATACCTCCCGGTTGTTGAGCTCCTGAAACTTTTCTTCTATTAATAGTACCTGCAGGAAATCCTGCTACAGAAGCATTTGACTGTAAAGCAGCGGCCCAAGGTGTTCTCAAATCCTCCTGCCCATTATAAGGAATTCCATAATTACTAGATGTCTGAGTGGCAATTACTATAGTATTAGGATTTGTAGCAGTATATTCTTCAGTCTTTACATGGCCACATGGGCACCAAATACATTGTACGCCGGTAAAATCTTCAATAATTACTGTTCGTTTTTTGCGTTTCAGTAGAAGCTAAATAAGTACAAGAGTTATCTTCTACTTCGGCATTTGCATTATAATTTTGAGCTTCCGGATCAGTACAGCCTTGTACAGCATATTCACAACTCCCATCATCTGTAGTAGCTTCCGCATTAAAGTTTTTCGCAGCACTATCCATGCAGCCTTCAATGTCTTTTTTACAAGAATTTAGGAATAAACACAAAGAAATTGCGAAAGTAAAAATGAATATCTTTTTCATGTTGATATAATTATATTGATTTCAAATAAATATTTAAGTATAGCTTGTTTTATAAACATTAAGTTAACGAAAATAATTCATTGCCACTATAAAAGTTAATACAAAAAAATCTAGTTGTGAAGATAAAATCTTGATTTAAGCTAATTGCCCTTCATCTGTAAAACTATAATATGCTTTCTTGCCAACGATCAAGTGGTCTAATAATTTTATATCAAAAAGTTGACAAGCAGCTTTAACTTGTGAGGTGAGATTTTTATCGGCTTGGCTTGCTATTAAATTACCAGAAGGGTGATTATGTGCCAGGATGATGCCACTAGCCAGCTTTTCAGTAGCGTGTTTAATTATAATTTTTACATCTGCTACTGTGCCGGTTACTCCGCCTTGGCTAATCCGTTCTTTCGAAATAACGTGATTTGCCCTGTTCAGGAATAAAACCCACAATTCTTCATGTGGCAGGTCAGATAATGTTGACGTGATATAATTGTAAGCATCATTACTACTTTTTACTTTGATAATTTTCTTAACTTTTTCTGTTTGTTTTCTTTTGCCCAACTCCATTGCAGCAATGATGGTTATTGCTTTAGCCTTCCCGATACCATTAAATTTAACTAAGTCTGCTATATTCATCACTCCCAGATTATTCAAGTGATTTTGACAATTTTGCATAATATTCTTAGAAACATCTACCGCTGATTGGGTTTTAGTGCCTGAGCCTATCAGTATAGCTATAAGTTCTGCGTTACTTAGAGAGCGGGCACCTAAATTTTCCAGCTTTTCTCTGGGACGATCATCTTTTGACCAATTTTTGATACTTAAGTGTGGATTTGCAGTTTTCAATAGTTGAATTACATTTTAGTCATTCATAGAGGCATAAAAAAAGCCGACTCTATTATAAATCGGCTTATAGAATTTTTAAATAAAAATTATTCTTTACTAGCAACTAACTTTGTTAATTGAGATTTTAAATGAGCCGCCTTATTTTGATGAATTAAATTCTTTTTGGCAAGCTTATCAATCATACCTATTGCTTTAGGTAATAATTCTTGTGCTTCTTTTTTATCAGCGTCAGTAAGTTGCTGAATAGTGTTACGTGTAGTTTTCTTGTAGTATCTATTATGTAGTCTACGCTTAGTTATTTGTCTTACTCTTTTTTCTGCTGATTTATGATTAGCCATAAATATTTATTTGAATTAATCTTTTTAACCACTTCTTAAAAATTTTAGAAGGGAGGCAAATATAAAACTAAAGTCACTTATCACAAAACTTTCTGATGAAAAAAAACGTATATCATTCGAGTTTGAACGATTATTGGTGGTTTATAGTTAATATTGCGTACAAAATTAAGAATGATGAATAAAACATATTACAACGCTGAAGATTTAAAAAAATTTGGTAATATCACTGAGTTCCAGCCGGAACTAGGAAAAAAATTCTTTGATTACTATGGTAGTGTGTTTGAAGAAGGGGCGCTTACAGCAAGAGAGAAATCTTTAATAGCATTGGCCGTTTCACATGCTGTCCAATGCCCATATTGTATTGATGCTTATTCTAACGATACCCTTGAGAAAGGTTGTTCAGAGGAAGAGATGATGGAAGCGGTTCATGTAGCTGCTGCGATCAGAGGTGGAGCTTCATTGGTGCATGGTGTGCAAATGATGAATAAAGTGAAAGACCTATCCATGTAATCTTACCAAATTTAGTTTAAGTAAAAATTTTTGATGTCAACAGCAGAAAAGAAGAAAAGAATTAAATCTCTCCAATCCAGAAAAAATAATTTATCTGACACCGCTTATCAATTAAAAGTTCTTAATGGAAATGAAATAATCCAAAAAGAGTTACCTCGATTTCAAGATAAACTAAAAGAAATCGATTTATTTCCTCTAAAGCCAACGTCGATAGATATTTTTCAAATGAACTTGGGTAAAATGTGCAATCAGGTTTGTTCACATTGTCATGTAGATGCTGGCCCTGACCGTAAGGAGATCATGACTAAAGAAACGATGCAACAATGCCTGGATGTGTTAGCCAAGCATGATGGCATTAAAACAATTGACATGACCGGCGGTGCACCTGAAATGAATCCTAACTTCAGGTGGTTTGTAGAGGAGGCAAGTAAATTAAATAAACAGTTTATTGTCCGTTGTAATCTTACCATCATTTTAGCTAATCCAAAGTATAATGATTTACCTGAATTTTATAAAAAACATAAGGTAGAGGTAGTATCTTCCATGCCGCATTATACCTCAAAAAAAACTGATAGCCAGCGTGGAGATGGCGTTTTTGATAAGTCTATCAAGGCATTGCAGATGCTTAATGAAGTGGGTTATGGGAAAGAGGGAAGTGGATTACCTTTAAACTTAGTGTACAATCCATCCGGTGCATTTTTGCCGGGTAGTCAAAAAACGCTGGAGCGACAGTTTAAACAAAAATTGCAAAAAGATTTTAATATAGAATTTAACAATCTATATGCTATCACTAATTTACCCATTAGCCGTTTTTTAGAGTACCTCATCCAAACCGGCAATTATGAAGAATATATGGAGAAATTGGTTAATGCATACAATCCTGAAGCTGCCAAAAATGTAATGTGCAGAAATACTTTATCAATTGGTTGGGATGGCTATATTTATGATTGTGATTTTAACCAGATGTTAGATTTAAAAGTAAATACTCGAGGCTCAAAGCATATTAAAGATTTTGATATTGATGCATTGCAAAACAGAGAAGTCATTTTAGGACAGCATTGCTTTGGCTGTACTGCAGGTGCAGGATCTAGTTGTGGGGGAGAGGTGGCCAAGTAATTTACGATTGACGATTTTGGATTTAAGATTTATTCGATAACAATTAATTATTAATGGGAAAAAGGGCGTTAATTATTTTTGTTAAAAATCCTGAGAAGGGCAAAGTGAAGACTCGCTTGGCCAAAACTATTGGGGATGACAAAGCTCTTGAAGTCTATTGTCAGTTATTAGATCATACACGCTCCGTTGCTCAAAAAACGGAAGCTGATTGCTTTTTATTTTACAGCCAAACAATTGCGGAAGATGACAACTGGTCATCGGATGATTTCATGAAATATGTTCAAAAAGAAGGAGAGCTAGGTGTTAAGATGGAGCATGCTTTTGAAACCGTTTTATTACAAGGGTATGAACAAGCGATGATCATCGGCAGTGACTGTGCTGAATTAACAAGTGAAATTGTTGAGAATGGTTTCAAATTACTTACTCAAAATGATGTGGTAATTGGCCCGGCTGAAGATGGCGGATATTATCTATTAGGCATGAAAAAATTATATCGAGAATTTTTTCATGCTAAGCAATGGAGTACAGAAAGTGTTTGCGCTGACACACTTAAAGACATCGAAAACTTACAGCTCACTTATCAACTACTGCCCACTTTATCTGATATAGATCATGAAGAAGATTTGGCAGCTTTGAAACATATTAAAAAGTGAGTATGTAGAATCTGTTAAAGCGAATATTAAATTAATTCAACAACTCAATTACTCCGGCAATTCCTTGTCCGCCCCCCACACAAGCAGAAACCATTCCATATTTGCCATTTCTTCTTCTCAATTCATTGATAATCTGAACCGATAAACGCGTGCCGGTAGAACCTAAAGCATGACCAAGAGCTATTGCACCACCGTTTACATTGAGTTTTTCAGTGTTTAAATCTAATTCACGAATAATAGCTAAAGATTGGGATGCAAAAGCTTCATTGAGTTCGATTAAGTCAATGTCATTTAAAGTTAAATTAGCCTGTTTTAAAGCTTTAGGAATGGCTTCAATCGGCCCAACGCCCATGATACGAGGGTGGACACCTGCGACTGCAAAAGATACCAATCTGGCAATAGGCTCGATATTTAATTCTTTTACCATTTTTTCAGACATGACAATAACAAAAGCAGCTCCATCTGATGTTTGAGAAGAATTACCTGCTGTTACGCTGCCACCTGCAGCAAATACCGGACGTAACTTAGCTAAGGCTTCTATGGAAGTGCCTGCACGCGGGCCTTCATCAGTATCTACTACATATTCAGACTTTTCTTTTTTCTCATTCACTACTTTTATTTCTTCTACAGTAATAGGCACTATTTCATCTTTAAATCTTCCTTCTTTGATGGCATCTAAAGCTTTATTATGTGAGTAATAAGCAAATTCGTCTTGATCTTCTCTAGATACATTATACTCTTCCGCCACTGATTCTGCGGTAAGTCCCATGCTAGAATAATAATCAGGGTGATTGGCTGCTATCTTATAATTTAACGCTGTTTTATAACCCATTACAGGCACCATGGACATGGATTCCGTACCCCCGGCTATGATACAATCATCCATACCCATACGTATTTTTGCTGTAGCAATAGCAATCGTTTCCAGTCCGGATGCACAATATCGATTGACGGTCATACCGGCAGTTTCAACCGGTAAAGCTAACAAGGCGATCATCTTACCCATCTGCATACCTTGTTCTGCTTCGGGTACAGCATTTCCTACAATTAAGTCGTCGACTCTTTTAGGATCGAGTTGGGGAACTTTATCTAGTAAGTACTTGATGTTTTGTGCAGCTAAATCATCAGGCCTCATAAATCGAAACCCGCCTTTATTGGCTTTACCAACTGCTGTTCGATATCCTGCTACTATATATGCTTCTTGCATGGGTTTATATTTTTAGTCAAAAGCCAAGTAATTTATGTGTACTTGTTTATTTATTGGTTGGTGTTGGTTGACTCACGATCGGTGTAATATTGGATTGTCCTACTGCAAATACAACAGATGTCAACCCCATTATTTTAAAGCGATCCTCTTTTTTTACTTCATCGTTGACTTTGATGTCTTTGAAATAAATCCGAATCCCATGAGACATTTTAGTCGGTATATTTAAGGCTTCAAGTGAATTACCTGTCACCTTCGTGGTTGATAAATTTTTATGAGGTGCATCTACTACAATTGTTGCTTCTTCAATTTGTGACGCATCACATTGGCATAGTTGATCAATCGAGGTAATGGGTTGTTCCTCATTTAGGTAGACTACGTTGTTTTGAGCATAAGTTAAGCTCATTAAAAGCGTTGTTAGGGTTATTAGTATTTTTTTCATAATAGGTAGTTTTAATTTAACTGTTTTAAATAGAGTTCATTACTCTCCTCTCAAGAGGGGAGTTTAATTTCTCAACGGTTTCCCTTTCGTCAACATATGCTCGATTCGTTCTAATGTTTTCTTTTCACCTAGGAGACTTAAGAAAGCTTCTTTTTCTAAATCTAATAAATATTGTTCAGAAACTTCTTGCGGCTGGGTTAAGTCGCCACCACAAATGACATAAGCTAACTTTTTAGAAATGAGTTCATCATGTGCAGAGATATATCCGGCTCGTTTCATAGAACTTGCTCCGGTGTAGAATAATCCCATTCCGGCTCTACCCAGCACTTTAATATCAGTCCTTGGAATTGGTTGAGTATATCCTGCATCGGCCAATTCTAAGGCTCTATTTTTAGCATCAGTGATCAATCGGTTTTTATTAATACTGATATTGTCAATCCCTTCTCTTAAAATTCCTAAATCGTACGCTTCATGTGCTGAGGTAGATACTTTAGCCATGGCAATGGTCAACAGCCGCTCTTGCAAAGTTGGCAATTCAGGATCACCATTACTATGATATTCATCAGAAGCTCTTAATGCAAATTCTTTAGTACCGCCTCCGCCCGGAATCACACCAACACCGACTTCTACCAAACCAATGTAAGTTTCTGCGGCTGCCTGTACACTATCAGCATGGAGAGAAAGCTCACAACCGCCTCCTAACGTCATGCTGTGAGGGGCAACGACTACGGGAATGGATGAGTAGCGAGCTCTCATTGTGGTATTTTGGAAAGTAGAAATAGCAAAATCGAGTTGTTTGTAATCTTGTTCAACAGCCAGCATAAACACCATGCCTAAGTTCGCACCTGCTGAAAAGTTCGGCCCTTCGTTACCAATTACCAATCCACGATAACTTTTTTCAGCTACATCGATGGCATGATTAATACCTTCCAACACTTCTTTACCCATCGTATTCATTTTGGTATGAAACTCCAGGTTTAAGATACCGTCGCCTAAATCGAATAACGTAACACCTTCATTTTGGTGAATAATATTTTTATGGGTTCGGTAGTTATTCAGATAGATAATTTTTTCTGTTCCCGGTACCAGGTCATAAGTTTTTGTCTTTTGATTGTAGAATTTTCTAGCTCCTTTTTCTGTAATATAGAAGGTCTTATTACCCGCAGCAATCATCTCCTCCACCCAAGCCGCAACTTTGTGCCCACTTTCTTTGATAGCTTTGATGGATGCTTCTACGCCAATAATATCCCAAGTCTCAAAAGGGCCTCTTTCCCAACCAAAACCTGTTCGCAAGGCATCATCTACTTTATAAATTTCATCGGCTATTTCAGGAATTCTATTAGATACATAAGCAAACAAACCATATTGAAATTTTCGATAAAACTCAGCTGCTTTATCTGATCCTTTTATAGATTCTTGAAGTCTTTTATCTAAGTGGTCA
The DNA here is from genome assembly GCA_965213575.1 of Chitinophagales bacterium. GTDB lineage: Bacteria > Bacteroidota > Bacteroidia > Chitinophagales > JAUHXS01 > JAUHXS01. The sequence continues at coordinate 1,123 of CBDBZN010000028.1, read as the reverse complement.
AAAGTTTTTAGATGGTCATAAGTTTTAAAACTGACTTTCTTGGTAGGCGTGTATTCGAAAGCTTCCACATCCAAACTTAAAATATCGCTTTTACCTTTTTCGTCTTTTACTTTTTTATAGAATCCTTGTCCGGATTTAGAACCAAGCCAATTATTTTCTACTAGCTTTTTAACGTAAGCAGGCACTTGGAACAATTCACGGGCTTCATCGTTCGAACAACTTTCATACAAATTATCAGTTACTTTAACTAACGTATCTATTCCCACCACATCGCAAGTCCTAAAAGTAGCAGATTTTGGCCGGCCGATAATCGGGCCGGTTAGTTTATCTATCTCATCCACCGTCAGATCCAGTTCTTTCATCAAGTGAAAAATGGAAGCGATAGAGTAGACCCCAATTCTGTTAGCAATAAAAGCCGGTGTGTCTTTACAAAGTACCGTCGTTTTACCTAAATACAAATCACCGTAATGCATGAGAAAGTCTAATACTTCCTGATCGGTTTTAGGTGTGGGAATGATTTCTAAAAGTTGTAAATATCTTGGAGGATTAAAAAAGTGTGTTCCACAGAAGTGCTTTTGAAAATCTTCACTTCTACCTTCGAGCATTAGATGGATAGGAATACCGGAAGTATTGGTCGATATCAGTGTGCCTTTTGTACGGTACTTCTCTACCTTTTCAAACACTTGTTTTTTAATATCTAATCTCTCAATAACGGCTTCAATGATCCAATCAGCATCTTTGATTTTAGGCATGTCATCATCGAAATTGCCGATTGTTATATATTTCGCAAACGATTTTTTATACAAAGCGGCCGGATTCGATTTATAAGTGCTTTGTAAAGCTTCATTGACGATTTTATTTCGATATTCTTTACTTTCTAGGGTAAATCCTTTTGACTTATCTTCATCAGTAAGCTCTCTTGGTATAATATCTAATAGAAGCACCTCTACTCCAACATTTGCAAAATGACAAGCGATCCTTGAACCCATTACGCCTGATCCTAATACTGCTACTTTTTTAATGTGTCTGTTCATGGGTTAATTATAAGATTGAAGATTTAAAATTTTTCTAAATAATCCAAAATCTAAAGGATATTTAGTTTCAATATAAATATCAGATATTC